>DASZQJ010000063.1:0-5927 GCA_035549715.1 Burkholderiales bacterium
GCTCATCATCCGCGCGACCAACGTCGTCAACTTCGCGCAGGGCGATTTCGCCATGCTCGGGGCCTACATCATGGTCGCCTTCCTGGCAGGGCTGGGCTACCCGTACTGGCTGTCCTTCCTGCTCGCCCTCGTGGCGATGGGTGCGTTCGGCCTGGTCTTCAACTACGGCGTCTACTACCCGCTGCGCCACCGCGGCTTCCTGCCGGTGATCATTTCCACCCTGGGGGCGTCGATCTTCCTGCAGAACTCCGTCCTCGCGCTGTTCGGCGCCCAGCCGCGGCGCATGGACAACGTGATCCAGGGCGGCGTGCAGATCGGCTCGGTGTTCCTCGACAGCCAGTACCTGGTGATCCTGGCGGTGACCATGGTGATGGTGGCCTTCCAGTACTTCCTGTTCGAGCACACGCTGCTGGGCAAGAAGCTGCAGGCGACCTCGCAGGACAAGGACATGGCGCGCCTGCTGGGGATCCCGGTGGCGCTGATGATCGCCATCACCTTCATCTACAGTTCGATGCTGGGCGGCCTCGCGGGCGTGCTGGTCGGCCCGGTGCTGTTCGTCTCCATCGGCATGGGCTCGATCATCGCGCTCAAGGCGTTCGCGGCCACCATCATCGGCGGCTTCGGCGACGTCAAGGGCGCCATCGTCGGCGGCCTGTTCATCGGCGTGGTGGAGAGCTTCGCCGCCTACTACATCTCCGTGCCGTACAAGGACGCCTACGCGTTCCTGATGCTGTTCCTGGTGCTGGTGTTCCGGCCGCAGGGCTTCTTCGGCGAGAAGGTTTCCGAAAAGGCCTAGACCCATGAGCTCCCAGACCCCCGCCATCGATGCCGCCAAGGCGCCCCGCGAGCGCCTTTCCCCCTGGCTGTTCCTGATCGTCCCGGTGGCGATCGCGCTGCCGCTGATCCCGTTCTTCGTCGAGGTCAGCCATTTCGTCCAGTCGATGTTCATGCAGGCCACGACCTACGCCATCGCCGTGCTCGGCATGGTGGTCGTGCTCGGCTACACCGGCCAGATCAACCTCGCCCAGGCGGCCTTCTTCGGCTTCGGCGCCTACGGCGTGGCGCTGGGGACGGTGACCTACGGCCTGCCGTTCTGGGTGTCCTTCGCCATCGGCATCGGGGTCGCCGCGCTGGCGGGCGGCATCCTCGGCCTCACGACCCTGCGCCTGGGCGGCCACTACCTGGCGATGATCACCATCAGCTTCCAGCAGATCTTCGACCTGGTGGCGGTGAACTGGATCGAGTTCACCCACGGGCCGGACGGCATTCCCGGCATCCCCCGGCCCTCGGTGCTGGGCAAGGAACTCTCCGACGACCGCGCCTACCTGCTGCTGTGCGCGCTGGTGCTCTACCTGATGATCGCCGTGGTGTGGTGGCTGCCGAAGACGCGCCTGGGCCGCGCCATGCGCGGCGTGCGCGAGAACGAGCTGGCCGCCGAGGTGGTCGGCGTGCACACGCTGCGGGTCAAGGTCACCGCCTTCACGATCTGCGCGGCGCTGGGCGGCATCGGCGGCGGGCTGTATGCCGGCGGGTTCGCGTACATCAGCCCCGACAACTTCAATTTCACGCGCGCCATCGAATTCCTGTCGATGGTGCTGCTGGGCGGCGCGCAATCGCCCTTCGGCGGCGCGCTGGGCACCACGCTGCTGATCCTGCTGCCGGAATGGCTCAAGGAGATGCCGCCCTCGCTGCAGTTCATCAAGGACGTGTACCTCGCGATCTACGGCCTGGCGGTCATCCTGATCATGGTCTTCATGCCGGAGGGCATCTGGGGGCTGATCCGCAACACCTGGAACCGGTTCCGCAAGCCCGCGCCGGTCGACGTTTCGTGGGTGAGGCCGCTCGAGCTCGACGTCTCCGCCGGCGATTCCGCGCCCCTGCTCAGGCTCGAGGGCCTGCAGAAGCACTTCGGCGGCGTGCGCGCGGTGGACGGCATCGACCTGGAAGTGGGCCGCGGCACGGTGCACGCGCTGATCGGCCCGAACGGCTCGGGCAAGACGACCACGCTCAACGTGGTCAACGGCATCTACAAGCCCACCGGCGGACGCATTTTCGTGGACGGGCAGGAGGTCACGCTGACCTCGCCGCACGAGCGCGCCGCGCACGGCGTGGGCCGCACGTTCCAGAACATCCGCCTGTTCCAGAACATGTCGGCGCTGGAGAACGTGATCGTCGGCGCCCAGCGCGACAACAACCCGATCGCCCCGGGCCACGGGGCGCTCAAGGCGCGCGCCATGTCGGCCCTGCACTTCGTCGGGCTGGCCGACCGGGCGGAGGCGATCGTGCGCAACCTGCCCTACGGCCACCAGCGGCTGGTGGAGATCGCCCGCGCACTGGCGGGACATCCGAAGCTCCTGCTGCTGGATGAACCCGCGGCGGGCCTGAACCAGACCGAGAAGATGGAACTCGTCGAGCTGCTCAAGAAGCTGCGCGCCGGCCACGGCCTGACGATCTTCCTGATCGACCACGACATGGGCCTGGTGGAAAAGGTCTCCGACCGCATCACCGTGCTCAACTTCGGCAAGAAGATCGCGGAAGGCTCCCCGCAGGAGGTCCTGCGCAACCCCGACGTCATCGCCGCCTACCTGGGAGACAGCCATGCCGCTGCTTGAGCTCAAGGGGGTCGCCAGCTACTACGGCAACGTGCAGGCGCTCAAGGGCGTCAGCCTGCGCGTGGAGCAGGGCGAGGTCGTCACGCTGCTGGGCGCGAACGGCGCCGGCAAGAGCACGACGCTGCGCACCATCTCCGGGCTGCTGCGCCCGGCAAGCGGCGAAGTCTGGTTCGACGGCCAGCCCATCCACGCGATGTCGCCGGAAAAGATCGTGCGCCTGGGCATCTCGCACGTGCCCGAGGGGCGGCGCATTTTCCCCGGGCTGACGGTGCGCGAGAACATCATGCTCGGCGCCTCCAGCCGCGGGCGCCTCGCGCGCAGCCGGATGGAAGAGGAAATCGCCCAGATGTTCGAGATCTTCCCGGTGATCAAGCCCTTCGAGAACGCACTGGGCTGGACGCTGTCCGGCGGCCAGCAGCAGATGCTGGCAGTTGCACGCGGCCTGATGGCCAAGCCCAAGCTGCTGCTGCTCGACGAACCCTCGCTGGGCCTCGCCCCCGTCATCGTGCAGCAGCTGTTCGGCACCATCCGCGAGATCCACGCGCGCGGCACCACCATCATGCTGGTCGAGCAGAACGCCAACATGGCCCTGTCCGTGGCCAACCGCGGCTACGTGCTGGAAACCGGCGAGATGAAGGTCGAAGGCACGCCGAAGGAGCTGCTGGGCAACGAGGAAGTGCGCGCCGCCTACCTGGGCGGCCACGGCTGAGAAGGGCCGTGACGACGTGACGACGTGACGGCGTGACGACGTGACTGTCGTAACCGCGCTAGTGCTCCTCGATCGTCACGTCGTCACGATAGTCACGGCAGTCACGGCAGTTACGACAGTCACGCCGTCACGACAGCCACGGCAGTTACGGCAGTTACGGCAGTCACGTCGTCACGCCGTCACGAGCGTCACGGATTTATCGGACAATGGCATCCCCATCCGGCCGGGGCACGCCATGAAACTTCCCGTCTTCGCCGTCTTCTCCCTGCACTTGCTCGCCGCTGCGGCGCAGGCGCAGACCCTCCCGGAGGAATTTCGCAAGGAATGGCCGGACTTCCGCTACCTCGAGCCGAAGCAGCTGCGCCAGCTGCCCGCGCCGGTGCGCGCCGACCTCGAGTCCCGCGGCTGCCGCATCCCGATGTTCACCAAATGGGACGGCCCGCACAACGCGATCGCCGGGCAGTTCCTGGAGGCGGGCCGCCAGGACTGGGCGGTGCTGTGCGCCTCGGATGGCAAGACCGCGATCCTGGTCTATCCGGGCGGCACAGCCGACGCCGTGCAGCCCTTGCGGACCGAGGCATCGGACCCGCGCCGCCTGCTCCATCCCGTGAGCGCCTTCGTGCTCACGAAGCGCGCGCTGCGCGACCAGCAGGGCGAGCAGCCCGTGCAGCCCTTCGATCATGACGCGATCGAGGACGGCCCGATCGGCATGCCGGGCCGCGTGATCTACCATCGCGCCGGGGAGTGGATGCTGCTGTGAAGCGGGTCTGCGTGTTCTGCGGTTCGAACGCCGGCGTGCGCCCCGAGTACGCCGCGGCGGCGCGGGAAATGGCGGCACAGCTCGCCGCAGGCGGCCTGGGCCTGGTGTATGGCGGCGGCAACGTCGGGCTGATGGGCGTCCTTGCCGACGCCATGCTGGCGGCGAAGGCGGAGGTCATCGGCGTCATCCCGCGCTCGCTGGTGGAGCGCGAGGTCGCGCACCACGGCGTCACGCGCCTTCACGTCGTGCAGACCATGCACGAGCGCAAGGCGATGATGGCGCAGCTGTGCGATGCCTTCGTCGCCCTGCCGGGGGGCTTCGGCACGCTGGAGGAGTTCTTCGAGGTCCTGACCTGGTCGCAGCTCGGTTACCACCGCAAGCCCTGCGGACTGCTCAATGTCGCCGGCTATTACGACGGCCTGGCGCGGATGCTGGATCACGGCGTGGCCGAAGGCTTCATTTCTCCCGCGCATCGTGCCCTGGTCATCGCGGAAACCGAGCCTGGGCGCCTCTTGCAGCGCCTTGCCGAGTTCACCCCCGTAACCGCCGGTAAATGGGCGGACGCGCGCGGGAACTTTCCGTAACGACACCATCAAAGTTTGCGGGTAGCATTCCTATCCCGCGACGCGGCGTTCGTCCGCGCAAAGCCCATCCCTTACGAGAGGAACAACCATGAACAAGACCCTGATTTGCATCGCCGCCGCCTCCACGCTGCTGGCCGCGGCCGGCGGCGCCGCCGCCATCGAGCAACGCCCGTACCTGACCCTGGAGGTCGCCAAGAAAATGGCCGCCGCCTGCGAGGCCAAGGCCCGGCAGGAAGGCTGGAAGATGAACATCGCCATCGTCGACAACGGCGGCAACCTGAAGTACTTCCTGCGCCAGGACGACGCCTTCCTGAAGAGCATCGAGATCGCCCAGATGAAGGCCGGGACGTCCGCGGGCTTCCCGTTCTCCACCAAGCAGGTCGGGGAGATCGCCGCGACCCGCGTGCCGGGCATCGCCCATGTGCCCGGCATCGCCACGTTCGAAGGCGGCCTGCCGATCATGACCGCGGACGGCAAGCACATCGGCGCCATCGGCGTTTCGGGCGCGACGGCCGAGCAGGACGGCATGTGCGCGCAGGCCGGCCTCGACGCCGTCAAGAACGACCTGAAGTAAGGCAGTTGCGGCAGGAAGACGCCCGCGGGCCGCAAGGCCGCGGGCGTTTTGTTTCAGGCGGCCGCGCGCAGGATGCGCAATGCCGCGCAGGCGGCACCGAAGCCGTTGTCGATGTTGGTGACGACGAGGCCGGAGGAGCAGCTCGCGAGCATCGCATTCAGGGCGGTCTGCCCGCCCGTCGCCACCCCGTAGCCCACCGAGGTGGGAATGCCGATGACCGCGCCCGACACCAGCCCGCCGATCACCGTCGGCAAGGCCGCGTCCATGCCGGCCACGGCGATGACCACGCGATGCTTGCGGATCTCCTCGATGCGCTCCAGCAGCCGCCAGAGCCCGGCGACCCCCACGTCGCAGATTTCCGTCGCGCTTTCGCCGAAATAGCGCAAGGTGCGGGCCGCTTCACGACCCACGCGCACGTCGGACGTGCCGGCGCACACGACCGCCACCTGGACCTCCGTGCGCAACTCGTGCATGCCGCCGAAGTAACCGGTGCGCGACACGGGCTCGTAGTCGATCGCCGCCCGGTGCGCTTGCGCAAGCTGCTCGAACTGCTCGGGCAGCAGGCGCGTGAGCAGGATCTTGCGGCCCTTCTCCTGCACCTGGTCGAGGATGACGGAAATGTGCGCCACCGTCTTGGATTCGCACAACACCGCCTCGTCGAGCCCGGTGCGGGCGTCGCGCGCGAAAT
>DASZQJ010000064.1:0-2783 GCA_035549715.1 Burkholderiales bacterium
GGGCATGATGGGCCACGGCATGGCGAAGAACCTGGCGGCGAAGGGGTTCCCCACCACGATCCTGGGCCACAAGAACCGGGCTCCGGTGGAGGACCTCGTGAAGCAGGGCGCGACCGAGGCGAAGGACGTCGCGAGCCTGGTCAAGGCGAGCGACATCATCTTCCTTTGCGTCACCGGCACGCCGCAGGTGGAGGGCCTCGTTTATCGCAAGGGCGGCATCCTCGAATCCGGCAGCGCCGGGCAGATCGTGGTCGATACGTCGACCAGCATGCCGGGCTCCACGCTGCGGATTGCCGCGGACCTCAAGGCCAGGGGCATGCGTTTTGCCGATGCGCCGCTGGCGCGCACCCCGGTGGAGGCGGAGCAGGGACGGCTCAACACCATGGTCGGCGCCGACGAGGCGACCTTCCGGGAGATCGAGCCCGCGCTCAAGGCCTTTTGCGAGAACATCTTCCACATCGGCGACGTCGGGGCGGGCCACAAGATCAAGCTGATCAACAACTGCGCCGCGATCGGGCAGATGAGCCTGATCGCCGAGGCCCTGACGGCCTGCGCCAAGCTGGGCGTGGATCCGAAGAAGTACTTCGCCCTCGTGTCCACCGGCGCCGCCAACTCGGGCATCTTCCAGATGCTTGCCGGCAAGGCGGTCGAGGGCGACTACACCGGCATGAAGTTCGGCCTCGCCAACGCGCTCAAGGACGTGCGCTACTACAACCAGATGGCCATGGAGTCCGGCGTGTCGGGCAACATGGCCGCCGCCACGCTGCAGACGCTGACCCAGGCGGTGAACATGGGTTTCGGCGGACCGGACGACCTCGTCGCCTCGCTGGTGCCCGCGGTGGCGAAGATCAACAACACGCCGTTTCCGCCGAAGTAAGCGCGCCATGGCCGCCCCCATCGAGTTCTACTACGACTTCGCCTCGCCTTACGGTTACCTCGCCTCGACGCAGATCGGCAGGCTGGCGGCGAAGCACGGCCGTGGCGTGGTGTGGAAGCCCATGCTGCTCGGTGTTGCCTTCAAGGCCACCGGCGGGCAGCCGCTCCCGAGCGTGCCGCTGAAGGGCGATTACAGCCGCCGCGACATGGAACGCACCGCGCGCCTGATGGGCATCGCGCTGCGCATCCCCAGCAAGTTCCCGATCGCGAGCCAGTCGCCCGCGCGCGTGATCCACTGGCTGGCGCCCGAGGGCGCCAGCCGCCAGGAAGAGGTCACCGCCGCGCTGTACCGGGCCTACATGGTGGAGGACAAGGACATTTCGAGTCCCGAGGTCACCGCCGAAGTGGCCGCGAGCGTCGGCCTCGACCGGCAGAAGGTGCTGGAGGTGATCGCCGATCCGGCGATGAAGGAAAAGCTCAGGCAGGAAACCGAGGCCGCCATCCAGCGCGGCGTGTTCGGCTCGCCGTTCATCTTCGTGGACGGCGAGCCCTTCTGGGGCTGCGACCGGCTGCCCCAGGTCGAGCGCTGGCTCGAGACCGGGGGCTGGTGATGGCGGAATACCTGCTCTACGGGTTTGCGCAATCGGGGAACTCCTACAAACCCGCGCTTGCCCTCGAGCTTGCCGGAGCCGACTGGAAGCCGCGCTTCGTGGACTTCTTCAATGGCGAGACGCGCACGCCCGCCTATCGCGAGATCAACGTCATGGGCGAAGTCCCGGTGCTCGAGCACCAGGGGCGGCGCCTGTCGCAGTCCGGGGTCATCCTGGACTACCTCGCAGGGACGCTGGGGCGGTTCGGAGGCCGGGACGACGAAGAGCGCCGCGAGATCCTGCGCTGGCTGCTGTGGGACAACCACAAGCTGACCAGCTATACCGCCACGTTCCGCTTCCTCAACAAGCTGACCGCGAACCCGGATCCCGCGGTGCTGGCCGAGTTCCGCAAGCGCGCGCAGGCCGCCTGGAAGATCCTCGACACGCACCTCGCCGGGCGCGCGTTCGTGGCGGCGGGGCATCCCACCATCGCCGACCTGTCGCTCTGCGGTTACCTGTTCTTCGACGAGGAGCTGGGCGTGGACTGGAAGACCTACCCCAACATCGACGCCTGGCTGGCGCGCCTGCGCGCGCTGCCGCGCTGGAAGCATCCCTACGACCTGCTGCCGGGCCATCCGCTGCCGGTCAAGGCGGCGTGAAGCCATGAGCGTCATCCAGAGCAAGGTCAATCCGCGCGGCGCGGACTACAAGGCGAGCGCCGAGGCCATGGCCGCCCTGGTGGCCGACCTGCGGGCGAAGATGGACCAGGTGAGGCTGGGCGGCGGCGAGGCGGCGCGGGAGAAGCACCTCGCGCGCGGCAAGCTGCTGCCGCGCGAGCGGGTGCGGCGCCTGCTGGACGTGGGTTCGCCCTTCCTCGAACTGTCGCAGCTCGCGGCCTGGGACATGTATGGCAACCAGGTCCCCGCGGCGGGCATCATCACCGGCATCGGCCGCATCGCGGGCCGGGAATGCGTGGTGGTGGCCAACGACGCCACGGTCAAGGGCGGCACCTATTTCCCGATGACGGTGAAAAAGCACGTCCGCGCCCAGGAGATCGCGCAACAGAACCGCCTGCCCTGCATCTACCTCGTCGATTCGGGCGGCGCCAACCTGCCGACCTGGGACGAGGTGTTCCCGGACCGCGACCACTTCGGCCGGATCTTCTACAACCAGGCCAACATGTCCGCGGCGGGCATCCCGCAGATCGCCTGCGTGATGGGCTCGTGCACGGCCGGCGGCGCCTACGTGCCCGCCATGGCGGACGAGTCCATCATCGTGCGCAACCAGGGCACCATTTTCCTGGCGGGGCCGCCGCTG
>DASZQJ010000065.1:0-21858 GCA_035549715.1 Burkholderiales bacterium
CCTGGGCTCGGATTTCTACCGCATGGTCGTGCATTACGGGTTCAAGGACGAGCCCGACGTGCCGCGCGCGCTCGAGCTTGCCAACGACAAGGGCCTCAAGTTCGAGATGATGGAGACCTCGTTCTTCCTGAGCCGCCAGACCCTGATCCCCAAGGTGGGCCCGGGCATGGCCCTGTGGCGCGAGAAGCTGTTCGCGGTCATGTCGCGCAACGCCTCGAGCGCGACCTCCTTCTTCAAGATCCCCGCCAACCGCGTCGTCGAACTCGGCACGCGCATCGAGCTCTAGCCGTGGACGCCAAATCCGTCATCCTCAACCTCGAGAAGCTGCTTGCGCAGGGCAAGGAGTCCGCGCTGCTGCGCTTCAGCCTGGGCACCGAGTATTTCAAGCTCGGCGAGCGCTGGGTGAGCGTCTTCCACTTGAAGCGGGCGATCGAGCTCGACCCCGACTACTCCGCGGCCTGGAAGGTGCTCGGCATGGCGCTCGCGGAGAACGACATCCTCCATGAAGCCCTCCACACCTGGCGCCGCGGCATCGAGGTGGCGGAGAAGCGCGGCGACAAGCAGGCGGCGAAGGAAATGGAAGTCTTCGCGCGCCGCGTGGAAAAAAAGATCGCCGCGCTCGGGTGAGCGCGGCCCGCGGCTGGCGCATCTGCGGCGTCGACTTCACCAGCCGGCCCCGGCCGCGCAAGCCCGTCACCATCGCCTCGGGCCGCCTGCGCGGCGCGGCTTTCCTGCTCGACGCCATCGAGTCGCACGACGACTGGCCAGGTTTCGAGGCGTGGCTGCGTCGCGAGGGGCCCTGGATCGCGGGCTTCGACTTTCCCTTCGGCCTGCCGCGCAGCGCAGTCCTCGACCTGGGGTGGCCCGCGACCTGGGAAGGCCTCGTGCGCCATTGCGCGGCCATGGGCCGGGAAGCCTTTCGCGCCGCCCTCGACGGCCATCGCGAGCGGCGCCCGGCCGGCAACCGCTACGCGCATCGTGCCGCCGACCTGCCCGCGCGGTCCCACAGCCCGCTCAAGCTCGTGAACCCGCCCGTGGCGCTGATGTTCCTCGAAGGCGCGATCCGCCTGTTGGAAGCCGGCGTGTGCATCCCCGGCTTGAGGGAAGGCGACCCGCAACGCCTGGCCTTCGAGGCCTATCCCGGCTACTCCGCGCGGCGGCTCGGGGCGGGCTCGTACAAGAACGACGCCGTCGCCAAGCAGACGCCGACGCGCAGGCAGGCACGGGCGGCGATGGTCCGAAAGCTCGCTTCCTTTGACAATCCGTTCGGGTTCGCGCTGCACGCTCCTGCGGCATTGTCGCGATCGCTGGTGGCCGATGCGACCGGAGATCGCCTCGATGCCGTGCTTTGCGCGATGCAGGCGGCGTGGGCCTGGCGGCGGCGAGGGAAGAACTACGGCTTGCCGGGGATCATCGATCCGCTGGAGGGATGGATCGTGATGGTGCCGGAGACAAGGTCGGGGAAATGAAAAAGCCACCCCGGAGGGTGGCTTCTTGGTTGGTGGAGATGAAGGGGTTGTGTGCGGATCGAATAGCCTCTACGATCCGCCCATCCAGAAACGCATGCGTTTCAGGACCGCCGGCAATCTCGGGTTTGCCGGCGTCCCAGCCGATCGGTGATCGGCTGGTAGCTCCGACGTAACGCGCCAGGGCGCATTAGTCTCCACTGAAACTCCCGGATGTTGTTTTCGAACCAGAGGGATCTCAACCCTTCGAACTCACAAATAAGAACAGGGGCACTAGGCCCCTGTTCTTATTTGGTGGAGATGAAGGGGATCGAACCCTCGACCTTCGCATTGCGAACGCGACGCTCTCCCAGCTGAGCTACATCCCCGAATCCTGTGCCGGTCGCGGCGGTGGTGCCAACCGGCAGGGCGCCATTATACTGCAAGCTCTGCGCCCAAAATCCATGAAAATCAATCCGCCCGCGGGCTACGACCAGATCTCGCCGCTGCAGAAACACCATCGGGTGATCCTGCCGCCGGCCGGGATGGCGCCGCCTTCCTTCTCCCGCCTGCACGCGCTGCCGATCAGCTTTGCGGAGTTCGGCCCGGCGAGCCGCGACTACCCGCTGGTGTTCATCCGCCACGGCGACCGGTTCAACGCGGTGGCCGCGCTGGGCATGCAGCCGCGCCAGAACCTGTTCATGCTGAGCGACGGGGCCTGGGACCGGCGCGTCTACCTGCCGGCTTACGTGCGCCGTTACCCCTTCTGCATGTCGCGGCTGGCCGTCGAGGGGGAGGAGCGCCGCGAGCGCGTGGTCTGCGTCGAGGCCGGGGCCCTGCACGAGGAAGGCGAGCCGCTCTACGACAAGGGCGGCAACCCGCTGGCGCACTGGAGGACCCTGGAGCGCCTGATCACGGATTTCGAGGCGGACCTGCTGCGCGCGGATGAAATGTGCGGGCTGCTGCAGGAATTCGACCTGCTCGAGCCCTTCACCATGAAGGCCGAGGTCGATGGCTTCACGCTGCAACTGGAAGGCATGTACCGCGTGGCGCAGGAAAGGCTGGAGTCCTCCGCCTGCGCCGTCACCCGCAGGCTGTTCGACGCGGGCGCGATGGAGCGCATTTACGCGCACCTGCTGTCGCTCGACAACTTCCGCCGACTGCTCAACCGGCGCAGCTTTTTCGCCGTCAAGTCGCCGGCGGACCGGCGCGAGTTCAACTAGCCTTCCGGCCCTTTCCCCGGCGCGGCTTCGGCGCCACCATGCGGTCCTCGGTGCGCCGCCCGGCCTTACCCCGGTGGGCCCAGGCGAGCAGGCCGATCCCGGCCGCGATCATGGGCAGGCTCAGCCACTGGCCCATGGAAAAATCCAGCGCCAGCAGGCCGAGGAAGCCATCGGGCTCGCGCGTGTACTCGACCAGGAACCGCAGTGCCCCGTAGCCGATCAGGAACAGGCCGGACACTGCCCCGAGCGGCCGTGGCTTGCGCGAGTAGCCCCAGACCAGCGCGAACAGCACCAGCCCTTCGAGCGCGAACTCGTAGAGCTGCGAGGGATGGCGCGGCAGGTTGTCCACGCCCGGGAAGACCATCGCCCAGGGCGCGTTCGTGACGCGGCCCCAGAGCTCCCCGTTGATGAAGTTGCCGATGCGGCCCGCCCCGAGGCCCAGGGGAATCAGCGGCGCGACGAAATCGGTGACCGCAAGCCAGCGCTTGCCCCGCGAGCGCGCGAACCACAGCATCGCCAGGATGACGCCCAGGAAGCCGCCGTGGAAGGACATGCCCCCCTCCCACAGGAACAGGATGCGCACGGGGTCGTGCATGTATTCGGCGAACTTGTAGAACAGCACGTAGCCCAGGCGTCCGCCCAGCACCACGCCGAGCACGCCGATGAACAGGATGTCGTCGAGGTCGCGCGAGGACCAGCCATGCCATGGCTGCGTGCGGATCCGGTGGCGCCCCAGCACGAGCACGATGATGAACGCCACCAGGTACATGAGGCCGTACCAGCGGATCGAAAGCGGGCCGACGTGCAGCGCAACGGGATCGAACTGGGGATGGATCAGCATGGCGGGACCGGCAGGAGATGCGCCCGATTATACGCGGCACCCGGAAGGACCAAGGGACAGAGGAAAGAGGAAAGAGGAAAGAGGAAAGGTAGGAGCCAGGGCGTCGATGCGCGTCACCGCTTCCCTCACTTTTATCTTTCCTCTTTCCTCTGCTTTTACGGTACCTGCGCATCCCCCATGCGGTCGAGGATGATCCAGGTGCGCCGCTCGAGCAGCGGGGTGGCGCGCACCCGGTCGTAGAAGCGTGGCCTGGGCACCATGGCGGCCAGGCGCGCGGCCTGCTCGGCGGTGAGGTTGGCGGCGCTGGTCCGGTAGTAGTAGCGGGCGGCTGCCTCCGCGCCGAACACGCCGTTGCCCCATTCGATGATGTTCAGGTAGATCTCGAAGATGCGCTGCTTGGACATCGTGTGCTCGATCATCACCGTGATGAGCGCCTCCTGGGCCTTGCGCCAGGGGGTGCGCCGGCCCGAGAGGAACAGGTTCTTGGCGAGCTGCTGGCTGATGGTGGAGCCGCCCGCCACCACCTTGCCCTTCTTCAGGTTCTTCTCGTAGGCCTTCTGGATCGCCTCCCAGTCGAAGCCGTCATGGTCGAGGAACTTGGCGTCCTCGGCGGCGATGAGGGCGCGCTTGAGGTGGATGGAGATGCGGTTGTAGGGCACCCATTTGTGGCGCAGCTCGGCGTCGGGGTTCTTTTCCTGCAGCACTTCCAGCCGGTCTTCCATGAACGCGCTGGTGGACGGGTTGAACCACACCCACCAGACGACGTGGCCGAAGGTCCAGAACTCGTAGACGACGACGGCTGCGATGACGACGAGCAGCGCGCGCGCGAACCAGCGCCACAGGTATTTCACGGCTCAGCGCCCGCGCAGCATCTGGATGACGGGCGCGGTGCTCGGGCGCACGCCGCGCCACAGGAAGAACGACTCCGCCGCCTGCTCGACCAGCATGCCCAGGCCATCGGCCGTGCGCGCGGCGCCGTGGGCCGCGGCGTGCCGCAGGAAGGCGGTCGGCTCCGCGCCGTACATCATGTCGTAGGCCATCGAGCCGTCGGCAAACACGCCGGCCGGCAGCGGGGGCACCTCGCCCTGCAGGCTGCTCGCCGTGGCGTTGACCACGACATCGAAGGCGTGGCCGGCCAGGTCCGCGAACCCCCATCCGGAGACGACGGTGGCGCCGGCATCCCGCAGGTGCCGGACGCTCTCGGCCAGCCGCAGCGCCTTGTCCACGGTCCGGTTGGCGATCGCAAGGAAGGCCGGATGGCAATCGAGCAGCGGCAGGAGCACGCCCTGCGCGGCACCGCCGGCGCCGAGCAGCAGGAGACGCCGGCCCGCCAGCGTCACCCCGAGGTTGCGGGTGAGGTCCGCCACCAGCCCGGCGCCATCGGTATTGTCGGCGCGGATGCGGCCGGGCTCGAAACTCAGGAAGTTCGCGGCCCGGGCCGCCTTGGCACGCGCCGAAACCTCGTCCGCGAGGTCGTACGCTTCCAGCTTGAAGGGCAGCGTGACATTGACCCCCCGCCCCCCGTCCGCGCGAAATGCGTCGATGGTCGCGCGAAAGCCGTCGAGGGGGGCCAGGAGCCGCGTGTACTCGATGTCGGCCCCGGTCTCGCGGGCGAATGCCGCGTGGATCTGCGGCGACTTGCTGTGCGCGACGGGATTGCCGACCACGGCGTAGCGATCGGTCATGCGGGACCTTACTGTTCGGGCGCGACCAGCTCGAGGTCGCTGCGGGTGTAGTGGAAGGTGCGCGAAATGGACAGGATGTCCCAGTCCTTGCGCACGGCGGCGGGCAGCGGGGGGAAAGGGCCGGCGAGGTCGATGGCGCGCCGGGCGGCCGCGTCCAGCACGCGGTGGCCCGAAGAGCGGTCGATGTCGATCTTCTCCACGCTGCCGTCCGCCTTGATGTGCACCGTCACGACCAGCGAGCCGTAGATCCTGTCGCGCCGGGCCTCTTCCGGGAAGTACCGCGTGCCGACCTTTTCCACGCGCTGGCGCCACTTGTCCACGTACTCGGCGTAGACCACGCCCTCGGTGCGGGCGCCGATGAACTTGCGCCGCGGCATCTTCTGGTACTCGCTCCACTCCTTCGCGATCTGCGCTTCGAGCTGGGCGATCATGAGGCGCTGCTGCTGCAGGGCCGGGTCCTCGACCTTGTCGGGCGGCTGCTGCGCCTGGGTCGGATGGGTGGCCGCCGCATTGTTCGAGCTGTTCTGGGCGAGCTGCAGCAGCCGCTGCGCCTCCTGCTCGAGCTGGCGCACGCGGCTCGCCGAGAGCTGGACCTGCTGGGCCGACTCCATGTCCGGCACCTTGGGCAGGTTGGTCTTCGCGCGGCGGTCCGCCTCGGTGTTGCCCCCGCCGTCGAGGTGGACCTGGGCGAGTGCATCCGCCTTGACCGGGCGGTTCGCGCCCCTGGAATTCACCAGGACCACGTCGAGCTGGGGTGCGAAGCTCGCGGGATTGAGCTTCGGCGGCGCAAACGTGATGAGCAGCAGGATGGCGTGGAGGACCAGGGAAACCGCCAGGGTGATCGGCAGGATGTCGCCGGTCGATGGCGGCGGTGCGGCCGCGAGGCTGGCGGTGAAACCGCCTCTGGGTTGGAGCGCGTTGATCGGGATATCCGGCAAATGCGATCGGGGCGGATGGCGTTGCGCAATTCTAATGAGCCGCGCCCCAAAAGGACAGCCGTGGCGGGGTTCAGGCCGCCTCGTCGAGCCGCCCCTTGAATTCGCAGTGCACGCTGGCCTCCAGCAGGTCGATGTCCGACAACGCAAGCTCGATGCGGGTGCCCGGCGGCAGCGGCGGGACGGAGGGCACCCTGACGATCAGCGGGATGCGCTCCAGGCGGACGATCTCCTCGCGCAGGACGGCCGCCGGGGCCACGACCACGCCCTCCTGCTGCAGCCAGCGCAGGCACCAGTAGCGCTCCATGCTGCGCTGGAACTCCGCGTAGGCGTCGTAAGCCAGCTCGAAATCGCGCAGGATGGCGAGCAGCTTCGGATCGCCCGCGGGGTAGGGAGGCGCCTCGTTGCCGAACAGCGCCAGGAGCTGGCGCTGGTTGACCAGGTCCGCGTAGCGGCGCAGCGGCGAACTCGCCCAGATGTACTGCGCCACGCCCAGGCCCTGGTGGGCCGATGGCACGGTGGACATCTTCACCTTGCCGTTGGCCTGGGCCCGGTACAGCGCCGGGATGCCGCTGCCGGCGAGCTGGCGGCCCCACTCCGTGTTGACGAGGATCATCAGCTCGGAGACCACCTTGTCGATCGGCGAACCGCGCCGGCGCTCGACGATGCGCACCCGGTCGTCCTCGACGTAAAAGTTGTAGTCGGCGCGCTGCAGGGCAGGCTCTTCCTTGCCCCGCGCCTTTTCCAGCCGGGCCGCAAGGTTCCACAGGAACATGAGCTCGGGCCCGTGCTCGAATGCGACATGGCCGGCGGCGATGCGCTCCTCGTGGAAGTCGGCCTCCAGGCTGTCGTGGCGCAGGTTCGAGGCGACGCGAATCCGCTCCGCGACGCTGCGCGTGCCGACGATGGCGAACTCGGGGGAGACCTCGACGTACATCGACAGGGCGGGGCATTCGCGGCCCGCCGACAGGGTGTAGCGCCCGATCGCCGCGGCCGGGAGCATGGTGATCTTGTTGCCGGGGAAGTACACCGTGGAGAGCCGGCGCGCGGCTTCGTCGTCCAGCGGCGAGCCGGGCGCGATGCCCAACGCCGGGGCGGCGATGTGGATGCCCACCTGCCAGTGGCCGTTGTCGAGCTTCGCGACGGAAAAGGCGTCGTCGATCTCGGTCGTTTCCGCATCGTCGATGCTGAAGGCCGCCACCGGGGACAGCGGCAGGGCCGGCGGCTCCGCGGCGTCCAGGCCGGCGGCGAACGCCGTCCCCTTGGGGAAGTATTCGACGAGGAAGCGGCCGTAGTGGTAGTCGTGGCTGGAAGGCAGGGCGCCGCATTTCTCCAGCAGCCGCGCGATCGTCAGGTGCGCCTGGGCCGCCGCCTGTTCGAGCGCCTTGAACTCGATGGCGTTCTTGTCGGGCCGGTAGAGCAATTCGCGCAGCATCGGCGGGAATTCCACGGGCAGCTCGAAACGCAACAACTGCTCGGCGTAACGCGCCTGCAACTCGGCCTGCCGGCGCTTGCGCTCGATGCCCGCCAGCGCCGCCTTGAGCGATTCGGCCGGCGCCGCCTTGTAGCGGCCCTTGCCCTTCTTGTAGAAGTGGGTCGGGGTGGCATGCAGGCGCATCAGCAGGCCGGCGCCTTCCTCCGGGGCGGGCTCGTGGCCGAAGTATTCGCGCCCAAGCTGCTCGAACGAGAACTCGCCTTCGCCGCAGCATTCCCACAGGAAGCCCGGATCGATGTCGCCGGCGACCTTCTGCGCCCCGGCCATGAACTGCGCGAGCGGGATGTTCTGGAAGCGGATGAGGACGTTCGCCGCCTTGACCTTCGCGCGCTTGCCGTGCTGGGTCTCGACCTGCAGGGACGTGTTGTTGTCGGCGAGCACGGTGCCCGCCTTGAAATCGCCGTCCTCTTCGAAGAATACGTTCATGCAAAAGCCGGGAAAGGGGGCACTGCGGGATGGGAAACGAGCGCGCGATTATACGCGACCAGGGTTGCGGCCAAGGTCAACACCCAACGCGGAGGTCAACCCCCAACGCAGAGGCGCAAAGGACGCAGAGGAAACGACGGATCGGGAGTAACGGGTGGTCCGGGCCTTCGACGACTGCCGCAGCAGATCCCTGTGTCATGTTGCGAAAACCCCTTACTGATTCGTTCTTGCCTTTCTTTGCGTCCTTTGCGTCCTCTGCGTTGGGTGTAGGCAGCGCCTTGGATCAGCCGGCGAAATCCAGCACGATGTCCAGGTAGTTTCCGAACGCCTCGAAGCCGTGGTCGCTGCCCTGGACCACGACGCTGCGGCAGCCGCGGTAGTGGTCGACCGCCACCCGCCAGTCGAGCAGTTCGTCGCCGGTGGTGTGCATGAGCAGGTAGTTCTCCAGGCGGATCGGCTGCGGCACCTGCAGCGTCGCCATCTGCTCGAGGTGTGCGGGCGTGAGCTCGTAGGCTTCGCCGGTGTACAGGTTCTTTTGCGGCCCGAGGTAGGCGCGCAGGCCCTCGTGGGGGGTGATGGCGGGATTGACCAGCACGGCGCGCACGCCGGTTTTTTCCGTCAGGTACGTGGCGTAGAAGCCGCCCAGGGAACTGCCGACCAGGGTGACCTGGCGCGGATCGCTGCCGCCGATCTCGCGCTCGAGCAGGTCCATCGCTTCCCGGGGCCAATGCGGCAGCGCCGGGCAGCGGAACTCGTCGGCGCGACCCAGCGCCGCCAGGCGCTCCTGAAGCTGGCGGGACTTGCGGGACGCGGGGGAGCTGTTGAAGCCGTGGATGTAAAGGATCATTGCCAGGGAACCTGCGTGCACCGCCATTGTGCCCGACGCCCGCAGACGGGACAAAAGCCATCGTTCGGATGCCCGCAATCGCCCTCGACACGGGCGAAACGGCCTGGCATGGCGCTTGCCATGGGGTTCGCATCCCAAGTCTCTTCATGACAGGAGGCGCATCATGGACAAACCCTCCCGGCGCCGCTTTCTCACGCAGGCCGGGGCGCTGGCCGCGACCCCCTGGCTCGCCGACAGCCTCCACGCCGAGGAAGCCGCGAAGCCGCCGATCCCGATCGGGGCGCAACTGGGCGGCGTCCACGTCCTGCCCGCGACCCCCGAGACGACCCAGTGGGGCTGGTTCGACAACGCCCAGCCCCCGGTGCTGCGCATGCGCTCCGGGGATCGTGTGGCCATGGAAACCCTCATGGCCTCCGCCAACCAGGTGCTGCCCGGCGTACCCATCGAGGAGATCACCCGGCTGCGCAAGGCCTATCCGGGGCGCGGCCCACACACCATCACGGGCCCCATCTACATCGAGGACGCCGAACCGGGCGACGTGCTCAAGATCCGCATCGAACGCATCGTGCCCAAGCCTTACGGGGCGAACTGGAACCTGCCCGGCGAACTCGGCCTGGGCCAGTTCCCCGAGAGGTTTCCGGAAGGCCGGGTGCGCTACTTCTACTTCGACCTGAAGCGCGCCACCACGCAGTTCGCACCCGGCATCCAGGTGCCGCTGCGCCCCTTCCCCGGCGTGCTCGGCGTGGCGCGCGCGGAACCGGGCCGATACAGCACCGTCCCGCCCGGCCCCTTCGGCGGCAACATGGACGTGCGCGAGATGGTGGAAGGCACGACGCTCTACCTGCCGGTGTTCGTGCCGGGCGCCTTGTTGTGGAGCGGGGACTCGCACGCCGCGCAGGGCAACGGCGAGATCAACCTCACCGCGATCGAAACCGCCTTCAACGAGCTGCGTCTGCACGTCGAAGTCATCAAGCAGAGGCCGCTCGCCTGGCCGCGCCTGGAGACGCCGACCCACTGGATCACGGTGGGCTACGACCGTGATCTGAACAAGGCGCTGGAGATCCTCAAGGCCGAGACCCGCGCCTTCCTCGCGGAAAGGCAGGACCTCAAGCCGGAGACCGTGGACGAGTGGATGGCGACGCGTTACGACTGCCGCATCGCCGAAGTGGTCAACCAGGTGAAGGGGGTCTTCTGCATGATCCCGAAGGCGGGCGTCAAGCTGAAGCGCGGCATCCGGCCGCTCAAGGAGACGAGATCCTACTTCGTCACCAGCGCCACCTCGCCCGACCTGCAGACCGCGATGAACGAGGCGGCCCTCGCGATGATCACGCAGATCGCGGAGCGCAAGAAAATGTCGCTGGTGGAAGCCTATTCCCTGATGAGCCTGACGATGGATTCGCGGCTCGGCGACATCTCGGAAACGCGCAAGACGGTGCATTGCCTCGTGCCCAGGAGCCTCTGGGTCTAATTCGATGTCACCACAGAGGCACAGAGGACACGGAGAAGAGCAACACAAAAGCAAGGATGCCTGCGGCGCATGGAGTCGCAGCAACTCGGCGGGTACCGGAGCTGCAGCACACCTTGAAGTCATTCATTCTTGTTCTTCGCTTCTCCCTCCGTGTCCTCCGTGCCTCTGTGGTGAGAAGGGTTCGCCTTTATCTCGCCAGCGCTTCCAGCAGCTTGCCGTGCACCCCGCCGAAGCCGCCGTTGCTCATCACCAGCACGTGGTCGCCTGATTTCGCCTCGGCCACGATCGCCTTCACCAGCGCCTCCAGGTTGTCGAAGCTCCGCGCTTTCACGCCCAGGGGCTTGAGCACGGCGGCGGCATCCCAGCCCAGGTCCTTCGTGTAGCAGAACACCGCCTGCGCGTCGGCGAGGCTCCCCGGCAGCGCGTCCTTCATCACGCCCATCTTCATGGTATTGGAGCGCGGCTCCAGCACGGCGAGGATGCGCGCCTGGCCCACCTTGCTGCGCAGGCCGGCGAGGGTGGTCTGGATCGCGGTGGGGTGGTGGGCGAAGTCGTCGTACACGGTGACGCCATTGACCTTGCCGCGCAGTTCCATGCGCCGCTTGACGTTGCGGAACTCCGCCAGCGCCTGGATGCCCGTGGCCACCGGCACGCCGGCATGGCGCGCCGCGGCCAGCGCGGCCAGCGCATTGTGCTCGTTGTGCTCGCCCAGTAGTTCCCACTGCACGGTGCCGCGCGGCCCGCCTTCGAACAGCACGTCGAACGAATGCTCGGTGCGCGACCGGGTCAACCAGCCTTCCGGCACGCCCAGCCATTCCACCCTGCTCCAGCAGCCGCGCGCAATCACGCGCTTCATGCTCTGCTCGCGGCCGTTGGCGATGATCAACCCCTGGCCGGGAACCGTGCGCACGAGGTGGTGGAACTGGGTCTCGATGGCGGCGAGGTCGGGGAAGATGTCCGCGTGGTCGAACTCCAGGTTGTTCAGGATCGCGGTGCGCGGCCCGTAGTGGACGAACTTGGAGCGCTTGTCGAAAAACGCCGTGTCGTACTCGTCCGCCTCGATCACGAAGAACGCCGAATCCGTCGCGCGCGCGGAAATGCCGAAATTGAGCGGCACGCCGCCAATCAGGAAGCCGGGGTTGAGCCCCGCATGCTCGAGGATCCAGGCGAGCATCGAGGTCGTGGTGGTCTTGCCGTGGGTGCCCGCCACCGCCATCACCCAGCGCCCGCGCAGCACGTTCTCCGCCAGCCATTGCGGGCCGGAAATGAAGGGCAACCCCTTGTCGAGGATCTCCTCCATCAGCGGGTTGCCGCGCGCCACCACGTTGCCGATCACGAACAGGTCGGGCTTGAGCGCCGCCTGGGCGGGATCGAAGCCTTCGATGAGCTCGATGCCCTGGGCCTGGAGCTGGGTGCTCATGGGCGGGTAGACGTTGGCATCGCAGCCCGTCACGCGGTGGCCGGCCTGCTTCGCGATGACCGCGATGCCCCCCATGAACGTGCCGCAGATGCCGAGGATGTGGATGTGCACTGGCCGGGGCTTCCTTCGGGAAAGCGCACGAAGTTACACGAAGGAATGGCAAAAGCAAGCGGCCGGCGCCGCGGACTTTCCTGCCGGGATTGATGCGCCCGAAAAGGTGGAGCACGTCGCCGTTGCCGCCGTCGCCGGTGGCCGCGGCGGCCTTGTCCTCGAGCCCGGCCGCGTTGTCCTGGATCGCGTCGCTAGAGCATCCTCGACAAGTCGCCGCCGGCGAAACCGGAGGGGGCGGCGACTGCGCCGCGCCCCAGGGCCATCACCTTGAACAGCTCGCCCATCTCGGCGGGGGAAAGCAGCTTCTGGACGCCCGCCGCTGCCGGCAGGTAGGACAGGGGCTCCCGCGCCGGGTTCGCCGCGCCCCTTCGCTCCAGCCGCTGCAGCAAGCCCGCATTGACGAGAAAGCGCGCCTGCGTCGTGTAGCCGAGCAGATCCAATCCGGCGTCGATGCCCGCTTCGGCGACCGCCGTGAAGTCGACATGGGCCGTGATGTCCTGCAGGCCCGGCAGGTGGAAAGGATCCGCATGCGCGCGATGCCGGTAGTGGCACATGAGCGTGCCCTGGGCGCGCTGCGGGTGGTAATACTCCCGCCGGCCGAAGCCGTAGTCGACGAGCAGCAGCACGCCGCGCTGCAGGCAGTCCGCCAGCGCGCCGACGAGCGCGCGCGAGGCCAGCGAGATCTCGCTCAGGTACGGCGGCGTGACCGGCAGGGCCTTCGTCGCGTCCTGGAGTGCGCCAGGGCGCAGCCGCCGGTCCTCCCACGCGAAAGCGCCTTCGCGCAATGCGACTCCGCGCTCGAACAGGCCGTCGGGCATCCAGTGCACGAGATGGACCGGCAGGGCGTCGAGCACCTCGTTGGCGACGATCACGCCTTCGAAGCGGTCGGGCAGCGCATCGATCCAGGCCACCCGTCCGACCAGCGCCGGGCACAGGCGCGACAGCAGCGCCCGCTGGCGTTGTGCCAGTTCGGGACTGATTTCCAGGATGAGGTAGCGCGCCGGCAGGCGATCCTGCGCCTGCAGCTCGAGCAGGAGATGCGCCGCCAGGCGCCCGGAGCCCGCGCCGAGCTCGAGCACCTCGTCCGCGGGGGCGCCGAGCCCTTGCGCGACCTGCCCGGCCAGCGTCTCCCCGAACAAGGGCGAGATCTCCGGCGCAGTCACGAAATCGCCCGCCTCGCCCAGCTTGGCGGCGCCCGCCACGTAGTAGCCGAGGCCCGGCGCGTAGAGCGCCAGCTCCATATAGCGCGCGAAACTGATCCAGCCCCCGGCCTCGGCTACGTCCTTCGCGATGCGCTCGCGCAGCCGGTCGCCATGGCGCATCGCCTCGGCGTCCGGCGCGGGCAGTTCCGGGGAAAGAGGGGGGGAAATGGGGGGCGCCACGGGCGGGAAGGCAGGGGGCTTGGGCTACAATCGCCATTCAACTACGGGCGTTGCGCGACGCGCAACCACGACGACATGGAACACGGCGGCGACATCCGGCGGGCACTGGTCACGGGCGCGGGCAAGCGCCTCGGCCGCGCCATCGCGCTCGGCCTGGCGCGCGACGGCTGGGACATCGCCGTGCACTACCGCCACTCCCGCGCTGAGGCCGAGGCCGTGGTCGGGGAGATTGCCGCACTCGGCCGCCGGGCGGTGGCCGTTGCCTGCGACCTCGGGGACGCCGTGCAGGCCGGCCGCCTGGTCGCCCAGTGCAATGATCGCCTGGGCGCCCTGTCCTGCCTGGTGAACAACGCGTCGCTGTTCGAGAACGACACGCTGGAAAGCCTTGAGCCCGGGCACTGGGACAAGCACATGAACGTCAACCTGCGCGCGCCGCTGCTGCTCGCCCGCGATTTCGCGAAGCAGTTGCCCGGGGGCGCGACGGGCTGCATCGTCAACCTGCTGGACCAGAAAGTGTTCAACCTCAATCCCGACTTCCTGTCATACACCGTCGCCAAGATCGGCCTCGAAGGCGCGACGCGCATGCTGGCCATGGCGCTGGCGCCAAAGGTGCGCGTCTGCGGCGTCGCGCCGGGGATCACGCTGGTAAGCGGCGAGCAGACCGTGGCGGGCTTCGAGAAGGCGCATCGCATGGCCCCGCTGGGACGAAGCTCCGACGTCGAGGACGTGGTCGGGGCGGTGAAGTACGTCGTGGGCGCGCGCGCGCTCACCGGCACGACGCTGGTGGTCGACGGCGGGCAGCACTTGTGGGGGATGCGGCGCGATGTCCAGTTCGAAGCCTGAGGTGCTGGAACGCGGCAAGGTCGCGCTGGCGCCCAGCCGCCGAATTTTCCTGCGCAACTTCGAGACCCGCATCTCGATCGGCGTCCACGATTTCGAGAAGCAGGCCAGGCAGCGGGTGGTCATCAACGTCGACCTCTACCTCGAGCCGGCGGGCCGCATCCAGCGCGACCACATCAGCGAGACGGTCGATTACGACTTCCTGCGCCGGGAGATCGCCGCGCTGGCCGACAGCGCGCATTTCCACCTGCAGGAGACGTTCTGCGAGCGCATCCTGGCGCTGTGCCTCGCGCGCCCCGGCGTGACGGCCGCCCGCGTCTCCAGCGAGAAACCGGACGTGTACCCCGACTGCGACGCGGTCGGCTTTGAGATCTTCGGAACGAACCGATAGTGACGACGCTGCAGAAACAGGTCTACGAGGGCAACAAGCTCGCCAAGCGCCTGCGCCGCCAGGTGGGCGAGGCCATTGCCGATTTCGACATGATCCGCGAAGGCGACAAGGTGATGGTCTGCCTGTCAGGCGGCAAGGACAGTTACGCGCTGCTCGACATCCTGCTTTCCCTCAAGGCGCATGCGCCGGTCGACTTCGGGATCGTCGCGGTCAACCTCGACCAGAAGCATCCCGGCTTCCCGGAGCGCGTGCTGCCGGACTACCTGGAATCCCTCGGCGTGCCCTACCGCATCATCGAGCAGGACACCTACAGCGTGGTCAAGCGCGTGATCCCGGAAGGCAAGACCATGTGCTCGCTGTGCTCGCGCCTGCGCCGCGGCGCGCTCTATCGCGCGGCGACGGAACTGGGCGCCACCCGCATCGCCCTGGGCCACCACCGGGACGACATCCTCGAGACCTTCCTGCTCAACCTGTTCCACGGCGGGCGCCTGAAGGCCATGCCGCCCAAGCTGGTGAGCGACGATGGCCAGCACATCGTGATTCGCCCGCTCGCCTATTGCAAGGAGCAGGACCTGGAGGAATACGCGAAGCTGCGCGAGTTCCCGATCATCCCCTGCAACCTGTGCGGCTCGCAGGACAACCTGCAGCGCCAGGTGGTGAAGGAAATGCTGCGCGAGTGGGAGAAAAAGCATCCCGGGCGGCTGGAGACCATGTTCGCCAGCCTGCAGCGGGTCTCGCCCTCGCACCTGCTCGACCCGAAGCAGTTCGACTTCCTCGGCCTCAAGACCCAGGCCGAGTCGTACGTGGACGGGGACATCGCCTTCGACGAGGAAGACTTCTCGGCGAAGCTGATCCAGCTCCCCGTCAGCCGCAAGGCGGAGAACTCCTGATCGTCTCCTCCTCTACTGATTGCACCTAACACAGAGGCACAGAGGACACAGAGAAAAGCAGTACAAGGAATTGGCTTGGCCGTGTACCCGGCTCGGCAATGGGGAATCCGCACTGGCGACCGGTCCCCGTTCAGTTTCTCTTGCCGGTTTTCTCTGCGCCCTCTGTGTCCTCTGTGCCTCTGTGTTGGGTGCAGGTATGAAAAGATAGAAAGTTAGCGCTGGCTTCTCATATGACCATGGATTGGCGCTGGCCCTGCCTTCCTGCTCCGTCAGCAAGGGCGTATCGAACCGGCACCGGTCTGCCTATTTTTTGGCATGTATCCCTTGACAGCAAGTACAAGAATCAGGAAGATAGAGGCCATAGGAGAACGACGCCATGGCCGAGAAATACACCTTCAAGCAGTTCCAAGCCCAGTACAGCAACGATGACGCCTGCCTGGACGCCATCCTGCAAAGGCGCTACGGCCATATCGAGGCCTGCCCGAACTGCGGCGTTACCGGGAAGCTGACTCGGATTGCCGGTCGCCGCGCCTACGCCTGCAAAGAGGGTTGCCATATTTATCCGTGCGCCGGCACCGTTTTCGAGAAGTCCACCACTTCTCTGACCCTGTGGTTCCATGCCATGTATCTCATGACCTCCACGCGCAACGGCGTGTCGGCCAAGGAACTGCAACGCCAACTTGGCGTTACCTACAAGTGCGCATGGCGCATTGGGCACCAACTCCGCGAACTAATGGCCGCCAGGGACAAGGCGAACAACCCTGGCCCGCTCGAAGGGCATGTTGAGATTGACGAGACCTACGTGGGCGGCAAGGTGAAGGGTAAGGGCCGCCGCTATGTAGGCAACAAGGCTGTGGTCATGGGCATGGTGCAACGTGGCGGCCCCTTCAAAGGGCAAGTCATCGAGAATGCAAAGCAAACTACGCTGCTCCCGATCATCGCCAAGAACATCAAGCGCGGTTCGACGGTGAGCACCGACACGCTCTCTGCTTACAAGCTGCTCAATCGAGTCGGCTACAACCACGGTGCGGTCAATCACACCGACGAGGAATGGGTCGCAGGCGTCCATCACACCAACAGGATCGAAGGGTTCTGGTCACACCTGAAGCGCGGCATTGGCAGCACGCATGTCGCGGTGTCGCACAAGTACCTGCAGAAGTACGTGGATGAATTCGCGTTCCGGTACAACAACCGGCAGGCACCTGCCGAGATGTTCCAGAGGCTCGTTGCTCAGATCAGCAAGCCTATTTCTTCCTAACACCCAGCACCGCATCATCCAGTAACTGGTCGAAGCGCTCCCGGTTTCCCTCGGGAGCTTTCTCTTTCTTCGGGGCAGGCTGAACCGGCTTCTTCGGCTTCGCCTTCTTCGCCTTCATCTATACCGCCGCAATATCAGATTTCGGAAAAGCGATGGGCTGCGGGGCGTCCCATCCTTTACTCAGGGCGTCGAACTGCTGCTCGGAGCACAGATAGACGCTTTCTCCCGCCTCCTCCCAGACAAGCAATTCCACCCGTCCCCGATTTGCCGTTTGGACGAGAACCTTCTGCCCTCTGATATACTGATCCATGTGACCCTCTACTTTTGCAAAAGAAATTTGCATCCGCAAATGTCCGTGATAAGATTTGCAACGTCTGGACAACACATGAGGTCTGACCATGGCTTCCGAAGCTGACAAACAAGTATCCCCGGCCTACTTGGGATATAACACTTTCACTAGCTTTCTCAATGGTTTGCGTGAATCTGGCGTTCCGCTGCAGATCGACCGCAGCATCATGCCCAAGGCGTCGGGTTCGCAGGTGTCTGCCACCGTTACATCCTTGAAATTCCTCAAACTCATCGACGCCAATTCTAAACCGACTGCGCTGATGAAGCAATTGGTGGAGGCGGCTGACGAGGACCGGGGAGGCATCATTAAGACCATGATTGAACAGTCTTATGGCTTCCTTTTCGGTCCGGATTTCGACCTGGAGAAGGCGACCGGGCAGCAGGTGGCCGAGAAATTCCGGCTGCTCGGGGTTAGCGGGAGCACGCTGGCGAAGGGCATCGCCTTCTTCCTTCAAGCGGCCAAGGCGGCCGGTATCAAGGTGTCGCCGCATATCAAACCCCCGCCGGTGGCGAAGACCGGCCCGAAGCGTGGGCCGCGCAAGAAGTCCGACACCGACGAGTACGACGAGGTTCTGGACGAGGAGGAGGAAGAAGTGCCGGACGACGTCATGCGGTTCCAAATTCCCATCCCCGGCAAGCCGAGCGCGGTATTCACCATCCCCAAAGACCTTGAAGACGACGATTGGGAGATGCTCAAGACGATGCTTGACGCATACATCGCCCGCATGCGGAAGCAGCAACAGATTGCCTAACGGAACCGCACAGGGAGAACCCCGATGAGGCTCTAGTACAGCGGCTGCGTGGTCAACGCCACCGACGCGCAGCCCGAATAGAAAAAGGCCATGTTGAGAGGGCGCCTCAGAACGAACCCTCAACATGGCCTGGAGTGGCACCCGTTTTACGGGGCGCTGTCTGCATTTCCCAACCTAACAACCGGGCACCAAGTTAACGGCTTGGTACTGCCTCCCGGTAGAAGGAGGTGATGCTTATGGCAAAGCAACTTCGACTAGATCTGCCGGTGCCGGCGGGTCACGAAATCAAGTTCGTGGCCTCCATTACGGTGAAGGGAAGAAAGATCTATGCCAAGCAATACGGCATTCGGGCTTTCCCCATCGTCGTAAAGACGAAGCAGTAACCTAGTTGCGGCCAGCGCCCCGCCTTTTCCAGCACTTACGGGGTGCGCAGGTAGCCGCCTAGTCCTCCTAAGACCCTGGCGCGGGGCTCACTTCCCCGGCACTCCACCTTCTTACAAACGGCGCGCATGTTGTGGCAGGTGCCCCTCCGTGTCAATCTTTTCGCGAAACTTGCCGTGAGGGGATACATGCCTATTTTTTAGGCAGACTCGGCTTGGCCGGAGGGCCCCGCCTTGGTACACTCCGCACCTCTTTAATGGCGGGTCCCGCAGGCCCGCCGGAACCCGATAAAAACGACCCGCCGGAGCAGAACCGACATGGCCAGCCAGGATTTCGCACCGAAGAAAAAGATCTCGTCCTTCTACCCCCCGCAGCGCCACCTGATGGGCCCCGGCCCGTCGGAGATCCATCCGCGGGTGTTCTCCGCGATGGGCAAGCCCACCATCGGCTACCTCGACCCGGTGTTCGTGGAGATGATGGAAGAGCTGAAGGAATCGCTGCGCTACGCCTTCCAGACCCATAACGCCCTGACCTTCCCGGTTTCCGGCCCCGGCTCCGCGGGCATGGAGATCTGCTTCGTGAACATGGTCAACCCCGGCGACAAGGTCATCGTCTGCCGCAACGGCGTGTTCGGCGGCCGCATGATCGAGAACGTGCAGCGCTGCGGCGGCACCGCCATCGTGGTGGAGGACCGCTGGGGCACGCCGATCGACCCGCAGAAGGTGGAGGACGCCTTCAAGGCCAATCCCGGCGTGAAGGTGCTCGCCTTCGTGCACGCGGAAACGTCCACCGGCGTGCAATCCGACGCGAAAGCGCTGGCCGAAATCGCGCGCCGCCACGGCGCCCTGACCATCATGGACGCGGTCACCTCGCTGGGTGGCACCCCGGTGCTCACCGACGAATGGGGCATCGACGCCGTTTACTCCGCGACCCAGAAGTGCCTGTCCTGCACCCCCGGCCTGTCTCCCGTCAGCTTCAGCGACCGCGTGGCCGAGATGACCAAGGCGCGCAAGAACAAGGCGCAAAGCTGGTTCCTGGACCTGAACCTCCTGCTGGGCTACTGGGGGGAGACCAACCGCACCTACCACCACACCGCCCCGACCAACTCGCTGTACGCGCTGCACGAAGCCCTGCTGATGCTGCGCGAGGAGGGGCTGGAGAATGCCTGGGCCCGCCACCAGCGCAACCACAAGGCGCTCAAGGCCGGCCTGGAAACCTTCGGCATGAAGTTGCTGGTCGATGAGCCGTACCGACTGCCGCAGATGAACGCGGTGCTGGTGCCTTCCGGCATCGACGAGAAGGAAGTGCGCCGCCGCCTGCTCGCCGACTACAACCTCGAGATCGGCGCCGGCCTGGGCGACCTCGCGGGCAAGATCTGGCGCTTCGGCCTGATGGGCTACTCCTGCAAGATGGAAAACGTGATGCTGAGCCTGTGCGCGCTGGAAACGGTGTTCACGGACATGGGCATCAAGGTGAAGTTCGGCGAGGCGGAGGCCGCGGCCTACCACGCCTATGCCGCGCAGCCCACCCGGCTGCAACCCGTGCGCGCCGTGGCCGCATAAGGACTCACCGGCCGCACGAAAGCCGGCCGAACCTGGCCGGCTTTTTTTGGCCTGTCAGCCGTGCGCCAGTTCCGCGATGCGGTCGGACTCGATGGCCCCGGAAGGCAGGTCGAGGCTGGCTGCCCGCACCATCGCGGCGGCGAGGACATCCGCCTCGACGGGCCGGTATCTGCGAATCGGACCGACCATGAGCGGCACCAGGAAGCGGCTGGCGACAATGGCCATGCGCTCGCCGCGCCGGTGCTCCCGGCGTTCGCCGAGCAGCAGGGACGGCCGGAAGAACAGATGACGCGGCAAACCGAGGGCGGCGATGTCGCGCTCCGTCTCGCCCTTCACCCGCAGGTAGAAGTTCGTCGATTGCGAATCCGCGCCCAGCGAGGAAACCATCAGGAACCGCCGCGCGCCCGCGGCCCGGGCGCGTTCCGCCAGCGCGACAGGATAGTCGTGGTCCACGCGCCGGAAGGCTTCCTGTGATCCGGCAACGCGGATGGTCGTGCCCACGCAGCAGTACACCTCGGCGCAATCCCGGGGCAGGGACGGCAGGGATTCGAAATCGACGAGCTCGACCGCCAGCTTCGGATGCGCGCGTGACAGCGGCCGGCGCGACCACACCGTGACCCGCGAATAGGCCGGGTGCTCCAGCAGGCGGTCGAGGCAACGCTCGCCGACCAGCCCGGTCGCACCCGCGAGCAGGACGTGCTTTCCAGTATTCATCCGTTCATGCCCCGGGATTTGTCACCGCCGCAGGATCTTCTCCATCGGTTTTCCCTTCGCCAGCTCGTCGACGAGCTTGTCGAGGTAGCGGATCTTTTGCATCAGCGGGTCTTTGACCTCCTCCACGCGAACGCCGCAGACCACGCCCTTGATGAGCGAGGCATTGGGATGCATCCCCGGCGCCTGGGCGAAAAAGGTTTCGAAGTCGTTCCCGAGCGCAACCTGCTTCTGCAGCCCCGCCTGACTGTAGCCGGTCAGCCAGCGAATGGCCTGGTCGAGCTCTTCCTTAGAGCGATTCTTGCGCTCCGCCTTCTGGACGTAAAGCGGATACACCTTGGCGAAGGGCGTGGTGAAGATGCGGTGGTTTGCCATCTAACGTTTGAGTCCACCCGAGTGCGAAAGCGGGCGAAGCCCGCCGTGGCACTTCGGGTGCAACGAAGGGTCAGGCCGCACGGACGCGCTTCTCTGGTGGCAGTGATTGCTGAGAGTGAACGATTGGCTCGCCGACGAGTGTGAGCGTGAACCCAGGTGCCTCAAAACGAAGGGTGCCAGCAGGCCAGTTGATCGGAATGTGCCAGCGGTAGGACTTGCCGCCAGTTGGGAACTCAGAGGGCTCTCGGTTGATGGCATGAATCGAGAACGGGCACATGCCGGCCGTGGGAGTTGCGTAGTCAAGCTCGAGCTTGAGACCGAAGACACCCTGGAAGGCCAGCTCTGCCGGGCACAGCGTGAACTGAAAGCCGTTGCCCGAGTTCTCCCACTTGAGGATGTAGTCGATGTCGAGCACAAGCTCGGCCGTGCCATGGCTCTCATTGAACGATGTCAGGCGAAGACCGTGAACATGGACGTCATGCCACGAAAGTGACTCAAAGTCCTCGGTGGTCCACGGACCCTGGTTGTTCATGTGCGGCCTAACGTGAAGGTGACCGGCACGTTAGGTCTCATCCTTGCCTCGGCACATCTTGGGAGCAAACCGAGTGGGGAAGCCATGACACGTCCAGGTGATACTTCCACCCACCAACGCTGGCGTGAAAGTGAAAACCACAGGAGGATCATCGCCAACTACAACGATCTGACCTTCGGCCGTCACCATGCCCCACCTTACGCGGCCACTGGGGCGGAATTCGACGCCGCTACCTGAACCAGCCAGGGTCTGACGCGCCAGCGCGTTCTTCTCGACTTCCGAACGAAGAGAAGCTCCGGCCAGAACCACCTCTGCAGCCTTCGCCCGGTCCGTATAGCACTGGTAGGCGGGCGTAACGACCGCCAGAGGAACTGCAGCGAGGACCACAGCGCCTATCAGAAGAACGGCATCCTTTGATGCGCCTGCCGCGATCGCCAACACATCACGCGGTGTTCGAACCGGCGCAACGGCAAGGTGGTTTGTCCAGAGGACGATCGCCACAAACAAGCTTGCAGCAACTACTTCGAGATAGAAGGGGGC
>DASZQJ010000066.1:0-8054 GCA_035549715.1 Burkholderiales bacterium
CGCGCCAGCGCCTGCCCCCAATCCAGTCCCTCCAGGTACACCGGCACGCCCGTCCTGGCACTCCATTGGTCCCACATGTCCTTGCGGATGCCCAGCAGCGCGCCGTTCGCATCGCGAAAGCTGTACGGGGGATAGTTGTCGTCGATGACGACAGTGAGGGAACTGACCGGGGCGTCAGCGCCGGCGGGGCCTTGCGCAAGGCCGGGCACCGGCACGATGACCGCACCCGCCATGCTGCCGATGACCAGCCACTGATGCAGTTTCATTGCCTGCGCCCCGGTCGGTCGGGCCTCCGGATCTGCGCCGTCCGAATGGGACGACCTGATTACTCCGTCATGGTGGCACGCCCGCCGCGCCTTCGTCCAGCGGGTGATGCGCTGCGCGGGCCGCGGCAGCAGGGCCTGTGTCAGCCGCGCTGGATGACCTTCCTGTAGGTCATTTCGATGTTGCCGCCGATGCGGTCGCGGTACTGGCCCAACGGATACTTCGACATGCCCTGCTCGTACCTGGCGGCAAGCCGGTCCGGGAGCGCCTTCTGCATCTCCTCCAGGCTGGCACCCTCGGCGTGCGCCTGCTTGACCGAAGCCACGAGGTCGGCCATGTAGCCGCGGAAAAAAGCGAGGTGCTCGCGGCCCGCCACGCCCCCGTGGCCCGGGATGATGCGGTCGAACTCGTATTTCCCGAGGGCGTCGAGGGTCCTGACCCAGTCCTCGGGGAAACCGTCGTTCATGAACGGCATCCAGTCGATCAGGGCATCGCCCGTGATCACCACCTTTTCCCGCGGCAGGCGGATGAACAGGTCGCCGTCGGTATGGCCGCGGCCCAGCATGAGCAGCTCCACCTGGCGGCCGCCGAAGTCCAGCGAGACGGTGCTGTCGAACGTGCGGGTGGGCAATGCCGGATGGAACTCCTTCAGCTCCTCGAGGTAGTCCTCGACCTGGCGCAGGTTGGATTCCAGGCGCGCCTTTTTCGCGGCATCCGCGGTGCCTGCGATCTCGCCCTTGAGCTTCGCGATCTCGCCGGGCAGCGCCTTGATCTGCTTGTCGATGAACGCCACCCCGCCGTTGCCGCCCTCGCCCTGCAGGTTTTCCAGCGTGCGCTTCGAGGAGATGATCTCCAGGCCGGGGAAGGCTTCCCGGTAGACCTGGTTGCCCTGCCAGTGGTCCCAGTGGAAGTGCGTGTTGATGACGCGCTTCACCGGCTGGCGCGTCACGGACTGGATTTCCCGGTAGAGCGCGAAGGCCGCCGAAGGCTTGGAGTGCGAGTCCACGACCACGACGCCATCGTCGGTCATGATCACGGCGGCGTTGCAATTCACCTTGTAGCGTGGCGCGGCGATGGCCGCATAGACGCCGTCGGCGACAGGCTTGAGCTCGAACAGCTCCTTGCCGGAAGTCTCCGCGTCGGCGGCGTGCGCGCAGCAGGGGTCGATGTGGTCCAGCGCGTGCAGCGCCGCCAGGGCGGCGCCGCCGGCCACGAACTGGCGGCGGTTCATCGGGGGGGCCATGTCATCCTCCTTCTAGTTTTTTGCCGGGTTCGATCGCTCCAGCAGTTCCACAAGGTACTCCTTCCACAGCGTCGCGTCGTGGAAGCTGGCGTGGCCGCGGGTGCGCTCACCCGCCGGCACGGTCACGGCGCGCCCGCGCGGCACGCGGGCGACCTCGCGTTCGAAGATGCCCAGCTCCGGCGGGTTGCGTGCATCGTCGGCGAAATTCACGGCCGTCACCGCGGCGCGGATGGCCTCCAGCCCCGGCGCCGGGTCGTAGTCCCACGACGCCTCCCAGGCGTAGAGCAGGTCGTTGGCGTCGGCCCCCTTCAGGCGTGCGGACACGCGCTGGTCGAACAGGCGGTCGGTCGCCTCGAGGGTCGGAGCCTCGGCGTGGAACTGGCGGGCGCTGCCGCCGGTGATGTGGATCATCTGCAGGGCGGTGGCGAGCGATGGCGGCTGGACTTCGTAATCGCCGTTGCGCCATTGCGGGTCGTTGCGGATCGCATCCGCGATCAACCGCCGCTCCATGCGGTTGCGTCCGGACACCTGTGCCGGCAGGCAGGCCAGCGGCAGCACGGCCTCCATGAAATCCGGCCAGGCCTCGGCCCACATCCAGGCGTGCATGCCGCCCATCGACGTGCCGACGATGAGGCGCAGGTGGTCGATGCCCAGCACCTCGGTCACCAGGCGGTGTTGCGCGTTCACCATGTCGCGGTAGCCGTAGCGGGGAAACCTGCCGCGCAGGCCGCTGCTCGGCCGGGTGGACCGGCCATGGCCGATGCTGTCGGGCACGACGAGGAACCACCGGGAGGCATCGAGCGGCTGGCCCGCGCCGAACAACTCGCCTGCAAATCCCCCGGCCAGGAAATTTCCGCCCTGCCCATTCGTGCCATGCAGGAGCAGGACGGCGTTGGCGATGCGCCCGGATGCATCCCGCGCGGGCCTGCCCAACGTGAAATAGTGGATGCGCACCTCGGGCAGCACCTCGCCGGTCGAGAAGCGGAAGTCCTTCAGCACGGCCTCGCCGTCGACCGGGTCGGGGATCGCGGCGGCGAATGCCATCGGTGCCGCAAGCAGCCCGGCGGCCAGAAGGCGCTGGAGCGGGCTCATGCGCACGGCGCCTGGGTCTCCTTGGTGGTGACCCGGTGCAGCGTGCGGGGATGGCCCGGGTCGGTCAGGGTCGCCGAGTGCAGCACCGACGCGTTGTCCCAGACGACCACGTCGCCGACGCCGTACTTCACGCTGTGCCGGTACTTCGGCTGGGTGGCGTGCGCCGCCAGCTCCCGCAGCAGCGCGAGGCCTTCGTCGGCGGGCATGCCCTCGATTGCGTACGAGGTGCCCGACACGGCATACAGCGCCTTGCGCCCGGTGCAGGGATGGCGGCGAACCAGGGGATGGCGCACCAGCGTCGCCCCGCGCAGGGCCTTTTGCGCCTCGGTCGGCGGCGGCGCCGAAGTGCGCGATGCGAGATCGAGGTCATCGCGATTGCCGTAGACGTTGAGCGTCACCTTCCCGTCGATGCGCTTCTTCATGGCCTGCGGCAGCTCCTCGTAGGCGAGCGCCTGGTCGGCGAACAGCGTGTCGCCGCCGACCGCGGGCACCTCGATGGAATGCAGCACGGTCGCGCGCGCCGGCATGGGCAGGTAGGAATAGTCGGTGTGCCAGTAGGTGCCGCCGTCGGCCAGCCCGAGCGGCCTGCCGTTCTTCACGACGTTCGACAGGATCAGGATGTCCGCGAACCCGGGGTGGTGGTACTGGTCGAGCAGGTGCGGCTCCGGCGGGCCGAAGCGGCGCGCAAATTCGAGGAACTCGCCCGGCTGCAGGGACTGGCCCCGGAACACCAGCACGTGGTGGCGGTGCAGGAGGTCGCGCACCTGCCCGAATGCCTGGTCGGACGGCGGGCGCGAAAGGTCGACGCCCACGACCTCGACGCCCATGCAGTTGCCGGACGGCCGGGTGGCGATCATGGCCTGCCCGCCCCGGCGGCAGAGGCGTTCATCCCGGCACCGGTCACTGGAGGAACTCCGGCGAAATCAGCCGCGGCAGGACCAGCACGACCTCCGGCCAGAGGATGCAGGCCGCGAGCACGACCATCATGGGCACCAGCATGATCAGCGTGTCCTTGAGCGCAAAGCGCAGCGGCACCTTCGCCACCGCGCACGAGATCATGAGGCACAGGCCATAGGGCGGCGTCACCAGGCCGAAGGCCAGCGAGACGATGCCGATGATGGCGAACTGCACCGGGTGCATGTGCACGGACTCCGCCAGCGGCTGCAGCGTCGTGCCGAGGATGATGATGGCGGGGATGGCATCGAGGAAGCAGCCCACCGCCAGGAAGCAGAACGCGATGAAGAACCCGACCTCGGTCGGGCCCATGCCCCAGGCGGTGACGTTCTCCAGCAGCAGGCGCGGCATCTGGTAGTAGGCCATCAGCCAGCCGAAGGCCGATGCCGTGCCGACGCAGAACAGGGCAATCGCCGAGAGCTTGCCCGTCTCCGACAACGCATGGACCAGTTTCCTGCCGTCCATCTCGCGGTAGACCACGATCGACAGGAGGGCGGCATAGAGGACAGCGACCGCCGCGGATTCCGTCGGGGTGAACCAGCCCAGCAGAATGCCGCCGACGATGATGACGGGCGTCAGCAGCGCGGGAATCGACTGGGCGCCGGCCACCAGGAACTCCCTGAGCGTCGCCCGGGGATAGACCGGGTACTGGTAGCGCCTGGCATAGGCATGCACCGTGGCCATCTGCGCGCCGGCGATGAGCAGCCCCGGGAGGATGCCCGCCAGGTAGAGCGCGCCAATGGAGGTGGAAATGACGCCACCCCACACCACCATCAGGATCGAAGGCGGGATGACCACGGCCAGGACGGCGGAAACGGCGGTGATCGCGATGGAAAACGAAAGCCCGTAGCCCTCCTTCACCTGCGCATCGATGAAGATCTTGCTCTGGCTGGCGGCATCCGCCGTCGACGAGCCGGAGATGCCCGCGAAGAATACCGACACCACGACGTTGATCTGGGCCAGCGAACCCGGGAAATGGCCGACCATGGTGCGGGACAGGCGCACCAGCCGATCGGTGATGCCGCCGATGTTCATCAGGTTCGCCGTGAGCAGGAAAAACGGCACGGCCAGCAGGATGAACGAGTTGTAGGCCTTGAACGTCTCGTTGAACAGCGCGATCGGGGACAGGCGCGGCTCGATCGCCAGGATGGGCAGGCAGGACAGCCCGAGGGCGAACGCCACCGGCACGCGCAGGACGAGGAGCAGGAAGAACCCGCCGAACAGGAGTGCCGCCGCCGGGCCGACGCTCAGTTCCATGCCGCTCACCGGGCGCCGCCGCGCAGCACGCGCACGTTGTCGGCAAAGTGCCCGCCGAGGAACAGCACCCACACGGCGCCGGCCGCCGGCCAGGCGATGAAGATGGTCCACATGGGCAGCTCGGCAATCTCCGACACCTGGTCCCAGCCGAAGCGGGTGAACTCGATGCCCCACCACACGAAAACCAGCGCGAACACCAGCATGAGCAGCTGGGAGACGATGCGCAGCCAGGCATTGCCGCGCGGCCCCATGGCGGGCCAGACGTCCACCTCGAAGTGCGTGCCTTCGCGCACGCCGACCATCGCCCCCAGCATCACCATCCAGATGAACATGAAGCGGGCCAGCTCCTCGGTCCAGATGTACGACGGGATCAGGTCGGTATAGCGCGAGACGATCTGCAGGGTGACCGGAACCACCAGGATCGCCACCGTGGCGATGAGCAGCCAGGCAAGGACCCGATGCAGGATGCCGAGGGCCGCCCTCATCTGGTGGCGCGGATCTTCGCCAGCATCACCTCGGCGCCGATGTCCTTCGCGTAGGCCTCGATGACCGGCTCGACCTTGCGGTACATGGCGTCGCGGTCGGCGAAGGGGATGCGCTTGAGCTTGCCGGCCTTCTCCAGGGCCTCCAGCTTGGCCGCATCCTCGGTGGATTCGAGCTTGAGGCCATAGGCGCCGGCCTCCCTGCCCGCCCGCACGATGGCGGCCTGCAGGTCCGCCGGCAGGGACCGGAAGGTCTTGCCCGAGAAGCACAGCGGCCGCACCGTGACCGCATGCTGCGTCATGGCGAGGTTCGGCGCCACCTCGTAGAAGCGCATCTGCTCCACGCCGGCGGCCTCGTTTTCCCCGGCCAGGATCACCTTGTTCTGGATGGCGTTGTAGATCTCGCTGTACGCGATCACCGACGGGGACATGCCCGCCGCGGCAAAGGTGCGCGTCCAGATGGGTGCGCCGATGACCCGCACTTTCAGCCCGCGCAGGTCCGCCATGGTGGTGAGGGCTTTCGTGGCAAAGATGTTCCGCGTGCCGCCGCCCGCGTAGCCAAGCAGCAGCACGTCGGCCTTGCTGGCGACCTCATCGGCCACCGGCTTGAAGACGTCCGCCTCCAGCACCTTGCGCAGCTGGCCCACATCCCGGAACACGAAAGGGGCGTCCATGAACGGCGCGGCGCGGGAGAAGGTGGACATGTGGCCTGGCGAGACGATGGCGTAATCGACGCCCTTGCCCTGGTTCATGTAGACGAAATAGTCCTTCTCCAGGCCGAGCTCGCTGTTGCGGTGGAGCACGAAGTTGACCGGCTTGCCGTAGTACTTTTTCGTCAGCTCCTCGAACTTGAGCAGCGTGCGGTTGAAAGCATGCTCGTCGTTGAACTGCACGGCCCCGTGCAGGGTGATCGTCTGCGCCGGTGCAAGCGGGGCCGCCAGGAACGCGACGATTGCCAGACACGAGCGAATCGGCCTCATGGACCCTCCTAACGATGAAAGTACGGAACCTTGCCCAGCACTTCCTGGTTCACCACGTACCTGGGCACGCGCGCCCGTGCCAGGTCGCGGCAGGCGCCGAACACGCTCGCGGCCACCGTATCGATGCACTCGTCGGTCAGGCAGATGTGGTGGGGCGTGACGATGATGTTGTCCAGCTTGAGCAGCGGGTTGTCGGGCGACACCGGCTCCTGCTCGAACACGTCGATGCCGGCACCGGCGATGCGGTTCGAGCTGAGGGCCTCCAGCAGCGCCTTTTCGTCGACGATCGGCCCGCGCGCCGTGTTGACGAAGTAGGCGCTGCGTTTCATGAGCGCGAACTGCTTCGCGCCGACCAGCTTGCGCGTCTCCTCGTTGAGGGGGCAGTTCACGCAGAGAAAATCCGATTCCCGGAACAGCGTGTCCATGTCCACCAGCTTCACGCCCAGCGGCGCCACCGATTCCTGGGTGACGTAGGGGTCGCAGGCGATGTGCTTCATGCCGAACGGCGCGGCCAGGCGGAACAGTTCCGAGCCGATGTTGCCCACGCCGACCGAGCCGAGCACGCGCCCGGAAAGCCCGGTGCCGAAGTGGTTCAGGCGCTCGTGCCAGCGGCCCTCGCGCGTGAGGCGGTCCTTGGTCGGCACCTTCTGGGCGAGCATGAGCACGAAGGTGAGCGCGGACATGGCCACGGGCCGGCGCACGCCGTCCGGCGTGATGGAAAGGATGACGCCGTGCTCGGTGCACGCCGGCACGTCCACCGTGTCATAGCCCACCCCGAAGCGGGCGATGAGCTTCAGGCGGCTGTTGGGGGCGGAGACGGTCCTGCGGGTGACTTTCGCCAGCATCACGGCCAGGGCATCGTACTTCGAGGCCGTCTCCGGCGTGAGCTCCGGCTCGTCCCGCGGCAGGAACTCGTACTCGATGCCGGCCTCGTCGAGGATGCGGAAGGCCGACTCGGAAAAGATCGGCCTGCCGTCCGGCTTGAGGTTGTCGCGGGTGATGCCGACTCGGAACTTGCCCTGGGCCATTCTCGTCTCCTCCGTTGCGGTCGCCGGCCGTCGTCGATGCGCGGCCGGTCGCCTGGGGTCCAGCTACTTTTTCCTCGCGGGTCCCTTCAAACCGTCCAGCGTCTTCATCCCGGCGCGCAAGGCGCTCTGCAGGAGCATCGAGTCGATGCCCACCGCGAACATGCGGAAGCCCTTGGCCCAGTAGTCCCGGCTCCACTGGTCGTCGCCGGTGGCGCAGGCCAGCACCTTGCCGTGCTTTTTCGCCGCGGCCTGCATCCGGGCGATCGCCCGCTTGTACTTCGGGTGGCCGAACTGCGCCGGGATGCCGAGGAAGTTGGTCAGGTCGAAGTGGCCGAGCCAGAGCACGTCCACGCCCGGGACCGCGGCGATCTTGTCGACGTTCTCGATGCCTTCCGCGGTCTCGATCAGGCACATCACCAGCGTGTTCTGGTTGGCGCGCTTGATCTTCTCCGCGACGTCGCCCCCCAGGTAGTCGTCGGACGCGAAGCCGAAGGCCGCGCCGCGCCGGCCCGCGGGCGGGTAGCGGGTGCAGGAGACGATGTGCTTCGCCTCCTCCGCCGAGCCGACCATCGGGGCCATGATGCCCATCACGCCGAGGTCCAGCGCGCGGGAGATGTAGTGGTACTGGTTCGCCGGCACCCGCGCCATCGGCACGAGGTCGAGGCCGCGGCACAGCGCCGCCTGCTCCTTGAGCGTCTCGTAACCGGTGCCGGCGTGCTCCATGTCGATGAGCAGGAACTCGGCGCCGCAGGAC
>DASZQJ010000067.1:0-7433 GCA_035549715.1 Burkholderiales bacterium
TCGAACCCGCCCGTGTTGAACCAGCCGCCGTCCACCTCGCGCGAGGTCGAGACCTCGTGGCGCTCGAAGGTCCGGGCATCCTCCTTGACGTAGACCCAGGCCTTGCCGGCGTGCCACACCACCGCGGCCGGCGGCACGATCACGCCTTCCACGGCGCCGCCGCCCAGGCCGATGCGGGCCAGCACGCGCATGCCGGTGCGCAAACCGCCGCCGTCGACCAGGTAGAAGTAGGTCTCGCCCGGCATCGCGGGGTCCACCTGCGGGGAATCGCCGACGAACCGGGCGGGGCGCGCGTCCTCCCTCGAGACGGCCGGCGCGACGTGGATGCGCCCGCGCACGGCGCTGCGCGGCAGGTCGTAAGGCAGCACGAGCTGCACGAGGTGCGAGGACTGCTGCAGCAGCGATTGCATCACCGGGCTCTCCCGGGCCGTCGCCCAGCCGGCGACGGTGTCGCCCCAGGTGCTGCGGATCGCGTCGCGCGCGCTGGCGGCACCCTGCTCGGCGGCGAGCAGCCGCGCCTCTTCCGAGCGATAGCGTCCCTCCGCGGCCCGCATCGCCTGCTCGGAGACATTGCGATCGTCGGCGTGCAACGCCTGCATGCGCTTGAACTCGGCCTCGGCGGCGGCGACCACCGACCGCAGCGCGGCAGCCTCGGCGCTGGCGGCCAGGTAGCGGCCCCGGGCCTCGGAAAGCGGCTGCAGGTTCATCACCACGCCGTAGGCTTCCGCCGCGGCCTCGCTCCTGCCCGCGCGCAGGGACTCCACCGCGATGCCGCTCGCCTTCTGGCTCTCCGGGGAAATGCGCACCACGGGCCGCCCGTCCTCCACGTCCGCCATCGAGGCGGTGGGAATGCTGTCCTCGCGCGCCTCGGGTGCGGCGCCGAACTCGTCGCGGGCGTAATAGATGAGCGCCCACAGGAGCACGGCGATGACGGCGGCCATGGCGGCAATCAGGGCGTGGCTGCGGGTGAGCTTCATGGTTGACGGGGCGGGAGCGCGGCGCCGGCGGCGCGCATGTCGGGAAGGTTGTCGAAGTCGCCGAACAGCGGACGTTGCACGGCGTCCTCGAGGCGGCCCAGGGCCCGGCGGGATTCCAGCGCGGCGCGGTGCACGGCGCCTTCGGCAAGGAGGGTCTCCATGCGCGCCTGCGTGCGCTGCAGGCGATCGGCGCTTCCGGCGTCGAACTGGTGCTGCACGCGCGCTTCCTGCGCCTGCTGTTGCGCCATCCGGCCCCGCGCGGACTCGAGGCGTTCCTGCGCGGCCCGGTAGCCGGCGGCGGCGGCCCCGGTCGCGGCAACGGCATCGACCTGGGTCGCGAGGAACTGCTGCGCGGCGACTTCCCGCTGCGCCTCGCCCTCTCGCAACTGGGCGCGCGCCCGCGCCGGGGACGGCAGGCTCATGCCCACGGCAAGCGACCAGACGTTGTCGCCCTGGTCCCAGGCGTAACCCGGGCCGAGGGTGATCCCGGGATTCTGCGAAGCGATCGCGAGTTTCACTTCCGCGTCGGCGGCGCCGAATTCCAGCAGCCTGCGGTGCACGTCGAGCCGGTTCTTCAGGGCAAGGCGCTGCAGCGTCGCGGGATCGGTCTGCACTGGGGCGGCCTCGCCGGGGAAGCGCAGCACCATCGGCCTGGCGACCTCGAGGGGCACGCCCAGGGCAAGCGCCAGGTCGGAGATCGCGCGCCCGGCGGCGTCGGCCTGCTCGTCGCGGGCCGCTTCCGCCTGCGCGAGGGCGAGCTTCTCGCTGGCGAGGTCCTGCGACGACAGCAGGCCGGCCTGGAACCGGCGCTCGATCAGGGCAACGATCTCCCGCTGCGCCGCCACGCGCGCCTCGAGCCCGGAGAGCGCGTCGCGGGCGGACTGCACCTCGAGGAGCCGGTCGCGCACGCCGGCGCGGACCCGCCAGGCCGCGGCCGCCACGTCGAGGTCGGCCGCATCGGCGAGGAAGGCGCCGCGCTGCGCGAGGGCATCGCGCCGGCTTTGGCCGCCCACGGGAATCTCGAATTCGATGCCCAGGGTCCAGGGGCCCTTTTCCTCCTCCAGGTCGCGGCTGTGGTGCTCGGGCTGCACGCGCATTCCGGCCGGCGGGCGTTGGCCGGCGGCGGCCTGCTGCGCATGGGCGAGCCCGGCGCGCGCGCGCGCGATGCGCAGGTCGGGATGGAAGTAGAGGCCGACGAGCGTCAGCTCGCGCAGCCCCCATTGCGCCGGCGGCCATTCGGCCGGCGCCAGGCCGTTGGCGGCCGCGAACCTGCGCAGGCCGTCGACGTTTGCGTCGCGCTGCGCGTATTCCGCGAGCGCCGCCTCCTGGTCGAGCGGCCGCGGCCGGTACTGGGCGCTGGAGCACCCGGCCGCGGCGATGGCGAGCAGCAGGACAGCCTTGCGCCGCGCGGCCGCTCGCATGGGTTCAGTGCAGCTTGACGTGCGGCTCGGTGCGCCGCGTGAGGATCCGGGCCAGGGTGTCGAGGAACACCTTGGTGAAGCCGTGCAGCGCCAGCTCGTGCATCTTGTACAGCGAGAGGTACATGAGCTTGGCGAAATAGCCTTCGATCATCACGCTGCCGCGGGTGAGTCCGCCCATCAGGCTGCCAACGGTGCTGAACTTGCCCAGCGAGACCAGGGAACCGAAATCGCGGTAGACGAAGGGCTCGAGCGGCTCGCCACGCAGGTGGCGCGGCAGCATCTTCGCCAGGTGGCTCGACTGCTGGTGCGCCGATTGCGCGCGCGGCGGGATCGTGGCGCCCTTCTCCGGCCAGGGGCAGCTCGCGCAATCCCCGAATGCGAAGACGTCCGGGTCGCGCGTGGCCTGCAGCGACTGGGTGACGACGAGCTGGTTGATGCGGTTGGTTTCCAGGCCGTCGAGGTCCTTGAGGAAGTCGGGCGCCTTGATGCCCGCGGCCCACACCACCAGTTCGGCCGGAACCTCGCGTCCCGTCGCGGTCTTCACGCCGGCTGCCGACACCTCGGTGACACGCTCGCCGGTCAGCACCTCCACCTTGAGCTTCTGCAGCAGGCCGAGCACGGCCTTCGACAGGCGCTCGGGCAGCGCCGGGAGGATCTTGGGCGCGGCCTCGATGATCGTGATCTTGATGTCGCGTGCGGGGTCGATGCGGTCCAGGCCGAAGGAGACGAACTCGCGGATGGTATTGTGCAGTTCCGCGGCCAGCTCCACGCCCGTGGCGCCCGCGCCGATGATGGCGATGTGCAGCTGCCCCTTCTGCAAGGGCCCCGGCTGCGCGTTGGCGCGCAGGCAGGCGTTGAGCAGGCGGGAATGGAACAGCGCCGCCTGGGTCGGGTTGTCCAGCGAGATGGCGCTGCCGGCGGCCCCCGGCGTATTGAAGTCGTTGGTGGTGCTGCCCACCGCCATCACCAGCGTGTCGTAGGAAATCGCATGCTCGGGGATCACCTCGTGGCCCGTCTCGTCGATCGTGGGCGCGAGGCGGATGCGCTTCGCCTTGCGGTCGAGGCCGTTCATGCTGCCGAGGCGGAAGTGGAAGTGGTGCCAGCGCGCCTGGTAGAGATAGTCGAGCTCGTGGTCGTTGAGATCCATGCTCCCCGCGGCCACCTGGTGCAGCAGCGGCTTCCAGAGGTGGGTGCGCGAGCGGTCGACGAGCGTGATGCGGGCCTTGCGCCTGCGCCCGAGGCTGCGGCCCAGGCGGGTGGCAAGTTCGAGGCCGCCGGCCCCGCCGCCGACGATGACGATGTGGTGCAGCCGTTGCGTGGTGGTGTCTTGCATGGTCATGAATGGTTACCGGGAGGATTTCCCGGAACAGGCGCGGTGAACCTCCCGCCAACGCGAGTGTAGCGGATGTTCCCCCTCCTGCCTGAATGCAGGATGAAAAAAGCCCGCCGCAAGGGCGGGCTTCGTTGCGCCGCGAAAGGTAACGCCGGTTCAGGCCGCCGCGATGCGCGGCGCCGGCTCCCTCACCTGGAGCAGCCCCTTCTGCACGGCGCGGTTGACCGCGGAAAGCACGGCCTGCAGCGTCGCGGTGACGATATTGCCATGCATGCCGGCCCCATACAGCGACTGCTCGCGGCCCAGGCGGATCTGCACGTACGCCACCGCCATCGCATCCTCGCCCGCGCCCACCGCATGCTCGTGGTAGTTCATGACATGCACGTCGATGCCGCAGCCGGCGCACAGGGCCTGCACGAAGGCGTCCACGGGGCCGTTGCCCTTGCCCGTGATGGCGATCTCGCGGCCGTCGAGCTTCAGCCGCGCGGATACGTGCTCGACCTCGCCGTGCCCCGCGTCGTGCGTGATGCGGTGCTCGATGTAGGCGAGCGGCCTGTCGATCTTGATGTACTCGCGGTCGAAGGCTTCCTTGATCGAGATGGAAGACAGTTCCTTGCCGGTGGCGTCCGTGATCGACTGGATCACCTGGCTGAACTCGATCTGCAGCAGGCGCGGCAGGGTCAGGCCGAAGTCGCGCTCGAGGAGATAGGCGATGCCGCCCTTGCCCGACTGGCTGTTGACGCGGATCACGGCGTCGTAGGCACGGCCGAGGTCGGCGGGGTCGATCGGCAGGTAGGGCACGTCCCAGAGATCGTCGGTCCGGCGCGCCGCGAGGCCCTTCTTGATCGCGTCCTGGTGGGAGCCGGAGAACGCGGTGAACACGAGCTCGCCCCCATAGGGATGGCGCGGATGCACGGGAAGCTGGTTGCAATGCTCGACCGTGCGGATCACCGCATTGATGTCGGAAAAATCCAGCCCGGGATGGATGCCCTGGGAGTAGAGGTTCATGGCGAGCGTGACGATGTCGACGTTGCCGGTGCGCTCGCCGTTGCCGAACAGGCAGCCTTCGATGCGGTCGGCACCCGCCATCACGGCCAGCTCCGCGGCCGCCACGGCGCAGCCGCGGTCATTGTGCGGGTGGACCGAGAGCACGATGCTGTCGCGGCGCTTCACGTGGCGGGCGAACCATTCGATCTGGTCGGCATAGACGTTCGGGGTCGACATCTCCACCGTGGCGGGCAGGTTCAGGATCACCGGGCGGGCGGGCGTGGGCTCCCAGACCTCGTTGACCGCGTCGCAGATCTCCACGGCGAAATCGAGCTCGGTGCCGGTGAAGCTCTCGGGCGAGTACTGGAACACCCAGTCGGTGCCGGGCTGCTCCTTCGCGCAGTCACGCACGACCTTGGCGCCTTCCACGGCGATGGCGACGATGCCGGGGCGGTCGAGGCCGAAGACGACGCGGCGCTGCACCGTGGAGGTGGAGTTGTAGAGGTGCACGATCGCCCGCTTGACGCCCTTGAGGGACTCGAAGGTGCGGCGGATCAGGGGCTCGCGCGCCTGGGTCAGCACCTGCACCGTGACATCGTCCGGGATGAGCTTTTCCCCGATGAGCTTGCGCACGAAGTCGAAGTCGGTCTGGGACGCGGCCGGGAAGCCGATCTCGATCTCCTTGAAGCCGATCTTGAGCAGATGCATGAACATGCGCAGCTTGCGCTCGGAATCCATCGGCTCGATCAGCGCCTGGTTGCCGTCGCGCAGGTCGACGCTGCACCAGACGGGGGGCTTGCCGATGACCTTGTCCGGCCAGGTCCGGTCGGGCAAGGCGACCGGGGGGAAGGGACGGTACTTCTGCGACGGGTTCGTGATCATGGATGCACTCGCACGATGAGTTTGGACCATTGCCGCCGGGCGCCAGCCTGGCAATGGCCGGGCTCTTGTCTGGCGACGACTAGGGTACTGCGGATGTGGGGTTTAGGTTATGTGCGCGCGGGGCGCAGCAGCAGGCCGCCCAGCAGGAGGCTGGGAAGGGACGGGGCGAAGTGGCCGTGCTGTCGGGAATGCATGTAACCGAATATAAGGCGATTTCCCGGGCCGCGCAAGCCCCCGCCCCGGCCCGCGGCCGGGGCGGCTGAAAGAGAAAAGGGGAAAGAGGAAAGGTGGATGCCCAAAGCAAGGGCCGCCCACCCTGCTTTGCTTTCCCTTTCCTCTTTCCCCTCTTCCCTTTGCGCTCAGCCGAAGGCGGACCGGGCCGGCGAATGCCGGCTAGAGGTCCGACCCCGCCGACGGGGTCGGCGGAGGGGCGGGTTTGCGGCGCAGGCGGATCCAGCCCCACGCCACGTAGCCCGAAGCCGCGTAGAGGGCGAAGACGCTGAGCAGCAGCTCGGGCAGGTTGTTGGCGACCTGCACCACGACCACCACCCCCAGCACCATCATGACCACCACGTGGAAGGACACGGCCTTGCGCAGGTTGATGTCCTTGCCGCTGTAGAACTTCACGTTGCTGACCATGGTCAGGCCGGCGAACATGGTCACCACCCAGGCGAGCCAGGGGACGTCGGTGCGCGCCACGTCGTAGGACTCGAGCGCCCACACCAGGCCCGCCACCAGCCCGGCGGCGGCGGGGCTGGGGATGCCCTGGAAGAAGCGCTTGTCGACCACATCGATGTTGGTGTTGAAGCGCGCCAGGCGCAGGGCCGCGCAGGCGCAATAGACGAAGGCCGCAAACCAGCCGAGCTTGCCCATGCCCTTGAGCGACCATTCGTAGACGATCAGGGCGGGCGCGGCGCCGAAGGAAACCATGTCGGAGAGGCTGTCGTACTCGGCACCGAACTCGCTTTGCGTGCGCGTCAGGCGCGCCACGCGGCCATCGAGGCCGTCGAAGACCATCGCCACGAAGATGCCGGCGGCCGCCAGCTCGAAATTCACGTTCATCGCCTGCACGATGGCGTAGAAGCCCGCGAACAGGGCGCAGGTGGTGATCGCGTTGGGCAGCCAGTAGATCCCGGTGCGGCGGATGCCGGTCCGGGACAGCCACTGCGGCCTGGGCGCCGGAGGGCTCATGCCGTTGCGGCCGGAAGCCAGGCCAGGATCGTCTGCCCGGCGTACACCTTGTCGCCCACCGCGGCCTGGGGCCGGGCATCCGGCGGCAGGTACACGTCCACGCGGGAACCGAAGCGGATGAAGCCGAAGCGCTGCCCGCGTTCCAGCCGGTCCCTGGCCTTGACGTAGCAGAGGATGCGCCGCGCAATCAGGCCGGCCACCTGGACGCAGGTGACGTCGGCGCCCGAGGTGGTCTGGATGTGCAGGGCGTTGCGCTCGTTCTCCAGCGAGGCCTTGTCGATCGCGGCGTTCACGAACTTGCCGGCGAAGTACCAGGCCTTGCGCACCTCGCCGTCCACCGGGCTGCGGTTGGAGTGCACGTTGAACACGTTCATGAACACGCTGATCTTGAGCGCGTCGCGGTTCAGGTAGGGATCGCGCGCCCTGCCCACCACGACGATGCGGCCGTCCGCCGGGCTCACGACGGCACCCGCGTCCGCCGGCACGTTGCGCGGCGGGTCGCGGAAGAACTGCAGGATGAACAGCGTGACGAGCCAGAAGGGCAGCGACCACCACTTCCAGCCCAGCATGACGACGACCGAGACGACGATCGCCGCCCCGAGGAAGGGCCAGCCCTCCTTCGCGATCATGGGGTGGGGCCAG
>DASZQJ010000068.1:0-2374 GCA_035549715.1 Burkholderiales bacterium
CTGTTCGCCCCCGGGGGCCGGGTGCGGTCGCCCTTCCTCGGAGAAATGCCGGCGGAGCCTTTTTTCGACCGGCTCGCGCAGGCGTCGGCGAAGAACGTCATCACCCCGATCGACATCTTCACCAGCGCGTCCGGGCGCAACCATGCCACGGCCTATTTCCAGTACGACTGGACGGTGAAAGACGGCACCCTCGTAACCTTCAAGGCGATGGACCTGTTCACCTTCGAGCCCCAGGGCGACAAGGTCGTGCACCTGGACATCATCTACGACACGCATCCGATCCGGGAGTCGGCGGGCAACAAGTACGAGAACTAGGCGGTCCGGGCTGACGCAGGGGCCGGCCGGGCCTCTATAATCGCCGCTCACAATAACAACACGACCGGTTACCCATCATGCATAAGCTCCAGGGCAAGCGCGCCCTCGTCACCGCCGGCGCGCAAGGCATCGGCCTTGCCACCTCGCGACAACTCCTTCAGGCCGGCTGCGATGTCTTCGTCCATTACCGCAGCAGCGCGCAGGCCGCCCGCGAGCTGGAAGCCGAGGCGAAAAAGCTGGGCCGCCGCTATGCCCACGCGGCCGCGGACCTCACGAAGACGGTCGAGTGCGAGCGCCTGGTGAAGGAAGCGGTGCAGTTCCTGGGCGGGCTGGACGTGCTGGTGAACAACGCCGGTTCGCTCATCGCGCGCAGGCGGCTGGAAGAGGCCGACGATGCCTTCTGGTCGGAGGTCATGGCCCTCAACGTGGACAGCGCGCGCCGCGTCACGAAGGCGGCCGCCCCGCACCTCATTGCCGCGGCGAAGTCCGGCGGCGGCGCGAGCATCGTGAACCTGTCCTCGCTCGCGGGGCGCAAGGGCGGCCATCCGGGCTCGCTGGTGTACTCGACGGCCAAGGGCGCGATCCTGACCTTCACCCGGGCGCTGGCCAACGAACTCGGGCCGCAGGGGGTGCGCGTCAACGCGCTGGCGCCCGGCATGATCCTGGGCACGAGCTTCCACAACACCCACACCAGCGCGGAATCGGCGGCGGCGACGGTGGCCGGCATTCCGCTCGGCCGCGGCGGCAACGCGGACGACGTCGCGCGCGCCGCGGTGTTCCTCGCCAGCGAGTACGACGGCTTCATCACCGGCGCCACGCTGGACATCAACGGCGGCGTGTACGCCTGCTAGGCGGGCACGGGCGTCCCGGCGGCTGGGCGCTCGCGCGGCGGCCGCTCGTCCATCCGCCACTGCAGCGTGAAGGCCGTGAGGCCAATCGCGATCAATGCTCCCCAGGCGATGTCGTAGTTCCCCATGCGGTCGAATACCAGGCCGCCCATCCATGCGCCGAAGAACGAGCCGAGCTGGTGGCTCAGGAAGACCACCCCGTAGAGCGTGTTGAAGTGCGCCAGGCCGAACACGCGGCCGATGATGCCCGTGACCAGCGGCGCCACACCCAGCCAGAGCAGGCCCATCGCCGCCGCGAAGACCAGCGTCGTGGTCGCCGTGACCGGCAGCATCAGGAAGGCGGCGATGAACAGGGTGCGCAGCAGGTAGATCAGCGCCAGCAGGTGCTTCTGGCTGTAGCGCGCGCCGAGCCATCCGAAGGTATACGTCCCGATGGTGTTGAACAGGCCGATGAGCGCCAGCGCGCTGGCGGCCACCCCGGGCGCCACGCCGCAGATCTGCAGGTAGGCGGGCAGGTGGGTGGTGATGAACACGAGCTGGAAGCCGCAGGCGAAAAAGGCCAGCATCATGTAGACGTAGCCGCGATGGCGGAGCGCCTGGCGGACGGCGCCCTTGAGGTCCAGGTTCGCCGATGCGCCGCCGGCCGGCGCCGCGGGTTCGCGGATCGGCAGCGAGAGCAGGGCCATCGAGGCGGCGATGACGGCAAAGACGAGCAGGGCCGCGTGCCAGCCGAAGCCGTCGATCAATCCCTGGCCCAGGGGGGCGATGGCGATGGTGCCGAGCGAGCCGGCGGCGGCGACCAGGCCGACCGTCTGGCTGCGTTTCTCCGGCGGTGTTGCGCGCGACACGGTGCCGATGAGCACGCCGAAGCCCGTGCCGGCCGTGCCGACGCCGGCGAGGAAGCCGGCGAGCGCCAGCCCGCCGGGAATGGCGGGCGAGACGACCATCAGCGCCAGCCCCGCGGCGTAAAGCAGCGCCGTGCCGACCAGCACCGGGCGCGCGCCGTGGCGGTCGGCGAGCGCGCCCACGAACGGCTGCGAAATCCCCCAGACGATGTTCTGCAAGGCGATGAAAAACCCGAAGGTCGAGGCCGAGATGCCCAGCTCGGCGGTCATCGGGCGCATGAACAGCCCCAGGCTCTGGCGCAGGCCCATGCAGATGGAAATGATGAGGCCGCTCAGGACGAGCAGCAGGAGCATCGAACGGCGGGA
>DASZQJ010000069.1:0-2498 GCA_035549715.1 Burkholderiales bacterium
GTTCGCCAGCGCGGCGTCGACCTCGATGACATGCCGCGCGTCGCCGCGCGTCTTCAGGACCCAGGTGCCCGCGTCGAGGTCGTTGGTCCGAAGCATCAGGATCGCGTCGTCCAGCTCGCGCGCCATCTGCAGCGGCCACCACCCCGCGCCGGCCGCGTGGATGCCCGGCAGGTCGGACGGCTGGGGATTCGAGGGGGCCCTGACGGTCAGCGTGGCGGTGCGGGCCTTGCGGTCGATGGCAACGTCGACGAAGCCGTAGTGGTAACCGGCGGCGTCGATGCGGCGTAACAGGGCGGGGAGCATGACGGGATTGCCCGTGCCGCGATCGCTTTTCGCGGCCAGCACCGCGGCGCGCTGCTTCGCGGCTTCCGCGAACTGCTGGGGCTTGGCCACCGCATCGACCAGCCCCCATTGCAGCGCGCGGTCGGCGCGCACGCCTTCCGAGGTCGAGCAGAACACGTCGGCGAGGTCGCGCCGCACCTTGCGCTTGTCGGTGATGCGCGTGAGTCCGCCGGTGCCGGGCAGCACGCCCAGCAGCGGGACTTCCGGCAGGCTGACCGTGGACGAACGGTCGTCGATCATCAGGATCTCGTCGCAGGCGAGCGCCAGCTCGTAGCCGCCGCCGGCCACGGTGCCGTTCACCGCGGCGAGGAACTTGAGTCCCCCGTCGCGGCTGGAGTCCTCGATGCCGTTGCGGGTCTCGTTGGTGAACTTGCAGAAGTTCACCTTCCAGGCATGGCTGGAAAGGCCGAGCATGTAGATGTTCGCGCCCGAGCAGAACATGCGCTCGCGGGCGCTGGTGATGACCACGCATTTGACTTCCGGGTGCTCGAAGCGGATCCGGTTGAGGGCGTCGTGGAGCTCGATGTCCACGCCCAGGTCGTAGGAGTTGAGCTTGAGCCGGTAACCGGGCTTGAGGCCCTTGTCTTCGTTGACGTCCATCGACAGGGTCGCCAGCGGGCCGTCGAAGGCCAGCTTCCAATGGAGATAACGGTCCGGGTGGGTGTCGTAGGTGACGGGGACGGCGGGGCCTTGCTCGTTGGGGACTGCGCTCATGGGATTCTCCTTGCCTCAGGCCGAAAGGGCTCGGCGGAGGTCTTTCAGGCTTTGCTTCACGCTGCGCCCGGCGGTGTCGACGGTGGCGTCGGCCTCGCCGTACAGGGGCGCGCGGCTTTGCAGGATGCGCTTCAGGTCGCCCATGGCCTGGGCGTTGCCGGCCATGGGCCTTGTGTCGCCTTGCGCAACGACGCGCGCCATGTGCTCCTCCGGCTTCGCCTTCAGCCACACGGTGAAGCAGGAGGAGCGCAACAGGTCGTAGGTCGCCGGTTCCGACACGATGCTGCCGCCGGTGGCGATCACGCAGCGCGGATGCGCCGCGAGGATGCGTTCCAGGCAGCGGCGCTCGTAGCGGCGATAGCCTTCCTGGCCGTAGAGCAGGAACACTTCCGGCAGGCTGGTGCCGGCATCGCGCTCGATCTCGCGGTCGAGCTCGATGAACGGCAGCTTGAGCTCCGTGGCCAGTGCCCCGCCGAGCGTGGATTTGCCGGCCCCGCGCAGGCCGAGCAGCGCGATGCGGCCGCTGCGGTCGGCCGCGCCGTCGCCGAATTCCCGCTGCAACTGCGCGTGCACCCGCGCAAGGCGATGGCGGGGCAGGCGTTGCAGGAATTCCACGATCAGGTGCAGCTCGAGGTCGTCGCCGCCATGGTCCTGCAGCAGCTCGGCGACGGGCACGTCCAGCGACCCCGCCACCTGCCGCAGCAGGAGGACCGACATGTTGCCGTGGCCGGCCTCGAGTCCGGCGAGGTGGCGCTCGGAGACCCGCGAGGCGTCGGCGAGGGCCCGGCGCGTGAGCCCGCGGCGCTCGCGCGCCTGGCGCACCCGCGTGCCGAGTTGCGCCAGGAATTCGTCGTCGCCGGTGGCGGCCGGCCTGGGATCGCGTGCGCCCATGGATTCCTCCGGACATGCAACATAATGCATGTCATGATTTTGCACTGCAAGATATTACATCAACCATCATAGTCCATAATGACGCCACATCAACCGCACCCGACGCCAACAAGATGCTGGACCTGAAGATCCTCGTGGGCACGCAGACCGGCGTGGCGCAGCTCGTGGCGCAGGAGATCGAGCTGCGCCTGGACGGCGACGAGGTCCGCGTGACCACCGCGCTGATGGAAGACGTCGACCTTTCCGTGTTCGGGGAGGACGCCGTGTTCCTGGTCTGCACGTCGACTTACGGTCAGGGGGACGTCCCGGACAGCGCCAAGGCCTTCTACGAGGAGATCCTGAAGAAGCGCCCGGACCTGTCGGCGGTGCGCTACGGCCTGATCGGCCTCGGCGACAAGGGCACGCACGGTGCCACCTTCTGCTTCGCCGCGAAAAAATTCGACAAACTGCTCGGCGAGCTGGGGGCGACGCGCATCGGCGAACCGCTGTTCAACGATTCCAACACCCACCTGCCCGAGGACGAGGCGGCGGAATGGGTCGAAGGCTGGATC
>DASZQJ010000070.1:0-23114 GCA_035549715.1 Burkholderiales bacterium
TCCGCACTCACGGTGGTTGCCGCGCTGGTGCAGGTCGGCGTCGCCAGGCACGCGCCGTGGCTCAGCGCCATCGCGCCCTTGACGGAACCGAGCGCGCCGTTGAGCTTTGCGATCCGCGCCTGCGTCTGCAGCGCGAAATACCGGGGGATGGCGGTCGCCGCCAGGATACCCAGGATGACGATCACCACGATCAGCTCGATGAACGTAAAACCGCCTTGCCTTGCCTTCATTTTTCTCTCCTTCCCTGGCAGCCCCGCGGCCGCCGACGAAAAACCATCACTTGCGTTGAAAACCGGACGATCCGGCCCTTCCGATGCCCCTGCTGCCCGGCCAGACACGTCACTGGCGGGAATACCAGCCAGTTCCGTGCCAATGCCGCAAATCGTTACAAAGTGCCCGTGCCCAACCCCGCTCAAAACCACTGGTATGACGTCACCGGCGACAGGGTGGCCCAGGCCAGCACCTGTCCGCCGGCGCCATTCGGCTCGTATTTCAGGACCACCCGGAAGCGCAGGTCCTTGTCGTCGCCCGGCGTCCGCAGGTAGCGCGTATTGCGCGGCGAGTACACCAGCTCCCGCGTCCCCGACGCGTAGTACCAGCCGCCCGGCTGGGTCGGCCGGCGGTACTCGCCCTGCCAGCCTGCAGGCGCCTGCTCCAGCCAGGACACCGGGTTCACCGAATCCAGGGTGGCCATCCGCTCCGTGCGGTTGGACGCGATCATCTGCGCGACCTGGATGCGCAGTCCCGTCCGGAACGCCTCCAGGTTGGCCAGCATGGCCACCTTCTCCGCGCGTTCCTCGTAGTAGAAAAGCCTGTCCACGGCCACCGCGGCGAGCGTGCTCACGATCGCGATGACCACGACCAGCTCGAACAGCGTGAAGCCCTGGGAGCGTCGCATGCACAAGGCGCGTCCCTATTTGTTGAGCATGACCTTGCCGAGGTCCCACATCGGCAGGTACACGGCCAGGGCCACGACGAGCACCAGCACCCCCAGCGCCACGATCAGGATCGGCTCGATCTGGGAGGACAGGGTCTTGAGCTCGTATTCCACGTCGCGCTGGTAGAGGTCGGCAACCTCCACCATCATGTCGTCGATCGCGCCGGTTTCCTCGCCCACCGCGATCATCTGCAGCACGATCGGGGTGAAGACCCCGGCGGCCATGGCGGAGCGCAGCACGGATTCGCCGCGCTCGACGCTTTCGCGCATCTTGTCGATCTTCTGGGCAATGAAGGTGTTGTCCACGGTCTGGGCGACGTTGCCGAGCGCCTGCACCACCGGGACGCCGCTGCGCGCCGCGAGCGCGAAGCTGCGCGCGAATCGCGAGAGGGTGGCCTTGCGGATGATCTTCCCGGCGACCGGGATGGCCAGTTTTTTCTCGTCCCACTTGAGCCGGCCCGCGGGCGTGCCGATCCAGGCCCGGAACCCGAAGGCCGCCGCCAGCAGCGCGAGCAGCATGAGCGGCCAGTACGCGACCATGAGGTCCGAGAACCCGATCACCACGCGCGTCACCAGCGGCAGCGGCGCCTTCAGGTTCGCGTAGACCTTGGCGAACTGCGGGATGACGAGCAGGTTGATGATCACCAGCGCGACGGAGATCGCGGCGACCACGAAGGCCGGGTAGCGGATGGCCGACTTGATCTGTTCGCGCATGTAGCGCTCGAACTCGAGGTGCTCGAACATGCGCAGGAAGATCTCCTCCAGGCGCCCCGTCATTTCGCCGACCCGGACCATGCTCACGTAGAAGGGGGAGAAGGCCCTGGGCTGGCGCGCCAGCGATGGCGCCAGTTCCCGTCCGGCGTCCAGGCTTTCGCGCACGTCCTGGATCACGGCGGCAAAGGCCTTGCTGGTGGTCGACTCCTGCAGGCCGCCCAGCGCGCGCATGATCGGCACGCCGGACTTGATCAGGGTGTACATCTGGCGGCTGAACAGCATGACGTCGAGGGTCTTGACGCGTTCGCCGAACAGGGCCGACACCCCGCCGCCGGCCGCCTTCGTGCTCGCCGGGGCCGGGCCCGGGGAGATCTCCAGCGGGGTGATGCCGAGGCCGAACAGCTGGGTGGCAACACCGCTGGTATCGGCGCCTTCCAGGACGCCCTGGACCAGCCTGCCGCTCGCATCGCGCGCCTTGTAGGCGAAGTAAGGCATCTCAGTCGTCCACCTGGTTGCTGACGCGCATGGCCTCATCGACGGTGGTGCGGCCTTCGACGACGAGCCGGGCGGCGTGCCGGCGCAGGGTCTCGCCATTCATTTCGCGGGTTGCCGCCTCGATGAACCGCGACGGATCGTCGCGGTTGGCGGCCTCCACCACGGACTTGGTCATCTCCAGCATTTCGTAGACGCCCGTGCGCCCGAGGTAGCCGGTGCCGTTGCAATTGGAGCAGCCGCGGCCCTTCACGAACTTGTGCCCCTCGAGGGAACCGCCGAGCTCCTGCGCCAGCCATTCGGATTCGCTCGGCAGCAGGTCGTGGGGCCCGGCGCAACTCTCGCAGATCACCCGCACGAGGCGCTGCGCGATCACCATCTGCAGGGAGATCGCCACCAGGTAGCGCGGCGCCCCCATGTCCAGCAGGCGCACCGGCGTGGTCACGGCGTCGTTGGTGTGCAGGGTGGAGAACACCATGTGGCCCGTCATCGCCGCGCGCAGGCCGGTTTCCACGGTTTCCTGGTCGCGCATTTCGCCCACCAGGATGACGTCCGGATCCTGGCGCAACGCGGAGCGCAGCACCCGGCCGAAGGTGAGGTCGATCTTGTCATTGACCTGCACCTGGTTGATGCCCGGCAGGCGGTACTCCACCGGGTCCTCGACCGTGATGATCTTGCGCTCGGTGGTGTTGAGCTGCGAGAGGGCCGCATAGAGCGTGGTGGTCTTGCCGCTGCCGGTGGGTCCCGTCACCAGGACCATGCCGCTCGGGCGCTCGAGCACCGCGCGCACGCGCTCCAGGATGCGGGGCGGCATGCCGATCCCGTCCAGGGTCAGCAGGCCGCCGCTCTGGTTCAGCAGGCGCATCACCACGGACTCGCCGTGCTGCGTGGGCATGGTCGACATCCGCACGTCCACCGTGGTGTTGCGGATCCGGACGTTGAAGCGGCCGTCCTGCGGCAGGCGTTTCTCGGAAATGTCCAGGCCCGACATCAGCTTCAGCCGCAGCACCAGCGCGGAGGCGATCTTGGGGTCGGCCTCGGTCTGCAGGTGCAGGACGCCGTCGATGCGAAAGCGGATGTGCAGCTTGCGTTCCTGCGGCTCGATGTGGATGTCGGAGGCGCGCACCTGGCTGGCGTCCTCGAACACGGTCTGCAGCAGCTTGACGACCGGGGCCTCTTCCAGGCCGGGCGTGGCCGTGAGGGCACCGAAATCGATGGCGGTGTCCCCCAGCTCGTCCCCGAGTTCCTGGGCGAGGCCGCTGATCTGTTCCGTGCGGCGATAGAGGCGGTCGATGGTCTGCAGCAGCGCCGACTCGCTGACCACGGCAAGCTGGACGTCGCGCTTCAGGACGCGGTTGATCTCGTCGTAGGCGAACAGGTCGGTGGGATCGGCCATGCCGACCCGGTAGTAGGTGCCGCCGTCCTCGAGGACCATGGCCCGGAAGCGCCGCGCCAGGGTCTCCGGCAGGCGGGTGGCGTCTTCGGGACGCACGTTGAAGTGCTTGAGGTTGATGAAGGGCACCTGCAGCTGGCGCGCCAGGGCGCCGCCGATCTGCTCTTCGGTGAGGTAGCCGCCGTCGATGAAAATGCGGCCGAGCTTGCGCCCGCTGCGCTTTTGCTCCTCGAGCGCAGCCTTGAGCTGGTCTTCGCTCAGCAATTTTTGCTGGAGAAGGATCTCCCCCAGCCGGATTTTTTCGGGTCTACCCATCGCCGGACTCTGGTCCCCTGATCGGCGCCGTGGCGCTCGACTCTTTCAGCCAAACTTTAGGTTTGGTTTGCAGATTATTGAATTAGCAGCTTAAACTCTTCGAAAACAGAGCGCAATACCAACCTGCAGAAAACCTCGGCCCTTCCGCCATGTTCGATGTCGTCCTGTTCCAGCCCGAAATCCCGCCCAATACGGGCAACGTGATCCGCCTTTGCGCCGTCACCGGCTGTCGGCTGCACCTGGTCCAACCCCTTGGATTTCGCCTGGAGGATCGGCAACTCAAGCGCGCCGGGCTGGATTACCACGAGTACGCGCCGCTGCGGGTCCACGAGGGCTTGCCGGACGCGCTGGCCGCCTTGCCGCCCGGCGGCCGCGCGTTCGCCTTCACGACCCGCGCCAGCCGGCGCTACGACCAGGTGGCGTACCGGGCGGGAGATGCCTTCGTTTTCGGGGCGGAAACCCGGGGCTTGCCGGAGGAGGTATTAGCAACATTCGAACCGCAACACCGGCTGCGGCTGCCGATGCGACCGCAACGGCGCAGCCTGAACCTGTCCAACGCCGTCGCAGTCGTCGTCTACGAGGCGTTGCGGCAGGCGGGATTCGAAGGAATGAGTTAGTACTCGCCCTCGTTGCGAGGCGCGCGATTCATCAACTCTTCAGCGGCCACCGAAGCGGAAATACGACCTTCGAGCAGGCGTTCCACAGCACTGGCGATGGGCATTTCCACCCCCTTCGCGGACGCCAGGCGCACCACTTCGGCGGCCGTCGTAACGCCTTCGGCAACATGGCCCAGCTCGGCCAACAGGCCGGCAAGCGGCCTGCCCCTGCCGAGACCCAGACCCACCCGGCGATTTCTCGACAGGTCGGACGTCGCGGTCATCAGCAGGTCACCGGCCCCCGCCAGGCCCATGAAGGTTTCGGCCCGCCCCCCCAGGGCCACGCCCAGCCGGGTCATTTCGGCCAGGCCGCGGGTGATCAGGGCGGCGCGTGCGCTGTTGCCCAACTGGAGGCCGTCGCAGACCCCGGCCGCGATGGCGATGACGTTCTTCACCGCCCCCCCCGTCTCCACGCCCGCCAGGTCGGTGGTCGAATACACGCGCAGGCGGCCGGTATGAAGCTCGCGCGCGGTGGCGGCGGCGAACGCGGCATCCGGGGAGGCGAGCGTCACGGCGGCCGGCAGGCCGCGCGCCACCTCGTCGGCGAAGCTGGGGCCGGACAAGGCCGCGTACGAAGCGCCCGGCGCCAGCTCCTCCGCCGCCACCTGGTGGGGAAACTTGGCGCTGCCGGCCTCGAAGCCCTTGCACAGCCAGACCACGCCGCGCGCCGGCGCATGCCGGCGCACCCGCTTCAGCGATTCGCGCAGGCCCGCGGTGGGCACCGCGCAGACCACGAGTTCGCAATCGGCCAGCGCGGCCGCGGCATCGCTCGTGAGCGCGAGGTTTCCGGGCAGGGGGACATCGGGAAGATAGCGGTCATTGCGGCGCCCGCCATGCATGCGCGCCCGCAGCGGCTCGTCGCGGCACCAGAGGGTGACCTGGTGCTGCGGCGCCATCGCGATGCCGAACGCGGTACCCCAGGCGCCGGCACCCAGGATCGCGAGCTTCATACGCCCCAGAGCTGCCCGACCTTGACGTAACCCGTCTCGCCGTCGGGATGGCGCACCCTGGCCCAGCCCGCCGACATGCCGGTCAGCTCGAGCACCACGCCTTTCTCGGCGGTGAAAACCAGGGGCGCGGCGTCGCTCGCGGACTGGCGTGCCTCGGCGCCGTTGGCGCGGACCATGACCGTGCGCCGGTCCGAGAGCTGCCTGTTCTCCACCCAGGCGAACTCGCCGGTGTCGTCGCGCACCTTGCTCCACCCTTCCACCTTGACGATCACTTCGACGGGGTAGTCGCGCGACAGCACGAACAGCTTTTGCGCCTTGGTCGACGGCGCATCGTAGAGCACGGCGCCCGGGTCGGCGATGGCGCGGAAATCCAGCGCCGCCGCCGGGCCCGCGGCGAGGCCAACGAGGAATCCGATCGCGGCGCGGCGCATGGGCCTAGTGCGTCGGCGCCGCCTGGGCCTGGCCCTGCTGCCGGGCCTGGTAGACGGCCTCGAAGTTGATCGGCGACAGGACCACCGGCGGAAAGCCGGCCCGCACCACGGCATCCGAGACGACCTCGCGGGCATAGGGATACAGGATGTTGGGGCAGGTCACCCCGAGCACGACGTCCATTTCCTGATCGGGCACGTTGCGCACCTGGAACACGCCACCCTGGGTCACCTCGACGAGGAACGCGGACTTGTCGCCCATCTTGGCGGTCACCGTCACGGTGAGCAGCACCTCGAAGTAGCCGTCCCCGAGCGGGTTGGCGGCGTTGTTCATCTGGATCTCCACCGCGGGCGCCTCGCGCTCCAGGTAGATCCTGGGCGCGTTCGGGACCTCGATGGACAGATCCTTCACGAACAGCTTTTCGATCGTGAAGACGGGCTGGCCGGGATTGGGGGCGGGTTGCTGGCTCATGGGGGGCTCGCGGAATGGGGAGGCTAGTTGCGGGTTTCGGGGGCCGGGGCCGCGCGCTGCAGGAGCGCGTCGAGCTTGCCGGCGTGGTCGAGGGCGGCCAGGTCGTCGAAACCGCCGACGTGGTGGCCGCCGATGAAGATCTGCGGGACGGTGCGCCGGCCGGTGCGCTCCATCATCTCGGCGCGGCGTGCGGGCTCGGCGTCCACGCGGACCTTCTCGATGGAAGCCACCCCCTTGCCACGCAGCAGGCGTTCGGCGGCCACGCAGTACGGGCACACGGCCGTCGCGTACATCATGACGGGGGCGGTCATTTTTCCACCGGGAGGTTGGCCTGCTGCCAGGCCGCGAAGCCGCCGGAGAGCACGGCCAGCTCGCCGAAGCCCGCCTTCCTGAATTGGGCCACGGCGGCATGGGCGCGGGCGCCGCTCTGGCAGACGAGCACCACGGGCTTGCCCTTGAACTTCTCCAGCTCGCCCAGGCGCTGGCCGAGTTGCGACTGGGGCAGGTTGCGGGCGCCCGGCGGATGGCCGGCGCCGAACTCGGCGGGTTCGCGCACGTCGACCAGCACCGCCTCCTTGCGGTTCATCCACTGCACCACTTCCATCGGGCCCGCTTCCTTCGCGCCGCTGAACTTGCGGCTGATGAGCGGCCAGACCAGGATCGTGCCGCTTGCCAGCGCCACCAGCACCAGCCAGATGTTGTCCTGGATGAACTTCACTGCGAATTGCCTCGCGCCATCGTGTTTCCTTCGTGACCGGTCCCGCGGCGGCTTCCCGCGCGCCAACGCCGCCCGGCGATTGAAGTCGCGACATTGCTGGGAAACGCCTCGCGCAGGACGCGCCAGGCGCCGGGCCAGCCACCGCACATGCGGCTGCGCAGGATTGAACGCGCCCGGGTGCCTAACTCTAGCACACCGACGGCAGGCGAAATCGCGACCGGGCTTTTGCGCCCGGCTTGGGGGACCAATACAATCGCCGCATCCCCGCGCCACGGCGGCCCACGCGACGGAATCCCGAAACATGAAAAAAATCGTGCTGCTTCGCCACGGCGAAAGCGTCTGGAACAAGGAAAACCGCTTCACCGGCTGGACCGACGTCGACCTGTCGGACCGGGGCCTGGAGGAGGCGCGCGAGGCGGGACGGGTGCTGCGCGAGGCCGGCTTCACCTTCGACGTGGCGCACGGTTCCGTGCTCAAGCGCGCGATCCGCACCCTGTGGATCGTGCTCGACGAACTGGGGTTGATGTGGATCCCGCAGCACCTGTCCTGGCGCCTGAACGAGCGCCATTACGGCGCGCTGCAGGGGCTGAACAAGTCGGAAATGGCCTCGAAGTTCGGCGAGGACCAGATCCTGGTCTGGCGCCGCAGTTACGACGTGCCGCCGCCGGCGCTGGAAAGGTCGGACGAGCGCTTCCCCGGCCGGGACCCGCGCTACGCCGCCATGAACCCCGCGGATGTGCCCCTGACCGAATGCCTGAAGGACACCGTCGCGCGCTTCCTGCCGCACTGGAACGAGGTCATCGCCCCCGATGTCAAAGCAGGCAGGCGCGTGCTGGTCGCCGCCCACGGCAACACCATCCGCGCCCTGGTGAAGTACCTGGACAACGTCTCGGAGAAGGACATCGTCGGCCTCAACATCCCGACAGGCATCCCGCTGGTATACGAGCTCGACGACGACCTCAAGCCGCTGAGGCACTATTACCTCGGCGACCCGGAGAAGGCCGCGCAGGCCGCCGCCGCGGTCGCCGCCCAGTCGAAGGCCAAAGGCTGAACCAGCGCATCCGCCATGCCGGCGCCTGCGCCGCGCTGCTCGCGGCGCTCGCGGCCCCCGAGGCGAACCCCGCGCCCAGGGACGAGCTCAAGGAGCTGCGCGGCCGCATCGAGGCGCTGCAAAAGCGCCTCAGCGAGTCCGAGGAGTCGCGCGCGGACGTCGCGGACAAGCTCAAGGACTCCGAGCGCGCCATCAGCGAGACCAACCGCAAGCTGTTCCAGCTCGCCGGGCAGCGCAAGGCGGCCAGCGCCTCCCTGTCGAAGCTGCAGGCCCAGTCCCGCGACGTGCAGGCGCAGATCGCCCGCGAGCAGCAGGCGCTGGGCCGGCTGCTGTACCGGCAGTACGTGGGCGGGCAGTCGGACGCGGTCAAGCTGCTCCTCAACCGCGAGGATCCCAACGAGATCGCGCGCCAGCTGCACTATCTGGGCTACATCTCGCGGTCGCGCTCGGAGCTGCTGGCAAGCCTGCGCGGGAACCTGGCGCAACTCGACCGGCTCTCCGGCGAAACCCGTCGCAAGGGCGCCGAGTTGCGCAGCCTGCAGGACGAGGAGGCGCGCCAGAAACAGCGCCTGGAAAGGGAGCAGGCCGAGCGCCAGCGCGTCTACGCCGAGGTCTCCAGCGACATCGCGAAAAGCCGCCGGCAGCTTTCGACCCTGAAGAAGGACGAGGAACGCCTCACCGCGCTCATGGAGCGCCTGGCGCGCGAAGCCGCCGCCCGCGAGGCGGCCCGGAAGAAAAAGCAGGGCAAGGACGACAAGCGGCTTTCCAACCGCAACCTGCCGGACGCCGACAGCGGCGGGGGCGCCTTCCGCCAGCTCAAGGGCCGGCTGCGGCTGCCCGTCATCGGGGAACTCACCAACCGCTTCGGCAGCCGAAGGAAGGACAGCGGCCTGTCATGGAAGGGACTGTTCATTTCCGCCGTCGAGGGCCGCGAGGTCAAGGCGATCGCGGGCGGCAAGATCGTCTACGCCGACTGGCTGCGCGGCTTCGGTAACCTGCTGATTCTTGACCACGGCGACGGCTACATGAGCCTGTACGGCAACAACCAGTCGCTGCTCAAGCAGGCCGGCGAGGACGCCGCCGCCGGCGACACCATCGCCTCGGTCGGGGCAAGCGGTGGCAACCCGGAATCGGGTTTATACTTCGAACTCAGATATCAGGGTAAACCCTTCGATCCGCTGCCGTGGGTGAATCTCAGGTAAAACCTGGCTGAACCTCAGGTAAGCGCCGGCGCCAGCAGGCGTATCCCCCCGCTCACAAGGAGCAACACAAGATGCACAGCAAATTCAGGCAAGTCGGCCTGATCGCATTGGGCGCGATCCTCGGCGTGCTGATCAGCCTCAACTTCTCCGCCGTGGCGCAGAAGAACGCCGGACCGCTGCCCATCGAAGACCTGCGCGCCTTCACCGAGGTGTTCGGCAAGATCAAGAGCGACTACGTCGAGCCGGTCGAGGACAAGAAGCTCATTTCCGAGGCCATCAACGGCATGCTCTCCGGCCTCGACCCGCATTCGGCCTACCTCGACCCGGAGGCCTTCAAGGAACTGCAGGTCAGCACCCAGGGCGAATTCGGCGGGCTGGGCATCGAGGTCGGCATGGACGAGACCGGTTTCGTCAAGGTCGTGGCGCCGATCGAGGACACCCCGGCGTGGCGCGCGGGTCTCAAGACCGGAGACCTGATCATCAAGCTCGACGACACCAACGTGAAGGGCATGACGCTCAACGACGCCGTCAAGAAGATGCGCGGCAAGCCCAACACCCAGATTACGCTCACGGTGGTGCGCAAGGGCGACACCAAGCCGCGCGTCATCAGCATCACGCGCGCCATCATCCAGGTGCAGAGCGTCAAGTCCAAGCTGCTGGAGCCGGGCTACGCCTATTTCCGGGTGACCCAGTTCCAGGAGCACACCGGCGAGACGCTGGTGAAGGCGATCGAGAAGCTGTTCAAGGACAACAACGGCCCGATGAAGGGGGTGGTGCTCGACCTGCGCAACGACCCGGGCGGCCTGCTCACCGGCGCGGTGGCAGTGTCGGCGGCCTTCCTGCCCACCGACGCGATGGTGGTCTATACCGAGGGGCGCAACGAGGACGCGAAAATGAAGATGTACGCGCGCCCCGAGTACTACATGCGCGGCACCAAGGACGACTACCTCAAGACGCTGCCCAGGGAGATCAAGAACGTGCCGATGGTGGTGCTGGTCAACGGCGGCTCGGCGTCGGCCTCCGAGATCGTCGCCGGCGCGCTGCAGGACCACAAGCGCGCCGTGATCATGGGCACGCAAACCTTCGGCAAGGGCTCGGTGCAGACCATCCTGCCGCTGGGCAACGGCACCGCGATCAAGCTCACGACCGCGCGCTACTACACGCCCAACGGCCGCTCCATCCAGGCCAAGGGCATCACGCCCGACATCCTGGTCGAAGAGGCCACGGTGACCGAGGGCGACGCCGGCGTGAAGCTGCGCGAGGCGGACCTCGAGCGCCACCTGGCGAACCCGCAGGGCGGCGAGAAGGCGCCCGCGCCGCAGCCGCAGACCGTCGCGCCCCCGCCCCCCGCGCCCAGGCCCGACGTGAAGAACGAGCAAAAGGCGCCGGATGACGGCACGCCGCCGGACGTGGTCTCGAAAAACGACTACCAGCTCAACCAGGCCGTCAACCTGCTCAAGGGCCTGCAGATCATCGGCAAGAAGTAGCCTGCGTCCGCAGGAGAAGACCCGAAGGCCCGCCCCGCGCGGGCCTTCGCGCTAACATGGCCGCATTGCCGCCCCACCCTGACATGGACGACAACCAGCTCCTGCGCTACAGCCGCCACATCCTGCTGCCCGAGATCGGCATCGAGGGCCAGGAGAAGCTGCTGGCTGCGCGCGCCTTGCTGATCGGCGCGGGCGGGCTCGGCGCGCCAGTGTCGCTCTACCTCGCCGCGAGCGGCGTGGGCCGCCTCACGATCTGCGACCACGACAGCGTCGACCTTACCAACCTGCAGCGCCAGATCGTGCATTTCACCGATTCCATCGGGCGCCTGAAAGTCGATTCCGCGCGCGCCACCCTGGCGCGCATCAACCCGGAGATCTCGATCGAGACGGTGGGAGAACGCGTTGCCGGCGAGCGCCTGGAGCGCCTCGTCGAGGCGGCCGACGTGGTGATCGACGCGACGGACAATTTCGCCACGCGCCATGCCGTCAATCGCGCCTGCGTCCGTTATCGCCGGCCGCTGGTCTCCGGCGCGGCGATCCGCTTCGACGGCCAGGTCGCGGTGTTCGACCTGCGCCAGCCCGGCAGCCCCTGCTACCACTGCCTGTTCCCGGAAAGCGGCGACCTCGAGGAAATGCGTTGCGCGGTGATGGGCGTGTTCGCGCCGCTGGTGGGCGTGATCGGGGCCACGCAGGCCGCGGAAGCGCTCAAGCTGCTCATGGGGGTGGGCCGCGACCTCACGGGCCGCCTGCTGATGCTCGACGCGCTGTCGATGGAGTGGCGCAGCGTGCGCCTGAAGAAGGACCCCGCCTGTCCGGTCTGCGGCGGCGGGGATACGCGACAGCGGGAGGCCGCCGAGGCCTGCGCGCGGGAGTGACGAGGGACGACAGAGTCTAGTTCGTTCCGGACACCTGTCACACGTCACTGTCCTACTGCAGCCGGCTCTCCACCCGCGTGCGCCCGCCGACCGCGGACTCGTAGATCATTTCCTTGCTGGTCACTTCCCGGATCTTCCACGCAGCCGCAAAGCCCACGGGCATCAGGCTCGGCAGGGTCGAGGACTCGATGCGCGTGTGCAGCAACCCGTCGGCCACCGCCCATTTGCCGCTTGCCGTGAAATAGTAGACGAGGCGGCCGTTCTTCACCTCGAAGTTGGGCCGGTCGGGCAGGTCGAAATCCGCGGGCACGAGCATGCGCAGCTGGCCCTGCCAGTTGACGCGTCCCCCGGGCAGCAGCGTGAACTGCGTCTCGACGATGACATCGTCAGGCGCGACCTCGCGCGAGCCCCAGGTGCCGACGGCGGCCTTGGCGAGCTTGTCGTCGGAAATGCCGCAGGCGCCCAGGAGCGCGAGCAGGCAGGCCGCGGCGGCGGCGCGCGAAGGCAGTCCCCGGAAATTCAAACCAGGGCCGGCCACTGGCTGGCCCAGTGCTCGGTGGGATCGCGCCGGAAGCCGCTCTTGGCGAACTGGTGCCAGCGCCCGACCACGAAGGCGAGCATCAGGTTCGCCTGCGCGCCCGCATCCGCGCCCTCGGGGATCTCCTTCTCCGTGGCTGCGAAGCGCAGCGCCTGCTTCAGCGTGGCCTCGAGGCGGTCGTGCAGCTGGTTGATTCGCGCCTGCAGGCGCTCGTCCTCGTTGACCAGCGCATCGCCGATCAGCACGCGCGTCATGCCAGGGTTCTTTTTCGCGAATCCGAGCAGCATCGAGAGGATGGCCTCGACCTGCTTGACGCCGCTCTTCTCCTCGCCGGTGATCTTGTTGACCAGGCCGAACAGCGTCTGCTCGATGAACTCGATCAGGCCCTCGAACATCTGCGCCTTGCTGGCGAAATGCCGGTAGAGCGCGGCCTCGGAGACGTCGAGCCGGGCCGCGAGCGCGGCCGTGGTGATCTTCTCCCCCTTCGGGCTCTCCAGCATCGACGCGAGCGTCTGCAGGATCTGGAGCTTGCGTTCTCCCGGCTTGGTCGGCATGGGCGGCGGGCTGGCGCGCTTTCTTGGGTTGGGGGGCAAAGGTTACCCGAACGGCAGGCAATTTAACACGCCCGCCGGCCGACGGCCCCCGCCGGCTTCAGAGCAGGTGCAGCAGGCGCGGCAGGCGCGTGACGTGGCGAACGCGCGCATCGACCCAGGCCGGCGCGCGATGCGAGGCATCCACCCAGACCGTCTTCATGCGCAAGCGCTTGGCGGTGCGCAGGTTCTCCAGGCTGTCCTCGACCATCACGCAGCGCGACGGGATGAGCCGGTGCGCGCGCAGCAGGACGCGAAAGCCGTGCGCGTCGGGTTTGGGGCGGAACCGGGTGCGCTCGATGCAGAACACGTCGTCGAACAGGTCGGCGATGCCCAGGGCATCGAGGATGCCACGCGCATAGTGCTCGGGGGCGTTGGAGAACACCACGCGCCGGCCGCGCAGGCGCTTGAGCGCATGGCGCAGGCCCTGGCGCCCGACCACCCGCTTGCCCAGGTCGGGCACGTCGTGGGTGGCGCGCAGGAAATGGTGGGGATCGACGCCGTGGTGCCGGATCAGGCCCACGAGCGTGGCGCCGTAGCGCCGCCAGTAGTGCTGGCGCAGCGCGTTGGCCTCCGTCTCGCCCAGCCCCAGGTGCAGGGCCAGGTAGGCGGTCATCGACCGGTCGATGTGCGGGAAGACGTGCGGATCGGCGTCGTGAAGCGTGTTGTCGAGGTCGAAGATCCAGGCCCCGCCGCGGATGGCAACCGGCATCAGCGGTGGCGGATGAGCGTGCCCACGCCCTGGTCGGTGAGGACTTCCAGGAGCAGGCTGTGCTCCACGCGGCCATCGATGATGTGCACGCTCTTCACGCCGCTCTTGGCGGCGTCCAGCGCCGAGCTGATCTTGGGCAGCATGCCACCGTGGATGGTGCCGTCTGCGAACAGGTCATCCACCTGCTTGGGCGTGAGCCCGGTCAGCAGCTTGCCGTCCTTGTCGAGCACGCCCGAGGTGTTGGTGAGCAGGACGAGCTTCTCGGCCTTGAGGATCTCGGCGAGCTTGCCGGCCACCAGGTCGGCATTGATGTTGTAGGACTCGCCGTTCTCGCCCACGCCGATGGGTGCCACCACGGGGATGAACTCGCGCGTCTCCAGCAACGAGATGATCTCCGGGTCGATGCTCTGGATCTCGCCCACCTGCCCGATGTCGATCATCTCGCCCGCGACGTCCTTGCTGGGCACCAGCATCTTCCGGGCGCGGATGAAGGCGCCGTCCTTGCCGGTGAGGCCGATGGCGCGCCCGCCGTTCTGGTTGATCAGGCTGACGATCTCCTTGTTCACCAGGCCGCCGAGGACCATCTCGACCACGTCCATGGTCTCCTCGTCGGTGACCCGCATGCCCTGGATGAACTCCCCTTTCTTGCCGACGCGCTTGAGCAGGTCGTCGATCTGCGGTCCGCCGCCGTGCACGACCACCGGGTCCATGCCCACCAGCTTGAGCAGCACGACGTCGCGCGCGAACGACTGCTTGAGCCTGTCGTCCGTCATGGCGTTGCCGCCGTACTTGACCACGATGGTCTTGCCGTGGAAACGGCGGATGTAGGGCAACGCCTCGGCGAGGATCTGGGCTTTCTGGCGGGCGTCGGTGGCGGAAAGCGTCATGGCGGGCTCGGGAAACCGGGAAGCGCGAATTCTACCCCACCCCCCTCTGCCGCCAGGGGAGGGGAAGTCCGGAAACAGAAAGCCTCCCCCCGGTGAGGGGAGGCTCGTTGAACCGGGCAGCAGGACCCCCTCTCCCCGGGGCGGGAGCGCGCTGGAGAGAGGGGGAGGATCGCGCCTGTTACTGGATCGACAGCTTGCGCGCGGAGGCCTGGGCCTTCTTCGGCAGGCGCAGTTCCAGCACGCCGTCGGTGTACCGGGCCTGGGCCTGGGTCTCGTCCACTTCCTGCGCCAGGCTGAAGGCGCGATAGGCCTTGCCCGAATAGCGCTCGACGTGGACCAGCTTGTCGCCCTGCTTTTCCTCGCGGCTGCGATTCATTTCGGTCGAGATCGCGACCTGGTTGCCGTCGACGGTGACGTGGATGTCTTCCTTCTTGACGCCGGGGATGTCGGCATAGACGACGTAGGCGCCCTCCTCTTCCTTGACGTCCACCTTGATCTGGACGGGCTGCTGGTTGTCGAAGGTCATCGGGCGCACGAAAAAGCCCTTGAACAGGTCATCGAAGGTTTCGTCGAACGGGTTGTAGCGGGTCAGGTTTGCCATGGGGTCTCTCCTTTGGAATTTGCGGGCCGGCGGTCGCGCCCATGGCGGGAATATGCGCACCCCGAACGCGGTTTCAAGGGCCTGGAATCGCAGGGATTCCCGGCCCGCCGGCCGCAAACAGGGGGACTTGGGGACGCGCCCGCACCCCTTCAAGTCCCCAGGGGCGCGCATCCATTCCCGTTCCCTGTCCGTATCATCGCGGCGGGGATCCCCCGCCCCCCCGACGGAGGAAACCGATGCAATCCGCAAAGCGCCTCGGCATGGCACGCGCAACCTCGGCCGCCGCCCCGGCCCAGGCGGGCGGCACTTTCGCGCCCGCCGGCATGCCGGCCGGGGGCGGCTGAACCGGGGGCCCGCGATGACCCGGACGAACCTCGGCTTCGGCCTGGGCCTGCGCACGGACCATTACGATGCCATCCTGGCGTCGCGCCCGCGCGTGGACTGGTTCGAGGCGCTGACCGAGAACTACCTGGTGCCCGGCGGCAAGCCGCTGCGGTACCTGGAACGGATCCGCGCCGAATACCCCGTGGTGTTGCACGGCGTTTCGCTGTCCATCGGCAGCACCGATGCGCTGGACCGGGGCTACCTCAAGGCCCTGCGCGGGCTGGCGAGGCGGGTCGAGCCCGCCTGGGTCTCGGACCACCTGTGCTGGACCGGGGTGGCCGGGCGCAACCTGCACGACCTGCTTCCCCTGCCCTACACGGAGGCCGCGCTCGGTCACGTGGCCTCCCGCGTAAGCGAGGTCCAGGACTACCTGGGGGGCAGGATCCTGCTCGAGAACGTCTCCAGCTACGTCCAGTTCCGGGACTCGGAGATGTCCGAATGGGAGTTCCTCGCCGAAGTGGCCCGGCGCGCGGACTGCCTCGTCCTGCTGGACGTGAACAACATCCACGTCAGCGCCTTCAACCACGGCTTCGACGCCCGCGCTTTCCTCGAAGGCATGCCGGTCGACCGGGTGCGCCAGATCCACCTCGCGGGCCACAGCCATTGCGGCACGCACATCATCGACACCCACGATGCGCAGGTCGCCGATCCCGTGTGGGACCTCTACGCGGATGCGGTGCGCCGCTTCGGCAGCGTGGCCACCATGATCGAGCGCGACGACCACATCCCGCCGCTCGAGGACCTGGTGCGCGAGCTCGACCACGCGCGCCAGGTCAGCGCGAACGCGCTGCGCACGCGATCGGCCGCCGCATGAGCACGCTGGCCCGCATCGAAGCCGATCTCCAGGCCTACGTGCTCGGCGACGGGGAACGGGCGCTCGCCGCCATCGCGGGCCCGGACGAAGCCTTCCGCCGCCGGCGCCTCGACATCTATCGCGACGCGTACCGCCTGCGCCTGGTCGAGGTGCTCGCCGCCGACTACCCGGCGCTGCGCACCCACGTCGGTGGCGAAGCCTTCGAGGCCCTTGCCGGGGACTACCTTGCCGCGCATCCCTCGACCTTCCGCAACGTGCGCTGGTTCGGCGGCGCGCTGCCGCGCTTCCTGGAAGCGCGGCCGGAACATGCCGCCGACCCGCTGCCGGCGGAACTGGCCCGGTTCGAGTGGACCCTGGGCCTGGCGTTCGACGGGCCCGACGTGCCGTGCGTGGGCTTTGCGGACGTCGCGGCGGTCGCACCGCAGGCATGGGCGGCGCTGCGGCTGCTGGTCCACCCCGGACTGCACCTGCTCAGGCTGCGGACCGGCGCGGTGGCGGCGTGGAAGGCCCACGACGCGGGAGGCACTGCGCCGGCCGCGGAATGGCCCGGCGAGCCCGTGGATTGGGCGATCTGGCGCAAGGACGACTCGCCCTATTTCCGCTCGCTTCCCGCGGACGAAGCCTGGGCGCTCGCCGCCATGCACGGGGGGGCGGCCTTCGGCGAGGTCTGCGCGGGCCTGTGCGAGTGGGCGCCGCAGGAACAGGCCCCGCTGCGCGCCGCGCAACTGCTGCGCGGCTGGGTCGACGAGGGCTGGATCGCGCGACTGGATTCCGCGCCGTAAGGGTCGCCGCGGCCGCCGGGCGCCGGGCGCCGGCCACAGGCTATAATTCGCCACGCCCGCGCATGAAAAGATTCCTTGCCACCCTCCTCCTGGCCCTGCTTTGCGGCACGGTACAGGCCCAGCGCGCGACCGACGGGGTTTCGCCGCCCGCGCTGACCTCCAAGTCCTACCTGCTCGTCGACTTCCAGAGCCGTCAGGTCCTGGCGAGCCGCAATCCGCAGGAGCGCATCGAACCCGCATCGCTCACCAAGCTCATGACGGCGTACGTGGTGTTCGACGCGCTGCGCCAGAAGCGCATGACGCTTTCGCAGCAAGTGCCGGTATCCGACCGCGCGTGGCGCGCCCCCGGCTCGCGCATGTTCCTCGAGCCCGGCAGCCAGGCCACGGTCGAGGACCTGCTGCAGGGCCTGATCGTGCAATCCGGCAACGACGCCGCGATCACCCTGGCGGAAGCGGCGGCGGGGAGCGAGCCGGCCTTCGCCGACCAGATGAACCGCGAGGCGGCGCGCATGGGATTGAAGAATTCCCGGTTCGTCAATGCGACGGGGCTGCCCAGCCCGCAGCACTACTCGACGGCCGAAGACCTCGCGCTGCTCACCGCCACCATCATCCGCGAGTTCCCGCAGTACTTTCCCATGTACAGGATGCGGGAGTTCCGTTACCACAACATCACCCAGTACAACCGCAACCGCCTGCTCGGGCGCGACCCCTACGTGGACGGCATGAAGACCGGCTACACCGAAAGCGCGGGCTTCTGCATGATCGCCACGGCCCAGCGCGGCGACCGGCGGCTCATCGCGATCGTGCTCGACGCGGGCTCCGAGAACGGGCGCGCGGCCGAAGCCCAGAAACTGCTGAACTACGGCTTCGAGGGCTTCGACACCGTGAAGCTCTACTCGAAGGGCGATGCGGTCCAGCAGATGCCGGTCTGGAAGGGCGGCAAGGAACAGCTCGACGCGGGCGTGACGGACGACTGGTTCGTGACCATCCCGAAGGGACAGGGCGGCGCGCTCAAGGCCTCGCTGGAAAGCATGCAGCCGCTGGTGGCGCCGATCCACGCGGGCGACCGGGTCGGCACCCTGAAGCTGAGCTTCGCGGGCCGGCCCTTCGGCGAGCAGGCCGTGGTGGCGCTGGAGAACGTCGGCATCGCCAACATGTTCATCCGCGGCTGGCACAGCCTGCGCCTGCTGTTCCAATGAGCGAGACGGTCTACCTGAACGGGGCCTTCATGCCGATGGAGGAGGCCCGCGTGCCGGTGCTCGACCGCGGCTTCATCTTCGGCGACGGCGTGTACGAGGTCATCCCGGTCTATTCACGGCACCCCTTCCGCCTCGAGGAGCACCTGCGGCGGCTGCAGGCGAGCCTCGACGCGATCCGCCTGCCGAATCCGCATCCCGCGGCCGAGTGGGCCCGCCTGGTGCGCCGGCTCATCGAGTTCAACGCGCCGCAGGACCAGTCGGTCTACCTGCACGTGACGCGCGGCGTGGCCAGGCGCGACCATGCGTTCCCGCAAGGGGTGGCTCCGACCGTGTTCATGATGAGCAACCCGCTGACCACGCCGCCGGCCGCGCAGGTGGAAACGGGCGTGGCCGCCATCACCGCGCAGGACAACCGCTGGCTGCGCTGCGACATCAAGGCGATCGCGCTGCTGCCCAACGTGCTGCTGCGCCAGCTCGCCGTTGACGCCGGCTGCGCGGAAACCCTGCTCATCCGCGACGGCACGCTGACCGAAGGCGCGGCCAGCAACATCTTCGTGGTCCGCCGCGGGGTGGTGCTCGCCCCGCCCAAGAACCACCTGATGCTGCCCGGCATCACTTACGACGTGGTGCTGGAGCTCGCCGCCGCCGCGGGCCTGCCCCATGAGGTGCGCGAGGTCGGCGAGGACGAGCTGCGCGGCGCCGAGGAAGTCTGGCTGACCTCCTCCACCCGGGAGGTGCTGGCCGTCACCCGGCTCGACGGCAAGGCCGTCGGCGCGGGCGTGCCCGGCCCCTTGTTTAAGCGCATGTATGCCCTATATCAGGACTACAAGGCGCGCGTCATGCGCGCGCCTGCCCGATGATGCGCGCCGCCGCCATGAACCCCACCGAATCCCTCATCCAGTACCCGACCGATTTCCCGATCAAGGTCATGGGCCGGCGCGAGCCGCGCCTGGTGCAGGCCATCGTCGGCATCGTGCAGCGGCATGCCCCGGACTTCGACCCGGCGACGGTCGAGATGCGCACCAGCAGGAAAAACAACTACCTCAGCGTGACCTGCACGGTGCGTGCAACTTCGCGCGACCAGCTCGACGGGCTCTACCGCGAGCTGTGCGACCACCCGTCGGTGGTGATGGTGCTCTGAAGGCCGTGACGACGTGACGAACGTGACGTCGCAAAACCCCGGCGAAACCTCCCGGGAGCCCCACCCGGTTCCCAGCGCTCAGTCCCCGGCACTGCTCGTAAGGCGCCTGGGCCAGGCGCCTTACGAGCCGGTCTGGCGCCGGATGCAGTCATTCACGGCCGCGCGCACGCCCGGCACACCGGACGAGCTCTGGCTCGTCGAGCATCCCCCGGTCTACACGCTGGGCATCGCCGCCAAACCGGAGCACCTGCCGCGCGTCGACAACGGCATCCCCGTGGTGCGCACCGACCGCGGCGGCCAGATCACCTACCATGGCCCGGGCCAGGTCGTTGCGTACACCCTCGTCGACCTGCGCCGCCGCAAGCTCACCGTGCGCGCGCTGGTGCGGAGGCTGGAGAACGCGGTGATAGAATTGCTGGGCGATTTCAGCATCCGCGCCGCCGGGCGCGAAGATGCCCCCGGCGTCTATGTGGATGGCGCGAAAGTCGCCGCCCTGGGCCTGCGGATTCGCAGCGGCTGTTCCTATCACGGCCTCAGCCTCAACGTGGACATGGACCTGACACCTTTCGACGCCATCAACCCCTGTGGCTACGCCGGCCTCGCGGTGACACAGACTCGCGCGCTCGGCCTGCGCGGGGACGCGGACGCCGTCGCCACGCTGCTGGTTCCAAAGCTGGCGGCGCATCTGGAGGGCGCGCACGCATGAGCGACGCCGGCACATGAGCGAATCCAAGCTCGAGCGCCAGACCGGCGAGCAGAAGACCGCGCGCAACCCGGTCAGGATCATTCCGATCGCGCCGCTGAAAAAGCCGGACTGGATCCGGGTGCGCTCGCCCTCCAGCCAGAAGTTCTACGAGGTCAAGCAGGCCCTGCGCGAGCACAAGCTGCACACGGTCTGCGAGGAGGCTTCCTGCCCGAACATCGGCGAGTGCTTCGGCAAGGGCACCGCCACCTTCATGATCCTGGGCGACCTGTGCACGCGGCGCTGCCCGTTCTGCGACGTGGCGCACGGACGCCCCAAGCCGCCGGACGCGGAGGAGCCCGCGAACCTCGCGCGCACGATCGCGGCGATGAAGCTCAAGTACGTCGTGATCACCAGCGTGGACCGCGACGACCTGCGCGACGGCGGCGCCGGACATTTTGCCGACTGCATCCGCGAGGTCCGCGCGCAATCGCCGCAGACGCGCATCGAGGTGCTGGTGCCGGATTTCCGCGGGCGCCTGGAGGCCGCGCTGGAGAAGCTGTCCGCCTGCCCGCCCGACGTCATGAACCACAACCTCGAGACCGTGCCGCGCCTGTACAGGCAGGCTCGCCCGGGCGCGGACTACGCGCACTCGCTTCGGCTGCTGAAGGACTTCAAGGCGCGCTTCCCCGCCCTGCCGACCAAGTCGGGCCTGATGCTCGGCCTGGGCGAGACGGACGAGGAAATCCTGGAAGTGATGCGCGACCTGCGCCGCCACGATGTCGAGATGCTCACGCTGGGCCAGTACCTGCAACCCACCCGCGGGCACCTGCCGGTGCTGCGTTACGTCGAACCGGCGCGTTTCGCGCAGTTCGAGCAGGAAGCCCTGGCGATGGGCTTTCGCCACGCGGCCTGCGGGCCGCTGGTGCGATCCAGCTACCACGCCGACCAGCAGGCGCACGGGGCTGGCGTCGCCTGACGCCGCCTAGCCCGCGGGCGGCGCGCCAGCCTCCCGGTGCGCGCGCGCGAGGCGCGCGCCATATCCCAATCCCATCCCGACCAGCGCCCAGAACAACAGGGCGTTGTGGCGGATGAACTGGTTGTCCGTGGCGCTTTTCAGCAGCACGGCCACCACGATCGCGAGTCCTGCGATGCCGATCAGTGAGATGCCGAAGTCACTGGATCGGTAAAGCTTCCAGAACTGCGCCAGGATCGCGATGAACAAGCCGGCAAACGCCAGGATGCCCGGGATGCCCATCTGGATGCCGTAGTCCAGGAACAGGTTGTGCGAGTGGACGAGCCATGCCTCGTTGTCGAATTGCCGCGCGAACGCATGGGCCTGGGCCATGCGCCCGAAACCGGTGCCCATCCACGGGCTGTCCTTGATCCGCTGCACGCTGTAAGCCCACAGGCGCATGCGGGGATCCTGATTCATCGTCAGGGTGACAGTTTCCTCAAGGTTGCCTTGTGGCGCGACACGCGTCTTCGCCGCCATCGACAGGGCGCCGGCACACACGCCCAGCAACACGCAGGCAAGGATCGCCGAACTCCATTTGACGCGACGGGTGCCGCGCGTACCCTGCACCAGAAGCGCGCAGACCGCGATCGAAGTGGCGATGGTGACCCAGGAGATGCGATTGACCGAAAGGAACGTGGTGTAAAGGCTCAGCGGCATTGCCAGCGCGGCAAGGGCTTTCAAACGGACCGGAACGACGGGATGGAATAGGCCCAGGTACAGCAGTGGAAAGACCGTGCAGACGAATACCGTGTAGTTGAGCACCCCGCCGTGCCACCCGTCGAATGCCAGCGTCCCGACGTACCAGCCCTGGACCAGTGCATAAAAACCCAGCCAGAGCAGACCGACGAGCAGCGCGAGCAACCATGCCGCGATGTCGCGAGGTGAGCGCGCAAGGCTGAAGAACGCCAGGAACACGATTAAACCGTATCCGAGTTCCTTCTTGACTTCGTCGAAGCTGAACCCCGGATTCTCCGCGGACACGACGGAGGCCAGTGCCACCGCGAAACAGATCGCGAAAGGCAGAAGCAACGGAAACTCCTGCAGGCCGCGCGTCTTGCTGAACGCGAGCGCCGCAAGCGCCGTGAGGACAAGGAAGATCATCCGCAGTGCCGTGGTATGGTCCACCGGAAGCACGAGCAGCAGCCCGGTCGTGGGCACCAGGTAAAGCCAGGGCCGCGAATGCAGGATGGATGCGAAGCCGTCCATCCAGGCTCGGCTTGCGGAAATCGGGGGCTTCACTGGGTCTTGTCCACGCGTCGTTGCGGCCGTCGCGGATCATACAGCCGCTTCAGCCCGATTTCAGGACTCCCAGGGAAACCAGCGCCTCGACCGCCATGCCGATGGTCAGCGCATGCATGCATCGCGGCGCCGGGCACTGTGCCGTCGTGCGCCCGCAGTGTCCCGCCCAGGCCAAATGGCGGCGGAAGACCAGGTTCTCGTCGCGGCAGGGGAAGTCCGGGATCGTGACCTTGCAATCCGGGATCTCGCGCCAGAACTCGCCACCGCCGAACAGCGTCGCCGAGCCGGGGCCGAACAGCACCACCATGGGCGTGCCGGCCAGCCGCGCAACGTGGCTCACACCGGTGTCGGGACAGACGATTGCGGCGGCGCCGGCGAGCAGCTTCCACAACTGCGCGAGCGACAAGGTTCCGGCATAAGTCGGAAGCCGCCTGTCGGGATCGACGGCGCGCACCAGCGCCTCCTCACCTGGGCCGGCGCTGATGACCGGCTTCAGTCCGGACGCTTGCAGCCGGGACGCCAGCGCGCGCCATTTCTCCGGCTCCCAGTGCCGCAGCGGCGTGCTCGCGCCGACGTGCAACACGCAGTAGGGCGGCTCGGGCAATTGGAAAGGCGCAGCCTCGGGCGCAGGCCAGTCGCTCGTCCGATACGGCGTCGGCGCCGGACCGTCGGCCAGCTTCCCGGCCAGGAGGTCGCCCAGCGCCATGGCATGGTCGGGGTAGGCGCGAAACTCGTCGACCAGCCAGTTCTTGTAGGCGGGGCGGTCGCCCTCGAAAGCGACGATCCAGCGCGCGTCGAGCGCGCGTGCCAGCCAGCTGAATCGGTTGTCCGCCGGCA
>DASZQJ010000071.1:0-35715 GCA_035549715.1 Burkholderiales bacterium
AAAACGCGTGCGTTCCTTGATCACATCCGTCTCCAGCCATGGCATGGGGCACCTCCTTCCGGTGCCCATGATCCTTCACACGACTGTCAACCATTTACCCGGTTTACACTGTCAAGAATAAACCCGGTTCATACCTAAGAGCCCGATGCCCTAATGCTCGAGAGCCTTTACGCAGCACGCAGCACTCAGTACGCAGCACGCCCTTCGGCCTTCCGTCACGTGTTCACCTCGTCACGGCTTCCCTCGTCCCGGCTTCACCCGTCACGTCCCTTCCCCGTGACCGTCCAGCATCGATGGATCCTGCGGTTGCGAAAATCCGGGGGCACGGTGCTCGCCGAGATGTCCCGGATCGCCAGGTCCTGGAGGGCGTCTTCGTCGAGGCGGAAGCTGCGCAGGTTGGTCGAGAACAGCAGTTCCCCCCCGGGCCGCAGCAGTCCGGCGCACTGGCGGATCATGGCCGCATGGTCGCGCTGCACGTCGAGCACGCCCTGCATGCGCCGGGAGTTCGAGAAGCTGGGCGGATCGAGCACGATGAGGTCGTAGCGGCTTGCGCCCCTGGCTTCCTCGTCCAGGAAAGCCCGCACGTCCGCGTGGACGAGGCGGTGCCGCGCAACATCGATGCCGTTGAGTTCCAGGTTGCGGCGCGCCCAGTCGAGGTAGGTCTTCGAAAGGTCCACCGATACGCTGCCCGTCGCGCCCCCGGCGGCGGCGTACACGGTGAACGATCCCGTGTAGCAGAACAGGTTGAGCAGGCGCCGGCCGGCGGCCCGTTCGCGGACCCGGGCGCGCGTCTGCCGGTGGTCGAGGAACAGCCCGGTATCGAGGTAATCGGTGAGATTGACCAGGAAGCGCAGCCCGCCCTCGCGCACGATGAAGTCCTGGGCCCGGGAATCGACCTTGCGGTATTGCGCGTCCGGGCGCTGGCCGTGCCTTTCCTTGAATGCGATGAGGGACAGCGGGATGCCGGTCGCCTGCGCCGCCGCCTCGTGCATCGCCTTGCGCCATTCCCGCCCCTGCGCCCCCGCCTCCGCCCGGCTGTACTCCTGCAGGTGCGCCCGCGGCCCGTAGACGTCGAGCACGAGCGGCAGTTCGGGGATGTCCCGGTCATAGACCCGAAAGCACTCGATGCCTTCGCGGCGGGCCCAGCGATTCCAATGCCGGAAATTCTTCTGCACCCGGTTGGCGAACATCTGCGCCTGTTCTTCGATCGTCATGTCATGTCGGCCCGGCCGGGTTCCGGGGGCCGTTTCGTCAGAAGGAAAACTGCCGCACGGGCAAGGCGGGGGTCCGGCGTCGGGCACGGCGCGAGTGTCTTATCGATCCAACACAAGTGCCAAAAAAACACGATGCCGCCGGGCAAACCGAATAAAATCGTTTCAGCATTTCAGGACAAGCGCATCATGCCCAGCAATCGCTTTTGCCTCAAGGCCTTGGCTTTCGCCGCCCTGCTTGCGGCAGGGCACGCGACGGCCCAGGACGACCCCTGGTACAGCGGCTTGTCCTCGGGTTTCTGGGGCGTCGGCGCGTCGGTGGGGTTCCGCAGCGCCGTACCCGGCCTGTTCAACCCGGGAAGCGCCAGCGCCGAAGGCCTGTCCGCGCTGAAACAGTTCGGCGGCTACCGTTTCACCGACGCGATCGCGATCGAGGGGGCGCAGACCAGCTTCGGACCCTCCGGCGCGGCGTGCGGCGGCGATCCGCTCACGGGCGACACCTATCGGTCCTGCTACGGCTCCGCCTGGAGCCTCTCCGGTGTTGCCACCCTTCCGGTTCGCTCGGGCCTGTCGCTGCACGGCCGCCTGGGCCTGCATTACTGGCAAAAGGGCATCGGCGACGAGATGGCCGGGCCCACCCATCGCGGCACCGAGGACCTCGGTCGCGTCATGGGCTTCGGCGTGAGCTACGAACTGTCCCGCGCGGTCACCTTCCATGCCGATTCCGAGCGCTACAGCGACATGACCGGCAGCGGCGGCACCGGCCCGGGCGCCGGCCTGGGGCTCGACTCGAGCGTGCACTCGATCGGGTTGTCCATCAAGTTTTGAAAGGCCGTGACGACGTAACTGCCGTGACTGCCGTGACGACGTAACTGCCGTAACTGCCGTGACTGCCGTAACTGCCGTAAGAGCGCCGGGGGTCCTGGATCGATAGTCACGCAGTCACGATAGTCACGTCGTCACGGTAGTTACGGCAGTCACGGCAGTCACGTAGTCACGTCATTCACGGGCCGTCCACGCGTCCGCGTGGTCAACCAGATTCCCCCGAAGATCAGCGCCGCGCCCGCGAAGTGATAGGCGTACAGGCGCTCGCCCAGGAAGGCCACGGAGAGCAGCGCGCCGAACAGCGGCATGAGGTGCACGAACAGGCCTGCCTTCGCCGCGCCCACCTGCGCCACCCCGCGGTTCCAGAACAGGTAGGCGATGATCGAGGGCACGGTGCAGTAGTAGGCGAGCGCCGCAAGGGTGGCGCGGTTCAGTTCGAAGCCGCCGCGCTGCGCATACTCCCGGAGGTAGAACGGCAGCAGGAACGGCAGGCTCAGCATCAGCATCGCCGCGAGGAAGGCGGTGGCGGACAGGCCGGACGGGCGGCGCCGCAGCACCAGGGTATAGACCGCCCAGAGGAACATTGCGGTGATCAGCCACAGGTCGCCCGGGTTGAAGTGGAAGGCGGCCAGCAGCGCGGGATCGCCGCGCGCGACGATGGCCAGCACGCCGCTCAGCGACAGCACCATGCCGGCGACCTGCAGGCCCGAGATCGGCTCGCGCAGCACGATGCCCGCCAGCAGCAGGATGAAGACCGGCGATAGCGAGTTGAACAGCACGCCGTTGGTCGCGGCCGTGTACTGCAGGCCCACGTAGATGAGGGTGTTGAAGGCGATCGCGCCCAGGCAGCCGAGCGCCGCGAGCGTGATCCAGTGGCGGCGCACCACCGCCCGCTGGCGCCACAGTTCCGGCGCGGTGAACGGCAGCAGGAGCAGAAGCGCCAGCGTCCAGCGCCAGAACCCCATCGCCACCGGCGGCATGTCATGGCGCATCGCGCGCCCGATCACCCAGTTGCCGGCCCAGAACAGCGCGGTCAGTGAAAGCAGGAGGTAGGGCGAAGGGGCACGCAGGAATTTCATCGGTCAGCCGTCGTATACAGATTTTTTGGATGGAAAACGCGGAATCGCCCGAAGCCCCCGCGGCCAGCACCAGCCCGCCTTTCGCCTCTCGCCTTTCGCCTCTCGCCTTTCGCCTCTCGCCTCTCGCAGCACTCAGCACGCAGTACGCAGCACGCCCTTCGTCACGTCTTTTCTCGTCACGGCTTCACCCGTCACGCTTTTCCCCGTCACGCCCTGCTCAGTTCAGCCTCGCCGCCCGCCCGCGCAATTCGACGACGCGCTGCCGGATGTCGTCCGCGTCCGCGGCACCCGGGACGCGCGCCAGGTAGTGCTCGAAGTCGTCCGCCGCCGCGCCGAAGCAGTCGAGCTGCTGGTAGAGCATGCCGCGGTCGCGCCGCTCGGCCGCATCGGCCGGCACGGCGGCCACGAGGGCGTCCAGGATCGCGAGCGCCTTTTCCAGCGCCTGCTCACGCAGGTAGATCGCCTTCAGGTTGCGCAGCATGCGCGCCAGGATGTCCTTCTTGCCGGCCGCCACGAGCAGGCTGGCGATGATGGCGCGGGAGACTTCCCCGCCCCGGGAGGCCCGCAGGCGCTCCTGCAGTTCGGCAATGCCCAGGGAAAGGCCGCCGCCGTAGGGATCGAGCACGACCATGGCCTCGCCGACCGCGCATTTCACCAGGAAATGCCCGGGGAAGCCCACCCCCTGGAGGGAAAGCCCGATGCGCCGGCCGACTTCCATGTAAAGGACCGACAGCGTGATGGGGATGCCGATCCGGCGATCGATGACTTCATGCAGGAAGCTGTTGCGCGGGTCGTAATAATCGTCCCGGTTGGGCGAGAAGCCCAGCTCGCCGAACAGGTAGCGGTTGAGCGCTTCGATTCGCCGGGTGGCCGGGGCGTCGGGGGCAATGCGCTCCCGCAGGCCGGCGCCGAATTCGTCGATGCGGGCGAGGTAATGTCCCACGTCGAGCCGGGGACAGGCATGCAGGGCGACGAGCAGCGCGGCTTCGGCGAGGTCGATCTCTTCCTCGTCGCGGCGGACGAGGTCCTGCAGGCGCTGCTCCATCGCTTCCGGATCCGCCGGCGCCGGACAATCAGGCGTCCTGCTTCTCCCGGGTCGGCGGCAGGAACAGCGCGGCGACCTCCTTCTTGGGGCCGCGGGACGACGGCGCCTGCGGCCGGGACTCGGCCTCGGCGCTGCGGGGCGCCGGGGTGTAGGGCGTCGAGAACAGCGGATCGGCCGGCGCCCTGGACGCGCCGCCGCTTCGCGCGGGCGGCCGGCGCTCGCTGCGCTCGCCGCGTTCGTGCCGGTCGCGGCCGCGATCGCGATCGCGCCCCTGGCGCCCCTCCTGGCTCGAGGTGCGCTCGTACGCCCCGGCCTCCTCCACGGGCAGCCTGGCCTTGAGCAGCTTCTCGATCGCCGCGAGGTTGTCGCGCTCCTCCTCCGAAACCAGCGAGATGGCCTCCCCTTCCATGCCGGCGCGGCCGGTGCGGCCGATGCGGTGCACGTAGTCCTCGGGGGAGCCGGGCAGGTCGAAGTTGATGACGAAGGGCAGCTGCTCGATGTCGAGCCCGCGCGCGGCCACGTCGGTGGCGACCAGCACGCGGATCTTGCCTTCCTTGAACGCGGCCAGGGCCTGCGTGCGCTCGCCCTGGGTGCGGTCGCTGTGGATCGCGGTGGCCGCCACGCCGTCCTTGTCGAGGCGGTAGGCCAGGCGATTGGCGCCGATCTTGGTATTGCAGAACACCAGGACCTGGCGCATGTCGCGCGAGCGGATCAGGTGCGTGAGCAGGTCGCGCTTGCCGTTGCCATCGACCTTGTACACCCGGTGCGTGACGGTCTCGGTGACCGCATTGCGGCGCGCCACCTCGACGTTCACGGGATCGGTGAGGAACTGCTTGGCCAGGCCGCGGATGTCGTCGGAATACGTCGCGGAGAACATCAGGTTCTGGCGCCTGGCCGGCAGGGTGGCCAGGATGCGCTTGAGGTCCGGCAGGAAGCCCATGTCCAGCATGCGGTCGGCTTCGTCGAGCACCAGGAACTGGACCTGCGACAGGCTCACCGTCTTCTGGTGCAGGTGGTCGAGCAGGCGCCCGGGGGTGGCCACCAGGATTTCGACGCCGGCGCGCAGCTCGGCGATCTGGGGATCGATGTTGACGCCGCCGTAGACCACGGCGGAGCGCAGCGCGAGGTACTTGCCGTAGGCCTTCACGCTGTCCTGGACCTGGGCGGCCAGTTCGCGCGTCGGCGTCAGGATGAGGGCACGCACCGGGTGGCGCGCGGGGGACACGCTGGTATTCGCGAATTCCTTCAGCCGGTGCAGCATCGGCAGCGTGAAGCTCGCCGTCTTGCCGGTGCCGGTCTGCGCGGCGGCCATGACGTCCTGGCCGAGCAACACCGGGGGAATTGCCTTGGACTGGACCGGCGTGGGCTCGGTATAGCCCTGGTCCGCAATGGCCTTCAACAGCTCCGGGGCGAGCCCGAGTTCGGAAAACGACATTACTGGTTGACTCCTGCATCCGCAGCGCCTGGGGGGCGCCGCCGCCGATGCTCAGTGCCGGCGCCTTCACCGTGGCCCGAAGGGAGGTCGGGGCACGGCATGCCGCGAGGGAAAGAATCCCGCCATCTTACCGCATAACCCATGAAGCCCAAAGGACATTCCACGGTTCTCACCCCCCGCCCGGCGCCTCCGAACTCCATTCCACGAACAACCCATAGCCCACCGCGAGCAGCGTCGGGCCGATGAAGACGCCGATGAAACCGAAGGCGACGACCCCGCCCAGCACCCCGAGCAGCACCAGGATGAACGGCAGCCGGCTGCCGCGGCTGATGATCATGGGCTTGAGGAAATTGTCGACCAGGCTGATGACCAGCGCCCCCCACAGCAGCATGAAGATGGCCCAGCCGGTCGAGCCCGCGAAGAACAGCCAGGCGGCGGCCGGCAGCCAGACCAGCGGCGGGCCCACCGGGACGATGGAGAGGAAGAACGTGGCCAGGCCCAGGAAGACGGCGCCCGGCACCCCGGCGATCAGGAAGCCGACCGTGGCCAGCGCGCCCTGCGCCAGCGCCGTGCCGAGGATGCCGTAGACCACGCCGATGACGGTCGCGCCCGCGACGTCGAGCAGGTGCTGCGCGCGGTCCCCGCCCAGGCGGGCCGCCGCGTTGCGCGCGCGCTGCGCCGCGGTTTCGCCGCCGCGATACAGGAAAAACGCCACGAGCACGCCCAGGGCGAGCTGGAACAGGCCGCCGATGACCACGCCACCCCCGCTCAGGAGCATGGTCCGCGCCGGGGCGATCAGCGCCTTGAGTTCCTCCATCAGGCGTCCCGCGTCGTGCGCGAAGCTGCTCCAGTAGGTGCCCAGGCTCTCGCCCACCAGGGGCAGGCCCGTGACCCAGGCCGGCAGGTCCGGCAGCCCTCCCTCGAACGCGGCCCGCACGGCGTCGGCGAACTGGGCGGCGTTGTCCGCGAGGCTCAGCGCCAGCACGATGAAGGGCCCCAGCAGGACCAGCGACGCGCCCAGCGTCATCACCGAGGCGGCGAGCGTGCGGCCGCTGCCCATCCTCCAGCCGGCGAACGCCCTGCGCAGGCGCACGTTGAGCGGCCAGGTGGCGTACACGAGGATCACCGCGAGCAGCAGCGCGGTCACGAAGGGCACCAGCACCGCCAGGCAGCCCAGCAGCAGCAGGATGAGCAGCGCCAGTCCCAGGGTGCGGTCGGTGCGTTGCGGTTCAGACATGGGAAAACTGTGAGTGCCGTGAATGCCGTGAGTGCCGTGAATGCCGTGAATACGTGAATATCGTGACGACGTGACGACCGTGACGACCGTGACTGCCGGGAATGCCGTGACGGCGTGACGACGTGACTGCCGTGACGGCGTGACTATCGCACGGAATCGGGGTGTCCGGGTGTGCGCAACAGGACGACGGAATCCCGGAAAACGCCTCCGGACGAGCGCGTCCATTTCACGACAGTCACGCCGTCACGGCAGTCACGTCGTCACGTCGTCACGTAGTCACGTAGTCACGTAGTCACGATATTCACGTAGTCACGGTATTCCCGGCAGTCACGCCGTCACGACAGTCACGGTCGTCACGGTCGTCACGCCGTCACGGTTGTTCAAGCGCTTCCCAGCGCTGCAGGCAGGCCGACAGCTCTTCGTCGATGGCGGCGTGGCGCTGGCTCAGGCGCCTCGCCTCTTCCGGCGCATCGCGATAGATCGTGCCCGACGCGAGGCGGCGGCCGATGTCGGCCTGTTCCCGCTCGAGGGCCTCGATCCGGCCGGGAAGCGCTTCCAGTTCCTTTGCCTCCTTGTAGCTCAGCTTTTTGGCCCGCGCCGGCCGGGACGCGGGGGCCGGGGTCGCCACGGCGCCCTTGTCCGCGGGCCGGGCGCCCGCCCGCTCCTCCTGCAGCCGCTTCCATTCCGCGTAGCCGCCCGCATTGCGGATCCACCGTCCCCCGCCGGCCGGCGCGATGAAGTCCGTGATGACGTTGTCGAGGAAGGTGCGGTCGTGGCTCACCAGCAGCACGGTGCCGCCGTAGTCCTGCAGCAGTTCCTCGAGCAGTTCCAGCGTGTCGATGTCGAGGTCGTTCGTCGGTTCGTCGAGCACCAGCAGGTTGGCGGGCTGGCTGAACAGCCGCGCCAGCAGCAGCCGGTTGCGCTCCCCGCCCGACAGCGTCTTCACGGGCGCCCGGGCGCGCTGCGGCGGGAACAGGAAGTCGGCGAGATAGGTCATGATGTGCCTGCGCGTCCCGCCGATCTCCACGTAGTCGGCGCCCGGGGCGATGGTGTCGGCGACCGTCGCCTCCTCGTCCAGCCGGGTGCGGAACTGGTCGAAGTACGCGACCGCGAGCCGGGCGCCCCGGTGCACGCGCCCCGCGTCGGGCTCGATTTCACCGAGGATGAGCTTGATCAGCGTCGATTTGCCCGCGCCGTTGGGGCCGATCAGGCCGATCTTGTCGCCGCGCAGGATGCGCGTGGAAAAATCCTCGACGATGCGGCGGCCGCCGAAGGCCTTGGAGACGCCCTCCAGCTCGGCGACGAGCTGTCCGGAACGCTCGCCCTCGGCCACCGCCAGGGTCGCACTGCCGATGCGCTCGCGGCGCTGCGCGCGCTCCACGCGCAGGCGCTCCAGGCGCCTCACCCGGCCCTCGTTGCGCGTGCGCCGCGCCTCGACGCCCTTGCGGATCCACGCCTCCTCCTGGGCGAGCAGGCGGTCGAACTTCTGGTTGTTCACCGCCTCGATCTCCAGCTGCTGCGCCTTGCGCCGCTCGTACTCGGCGTAATTGCCCGGATACGTGGTGAGCCTGCCGCGGTCCAGCTCCGCCACCGCGGTGGCCACATGGTCCAGGAAGGCCCGGTCGTGGGTCACGAAGAACACCGCGCCCGGATACTCCACCATCGCCTGCTCCAGCCATTCGATCGAATCGAGGTCGAGGTGGTTGGTCGGCTCGTCGAGGACCAGCAGCGCCGGATCATCGGCCAGCGCCTGCGCCAGCGCCACCCGCTTGCGCATGCCGCCGGACAGGGACTGCACCCGCGCATCGGCCGGCAACCCCAGGCGCGACAGCACGGCTTCGACGCGCTGTTCGATGCGCCAGCCGTCCCGGCGCTCGAGCGCCTCCTGCGCCTTCTGCATGCGGGACATGGCGGCATCGGAAGCGGACTGGGCCAGGTCCTGCACCGCCGCGTGATACTCGGCAATCAGTCCCGCGATGTCCCCCAGCCCGGCGATGGTGGCCTCGAACACCGTCTGCGCCGGATCGAGCTGCGGCTCCTGGGCGACATGGCCCATGCGCAAGCCCGGCTGGCGCCAGACGCGCCCGTCGTCGGGCGCCGCGGCGCCGGTGAGGATCTTCAGCAGGCTCGACTTGCCCGTGCCATTGCGGCCGATCAGCCCGGTGCGGCTGCCCGGCTCGATGACGAGGTCGACCCCGTCCAGCAGCGGGACGTGGCCGTAGGCCAGGGAGACGTTCTCGAAGGTGGCGAGGGGCATGCCGGGCGCGGGCGGAGCAAGGGAGGCGGCATTCTACCGGGACGGAAGAAGGCGAGAAGGCGAAAAGGCGAGAAGCTGAAAAGGCGTACTGGGTGCTGAGTGCTGCGTACTGCGTGCGGCGTAAAAGCCCGATGCCCTAATGCTCGAGAGCCTTTACGCAGCACGCAGCACTCAGCACCCAGTACGCTTTTTTCCCTACCCCGCTGCCGCGGGCGCGAGGCCGTGCGGCGCCGGCGGCAGCGGCGCGGGCGCGCGTTCCGTTTGCGGCGCCGGCTCGCGCTCGAACCAGGACGCATGGGCCTGCGGCGAGGCCCAGACCTGGAAGTGCAGGCGGGACAGCGCCAGGGCGTCGGAGAGCAGGACGGACTTCTGGCGGTCGCTCAGCCCCCGCGGGCCGACGCGCAGCGCTTCGCCCACCCGCTTGAGCGCGCCCTCGCGCAGGGTGGCCGGCTGGGCCTGGCGCACGTTGCCGGCGGCGCAGGCAAGCGCGTTGGCCAGCGGATCGACCACCGCGTCGACGAAGCCGGGCGATGGCGGCGCGCGCCGCAGCAGCTCCTGCATGCGGCGCAGTTCCACCGGCGGGCTCGCCTCTTCGGGAATCAGGAACATCCCCAGGCGGCGCAGGCGCTTGCCGAGCGAGATGCGGCTCGAGTAGACGGACAAGGGAATCGACAGCATCAGGGCGCCGACCACCGGCATGAGCCAGAGCAGGAAGGACGGGTTGAGCCAGTAGACGCCCGCGGCCCACGCCACGCCGATCAGGGTGTGGATCCCGTGGCGGCGCAGGGCCTCGCCCCAGTTCGTCTGCGCGTCCTCGCGCGGCGGCGACTTCCATTGCGCGCGCAGGCCCGCGAGGGCGGTCAGCACGAATTCGGTGTGGAACAGCATGCGCACCGGCGCAAGCAGCATGGCGCTGAGGGACTCGATGAGCACGCCCAGGGCGAGGCGCGCGCGCCCGCCGAAATCCCGCGCGCCCTGCGCCCAGACCAGCCCGATGCTCAGCACCTTCGGCAGGAACAGGACGACGGCCGTGAACGTCCACAGCATGAGCGCGCGCTCGACGTGCCATTCGGGCCAGATCGGGAACAGCTGCCGGGGACTGACGAAGTACTGCGGCTCGACCAGCGTGTGCACCGCCAGCAACGCGGTCGACAGCAGCAGGAAGGCGAACCACAGCAGCGCCGAGCAATAGGCCATGACGCCGGTCACGAACACCGCCCGGTGCGCCGGATGCAGGCCCTCGGCGAGGAACAGGCGGAAGTTGATCAGGTTGCCGTGGCACCAGCGGCGGTCGCGCTTCAACTCGTCGACCAGGTTGGGCGGCATCTCCTCGTAGCTGCCCGGCAGGTCGTAGGCGAGCCACACCGCCCAGCCCGCGCGGCGCATGAGCGCGGCCTCGACGAAGTCGTGGGAGAGGATCTCGCCGGACAGGCTGCCCTTGCCGGGCAGGCGGCCCAGCGCGCAGTGGCGGATGAAGGGCGCCACGCGCAGGATGGCGTTGTGCCCCCAGTAGTGCGATTCGCCCAGCTGCCAGAAATGCAGCCCGGCGGTGAACAGCGGGCCGTAGACGCGGGTGGCGAACTGCTGCATGCGGGCATACAGCGTGTCGCGGCCGGCGGCGCGCGGCGCGGTCTGGATGATGCCGGCGTTGGGATTCGCCTCCATGAGCCGCACGAGTGTTGCCAGGCACTCGCCGCTCATCACGCTGTCGGCGTCGAGCACCACCATGTAGCGGTAGTCCGCGCCCCAGCGGCGGCAGAAGTCCGCGACGTTGCCGCTCTTCCTCTTGATGCGATGCTGGCGCCAGCGGTAGAAGACGCGGCCGAAGCCGCCCACGGCGCGGCACAGCTCCAGCCAGGCATGGCGCTCGGCCACCCGGCTGTCGGGATCGCTGCTGTCGCTCAGGACGAAGACATCGAAGCGCTCCAGCTCGCCCGTGCGCGCGAGCGATTCATAGGTCGCCCGCAGGCCCGCGAACACCCGCGGCACGTTCTCGTTGCAGATCGGCATAATGATCGCCGTGCGCGCGTCGGCCGGGATCGGCGCATCTCCCGCGGCAGTGCGCGAGATCGCGTGGCGGTCCCCGCCGGACATCTGCACGAAAAAGCCGAGCAAGGCTGTCCAGAAGCCGGCGGAGACCCAGCAGAACAGGACGGCGAAGAGCACCAGGATGGCGATCTCGAGCGGCTGCCGCCCGTGGTAGGGCAGCACCGCCGCCATGAAGTCGGTGGCGAAGGCGGCCTGCGCCAGCGTCAGCAGCCCGAGCACCGTGCGCCGGATCGCGCCGGCGCGGTGCCAGCGGCCCTGCGGATCGGGCGAGTCGGCGCGCCGGTCGCGTGCCGGCCGGCGCCATGCGGACGCGACCTGCCAGAACCTGGGCGGCCAGCGCCGCGGGCTCATCGAGCTGCGATGGCGGATGGGCGGCGCGGTGGCAAGCCGCAGGCGCCCGTGGCGGTCGCACGCGATCGCGTGGCGGCCGTGGCCGGCCAGCGGGGCGCCCACCGCGGTCTCGAGGCGATGGCCGAACGAGGCGTCGGCGGGATCCTCGGGATCGACGCGGCCGCCCGACAGCGCGCCATGGACCTCGCTCATCGCCTCGCTGCGCGCGAGGGCCTCGCGCCGGTGCTGCGGCAGGAACGGGAGCCGCTCCAGGTAGTTCATGCACACCCGCGAGGCGTGCTTCAGTCGGCCGGCAGTACGTAGCTCCATGTTTCCGATACCGGGTTGTTGTCCATTCGAAGGAAGGCGCGCAGTTCCGCGGGCTTGCCGCCGTCCACCCGGCGCAGCTCGAGTGCCATGCGCCAGCCGCCCGTCGCCTCGTTGCGATAGGTCTGCCGGCGCAGCACTTCCACCGAGGCATCCGTGCTCACCACGCCCTCCACCTTCGCCTCCGGCGGCAGCTTGCGCAGCAGCGGCCCGTCGAAGTCGAGCACCATCCCGATGGTGCCCTCGGGGCCGCGCGCAGCGCCGTGGCCGCGCCGCGTCTGCGCGACCCAGGCGTGCGGCGGGCGCGTGTCGGTGTCCTTCTGCCACAGCAGCCGGTACTCGACGTCCCAGGGCTGCTTCGGCGCCGGCATGGCATCGGGCACCCAGTAGGCGACGATGTTGTCGTTCGATTCGTCGGGCGAGGGAATCTGCACGAGCTCGACACGCCCCGGTCCCCACGAGCCCTTCGGCTCCACCCAGGCGCTCGGGCGCCGGTCGAAGCGCGCCTCGAGGTCCTCGTAGCGGGTGAACTCGCGGTCGCGCTGCATGAGGCCGAAGCCGATCGGGTTGGCGGTCGCGAACGACGTGACGAGCAGGCGGCGCGGGTTCTGCAGCGGGCGCCAGATCCACTCGTCGTTCGCCGCATGCAGCAACAGGCCGTCCGAGTCGTGGACCTCGGGCCGGTAGTCCTCGTTGCCGCCCGGCCGCTGGTTCTCGCCGTGCAAGAACATGCTGGTCAGGGGGGCCACGCCGAACTTGCCCACGCCTTCGCGCAGGTAGAGCCGCGCCTTGACCTCGATCGCGGTCTCGACCCCGGGGCGCAGGATGAAGCGGTACGCGCCCGCGACCCGCCGCGAGTCGAGCAGTCCGTAGATCACCAGTTCCCTGGCGGTCGCGGCGGGGCGCTCGATCCAGAACTCGACGAAGCGTGGAAATTCCTCGCCGGTGGGCAATCCGGTGTCGACGGCCAGGCCGCGCGCCGACAGCCCCGGGCGCTGGTCCCTGCCGATCGCGCGGAAATAGCTTGCGCCGGCGAAGGACAGGACCTCCTCCTTGCCCTTGCCGTTCATCGCGTAGTGGACGCGAAAGCCGGCGTAGCCCAGCGCGCCGAACTTCGAGGCATCGAGCTTGTTGCTGCCATAGTCGAACTGCGCGGGGTCGAACTTCAGCTCCACGGACCCCTGCTCGTTCACCTCGCTGATCTTCACGGGCTGGTCGTAGTTGAAGCCCTCGTGGACGAAGGTGAGCTCGAAGGGCAGCTTCGCCGCGCGCCACAGCGCGCCCTCCGGGCGATAGCGGATGTCGCGGTACTGCGGGTAGCCCAGCGCGGCCAGTTCCTTCGGCAGGTCGGCGGCGGGCTTTTTCCAGGGCTGGCCGGCGAGCTGCCCGGCGGCCTTCGCCACGTCGTCGAAGTCGAAGGCGAAGGCCGCCACCGGGCTGGCGAGCAGCGCGAGGCACGCCGCCACCCGGCGCCAGCTTGCGCCCGAACCGCACTGCCCGTTGCCGGAAATGACCGCGAAAAACCAGGAGAACCCGAACCCGTGAAGCATGCCGCCCCGTTCCATCCGCATTCCGTTGCCGTGCTTTTTCTGCTTGTTGCCACCGGCCCGCCTGCGCGGACCGCGCGACGGCCTGCCATCCTGCACGGTCCGCCGCCCCGCAGGATGGACACCCTCGCGCAGCGCCAGTTCATCGTCCCGGACAAACGCGCGCAAAGCGTCGCCGGATGACAACACCCGGGCCGGCGTGCATGAATCGGATAGAATTCGCGCGTCGCCCCGGTAGCTCAGTGGATAGAGCAGCCCCCTCCTAAGGGGCAGGTCGCACGTTCGATTCGTGTTCGGGGCGCCAGACGCCGCGCGAGCGCACTATTGCCGCGCGGCCGCCATCACCTGCGCCAGATCCAGCGTCGCGGCCTTGTCCCGGATTTGCGGCAGGTATTGCGCCTGCAGCGCCCTGCCCTGCCCCAGCAGGTCGCCGTAGGCGCTCTTCAGCATCTGCGCCGAGAACGTGCGTCCCCCCGCGTAGTAGCGCCTGGCGAGCTGGCCAAGCGCGTAGGTCGTGGCAAAGGACAGGGCACCGCCGGCGAGCGCCGAACCGGCGCTGCGCCCGAGCCCGCCCGCCACCTGGCCGAGCAAGCCGCCCAGGAGCTTGCGGCCGAACTGTTCGACGTACTGCGAAGCCAGGCCCGCCCCCGCGGTCGCGAGGAAGTCCTTCACGTGCCCCCGGTCCAGCTCGAAGCCGTATTGGCGCCCCACCCGGTAGACCATCTTCATCTGCAGCGGGATGATCGCCATCGTGGCCAGGTTCTGCGGAAGCAGTTCCAGGGCGCCGTTGAGGATCGCGTAGTTGAGGATCATCGCGTCGAGGCCGGCGTCGTTGGCGGCCGCCGGCGGCTCGATCGGGGCGGCCGCGGCCACGGGCATGGCGGCCAGCGCATCGGCCTGGTCGGCATAGCTCGCCGCACCCTGCGCCTGCAGTCCCAGCGCGGCGCGCAACGCCTCGAGGAAGGCGCGCTCGCGTTCGGTGCGCGCGCCGTCGGCATCGCAGACGCTGACCGCCATCTCGTAGGCATAGCGGCGCATGCCCGGATCGGTGAGTGCCGCGGCCGCCGAGGCCGGCGTCACCCGGCCCAGCAGCACCTCCTGGTACACCCCTGCGAGGTTCGTATCGGCCCCCGCCAGCGAATCCGCGATTTGCCTGATCTGCCCGCGTTCGCGATCGTCCTTCGCGCCGTCGGCCATGGCGGCGAGCAGGCTGATGGCCAGCACCGCCCGCGATTGTCCGGCTTCCATGTCTTCCCTCCCCGAGTCGATGAAAGGCGCCGCCGGCGGGCTCAAGTTGCCGCAAACGCCGCGGCGGCGCCGCTGCTTAGGCGCATCGGGCGCGGTTTGGTTCTGCGACGGGATGTAAAGGCCTCAGGGCGACGCCGGCCGCGGCCGCAGCCGCAATTCGCTCCCGGACTGGGAAACGTCGAAACGGCGCAGGAAATTCTGGCCCAGGAGCCCTTCCTCGCCGCCGGCCGGCATGACCGCCACGCTCAGGCCGGTGAGCTCATAGGGCCCGGCACGTACCGCCTGGCCCTTCACCACCTCGCCTTCGACGCTGCCGTTGGCGGTGCTGAAATAACCGATGGCGCCCCGGGGCAGGCGTGCGCGGCGGGCGAACGCCGTGCCGACGGAGACGTAGGTCGCGCCCGTATCGACCATGAAGCGCAGTGGCGTGCCGTTGATGCTGCCGTCGAGGTAGAAATGGCCGTTGCGGTCGGCCGCGACGACGATCTCGTGGGCGCCCGAGGCAAGCGAGTGCGTGACGGGGGGCGGCGCCAGCAGGCGCGACGAGATCCAGTAGCCGCCGGCGAGGATGGCGGCCCACAGCGCCGCCCAGGCAAGCGTCGTCTTCATCGCAACGGGCGGCTAGCCGCCATCGCAGCGTCCGGCTCCCAGGCGCCGCAGGACGCGGCCGGCGTAGGGACTGCCCGGCTGCAGCGCGCCGCCACGGCCGCCGGGCGCCAGGCCCAGGCGCAGCCATTCGAGTTTGCGCAGCGCGGCGCTGCGCGCTTCGCCTTCGCCCAGGGCATCGATGCAGCGTTCGAGGTCGGCCATCTCGCGCAGCGCCTCGACCTCCGGAGGCACCAGGCCGGCATTCTTCAGGATGCGCCACGCCAGGCGCAGCTCCTGCGGGACCAGCGCATCGTCACCCAGGTCGAGCGGCCTGCCCTCCCCCGGAAGCCCCGCGAGCTCGCCGCGCCCGATCGCCTCGGCGATCCTGCGCTCGGCCAGCAGGTCGAATGCGGTCATCGCCCCCGCCCCAGACAAAAAAGGCGCGACGGGCATGTCCGTCGCGCCTTCACCCGGCCCCCGGCACCCAAGTCCTCAGTCCCGGGTCATCCCTTCACGCGGGCGCGGTACTCGCCCGTGCGGGTGTCGATCTCGATCTTGTCGCCGGTCTCGCAGAACAGCGGCACGTTGACCACGAAGCCGGTGTTGATCCGGGCGGGCTTGAGCACCTTGCCGGAGGTGTCGCCGCGCACGGCGGGCTCCGTCGTGATCTCGCGCACCACCGAGGTCGGCAGCTCGACGGAGATGGGACGTCCGTCGTAGAACACCATTTCGCAGGCGAGGCCGTCGTCGAGGTAGTTGAGGGCGTCGCCCATGTTGTCCTTCTCCACCTCGTACTGGTTGTACTCCCCGTCCATGAACACGTACATGGGGTCGGCGAAGTAGGAGTAGGTCACTTCCTTGCGCTCGAGGATGATGTTCTCGAGCTTCTCGTCGGCCTTGTACACCACCTCGGTGCCGCTGCCGGTGAGCAGGTTCCTGAGCTTCATCTTCATGACGGCCGCATTGCGGCCGCCCTTGTTGTATTCGGCGCGCTGCACCACCATCGGGTCCTTGCCGATCATGATCACGTTGCCGGCGCGCACTTCCTGGGCCAGTATCATTTTGCGTCCTGAATTTGAGGGATGCGGGAAGGGGCGGGATTATACCCGTTCCGAGCAGAAGCGGGCCAGGTTTGACGCCAGGTCGCCGAGGGTTTGCATGCGCGCCGGCCACTGCTTCGCGATCCCGGCGAGCGCCGGCCGGGCGGCGGCGCAGGCCTGCCACGCCGGGGCGATGCGCGAGGCCGGCAGCAGGCCGTTCCAGGCGGCCCAGAGGTCGGCCAGCCCCGCCGTCGATGCGGCCGCGGCAGCACCCAGGTAGCGCGCCAGGAAACTCTGCACCTTGTGCCGGTGGGCCTGCGCCTGCTGGGGATAGGCCTGCCAGGCGAAAGGCCGTGCCGCCCATTGCGCGCGCACGAACGAATCCTCGCCGCGCACGAAGTTCCAGTCGCAGGCCCAGAGCATGCGGTCATAGTCGTCCTGGGAAAGGAAGGGCACGATGGCGCCGGACAGCGCGCCCCGGCCCGCGCCGGCGAGGCCGGCGGCGACGAGCGCCTGTGCCGCCGCCGTCTCCGCGAAGGCGATGACGCGCACCGGCCGGTCGCCCCCCGCCCACGCGTCGAACAGCGCCGGCATCGGCGCCTGCGGATAGCAGAACAACGAGACGAGCCATTCGTCCGCCGCGCGCGGCGCCAGCCCGAGCCGCGCCAGGAACGCGGCCTGCGCCTGCGGGTCCGCCTGGAAGCCGGCGCGGCGCTCGAGCAGCCCGGCCTCGCGGATCAGCCCCCCGGTGCCCTCGGCGAAACCGGGAAAGAAAAAGTACTTGGTCAGCGGCGGCTGCGGCGATGGCAGCCCGTGGCAGCGTTGCACCCAGGATTCCGCGCTGAGGTATTCCAGGTTGATCCACACCGGCGGCCGCGGCCGGGCCTGCATCGCCCGCACGTAGGACGGCGGCAGGTCGCAGGCAAAGGTCTCGACCACCACGTCCGCCGGCTCGACCTCGGCGAACGGCTGCCCCCAGCGGCGCACCTCCACGCCGGCGAGGACCTGCGCCTCCCGCGCCGGGTCGACCCCGGGCAGGAGCTGCCGGAACGTCACCAGGTCGTCGACCCACAGCCGGACCGTGAAACCCTGCTCCGCGGCCAGCTGCCGGCAAAGGCGCCAGCACACGCCGATGTCGCCGAGGTTGTCGACGACGGCGCAGAAGAGATCCCAACGCATGGAAGGCCGTGACTACGTGACTGTCGTGACGGCGTGACTGTCGTGACGGCGTGACTGTCGTGACAGCGTGACTGTCGTGACGGCGTGACTGTCGTGACGGCGCGACTGTCGTGACGGTGCGGCGGTCGCAACAACGTGGCTGCCGGAAGGTTTCGAGGACGTTTCGACAGTCACGGCAGTTACGTCAGTCACGAAAGTCACGGCCTTTCAGGCCATCCCCCCGTTGACGGAGATGATCTGCCCGGTGATGTAGGCGGCCGCGTCGGAGGCGAGGAAGGCCACCAGCGCCGCGACTTCCCCGGGCGTGCCGGCGCGCTTCATGGGCACCAGGGCCTCGACCTGCTCCTTCGGGAAGGCGCCGTCGAGGATGGGCGAGTCGATGACGCCCGGCGCCACGGCGTTGACCGTGATGCCGCGCGAGGCAAGCTCCAGCGCCAGCGACTTGGTCGCGCCGTGCAGGCCGGCCTTGGCCGCGGCGTAGTTCGCCTGCCCGCGGTTGCCGATCACCCCGGCGACGGAGGACACGTTGACGATGCGGCCCCAGCGCGTGCGGATCATGGGCAGCAGCAGCGGGTGGGTCACGTTGTAGAAGCCGTTGAGCGAGACGTCGATGACGCGGTCCCATTGCGCGGCGCTCATGCCGGCCAGGGGCGCGTCGTCGTAGATGCCGGCGTTGTTGACCAGGATCTGCACCGGGCCGGATGCCTCGAGTGCCGCCAGGGCCGCGGCGGCGGCGGCCCGGTCGGTCACGTCGAACGCGATGGCCTCGGCCTGCCCCCCGCCCGCCCGCAGCTCCCCGGCGATCGCGCGCGCCTCGTCGACACGCCGGTGGGCATGCACGATCACGCGCGCCCCCTGGGCGGCGAGCGCGCGGCACACGGCCGCGCCGATCGCGCCGCTGCCTCCCGTCACCAATGCTGTCTTCAAATCCCTTCCCCGGCCATGTGGGCGCCGGGGCAGATGCCATGCTGGCGCTCCGGCGCGGGCAATGATCGCACGCAATCCCGCGGACACCAAACGCGCCGCGCCGGCGTCGGCCGCGCGGGACCGCGGCCGGCAAGGTTAGAATCCGGAAACTAGTCCGCAGCGAGCCCGCCATGCCGATCCAGGAAGACATGCAGCATCGACCGAACCCGGAGACCTGTGACGTCTTCGTGCTGGGCGGCGGCCCGGCGGGCTCCACGATCTCGACCCTGCTGGCGCGCCGCGGCTGGAACGTCGTCATGGTGGAAAAGGAGCGCCACCCGCGCTTCCACATCGGCGAGTCCCTGCTGCCGCTCAACATGCCGCTGCTGCAGCAGATCGGGGTCTACGAGGAGGTCAGGCGCATCGGCATGCCCAAATACGGCGCCGAGTTCAACTCCCCCGAGCATGGCCCGCCGGTGACCTTCGACTTCAGCAAGGCCTGGGACAAGACCTACCCCTCGGCCTTCGAGGTCCGCCGCTCCGAGTTCGACGAGATCCTGTTCCGCAACGCCGCGCGCAACGGGGCGAAGACGGTCGAGGAATGCCGCGTCACGAAGATCGAGCTGCCAGCGGGACAGGATGTCGCCATCGAGGCCCGGATGGCCGACGGCGCGCCGCGGCACTGGCGGGCGCGGTTCCTGGTGGACGCCTCGGGCCGCGACACCTTCCTCGCCAACCGCTTCGGCATCAAGCGCAAGAACAAGTACCACAACAGCGCGGCCATGTTCGGGCACTTCACCGGCGCCCGGCGCCTGCCCGGCAAGGCCGCCGGCAACATCAGCATGTTCTGGTTCGACCACGGCTGGTTCTGGTTCATCCCGCTCGCCGACGGAACCACCAGCGTGGGTGCGGTGTGCTGGCCCTATTACCTCAAGTCGCGCAAGACCGACCCGACGACGTTCTTCCTCGACACCATCAAGCTGGCGCCGAAGCTGCAGGAGCGCCTCGCCGAGGCAAAGCTCACCCACGGCGTGACGGCGACCGGCAACTTCTCCTACCGCGCCACGCGCATGCACGGCGAACGCTACATCATGGTCGGCGATGCGTTCGCGTTCATCGACCCCGTGTTCTCTTCCGGTGTCATGCTCGCCATGAACAGCGCCTTCCAGGGCGCCGACGCGGTCGATGCCGCGCTGCGCGATCCGGCGCGCGCCCCGGCCCTGCTCGCGCGCTTCGAGCGCAGCGTCAGGAGCGGCGTCGACAACTTCTCCTGGTTCATCTACCGCATGACCCACCCGACGATCCGCGACCTGTTCATGGGCCCGCGCAACACCCTGCGCATGCAGGAAGCCGTGCTCTCGCTGCTGGCCGGCGACCTGTTCCGCGGCACGCCCATCCACTGGAGCCTGCGCGCGTTCAAGGGCCTGTACTACCTCCTCAGCCTGATGCACCCGGCGCGCACGCTGAAGGCCTGGCGCCACCGGCGCCTGACCCTGCGCGAGCGCCTGGCCGACGCGTCCTCCCCCTGATGCAGGCGACCCTGGCACGCACCGGCCTGCACTACCTGGCGGGCGACCGGATCGCGGAGAACATCGCCGCCCATGGCGACCGCATCCTGGGTTGCGTCAGCTTCGGCGCCGGGGCGGCACCCGACACGGGGGACCTCCCGCACGTCCACGCCGGCATGCCCGTGGTCGGGGCGCCGGCGCTGCACGAGCTCTGGTGGAGCCCCGACCCGGCGCAGGGACTGCGCAACGGGCGCATCGCGGCGCGCTGCAACGGCCAGGTCCTGTTCGGCTGCCTCGCCATCCCCGGGGGCGCGAGCGCGGACTACGACGCGGTCATCTACGAGGAGTACGGCAAGGTCTTCGACTTCATCGATGCGGCCGGCTACCCGAACCTGCTGCGCGCCTGGCACTACCTGCCCGACATCCACGGCGAGGAGCGCGCCCTGGAGCGCTACAAGCGCTTCTCGCTGGGGCGGCACGAGGCCTTCGTGTCGCGCGGCCGGGCGATCAGCCGCGACGCACCCGCCGCGAGCGCGGTGGGGACGAGCGGCGCCAGCACGGTCATCGCCTTCCTTTCGGCCCTGCGCCCGGGCACGCCCATCGAGAACCCGAGGCAGGTCAGCGCGTATTCCTACCCCGCGCAGTACGGGCCGCGCGGGCCCACGTTCTCGCGCGCCCTGTTCACCGCCTGGAACGGCCTGCCGCAGCTCTACGTCTCGGGCACGGCCAGCATCTTCGGCCACCTGAGCCGCCACGAGGGCGATGCCGCCGCCCAGGCGGACGAGACCCTCCTCAACCTGCGCGCCGTCCTGGGCGAAGCGCGCGGGATGATCGACGCCGGCGAATCGGCGCAGATGCTCTTCAAGGTCTACCTGCGGGACCCCGCCCACCGCGGCCTCGTCGAGCAAAAGCTGCGCGCCGCCTTCGGGCCGGCGCACCCCATCGTCTGCCTGCAGGCGGACATCTGCCGCCGGGAGCTGCTGCTGGAAATCGAGCTGGTCGTCACCGATGCCCGCGCGCGCTGAACGGCTGCTGCGCCTCGCGGCCGCGCTGGCGCTCGCGTGCCCGGGCACGCACCCCGCCCAGGCGGAGGAAAAGCCGCTCTGGGAAGCGGGCCTGGGCGTGGCGGTCATCGACTTCCCGGATTACCGGGGCTCCGACGAACGCCAGACCTTCCTGCTGCCGCTGCCCTACCTCATCTACCGGGGCGACCTGCTCCAGGCCGACCGCGAGGGCGCCCGCAGCCGCTTTTTCCGCAGCGACCGGATGGAACTGGACGTGAGCCTCAACGGCTCCATCCCGGTGGACAGTTCCGACAACCAGGCGCGCCGCGGCATGCCCGACCTCGACCCCACGCTGGAGATCGGCCCCAGCCTCAAGGTGAAGCTGCTGCGCGACGCGGCGCGATCGGTCCATGTCGGCCTGACGCTGCCGGTGCGCACCGTCATCGCCACCGACTTTTCCCACACGAAGAACGTCGGCTGGACCTTCGAGCCGCGCCTGGACGTGGATTTTCGCGACACCTGGCTGGGCGAAGGCTGGAACCTGGGCGTGGGCGCCGGGCCGCTGTTCGGCGACAAGCGCTTCCACAATTACTTCCTCGGCGTGCCGGCGCAGTACGCCACCGCCGCGCGCCCCGCGTACGTGGCCGAGGGCGGCTACGGCGGCGTCCGCGGCCTGGTCGCCGTGAGCCGCAAGTTCCCCTCGTTCTGGTTCGGCGCCTTCGTGCGCGCCGACACGCTCGCGGGCAGCGAGCTGGCATCGAGCCCGCTCGTGCGCCAGAAGGCCTCCTACGCGGCGGGTTTTGCCGTCACCTGGATGCTCGGGCAGTCCGAACGCATGGTCACGGTGGAGGATTGATGGACGCCCCGTCCTCGCACGTCGTGCTCATCCCCAGCTACAACACGGGGGCGAAGCTGCTGGAGACGGTGCGCGACGCGCGACGCTTCCACGACGCCGTGTGGGTGGTGATCGACGGCAGCACCGACGGCAGCGCGCAGGCGCTGCGCGCGATGGCGCGCGGCGATGCCGGCATCCGCGTCATGGAGCTTGCCCGCAACCAGGGCAAGGGCGCGGCCATCCTGCACGGGCTCATCGAGGCGGTCGCCAACGGCTACACCCACGTGCTCACCATGGATTCCGACGGCCAGCACCCGGCGGCGATGATTCCCGACTACATCGCGGCTTCCCGCGCGCATCCCGGCGCGCTCATCCTCGGCAGGCCGGTGTTCGACCATACCGCGCCGCGCGAGCGCATCATCGGCCGGCGCATCTGCAACTGGTGGGTCAACCTCGAGACCCTGCACGCCGGGATCGGGGATTCCCTGTTCGGGATGCGCGTCTACCCGGCGCGGCCCCTGCTCGACGTCATGCAGTCACACCTGACGATGCGCCGGTTCGATTTCGACGCCGAGTCCGCGATCCGGCTGGTGTGGCGCGGCATGCGCCCGCTCAACATCGACACCCCGGTGCGCTATTTCACCGTCGAGGAAGGCGGTGTGTCCCATTTCAACTACCTGCGCGACAACCTCCTGCTCACGGGGATGCACCTGCGCCTGCTGCTGGGCTTCCTGCTGCGCCTGCCCTGGCTGCTGGTGCGACGGCTGCGCCTGTCAGCCGCCGGGAACTGATGCCGGTCCTTTCGCGACGGGGGCGGGACGAGCGCGCGCAACTCTATCCGCCCGCCGTGCGCTCGCTCGTCACCGAGCGATTCATCGGTTCCTTCGACCTGTTCGAGGCCTACATCGACCGCCAGGCGCTCGCCATTGCCCGCGCCACCGGGCTGGCCGACGCCTGCCGCGACGGCGCCACCGTCGGGCAGGCCGTCGCTGGCGCCGGACTGGACCCGCGCATCGCGCCCATCCCGTCGGCATGGGTGCTGGATACCCTGGCGCAGGCCGGCCTCGCCGCCCGGTCCGCCAGCACCGGCGGGGTGCTCTATCGCGTGGACAAGGATCTGCCGGCGGCGGATCCCGAAGACGTGCGGGCCGCGCAGCAACGGCATGATCCCGCCTGCCTGCCCGCCTACGACATCGCGGCGCTCGCCGCGAGGCACTATCCGGCCGTCCTGCGCGGGGAGATCTCCGGCGAGCAGGCGCTGTTCGGCCCGGACGGCATCCTGCCCTGGGTGAAGTACTTCTCGAACGACAACCCGATCTACGCCATCAGCAACCGCATCGGCGCCATTGCGGCGCTGGAGGCGCTGCCCGCGGGCGCCATCGACATCCTCGAACTCGGCGGCGGCCTCGGCAGCGGCGCGGACGCGCTGCTTTGCGGGCTGCGCGAGGCCGGCCGCGCCGGCGACCTGCGCTCGTACCGGCTTACCGACGTCTCGCCCCTGTTCCTGAAGCGCGCGCAGCGCCACCTCGCGGCCCGGCATGCGGGGGCACCCCTGTCCTACGGCCACCTGGACATCGACCGCCCCTTCGTGGAGCAGGACGTCGGGGCCGGCGCCTTCGGGCTGGTCTACGGCGTGAACGTGCTGCACGTCGCCCGCGACCTCACCGCCACCCTGGCCGCCCTGCGCGGGGCGCTGCGCCCCGGCGGGCGGCTGGTCATGGCCGAATGCGTGCGCCCGTTCGAGGGCCGGGCCTTCCCGCTGGAACTCGTGTTCAACCTGCTCGAAGCCTTCCGTGAGGCGAAGACGGTGCAACCCTGGCGTCCCAACGGCGGCTTCCTCACCCCGGCGCAGTGGCGCGGGGCATTGCTCGCCAACGGCTTCGCGGAGGTGAGCGTCTATCCCGACATCGAGGCGATCCGCGAGGCCTATCCGAGCTTCGTCTGCGCCGCGCTGGTGGCGCGCCGCCCCGATTGAGGATCCGCACGGGATCGGGAACCCCGGGGCGGGAAAGCCGGCGTCGAGCGTCCGGCGCAGGGAAGCCTTGATCAGGCGGCGCGCCGCGGCACGAGGATGGCGGCGAAGACGAGGCTCAGCAGCGCGCCCAGCGCGACCGTCCCGCCGATCGCGCGCAGCACCGGCGTCGCCGCCAGCGCCAGCACGCCGAAGCCGATCACCGTGGACAGGTTGCACAGGAACACCGAGGTATAGATGCGGGAAGCGTCCGCCCTGTCCTCCGGCTCGCTGCCCCGCTCGAAGAACAGCGCGTAGTTGGAGCCCACGCCGACCACCAGCAGCAGGCCGACGAGGTGGAACAGGTTGAGCTTCGCCTGCAGCACCAGCAGCAGCGCCACCGTCACGACCACGGCCGCGGCAAGCGGTGCCAGGACGTCCCATACCCGGGCCGGCGAGCGCAGGGAAAACGCCAGCAGCAGCGCGATGGCGGCGACCCCCGCGACGGCGAAGGTCGTGGCGCGGGTGCGGTAACCCCGGTACAGCGCGTCGGTCTCCTTCTTGATCTCCAGCAGGACCGCGCGCTCCCCGGCGATCCCGCGCAGCGTCGCGCGCAGCGCCTCGGCGTCGATGCGGCCCTTGAGCGGCAGCATGGCGAACCATTCGCCGTGGCGATGGGCGAGCAAGGCGTCGACCTTGAGCGCGAGGGCCGTGCCTTCGAGGTCGGCGCGCGTGACCGGGGACGCCGACCGGGCCGCGCCGGCCTCGTCCAGGAAGGGCTGCAGGGCCTCGACCCGGAACGGCGTGCCTCGCGCCGCCGCAGCGAGGCTGGCGCGCAGCGCGCCGGGCGCGGGAATCGCCTGCTGGCGCTGGCGTTGCGTGGCCGCGCTGGGCAGCAGCAGCGCCGGGGAATCGTAGCTGTCCAGGCCCTGCTCGCGCCGGAGCGCATCGAGTGCCGCGCCGATGCGCTCGGCCGACTCCAGCGCCGCCTGCTCCGTGGCCTCGCGCACCACGATGAGCGGACCCACGTCGGGCGCGCCCAGGTCGCGCCGCATCTGCGCATCGAGCTGCTGGTCCGCGAGCGGCGCGGGACTGAGGCTGGAAAGCTCGTCGTCCCAGGGTTGCCCGCCCTGCCAGGCGATCCCGGCGCACGAAGCCGCGACCACGGCCGCGAGCGGCAGGCGCAGCCGGCCGGCGCCCGCCACCGCCTTCTGCAGCATCGGCCCCAGCCATGTCGCCGAGCGCACGGTGGTGCCCCCGGGCGTGATCTGCGGCAGGACCCAGCGCGTCATCGCAGCCGCCGCGACCAGGCCGGCGATCGAGAACAGGCCCAGTTGCGCCAGGCCGGGGAAACCCGAAAACAGGAGCGCGGCGAAGCCGCACACGGAGGTCAGCATGCCCAGCCGCAGCGTGGGCCAGATGCGGGCCAGGGTCTGCCGCGGCGTGCCGCCCTCGGGGGTATTGGTGAACACGTACATGGCGTAGTCGACGGCCTCGCCGATCAGGGTCGCGCCGAACCCGAGGGTGACCCCGTGCACGGCGCCGAATCCCAGGCTCACCGCCGCGACGCCCGCGAGCGCACCCGTGGCCACCGGCAGCAGCATCAGGCCGAGGATGCGCGGCCGGCGATAGACGGCGAGCATGAGCAGGCTCACCAGCACGGTGGCCAGCAGCGAGAAGCGCGTCGCATCGCGCTTGATGGATTCGCGGCTCTGCACCGCGAACATGCCCGGCCCCGTCATGAGCAGCGTCGCGCCGCCGGCCTGCGCCGCCCCGAAGGCCGCGCGCAGGGCCGCCTGGGCCGCCTCCTGGGCATCGATGTCGAAGCCCGCCGCCCGGGTCTGCGCGACCAGGAGCGCGCGCCGGCCGTCGGCCGAGAACCAGACCCCGTCGCGCTTGCGCGGGCCGCCCTCCCGCCCCAGGGCCTCGAGCAGCCGCAGGGTCTCGCCGGTCGGATCGTTCTCGATCCAGCGGCCCACCAGCATGCCGGCATTGGAATCGAGCAGGCCCAGCTGGCGTTCGAGGGCGGCATGCAGGTTGGGCGCGTCGAAGTGCCCGGGCGCCACCGCCGGGCTCAGCAGGTAGCGGTGCCGGTGCAGGAAATCGAGGTCGGCCTCGAAGCCATCGTCCGCGCCGTTGGCGACGTAGGCAAAGCGCGGGTCCTGCGCGAGTCGCGCGGCGAGCGCGCGGCTCAGCGCGGCAAGCCGCGCCGGCTCCGCGCCTTCGAGGCCGACGAGGATGATGCGCGACACCACGCCCTCGCGCAGCTCGTCGACCAGGATCTGCTGGGCCGGGGTGGGCGAGCGCGGCAGGAAGGCGGCCAGGTCCGCGCTGTAGTCCGTGCGCAGCGCGACGGCGGCGCAGGCGACGACGAAGGCCAGCCAGAGGCCGACCGCCGACCGCCTCACGGGCCGTCCTCGGTCACCTTCATGACCGAACGGTCGCCGCGGGTCTCCTGCACCTCGATCAGCTCGATGCGGCCGTTGCCGCCGCCGATGCGGATCTGGCTGATCACCCGGGCCATGTCGCGGCCGCGCGGCGCGAGGTACAGCTGCCACGCGGAACGGTCGCCCTCGAGGCTGACCTTGTAGTAGCGCTCCAGCGTCCTGGCATCGCCGCCCAGCGTGGACCGGATGCTCTCCACGAAGGCCTGGAGCACGGGATGGTCGGCCATCCTCAGGGTGCGGCGCGCGCCGGCGTCCATCTCCACGACGACCTGCCCGCCCTCCACGAGCAGGACCTCGGGCCTGGGCTTGAGGGTGCGCTTTTCCAGCTTGTCGGGGGCCGTGTAGGTGAGCGTGCCCGACGACAGCAGCGGGGCCTTGAGCACCTTGAGGTACTTGCGCTCGGTGAAGCGCGCCTGCGAGCGCTTGACCTTGCCGAGCTCGGCCATCAACTGCTCCACGCCCCACGCGCCGGCGCCCTCCGCCGCCAGCGCCGGGCAGGCAATCGCCGCGGCGAGCAGCCATGCCACGGCCTCAGTCAGCCGCCTTCGCATCCGCCCAGAAGTCATAGAAGTTGAACCAGTTGTAAGGCGCCTCGCGGCAGTAGTGCTCGAGGCGGCCGGCGTAGCGGGCCACCCATTCGCGGATCTGCGCGTCGCGCCCGCTGCGCTCGACCCGCGGCTCGTCCACCAGGCGCTCGAAGTGCAGCTCGTAGCGGTTGCCGCCGCGGTACAGGCCCACCATCAGGATGACGGGCCGGTTGAGCATCGCGGCGATCCGGAACGGGGCGGTGGGCATCGAGGCCGGTTCGCCCAGGAAAGGCACGCTCACGCCGCCCGCGGCATGGAGGCGGCGGTCTCCCAGCATGCCGACCCACTCGCCGCGCGCCAGGCGCTCGGAGACGCGGATCATGGAGTCGGGCGTGCCCATCGCGATGACGTCGGCCTCGAGCTCGGGGTTGATGGCCCGGGCAAGCGCCGACACGCGGGGATTCACCTCGAACATGAGCATGCCGATCTTGACGCGATTCTCGCGGCCGATGGTGCGCAGGACCTCGAAGCTGCCCAGGTGCGCGCCGAGCAGCAGGCAGCCCTCGCCGCGCGCGAGCGCCTCGCGCACGATCTCCTCGCCGCTGACCTCGACCTCGAAGGAGTCGAAGCGGTCGCGCAGCAGCAGCATGCGGTCGAGTGCGACGGTGGCGAAGCTGTAGTAGTGGCGGAACAGGTCCGCGAGCCGCGGCGGCCTGCCGAGCGCGCGCGCCAGGTACTTGCGCGACGCCGACCGGGCACGCACCGAGAAGAGCAGGAAGTAGGCGCAGATCGGGTACAGCATCGCCCGCCCCACGGGCCGGCCCAGCGCCAGCGCCGCGCCGACCAGCAGGCGCATCGCCAGCGCATTGGAGCGCTCCTTCTGCCCCAGCCACTGGCGGCTCATGCGCCCGCCTCCAGCGTCCCGCTCACCGCGGCCTCCTCCCCCACCCGGCACTCGAAGCGGATGCCGCCGCCGGCGCGGGACTGCAGGGTGATGACGAGCTCCTCGCCCGGCCGCACCGGCCGCACGAACTTGGCGGAGCGCACCGTGCAGGCGCCGCGCCCCAGCCCGGCATGGTCGCGCGCCGCGGCGATGACCTCGTCGAGCAGCACGACGCCGGGGAGGATGGGATTGCCGGGGAAATGGCCGGGCGCCGAAGCGTGGTCCGGCGCGATGTGCCGGCGCAGGGTGATGGCGGCGGGATCCGCAGCGCGCGCCTGCTCCCGCGCGAGCTGCACGAGCGCCTCGCGCTGCAGCTTGCCGGTCGCGTTGCGCGGCAGGGCATCGACCAGGTGCAGCGGCCGCGGCAGGAAGACGGCATCGATGCGGCTGCGCAGCGCCTGCAGCAGGGCCTCGCGCGTCATGCCCGGGGCCACGGCAAACGCCACCGGGCGCGTGATGCCGTCGCCCGCCTCCTCGGGCATGTGGAACACGCCGTCGCGCACGCCCTCGATGCTGTTCAGCTGGTGGTTCAGGTACGCGAGCGAGGTCCGCTTGCCGGCGATGTTCACCATGTCGGCGCTGCGGCCGTGCAGGAGAAAGCTGCGCCCGTCCCGCACCTCGACCACGTCGCTGAAGGGCACCGGGGCCTCGACGTGCCCGCCGCCCACCCGGACCTCGTCGTCCTCGACCGCCAGGTCCAGCCCCGGCAGGCAATGCCAGAGCGGACCCTGCACCGTGCGCCGCGTGGCGACCATGCCGGCCTCCGTGAAGCCGTAGACTTCGTGCAGCGGGGCGCCGAATCGCGCCTCGGCGCGTGCGGCCATCTCCGGCGGCAACGGTGCTGTCGCGCAGACGATCAGTCGCAGCGGCGGCAGCGACACCTGTTCCTCGAGCAGGGCGCGCAGGTGCACCGGGGTGGTGACGAGCACGCGCTCGCCTTTCGCGTCGGCGAGCGCCGCGGCCACGTCCGCGGCGTAGAACGGCCGGCCCGCGTGCAGGCACAGCCCCCCCTGCAGCGCCATGAGCACCGACGATTCCAGGCCGTACATGTGCTGCGGCGGCACCGTCGCCACCAGGGTCGCGCCGGCCTCCGGCGCCAGGCCGAAGGTGGCCGCCTCGCCGATCGCGCCGCGCGCCAGCGCGCCCCAGGACTTGCGGTGCGCCGTGGGCCGTCCCGTGGAGCCGGACGTGAACGCGATGGCCGCCACGCGGTCCGCGGCGATGCGCGGAACCGGCGCCGGCGCGGCGCCCCGGGCCTCGCCCGCCGGGAACATCACCTGCTCGACGGGCGCATCGGGCTGCGGCGCATCCGTCAGGGCGTAGAGCGGGCCGTACTCGCGCTCGAGCTGGCGGAGCATTTCCGGCGTCTGGCTCGGCGGCAGCAGGCTGACCTGGCCGCGCACCAGCGCGGCGGCCAGCCCGACAGCGAAGCGATACCGGTCGGCGCAGGTGTTCACGAGGTGGCGGCGTGCCGGCAGGCAATCGGCGACCCGCCGCACGTCGGCGACGAAATCCGCCACGCTGTGGATGCGCCCGGCGCGCAGGGCGACCGCAGCGCCGGGGTCGCCATGGGAGACGAGCGGGAACGAGGTCACGGCGCCGCCCGGTTCAGCCCCGGGACGGGGGCCCGCCGCCCGCGCCCAGCTTCCAGAACGAGCGAATCATCGTGGGGATGTCGGCCCGGGACAGTTCGGGGTGGCGCAACACCCGCCACAGGTACTCCCCCACGAACATCGCGATCACCAGCGGCAGGTTGAGCAGGTTGGCGAACGCGGACCAGGCGCCGATCGGGGCCCAGGCGAACAGCACCACCGATGTGAGCGCCATCGCCAGGAAGAACACGCACCACGCCACCGTGACGCGCCGGGTGTAGGCCCGCAGTTCCGGGGACAGGCTCTCGTGCACGTGGCGCGCCATGCAGGTCACCAGCGGCTCGCGCCCCGGCCGCAGGCTGGCGCCGAACCAGGCGAGCAGCAGCAGGTACACGGCCAGGTGCGGCAGCAGCGGCAGGACGGCATCGGTGCCGGCGCGGTTCCAGGCCACGCAGCCCGCGAGGCCCGCGACCAGGACCAGCCCGCCGCCGACGGCGCCCAGCCGCGTGCGCGACGCGAGCCAGGCGAGGAAGAACAGGACGGGCGCGACGGTCAGCAGCTCGGCGGCAATGCCGTGCGGATCCGAGGAGACGAGGCGGTGCAGGAACAGCTGCCAGGCCGCGAAGCCCGCGGCGACCAGGACCGCCCAGAGCAGCGGGAGGCGCCCGCGCGACGCACGCGCGGGCTCAGCGGGTCCGGTGCCGCTGGACATGCTGGTTCAGATTGCGCAGCGAGCTGAAGATCTTGACGTTGTCGCTGTCGTCCGAGCGCAGCTGGAAGCCGTATTTCCTGGACACCGCGAGCGCGATCTCCAGGATGTCGATCGAATCCAGGCCCAGCCCCTCGCGGTACAGCGGCGCCTGCGCGTCGATCTGGTCGGCCGCGACCTCCAGGTTGAGCGCGGAAACGATGAGCTCCGCGAGCTCCTTTTCCTGGGCTGTCATCGGGTCGGCCATGTCCATGCGTGTGAAGATTCCCTGTGCGTTTGCCGCCGTCGATCCGGCGGGAGGATTATAACTGCTGGCGCAGGGCCGGGACGTTGACGCCCGCGGGCACGGAACGTAACCTCGCAGGCGCGGGGCCCGGCCTTGCCGCCCCGCCCCGAACCCGGAACCCGCGCGTTGGCCCCCCTCTACATCACCCGCATCGCCATCGCCTGCAGCGCCGGCATCGGCGGGCGCGCCATGCTGGATGCCCTCCGGGACCGCCGCTCGGGCCTGTCGCCCTGCGATTTCGACACCGCCGCGCTGGACACCTGGATCGGACGCGTGCCGGAAGCCGCGCTGCAGCCGCTTGCCGGGGACCTGTCGCGCTTCGACTGCCGCAACAACCGCCTCGCGGCCCTCGGCCTGTCGCAGGACGGCTTCGCGCAGGCCGTGCTCCAGCTGCGCGATCGCCTCGGCCCGGCGCGCATCGGCGTGTTCGCGGGCACGAGCACCTCCGGCATCCTGCACACCGAGCTCGCCTATCGGCACCGCGACGCCGCGGGCCGCCTGCCCGCCGACTTCGACTACGCGGCCACGCACAACAACTTCTCGCTCGCCTGGCTGCAGCAGGAGATGTTCGGCCTGTCGGGCCCCGCAGCCGTGGTTTCGACCGCATGCTCCTCCAGCGCCAAGGCCCTGGGCAATGCCGCGCGCATGATCCGCGCGGGATTTTGCGACGCGGCGATCGTCGGCGGCGTCGACAGCCTTTGCCTGACCACGCTGTACGGCTTCGGCTCGCTCGCACTGCTTGCACCCGGCCCCTGCCGGCCCTTCGATGCCCGCCGTGACGGCATCTCGATCGGCGAAGGCGCGGCCTTCCTGCTGCTGGAGAAATCGCCCTCGGCGCAGGCCGTGCGCCTGCTCGGCATCGGGGAAAGCAGCGATGCCTACCACATGTCGAGCCCCCACCCCGAAGGCCTGGGCGCGCAGCTGGCGATGCGCGCGGCCCTGGACGACGCCGGCCTCGCCGCGGAGGACATCGACTACATCAACCTGCACGGCACGGGCACGCCGGCCAACGACGAGACCGAGGGCCGGGCCGTGGCCGCGGTGTTCGGCGGCGGCGTCGCCTGCAGTTCCACCAAGGGCTGGACGGGACACACGCTCGGGGCGTGCGGGGCGATCGAAGCGGCGATCTGCGTGCTGGCGCTGCGCCACGGCTTCCTGCCGGGCAGCATGCACACGCGCGAGCTCGATGCGTCCGCCCCCGCCGGCTACCTGGTCGACAACGTGGCGCGCGCGCCCGCCACCGTCATGAGCAACGCCTTCGGCTTCGGCGGCACCAACTGCAGCCTGGTGCTGGGTCGCTGATGCGCGCCTGGATCGACGCGGTCGGCCTGCTCGGTCCCGGACTGCCCGGGTGGCAGGCCTCGCGCCCCTGCCTCGCGGGCGAGCTTCCCCACCCCGGCGGCGACTTCGCCATGCCGGCGCCCGACCTGCTGCCCGCGGTGGAACGCCGGCGCACCGGCATGCTCGTCAAGCTCATGCTGGCCGCGGGACAGGATGCCCTCGGGGGCTCGCGCGAGGCCGCGGCGACACTGCCGACGGTCTTCGCCTCTTCCGGCGGTGACGGCGAGGTCATCAACGACATCTGCACCACCCTGGCCGGCGAGGATCGCCAGGTGTCGCCGACGCGGTTCCACAATTCCGTGCACAACGCCCCCGCGGGCTACTGGAGCATCGCCACGGGCTCGCGGGCGCCATCGACCAGCCTGTCCGCCTATGACTGGAGTTTCACGGCCGGCCTGGTCGAGGCCGCCGCGCAGCTCGCCACGGGCCGCGAGCGCCTGCTGCTGATCTGCGCCGACATGCCCTATCCGGAGCCCTTGCGCGGCGTGCGGCCTGTCAGCCAGCCATTCGCCGTCGCCCTGCTCTTCTGCGCCGCCCGCGGCGCGGCAAGCCTCGCCGCCGTGGACGTGGAGATCGCCCGCCCGGGCGCCACCCCCGACGCGATGGCGGATGCGGCGCTGGAGCGCCTGCGCCGGGACAATCCCGCCGCGCGCAGCCTGCCGTTGCTGGCCCGCCTCGCCTCGCGGCAGGCGGGCCGCCTCGTCTTCGATTACGTGGCGGGAGGCAGCCTCGCGATCACGGTCGCGCCGTGCTGATCGACCGCCACAGGATCGCCGAACTGATCCCGCACTCGGGCCGCATGTGCCTGCTGGATTCGGCAAGCCGCTGGGACGACGAGAGCATCGCCTGCCTGGCGACGAGCCATCGCCGTGACGACAACCCGTTGCGGCGGGAGGGCCGCCTGGGAGCCGTCTGCGCACTCGAGTACGCCGCCCAGGCCATGGCGTTGCACGGCGCGCTGACCGCGGCGGGGCACAGGCGTCCTGCGGGCGGCCTGCTTGCCGCCGCCCGGGACCTCGTGCTCCATCGCGAACGCCTCGACGACGCCGACCCGACGCTTTGCATCGAGGCCCGGCGCGTGCAGGGCGAAGCGTCCCGCGTCATCTACGAGTTCCGGGTGTGGGACGGCCGCGGCACCATCGCGCAGGGCCGCGCCGCCGTCGTGCTCGACGCCTGAGAGGTGCCGTGAAAGCAAAACGCCCGCTTGCGCGGGCGTTTTGACCGTTGCCGGGGCCGATCAGCCGCGCTGGCCGGCGGCGCGCAGGGCCTCGATGCGCTCGTCGAGCGGCGGATGCGACATGAACAGGCGCTTCAGGCCCCAGCCCTGGCTGCCGCTGATCCCCATCGCCTGCATCTGGTCGGGCAGTTGCGGGGGTTCGTGCGCCTGCTTCAGGCGTTGCAGCGCGGCGATCATCTTCTCGCGCCCGGCCAGGGACGCCCCGCCGGCGTCGGCGCGGAACTCGCGCAGGCGGCTGAACCACATCACGATCACGCTGGCGAGGATGCCCAGCACCAGCTGCGCGATCATGGAGGTCACCCAGAAGCCGGGGCCATGCCCGCGCTCGGTCTTGAAGATCGCCTTGTCGACCAGCGTGCCGATGATCCTCGACAGGAAGATCACGAAGGTGTTGACCACGCCCTGGATGAGCGTGAGCGTCACCATGTCGCCATTGGCGACGTGGCTCACCTCGTGACCGAGGACCGCCTCCGCCTCGTCGCGCGTCATGCTGTGCAGCAGGCCGGTGCTCACGGCGACCAGCGCGCTGTTCCTGTTCATGCCGGTGGCGAAGGCGTTGACATCGGGCGCGTCGTAGATGGCGACCTCGGGCATGCCGATGCCGGCGCGCTCGGCCTGGCGGCGCACCGTCTCCACGAGCCAGCGTTCGGCCTCGTTGCGCGGCTGCTCGATGACGTGCGCGCCGGTCATGCGCTTGGCCGTCCACTTGGAGATGGCGAGCGAGATGAACGCGCCGCCGAAGCCCATGATGCCGGCGAACACGAGCAGCGAGGCGAGGTTGAGCCCGCCGCTGCCTTCCAGGTATCGATCCACGCCCAGCAGCCGGGTCACCGTGCCCAGCACCAGCAGCACGGCGAGGTTGGTCGTCAGGAACAGCACAATGCGTTTGAACACGTTTTGCCCTTTCAGGGAATTTCCACGTTGCCTTGGACGCCCGGGGCCGCTTCCGGTTCCGGCCGTTGGGCCTGCTCCGCCAGCGCTTCCAGCTCGGCGGAAAGCTTAAGCCACTGCTCCTCCGCCTTCTGTAACTTCGCCGTTACATCCGACTGCTCGCGCAGGCAGCGCTTCAGGTCTTCCTTGCGGCCGTCGGCGTAGATATCGGGGGCGGCCAGGAGCTTTTCAAGCCGCTCGCGCTCGATGCCCAGCCGCTGCATTTCCCTCTCCGCCGCCCGGATGCCGGCTTCCACGGGCTTGCGCTGCGCGAAGCGGCGATTGCGCTCCTCGGCCTCGGCGCGCTTTTGCTCCTTGCGGCTCACCGGTGGCGCCTCGGCCGCCGGCGCCGCGGGCGTGCCGCCGCGCAGGCGGCGGGCGTAGTCGTCGAGGTCGCCGTCGAAAGGCGCGACGCGCCCGTCCTCGACCAGCCAGAGCTCGTCGGCCGTGGCGCGCAGCAGGCTGCGGTCGTGGGAAACCAGCACCAGCACGCCGTCGTAATCCTGCAGGCCCAGGGTCAACGCGTGGCGCATCTCGAGGTCCAGGTGGTTGGTGGGCTCGTCGAGCAGCAGCAGGTTCGGGCGCTGCCAGACGATGAGGGCCAGCGCCAGGCGCGACTTCTCGCCGCCCGACATCGGGCCGACCGGCTCGGTCGCCTGGTCGCCATGGAAGTTGAAACCGCCGAGGAAATCGCGCAGCTCCTGCTCGCGGGTCCTGGGTGAGAGCCGCGTCATGTGCCACAGGGCGCTGTGTTCGGGCCGCAGCTGCTCGAGCTGGTGCTGGGCGAAATAGCCGATCTGCAATCCCCTGCCTTCGACGCGTTCGCCCCGCAGCGGCGGCAGCACGCCGGCAAGCAGCTTCACCAGCGTCGATTTGCCGGCGCCGTTGCGCCCCAGCAGGCCGAGGCGGGCCCCCGGCCGCAGCTGCATCCGGATGCCGCCGACGATCGTCGCTTCGCCGTAGCCGGCATCGACGTCGTCCAGGCTCAGCACCGGGTCGGGCTGGGCGAGCGGCGGGCGGAACGCGAACTCGAAAGGCGTGTCGACGTGCGCCGCGGCGATCTTTTCCATGCGCGCCAGCGCCTTCATGCGGCTTTGCGCCTGGCGCGCCTTGGTGGCCTTCGCCTTGAAGCGGTCGATGTAGGACTGCAGGTGGGCGATCTCGCGCTGCTGCTTCAGGAACGTGGCCTGCTGCTGGGCGAGCTGGGCGGCGCGCTGCACCTCGAACGCGGAATAGTTGCCGGCGTACAGGCGCAGGCGCTGGTTCTCGATGTGGCAGATCGCGTCCGCGACGGCGTCGAGGAAGTCGCGGTCGTGCGAGATCATGAGCAGCGTGCCCGGATAGGCGCTGAGCCACTGCTCCAGCCAGACGATGGCGTCGAGGTCGAGGTGGTTGGTCGGTTCGTCGAGCAGCAGCACGTCGGAACGGCACATCAGCGCGCGCGCGAGGTTCAGCCGCACGCGCCAGCCGCCGGAGAATTCCGCGACCGGCCGGCCGATTTCCGCGTCGCCGAAGCCCAGGCCGTGCATCAACTGCGCGGCGCGGGCCCGGGCGGAGTAGCCGCCGATGCGATGCAGGTCCTCGTGGACTTCGGCGATGCGCGTGCCGTCATGCGCCGCCTCGGCGGCCTGCAGCGCGCGCTCGAACTGGCGCAGCTCCGCATCGCCGTCGAGCACGTACTCGATGGCCGCATCGCCGGTCGACGGGGTTTCCTGCGCGACGTGCGCGACGACCAGGCCGGGCTGGATCTCGAACTCGCCGGCATCCTGGTGCAGCTGCCCGAGGAGCAGCGCGAACAGGCTCGACTTGCCGCTGCCATTGGCGCCGGTGACGCCGATTTTCTGGCCGCGGTTGAAGGTGAGGCTGGCTTGCTCGAAGAGGACCTTGACGCCGCGGCGCAGTTGCAGGCCACGCAGGAGGATCATGGCTTGCGGGAGGAAACGGCCGGCACTGCGGGGAAAATGGGGTGGCTGATGGGACTCGAACCCACGACAACTGGAATCACAATCCAGGACTCTACCGACTGAGCTACAGCCACCACGGAAAACCTGTTGACCAGGGGCGCTGGCGCGCCCGACAGGACTCGAACCTGTAACCCCCAG
>DASZQJ010000072.1:0-21798 GCA_035549715.1 Burkholderiales bacterium
CAGGAGTACTACGAGAACAACCCGAACCAGCCCTACTGCCAGTTCGTGGTTGCGCCCAAGGTCGCGAAATTCCGCCAGAAGTTCGCGCAGAAGATGAAGAAAAGCTAGGAAGGCGCGTTGCGAGTGCTGAGTGCTGAGTGCTGGGTACTGCGTGCTGTGTACTGAGTGCTGCGGGAACGGCTCGGCTACGCCTTCACCAGCTTCAATGCCCTTCACGAGCCATATCCGTCACGCGCTTCACCCGTCACGCGCTCCAGGCAGCACTCAGCACGCAGCACTCAGCACGCAGTACCCAGTCCCCAGCACGCAGTACCCAGTACCCGGTCCCCGGTCCCCAGCCTTTCTTCCCTTTCGCCGGCCTGTCATGGCTGGCGCCGTTGCCGCTGGGGTATATTGGCTGCATCGGAACAGGTTTCGGAGGAGACCCGATCATGAACGCTCCCGACAAGGTGCGCGCCGACATTCCGCCTGGCGGCCCGGCGCAGACGCCGCAGTCGCGCGCCCGGTTCTGCACCTCGGAGAACCCCTTTCGCTTCACCTACCCGGCCGTGCCGGCCCGCCAGTTCCTGGCGGAGCGCGACCAGGCCTTCGATCCCGCCGCGCCGACGTCGACGGTTGCGCTGGATGCCGCTGCCGACCTCGGCACGCCCTATCCGGCGACCACGCCCACGCTGCTGTGCCGCTACTTTCGCATCCGCGCGGGCGAGCAACTGCATACCGGCTTCATTGCCACCAGCGAGGTGTTCTACGTGATGCGTGGCGACGGCGAAAGCTCGGGCGGTTCGGAATCCATCGCCTGGGGCGCCGGCGACGTGCTGTGCCTGCCCTCCGGGGGGATCGTGCACCGCGCCCGCACCGATGCCGTGCTGTTCGGGGTGAGCGACGAGCCCATCCTTGCCTTCGAAGGCCTGCGCCCGCCGCCGGCGGACCGACCCGCCGTCAAGCCGACGCACTGGCCGGCGACGGAGATCGACCGCAACTTCCAGCGCGTCTGGGCCCGGCCGCGCACGCCCGAGACGACGGGCTGCTCGGTGATGTTTTCCTGCCAGGATTTCGCGCCCGGTTACCACACGACGCCGATGATCAATACCGCGATCAACACGCTGGAAGCGGGCGGGGACCAGCGTCCGCACCGGCACAACGGCGTGGCGGTGACGCTCGCCATCGAAGGCGAGGGTGTGCACTCCATGATCGAGGGCACCCGGGTGGACTGGTCGAACGGGGCGGCGCAGATCACGCCGGCCGCGCTGCTGCATTCGCACCACAATCGCGGCACGAAACGCATGCGTTCCTTCGTGATCCAGGACGAGGGGCTGCATTACTACACCCGCACGCCCGGGTTCAGCTTCGGCTGAGGCCGCTGCAAGCGGGAACCCCGCGCCCAGGCGTGGCGTTTGCCGTCGGGGTCGCTGCCGGATCAGCCCGCGAGCTGCAGGGTGAGGGTCGGCTTTTCCGTCTGTCGGATTTCGAGGCGCAGCGCCAGGCGGCAATGCTGCGCCAGCTCCCCCGGCGCGCGCAGCGCCTTCATCGCGAACACCAGGGGGTGCAGCGTCGCCGGCCGCGCCCCGCGCATCATGAGGGCGTCGGAGGCCGCGCGCAGCACGCTGCCGATCAGCGTCTCGTCGCGCACCCATCCGCCGAGTTCGCGGGCGATGCGGAAGTCCCAGCAAAAGCCGTAACGCCGCGCCAGCGGGGTGATGTCCAGGAAGTCCGAGGGTTTCGCGTCGTCCGTTTCCATGCGGTTGCTCCTCACGATCGTCAATGTCCCAGCGCGGCGCCGCCGCGTGCGCCTTCCATGTCGACCCAGACTTCGGGGGCCTGGTTGTCGCGTTCCACCCGCACCCGGAGGCGGGCTCCCGGAAGTGCCAGGCTGCGCAGGCGATCGAAGCCCTCGTGCAATGCGAGCGTGAATTCCCTGGGCCGGCCGGCCGGGTCTTCCCGCGCCACCGCGCAGGAGACTTCCTCCAGCAGCCGTCCCATGCGCCAGTTCTCCCGCACCGGGTCGAGCCGGTCGCACGGCTCGCGGACCGCGTAAACCGCATTGCGCCAGGCCTCCACCGAGATGCAGACCTGGGCATCGAGCCCGTGTCCCGCGGCCTGGTCGCTCACATCCACCCAACCGAACGCACTGCCTGCCTCGCGATTCGCCCGCATGCTGGCCTCCATTGCCGGTTGCGCGCGACTTTGACAGGGAAACATGACCGCATTGTTAAGCTGCGCATGCACTCAGGTTGCGATGAACACGCTGACTTCGCCGTCGGGGTTGAGCACGCACATGCTGACCGAAGCGAGCGTGCGCACGCCGTGCCGGCGCAGCCGCGCCATCAGGTCCTCCGGGCTCAACAGCAGCCGCTTGAGGTTGCGGCGGATGAGGCGGCCGTCGCGGATCAGCAACAGCGGCTCGGTGAAAATCGGCAGGGCGATGCCCGACCTGATGGCACGCAGGTTCATGTTTTTGCTCATCCACTTTTTCATTCTTTGGCCTTTTCCCAGGGCGCACGGCGCCGGTTTCGCGTTCGTTGTTGCAAATTGCGTACCAAGCCGATTCGATCCGGCGAATGGCGCGACGCCCGGCCCTGGCGGACACTCGATGAAGCTTGGACGGAAAATTCCTGCAAAGATTGCATGCGGCCGATGTAACTTCTGCAACGCCGGCCGGGCGCCCGCGCGAGGGTGGCAGCAGGGTGCCCGAATGCCGTTACGTGGACATGACCGGCGGCGGGCACCGTGCTAGAAGCGATACGCGACACCGGCGTTGGCGTACCACCCGCCGCGATCGCGGGTGATCGGCGAGTCCGCCGCATCGCCCTGCAGGTGATCGAAATGCACGCCCCAGAGCCCGACCCAGTGGCGGGCGAGGCCGATGTCGCCGATGAGCCCGACTTGTGTCGCGCGCAGCCCGGGCCCTGGCTCGCATGCCGGCAGCCTGGAGATCGCCGCCTGCGCGGCCGTGATGCCGAAGGCGCGCCGCATCGACTTGCCGTCGCCCCAGGTCGCCTGCGCCACCACGGCGGCGCGCAAGCGACCCCAGGCAAGGAGCCCGGCCGTCAGGCGCAGGTCGGCCTGCGCGCCGAAGTCGTCATCCACGCCATGCCGGTAGCGCAACAGTGCGTTGAGCGGCACGGGCCCCAGCTTCCAGTCGCCTTCCGCATGCAGGCCGAGGGAGGCGCCGGGATCGAGGTCCTCGAAACGATGCTCCTGCAGGAATGCCGATTCGGCCGACGGCCGCCCCTCCTCGTAAGCCAGCTGCGCGCCGAGCACGAGGCCCCCGAAGGGGCGGGTCCGCCATCCTCCCTCGAGGATGCCCTGCGTGGTGCGGGCGAACAGGTGCTCGCCGTAGAGCCGGACGTAGGGGATCGCATCGACCCGGTTGCCGTCCGCGCCTTCGTAGGCCGGGCGGACGCGCGCCCCCGCCCCGAGGTACCGCTCGTCCCCCGTGTCTTGCGCCTGTGCCGTTGCGCAGGCCACGGCCAGGCGGAGCAGCACGACGCATGCCGCAGGGATCGCGATCCTCATCCGGATCCTCCGTTCGACTTGATGACTGAGCGGGCGACCCGCCGGAAAGTTCCGGCTCAGAGCATTTCCAGGGGCATGCGGCGCTTCGGGGGCGGAAACAGGGCATCGAGCGCCTGCAACTGGTCGGCGGAGAGCCTGACCTGCAAGGCGGCGGCATTCTCCGCGACATGCGCGCGGCTGCCGGCCTTGGGAATGGCGATCACGTCGTCCCGGGCGAGCAGCCAGGCGAGCGCTGCCTGGGCGGGGGTGAGGCCGCAGTCCCTGGCGAACGCCACCAGCTTGCGGTTGGCGAGCAGCCGCGCCTGCTCGATGGGGGAGTAGGCCATGACCGGCACTTTGTGCTCGCGCAGCCTGGGCAGCAGGTCGAACTCGATGCCCCGTCGGGTGAGGTTGTAGAGCAACTGGTTGGTTTGCACGCCCTCGCCGCCCGCCTCGCCCCACAGCGCTTCCATGTCGTCGAGGTCGAGGTTGCTGACCCCGTAGTGGCGGATCTTTCCCGCCTGCTGCAGGCCCATGAAGGCGTCGAGCGTTTCCGCGAACGGGAGGGTGCCGCGCCAGTGGAGCAGGTAAAGGTCCAGCCGGTCCGTGCCCAGGCGCTTGAGGCTGCGCTCGCATGCCTGCACGGCGCCCTTGCGCGAGGCATTGTGCGGATAGACCTTGCTCACCAGGAAGACCTCGTCGCGGCGGCCGCGGATCGCCTCGCCCACGAGTTCCTCCGAGCGGCCCTCGCCGTACATCTCGGCCGTGTCGATGAGCGAGAGGCCCAGGTCCAGGCCCGCGCGCAGCGCCGCGATCTCCTCCGCGCGCCTGCCGCGGTCGTCCCCGATGTTCCATGCGCCCTGGCCCAGGGCCGGGACCTGCTCTCCGTCGCGCAGCCTGGCGGTCTTCATGCGTCCTCCGGTGGTTGCCGGCGCCACTTTACCGCGCCGGCACGGGCCGCGTGCCGCGCCGCCTCGGCGATAATGGGGCCCTCGTGAAGCCAATCCCGTGGAAATGGGCGGTTGCCGCCCTCGCAGTCCTGCTCATCGGCGCGGGCATCGCCTACGCAGACCTGCTGCGGGCGGCATTCCAGCGCAATCCCGTCCCGAGGAGCGCGGCATCGATTGCGCGCGGGCGCGCGCTGTTCGAGGCCGACTGCGCCGTCTGCCATGGTCCGCAGGGGCACGGGGATGGCGTGGCGGCCGCCGCCATGCCCAGCAAGCCCGACGACCTGGGCCGCCTTGCGCCGCCGCCGATCTTCCCGGATGGCGTCGTCGCCTACCGCATCCGCCATGGCGTGGGCCTCATGCCCGCCTTCGACCAGGCGCTGAGCGACGAGCAGTTGTGGGACCTGCTCAACTACATCCGGGCGCTGGCGCCGGCGAAGAAGTGACGAGTGACAGGTGACAAGGCAACAGAGCGGGTCCAGGCTCTACTCGTCACTCGTCACTCGTCACTTGTCACCCGTCACGGCCGGATGAAAAAGGACGCCGTCGCCGCCGCGTCGCGGTTGATCGATTCGACGCGCGCCGCGTTGAAGGCCCACAGGTCATCGCTCTGGATGCCGAGGAAAATCGGCTCGGCCTTGTCGCGGTGGATGTTGATCTTGGCGTTGTAGACAGTGCGGTTGGTGCCGTGCTTGTCCTTCAGGTGGTAGCGGTTCACCAGGTAACGCCCCTCGCCCAGGCTGCGCCCCGTCAGGTAGCAGCGGATGGTCTGGATGCGGCCGCCGGAGATGTCCAGCCCGTTGAGCTGGTCCAGGGTGGCGGCGGTGCTCTCCACGAAGTCCAGGGTGTCGTGGCGCATGCGCCTCACGTTGCCTGCGCTGGCGGCCGTGTCCGTCGAGAAATCCCCGAGCAGGATCTGCCCCGGCAGCGCGCGATCCACCATCCGCGACAGGTCCACGGTGACCTGGCCGACGATGTAGCTGAAGCTGGTGGGGCTCAGGCCGTCGACCTGGTGGAACTCGTAGTGGTCGCCGACATGGAAGGCGGCGCGCAGTTTCGGCACCCAGGTGCCGCTCGACTTGCTCTGCGCCACCGCGTTGTCGGCGAGGATCATCATCATGAGCTTGTAGAGCTCCTTGTTCGCCTCCGGCGTCGTCGCGCGGTTCCAGATGTAGAAGCCGTCGCCGGTGGTGGTGCGGGCGAAATCGATCTTGATGTCCTTGGAGAGCAGCTGTCCATAGGCGGAGTTCACCGAGTACGACAGGCTGTTGAGCATCGCCAGCTGGTCCAGCGGGGACTGCAGCGAGAACTGCACGGCGTCCAGCAGCATCACCGCGCGGTTGCGCACCAGCGACACCCCGTAGCAGCGGACCATGTCGCTGATCAGCGCCGCCAGGCGCTCGTTGTCGACGCGGAAGTTGACCCTGACGGTTTCCGGCCGGCAGCCGAAGGCCTGGCAGGTACGGGCGAAGACCTCCGGCGTCATGTACTTCGGACCCGACAGCACGTCGCTGATGAAGCGATGCGCGCTCTCGGCCTCGGCTCCCTCCCCGTGGACGGCCTCGGGGATGGCGTAGTGGCGCACGGACAGCACGCGCAGGCCCTCGTCACCGTGGGTCCAGCCGAGCAGCACGTTGTCGCCCAGGTTCCAGATCGCGTAGAGCGCGTCGTCGAGCTTCTCGAGCTCCTCGCGCGTCTGCGCCGGCAGGTCCATGGCCTTGCCTTCTGCCGCGAAGTTGTTGAACCAGGTTCCGCGTCGCATAGTGGTTCCGCCGCTATGAATGGTGCGATGCAATAGTTCCCGCGAGGACCAGCCTTGGCTCGTCGCCGCCATTATGGTCCACCGGGGCGCCAATGTTCAGGCGCTCCGGGCGCATCGCGGACGGTATAATCCGCGGCCGCTGTAAGAGTCGGGAAGCCACCTGAGGGGCGAGCCGTTGCAGGGTTCCTATCATCCGGGCCTGGTCGCATTGTCGGTCGCCGTCGCGATTATCGCCTCCTATACCGCGCTTGACCTCGCCGGCCGGGTCGGCGCGACGGAGTCGGGGCGGCGCAAGCGCCTCGCCTGGCTGGTCGCGGGCGCGTTCTCGATGGGCATCGGCGTCTGGTCCATGCACTTCATCGGCATGCTGGCCTTGCGCCTGCCCACGCCGGTAGCCTACGACATTCCCTTCACCGTCGCTTCGCTGCTGGTGGCCATTGCCGCATCGGCCGTCGCCCTCGCGATCCTCCGCGGTTCCACCCTGGGCGCCGGCAGCCTCACCGCGGGGGCCACCCTGATGGGGGCCGGCATCGCGGCCATGCACTACACCGGGATGATGGCCCTGCGCATGTCGCCCCCCGTCCGCTATGACCCGCCGCTTTTCATGGCGTCCGTGCTGATCGCCATCGTCGCATCGCTCGCCGCGCTCTGGCTCGCCTTCCAGTTGCGCCGCCGGCATTTCCGCCTCGCGCTCCTCGCCCGGGTCGGAAGCGCCGCCGTCATGGGGGCCGCCATCGCCGGCATGCACTACACCGGGATGGCGGCGGCCCGGTTCGCGCCCGGCAGCATTTGCCTGGCGGCAACGGACGGGGGCATCGACGCCGGCCGGCTCGCGATCGTCATCGGCGTGTTCACCACGATCGTCCTGCTGGCGACGCTGGTGATTTCCGCCCTGGATGCCCATTACGCGGGAAGCACGGCCCGACTCGCCAGATCGCTGCAGGCGGCCAACGAGCAGTTGCGAAACATGGCGTTGTTCGACAACCTGACCGGGCTGCCCAACCGCCTGTTGCTGGAAGACCGCCTGCAGCAGGCGCTCGCGAGCTACGAGCGTTTTGGCCGGTCGTTTGCCATCCTGTTCGTGGACCTCGACCGCTTCAAGCCGGTCAACGATGCGTTCGGCCATGCCGTCGGGGATGCGCTGCTCGAGGCCGTTGCCGGTCGTCTGACGGGTCAGCTGCGGCAAAGCGACACCGTGGCCCGCGTCGGGGGAGACGAGTTCGTGATGCTGCTCCTCGAGGTCGCCGGGCCCGAGGATGCCGTGGCGGTCGGCCAGAAGATCGTGGAAGCGCTCACCCGGCCGTTCAAGGTGCGCGAGCACGAGCTCTTCATCTCCTGCAGCATCGGCGTGAGCGTGTGCCCCCGGGATGGCAAGGAGACCGCCGTCCTCCTGTCGAAGGCCGACATGGCCATGTACCGCGCGAAACAGTCCGGGTCCGGCATGCTGCGCTTGTTCGAACCCGAGCCCGCGGCCCCGCAGGCGGTGGCCCCGGGCCCATGACCAGGCGGCCGGCGGCGGGCGCCAACCGCCAACCGCGCCCGCGCGCCCCTGCCCGGCCGCCGGGACCTGCGAATCCGCCCAAGGGCCCTGCCTTCCGCTACCATCGTGGCAAGGGAGGCGTCGGCGTAACGCCGCACGCGGAAGGTACGTTCGTTCCAGGCAGACTCCTGCCTGCGTCGTGTCTGTCGCTCGCGCAACTGCAACGCACATCCCACAGGAAGTGAACGCGATCCCGCGCCCGGCGCGTGGGGCTCGCGCGCGGTCGTGCATTTGAAACGGCTGCCGGCGACGGCGGCACCGGCAACACGGGAGGGCATCGTGGCGATCATCAACGGAACCGGGAACGACGACGTTTATTTCGTCAACCTGATCAGCGACGGCAGCGGCGGCTTCGTGCTGGAAGACATCATCGTAGAGGCGCCGGAGGGCGGTACCGACACGCTGAACATCGTCGCCTCCGGCGTGGTCCTTTCCACGGCCTTCGTCGTGGTCCTGTCCGACAACGTGGAACAGCTGAACCTCTACGACAGCCGCGATCCCGATCCGGAAAGCGTTGCCTGGCTCCTGGACGCGACCGGGAACGACCTGGACAACACGATCAATGGGAACGCGGCGAACAACCGTCTCTACGGCGGCGGCGGCTCCGACACGCTGGTCGGCGGCGGCGGCAACGACACGCTGGATGGTGGCATCAACGACAAGGACCAGGACGGCAATTACATCAGCGGCGATGCGATGTTCGGCGGGCTTGGAGACGACCTCTACATCGTCGACGCGGCCAACGACATCGTCTGGGAGGAAGCGGACGAAGGCATCGACGAGGTCCGCAGCACCGCGGCGACCTACACGCTGACGGCGGACGTCGAGAACCTGACCCTGCTGGGCCTCACTTCGGCGGGGCTCAATGGTTCCGGCAACGACCTTGGCAACGTGATCCGCGGCCATGGCGGCGTCAACGTCATCAACGGAATGGGCGGCGACGACCATCTCTACGGGGAGGGCGGCAACGACACGCTCAACGGCGGTTTGGGGGCCGACGTCCTCGACGGCGGCGCCGGCTCCGACCAGATGTTCGGCGGCGGGGGCGATGACGTGTACTTCGTCGATTCGACCGGCGATGTCGTGGGCGAGGATCCTGCCGGGGGCAATGACGTCGTCAACGCGTCGATTTCCTACGTTCTGGGCGCCAACCTGGAAGACCTGAAGCTGGGGGGCGGTGCCGCCATCAATGGCACGGGCAACGACGCCGGCAATGTCCTCGAAGGCAATGGCGCGGCCAACGTCCTCAAGGGCCTGGGCGGCAACGACACCCTCGATGGCAAGGGCGGCGCCGACCGCATGGAAGGCGGGGCCGGCAGCGATGCCTACTACATCGACGCCGCCGGCGACGTGGTGGTCGAGGCGGCGAACCAGGGCACCGATACGGTGTATTCCGCGCTCGCGGCCTACGCGTTGCTCGCCAACTTCGAGAACCTTACCCTCATCGGCGCCGCCCTCAGCGGCAGGGGCAATGCGGCGGCCAACGTCCTCATCGGCAACGCCGGCAACAACACCCTGGATGGCGGCGCCGGCACGGACACCCTGGAGGGTCTCGCCGGCAACGACACCTACATCGTCGACAACTCCGGCGACGAGGTCATCGAGGCGGATTTCGGCGAGACCCAGGGCTTCAACCTGACGGACGTGCTGCTGTCGCCCGGTGACCGCGTGCAATCCTCGGTCGCCTTCACGCTCCCGGATTTCGTCGAGTTCCTGACCTTGACCGGGACCGCCGGGAACATGGGCATCGGCAACGTGCTCGACAACATCCTGATCGGCAATGCGGGCGCCAACTTGTTGCAGGGCATGGAAGGCAACGACTACCTGAGCGGCGGCGCGGGCCGCGACACGCTGGTGGGCGGGGAAGGCGACGACATCTACGTCGTCGCCGATGCCGACATCCTGATGGAGACGGGGGCGGGCCACGACCAGGTGTGGTCCACGATCTCCTGGACGCTGGCCGCCGATTTCGAGGACCTGCTGCTCAAGGGGAGCGCCGTGGCCAATGGCACTGGCAACGACGACGACAACCTGATCGCGGGCAACGGCGCGGCCAACCTCCTCAAGGGCCTGGGCGGCAACGACACCATCAATGCCGGCGCCGGCAACGACACCCTGGAAGGCGGGGAGGGCAACGACACCCTCAACGGTGAGGCGGGCGCGGACAAGATGACCGGCGGCAACGGCGACGACACCTACTTCGTCGATTCCGCGTCTGACAGCACCATCGAGCTCGCGGGCGGCGGGACGGATCTGGTGAACGCACGGGTGACCTGGACCTTGAAGCCGTTCACCGAGCACCTGACGCTGATCGGCGCGGCGGCCATCAATGGCACGGGCAACGATCTCGACAACATCATCCTCGGGAATGACGCCGCCAACGTCCTGAAGGGGATGGCGGGCGACGACACCCTCGACGGCGGCGCCGGCAACGACATGCTCGACGGCGGCGCGGGCGACGATACGATGCGCGGCGGGACGGGCGACGACACTTACCAGGTCGATGGCGCCGGCGACCTCGTGGAAGAGGATCCGGGGCAAGGCAACGACACGATCGTCACGTCGATCGCGGTCGCGCTGGCGCCCAACGTCGAGAACATGACCCTGACCGGAACGGCAGCCCTGGGTGTCACGGGCAGCGCGGCGGCGAACCGCCTCACGGGCAATGCCGGCGCCAATGTCCTGGACGGCCTGGAGGGCGACGACATCCTGACCGGCAATGACGGTGATGACACCCTGGATGGCGGCATCGGCAAGGACACGCTCGATGGCGGCAATGGCATCGATACGCTGACGGGAGGGGACGGCAATGACCGGCTGTTCGGGGGCGCCGGCAATGACACCCTCCACGGCGGGGACGGCGACGATTTGCTCGACGGCGGGCCGGGCCTGGATTTCATGACGGGCGGCGCGGGCGACGACACCTACGTGGTCAACGCGACCCAGGCCGCAGGCGAATTCCTGGTCGAGAACGAGAACGAAGGCACCGATACGGTCCAGAGCGCCGTGACCTACCAGATCAGCCCCAATTTCGAGAACCTCACGCTGACCGGCACGGCGGCCATCAACGGGGTCGGCAATGGCGCGGACAACTACATCATCGGCAATGCGGCAAACAACGTCCTCGCGGGCCAGGCGGGCAACGACACGCTCGACGGCAAGGGCGGCAACGACCGGATGGAGGGCGGGGCGGGTGACGACACCTATGTCGTGGGCCTGGGGACGGACACCCTCGTCGAGGACCCTGGCGCGGGCGAGGACACGGTCGTCTCGTCGATCACGTATGTGCTCAAGTGGGCCAACGTCGAAAACCTGGTGCTGACCGGCACGCTCAACCTCAACGGCACCGGCAATGCGCTGGATAACAAGCTGCTGGGCAACAGCGGCAACAACGTCCTGTCGGGGCTGGCGGGCAATGACATCCTCTCCGGTGCCTTCGGCGACGACCGCCTGCTGGGCGGGGACGGCAACGACGTGCTGCTGGGCGGCAGCGGCAACGATACGCTGGACGGTGGCGCCGGCGCCGACCACCTCGAGGGGGGCGCGGGCAACGACGTGTATGTCATCGGCGCGGACGGCCTCGAGGACGGCGTGCCCGTCGATGTCCTGGTGGAGCGTGCGGACGAGGGGACGGATCGCGTCGAGTCCGCGGTGAGCTGGACCCTCGGCAACCATTTCGAAAACCTGGTCCTGACCGGGACCGCCGCGATCGACGGCACAGGCAACTCGCTGGACAACACCATCACCGGCAACGCGGCGGCGAACACCTTGAACGGCGGGGATGGTGATGATCACCTGCTTGGCGGGCTGGGCAATGACGCGCTCAACGGCGGCATCGGCAACGACATCCTGGACGGCGGCGCCGGCAATGACATCATGGCGGGTGGGGACGGGAACGACACCTACGTCGTCGGCCCCGGCGTGGACCAGATCGTCGAGGCCCCGGATGAAGGCACGGACACGGTGCAGTCGTCGATCTCGCATTCACTGGGCGACAACCTGGAGAACCTGACGCTCACCGGCGCCGGGGCGATCAGCGGCACGGGCAACGCCGGCAACAACGTCATCACCGGCAATGCCGCGGCGAATACGCTGAACGGCGGCGCCGGCAACGACACGCTCAACGGCGGCGCGGGGGCGGACATTCTCATCGGCGGCCTGGGGGATGACCTGTTCATTTTCAGCAACGGCGTGGACTCCGTGCGCGAGAACGCAGGCGAGGGCACCGATACCGTGCAGACGAGCTCGACCTGCACGCTCGCGGCCAACGTCGAGAACCTCGAATTGACCGGAACGGCCGCGATCAACGGCACGGGCAATGCGGACGACAACCTGATCACCGGCAACGCCGCGGCGAACGTGCTCAACGGCGGCGCGGGCAACGACGTGCTCAACGGCAAGGGCGGCAACGATACCCTGACGGGCGGCCTCGGCGACGACGTGTTCCGGTTCGATGCGCCGCTTGCCGCGAACAACGTGGACCGGATCACCGACTTCGACGCAACGGCGGACCGCCTCCAGCTCGACAGCGCGATCTTCACTGCGCTGTCGGCCGGTGCGCTGGACCCGGCGGCCTTCCACGCCGGCGCGGGCATCCTCGGCCACATCGACGCCGATGACCGGCTGCTGTTCGACACCTCGAGCGGCGACCTGTACTACGACGCGGACGGCAGCGGCGCGCAGGAGGCCCAGCACATCGCGACGCTCACCAACGGCGCGCTGCTGCAGGCTTCGCACGTCGAGATCGTCTGACCCGGCGCCGGGCGCGGCGCAGGAGTGCTATAGTCCCCGGCGGCAGGACCAGCGGAGGAGCGGGCGCGAAGACGCCCGGGCAACGACATGGACGAATCCAGGGAAGCACTGCTGCGGCGCCTCGAAGGCCACGCGCGGCAGATCCGGCGCGATGTCTGGCGCGCCCTGCGCGCCGGGGGCGGCGGGCACGCCGGCGGCTCCAGCTCCGCCGCGGACATCCTCGCGGCCCTTTACTTCCACCGGCTCAAGGTGAGGCCGCAGGAGCCGGAATGGCCGGACCGCGACCGCTTCGTGCTCTCCAAGGGGCACGCCAACGCCGCGCTCGGCGCGGTCCTGGCGCAGGCCGGCTTCATCGACGACGCGGTCATCGACCGCTTTTACGGCTTCGAATCCCCGTTCGGCATGCACCCCGACATCAAGGTGCCGGGCATCGAGATGTGCACCGGGGCGCTGGGCCACGGCCTGGCGATCGGCATGGGCATGGCCTTCGGCGCACGGATGCAGAACAGGCCCTTCCATACCTTCGTGATGATCGGCGACGGCGAGCTGCACGAAGGCTCGAACTGGGAGGCGGCCATGGCGGCCTCCCACCACCGGCTCTCCAACCTGACGGCGATCGTCGACTTCAACCGCATCTGCCAGAGCGGCAACGTCAAGGACATCCTCGGCGTGTCCCCCTTGTCCGACAAGTGGAAGGCCTTCGGCTGGTCGGTGCGCGAGCTCGACGGCCATGACATGGGCCAGGTGGTCGATGCGCTGGAGGCGCTGCCGATGGACAGCGAGCGGCCGACCGCGCTGATCGCCCACACGGTGAAGGGCAAGGGCGTGAGCTTCGCCGAGAACACCTGGCAATGGCACAGCAACTCGGTGAACGACGAGGTCCTCGCCAGGGCGCTGGCGGAGCTGGCATGAACGCCCCCGACCTCGCCGTCCCCGAGTGGCGCGCCAAGTCGGCGAACCAGACCCGGCTCGCGTACGGCCAGGCGCTGCTCGAGCTGGCGGCCCGCGACACGCGCACCGTCGTCATCTCCGCCGACACGCAGGACCTGCTCGGCATCCGGCCCTACATCGAGCGCTACCGCGACCGTTTCATCGAGCTCGGCATCGCCGAGCAGAACGCCATCGGCGTGGCCTCCGGCCTCGCGACCACCGGCATGCGGCCCTACGTCTGCGCCTACGCGCCGTTCATCTCGGCGCGCAGCATGGAGCAGGTGCGCAACGACGTCGCCTACGCCCACCAGCGCGTGGTCATCGGCGCGGCGGCGAGCGGCGTGTCCCTCGGCGTGGCGGGGGGCACCCACCATTCGCTGGAAGACCTCGCCGTGATGCGCAGCTTCCCCAACATGACGGTCATCGTGCCGGCCGACGTCGACGAGGCCTACAAGGCGACGCTTGCCACGCAGGACATCGACGGCCCCGTGTACCTGCGCCTCGGCGGCCGCGTCGAGGAACCGCCGGTCACCGATCCGCAGGCACCGTTCGTCCCCGGCAAGGCCGTGATCCTGCGGCCGGGCAACGACCTGGCGGTGATCGCCTGCGGCGCGCTGGTGGACATGGCCGTCAAGGCGTCGGATGCGCTGGAGAAGGAAGGCATCCACGTCCGGGTGCTCAACATGCACACGATCAAGCCGTTCGACCGCGACGCGGTACTGGCCGCCGCGGCCGAGACGCGGGGCATCGTCACGGCGGAGGAGCACCACCTTGCCGGCGGGCTGGGTGGCGCGGTCGCCGAGCTGCTCGCGCTGGAGCGTCCCACGCGCATGCGCATGATCGGCATGCCCGACGCCTTTGCCGTCGTCGGACCGACGCCCAGGGTTCGCGCCAAGTACGGGATGAGCACGGAAGGCATCGTCGAGGCCTGCCGGCAACTCATGAAGTGACAAGGACCGGGGACTGAGGACTGAGTGCTGAGGACTGAGTAAGATCAGTAAAGCCTCAAAGCTTTCGCTCTTACTCAGCACTCAGTCCTCAGTCCTGTCTGCACCGTAGAATTGAACTGATCCTGTACCTTCCTTCAACCCATCCGGAGAATCCGCCATGCTCTTGGACGTCCGCACCTATACCTGCAAGCCCCAGACCATCAAGAAGCACATCGCCCTGTATGAAAAGATGGGCAAGGAGCCGCAGACGCGCCACCTCGGCCAGCCGCTCGCCTACCTGACCACCGAGACCGGCAACCCGAACCAGTACATCCACATCTGGGTGTACGAGGACGCCGCCGACCGCGAGCGGCGCCGCGCGGCGATGTGGAAGGATCCCGAGTGGCTCGCCTACATCGAGGAAAGCGCCAGGCTCGGCGCGCTGGAGGCGCAGGAGAACCGGCTGATGAACCCGGTGCCGTTCTTCCCGATCAAGCGCTAGCCGAATACCGTGAGGCGTGAGGCGAGAGGCGTGAGGAGGAAAAGCGCGACGGCGTGCTTCCTGGCGCTGCTGATGCTGCCGGCGCTGGCGGCGGCGACCGAATACCGCAAGCCGGCGGGCATCGCGAACCTCACGGACCCCGAGGTCGTGACCGGCTACAAGGCGCTGTTCACCTGCTCCGCGCATTTCTTCGCGGGGCGGCCGCTCGAGGACATCAGGAAGGTCGAGCTCGAGGAGATGTCCGGCCTCGGCTACCCCGACCCCGTGATCGACGAGGCGCGCCGTTTCGTCAGCGCCACCGATCCCTCCGGCACTGTCACGCGCATCGCGGCCTTTCGCGACAGCATGGGCTGCGCCGTGCTGGCGCCGGAGTGGGGGCCGGAGGACATCGCGCGGTTACCCGAGCTGCCGTACGTGCCCGCGCCGGACCTGCGCGACGTGGCCTTTCCCGCGGGCGACCGCGTCGAGCTCGGCGCCGACGGCTTCGCCCCCGGGTTCCAGTCGCTGGGAGCGGCCCTCGACAGGGCCTTCCGGGGCGACTACGGCAGCAAGCCCGGCGCCGTGACCGCCGCGGTCATCGTCCTCAAGGGCGGACGCATCGTGGCCGAGCGCTATCGGCCGGGCTTCGGCATCCACTCGGGCTACCGCACCTGGTCCACCTCCAAGAGCATCACGGCGCTGCTGCTGGGGATCGCCGCGAAGCAGGGCCGGCTGGACCTCGAGGGCCGGGCGGACATTCCCGAATGGGCCGGGCCGCAGGATCCCCGCGGCCGGATCACGTACAAGCAGCTGATGTGGATGTCGAGCGGCCTCGCCAGCGGCGGGGACAACAGCTATGCGGTCTACTTCGGCGGCCAGGACGCCATGAGCGCCATCACGGACAATGCCCTGGAAGTCCCGCCCGGCACGCGCTGGAAATACGCGAACAACGACACGCTGCTGCTGGCGCGCGCGCTGCGCCACGTGATCGGCGATGACGAGAAGTTCCTGCGCTATCCCTACGAGGAGCTCCTGCGCCCGCTGGGCATGCACCACACGCGCATGGAGACGGACCATCTCGGCATGTTCGTCGCCTCCAGCCAGACCTACACGACCGCACGCGATCTGGCCCGCCTCGGGCTGTTCCTTGACCGCGATGGCGTGTGGAACGGGAAGCGCTACATTCCCGGGGGCTTCCTGGCGTTCGCGGCAACGCCGGCGCCGACGCGCCCGCCGGCCGCGGGCCAGTGGGGCTACGGCGCCCAGTTCTGGCTGCTCGACCAGATGCCGGGCGTGCCTGCCGGCACCTACACGACGGCGGGACGCAAGGGGCAGTTCGTGACCGTCGTGCCCGGCCACGACCTGGTGATCGTACGCACCGGCGTCGATCCCGAGGGCATCCGGTTCCAGCAGGATCGGCTCGTCGCCGATGTCGTCGCCGCGCTCAAGAAGAAGGACTGAGGACTGAGTGCCGGGCAGGCAGGAAGGCCCCGGAGCCTTCCTGCCCGTGCCCAGTCCTCGGCACCCGGTCCTCAGCACTATACTTTCAGTCCTGAGGACTCGACACTTCTCGTGCGCCGCTGGATTGCCCACCTCGACATGGATGCGTTCTACGCGTCCGTGGAACTGCTGCGCTACCCGGAGCTGCGCGGCGTCCCGGTCGTCGTCGGCGGCCGGCGGGCGGATGCGCCACGATTGCTCAGGGACGGCACGCGCAAGTTCACCACATTGCGCAGCTATGCCGGGCGCGGCGTGGCGACGACGGCGACCTACGAGGCGCGCGCCCTGGGCGTGCACTCGGCAATGGGCCTCATGAAGGCGGCGGCGCTCGCGCCCGATGCAGTGCTGCTTCCCGCGGACTTCGAAGAATACCGCCGGTATTCGCGCCTGTTCAAGGCGGCGGTCGCGAGCATCGCGCCCCAGATCGAGGATCGCGGCATCGACGAGATCTACATCGACCTGACCGACGTCCCCGGCTCGCAGCAAGGCACGGAAGACGACCCCCATGCCGGCGTCCGGAGCGTCGGCGAGCGCATCAAGGCGCGCGTGTTCCTGGACACCGGGCTGACCTGCTCCATGGGCATCACGCCCAACAAGCTGCTCTCCAAAATCGCCTCCGAGCTCGACAAGCCCAACGGCCTTGCCGTGCTGACGCTGGAGGATGTGCCGGAGCGCATCTGGCCGCTGCCGCCCCGGCGCATCAACGGCATCGGCCCGAAGGCCGCCGACCGTCTCGAAGCCCTGGGCATCCGTACCATCGGCGCGCTGGCCGGCACGGACCGCGCCTTCCTGGTCGGCGAGTTCGGGGGGCACTATGGCCAGTGGCTGCACGAGGTCTCGCACGGCCGGGACGAGAGGCCGGTGGTGACCGAGAGCGAGCCCCAATCCATCAGCCGCGAAACCACCTTCGAGCGCAACCTGCACGCCCGCCGCGATCGCCAGGCGCTGGGCGGCATCTTCACGAAGCTGTGCGAGCAGCTCGCCGCCGACCTGAGGCGCAAGGGCTATGTGGCCAGGACCATCGGGGTGAAGCTGCGCTACGACGACTTCCGGCGCGCCACCCGCGAGGCGACCCTGGGCGAGTACACCGACGATGCGCAACTCATCCGCCGCACGGCCGGCCTGTGCCTGAAGAAGGCGGACCTGGAACGGCCGCTTCGCCTGCTGGGTGTCCGGGCCGCCGGCCTGTGCCGCGCGGGCGACGCGCCCGCACGGCAGGCGGATCCCGGGGCCGACCAGCTGTCGCTGCCCATCCCCTGAGCCGGATGCCGCTCTTCAAACGCACGCCGATGATGTTCCGGCACCCGCTGGCCTTCGCGTTGCGGGTCGTGAAGGCATTCCGGGCCAACCAGGGCCTGCTGCTCGCCGGCGCGATCGCCTATTACACGCTGCTGTCCCTGGTCCCGCTGCTGATCCTCATGGTGATCGCGCTGTCACGGTTCATCGACCAGGCGGCGCTTTTGTCGACGATCGGGCACGCCCTGGAGTGGATCGCGCCCGGACAGTCCGGCCAGGTGGTTGGCGAGCTGACCAGCTTCGTCACCAACAGCGCCTCGATCGGCTGGATCCTGCTCGCCACGATGCTCGTGTTCAGTTCGCTGGCCTTCACCGTGCTGGAGAACGCGATGTCGGTGATCTTCCTGCACCGGGTGCGGGCCCGCAAGCGCCGTTTCTGGGTCTCGGTGCTCATCCCGTTCAGCTACATCCTCGTCCTCGGCATCGCCCTGCTGCTGGGCACCGTCATGTCGGCCAGCCTGAACGCCATCGGCAAGGAGAGCATCGTCGTCTTCGGCACTCCCTGGTCGCTGGGCGGCCTGTCCGCCTTCCTGCTCTACGTCGTCGGGGTGGTCCTGGAGATCCTGCTCATCACCTCCATCTACATGGTGATGCCCGTCGGCAGGTTGCCGCTGCGGCATGCCCTCATCGGCGGCGCGGTCGCCGCGCTCCTTTGGGAGGTCATCCGCCACGGCCTCGTCTGGTACTTCGGCACCATTTCCCAGGTCAGCGTCGTCTACGGGTCCCTCACCAGCGCCATCGTCGTGCTGCTGAGCTTCGAGATCGCGGCCGCCCTGCTGCTGTTCGGCGCGCAGGTGATCGCCGAGTACGAGCGCGCAGGGCGGTGAAGGAAATGAACGCGTGAAGGGGTGGATGTGTGAAGGGTCAGGGCTTGGCGCTTTCCAGGGCGGTCTTCCACGCTCCACACATGCACCCCTTCACTCGTTCACACCTTTGACTTACACTCAAGCCTGGCAACCACGAAAGGAGGTGATCCAGTGAGCTACGACCAAGGCATTTCCGGCCGGCAGACCGGATCCACCCGGCAAGATTGGAGTCAGCAGTAGGATTCAAGCCGGTGCCGTACATCCGGCCGGACTGCCCGCAGTAAAAGATGCCCCGGTGCGCAAGCGCCGGGGCATTTTCTTTGCGCGACCTGGCGCGCGCCGGCGCCTTGGCGCTGCGATAGGAACAGGAAGCCCAAGGCGTTGGAGCCCATACCGAGTCCGTAGCGCGCCGTGCCGGCGACCCGCTTCCCCAACGACACCTCACTGCTTCCCCGTCACTCAATCCCCGGTGCTGGGTCCTTCTTTCTCCCCAAGATTCTCCTCCAGGAAATCCAGGAACACGCGCACGGCCGGCACCATGCCCCGTCGGCTGAGGTAGACGGCCTGCAGCGTCGCGGAGATGGACCACGCCGGCAGCAGGTGGGCCAGCCGGCCGGCGCGCAGGTCCTCGGCGCAGAATTCCGCCGGGAGCATGGCCGCCCCCACACCGCCCAGCGTCGCGGCGCGCATGACGTTGAAGTCGTCCGTCGTCAGTCGCGGTTCCAGCACCACCTCATGCACCTCGCCGCTCTCGCGGGCGAGCCGCCAGCGCAACCTGCCATCGGGCGAGCGAAAGCCCAGCGCGGGCAGCTTGCGCAGGTCCTCGGGCGTCCCGACCGCGCCATGCACGTCGAGCAGTTCCGGATGGACGACGACATAGGTGGCCGCGGGCCGGAACCTTCGCGTCACCAGGTGCGGTTCCTCGTCGCCGGAGGTGCGCACGCGCAGCGCGACGTCGATACCCTCCTCGACCAGGTCCACGCGCCGGTTGATGCCGATCAGGTCGAGGCGGATCTGCGGAAAGGCCGCGAGGAACTTCGGCAGCAGCGGCGCGATGTACACCTGGCCCACCGAGAGGGGGCAACTGACGCGCAAGGTCCCGCTCGGCACCTTGCGCACGCGGTCGATGGCCTCGCGCGCCGCGTCAGCTTCCGCCATCACGTTGCGCGCGTGCTCGTAATACAGCCTGCCGCTCTCGGTCAGGGACAGCCGGCGCGTCGTCCGTTGCAGCAGGCGCACGCCCAGGCTCGATTCCAGCATGGCCACGCGCCGGGAAAGCCTGGACTTGGGCAGGCTGAGTGCCCGCGCGGCGGCGGCAAAACCGCCTGTTTCCACCACTTTCGCGAAAAAATACAGGTCGTTGAGGTCCTGCATGGGGTGTTAGATTGTCCTGTAGATAGAACAATCTAACCTGATTTCTCCCCCTACTCCAGTATTGGCCACACCCTTAGGATGAATTCCATGCCGTCCAGCCCAGGCCGGGCGGACGCCAAGCGAACCCGAAGGGAGAAACCCATGAATGTCCTGCACCTCGATTCCAGCATCCTCGGCGAGGCCTCCGCCTCCCGGAAGCTGACCCGCGAAGTCATCGAGCAGCTGCGCGCCGGTGACCCTGAACTGGCGGTCGTCCATCGCGACCTTGCTGCGCAACCGATCGCCCACCTGAGCGGCGAAGTCCTGGCGACCCGTGGCACCGCAGCGCAATTCCTGAACGCCTTCCAGGCGCGGGAAGCGAAGCTGGACGCCGACTTGCACGCGGAGTTGCAGGCGGCCGACGTCCTCGTGATCGGCGCGCCCCTGTACAACTTCTCCGTGCCGACCGGCCTCAAGGCCTGGATCGACCGCATCGCGGTGGCCGGCAAGACGTTCCGCTATACCGACAAGGGGCCCGAAGGCCTGGTGAAGGGCAAGCGCGCGATCGTCGTCGCCACCAGCGGCGGCATCCACGCCGACACCCCCGTGGACGGCGCCTACGTCGGTTACCTCAAGGGGCTGCTCGCCTTCATCGGCATCACCGACGTCGAGGTCGTGCGCGCCGAGGGACTGGCCGTCAGCGACCAGGTGCGCGCCCACGCGATGGCCAAGGCGCGCGGGAGGATCCGGGCGCTGCAAGTCGCCCTCCCGGCGTGACCGGACGGCGGGCGAGGACCGAGTGCTGCGTAAGGGAGCCTGGGGCACTGGAGCCCTTACGCAGCACGCAGCACTCAGCACTCAGTACGCAGTACTCAGCACTTAGTGCGCCATCCCTTTCCGCTTCACCTCGTCACGAGGCTCGCATTGCGCGCGGGCTTTCGCATCATGAGGACGATTGCCGCACCCAGGATCGCCACGCCCGCCAGCGCATAGAACGCCGCCTCGCTGCCGCCGGTCACCATGCGGATGCGGCCGATCATGTCGGGGCCGAAATAGCCGCCGAGGTTGCCCACCGAGTTGATCCAGGCGATGCCGGCGGCGGCGGCCGTGCCGGTCAGGAAGGCGGTGGGCAGGGACCAGAACGTCACGACGTACCCGGCCCAGCCGACGGTGATGAGCGTCAGCGCGATCATGGCGAGGACGGGGGCGTGGGGGGCGACTGCGAGCATCAGCAGGCCCACCACCTGGACCAGGAAGCCGGAAGCGCAGTGCCACCGGCGCTCGCCGGTCCTGTCGGAATGGGTGCCCCAGTAGATCATCGCGAGCACGCTGGCGCCCCAGGGGATCATGCTCAGCAGCCCGACCTGCAGATAATCGTGCTTGTCGATGCTCAGCTCCTGGATGATGGTCGGCATCCAGAAATTGAACGCGTAGAACGTGATGGCGCCGCAGAAGTACACCAGCGTGAGCGCCCAGACGCGGCCGTCGCGGAACGCGTCCATGAAACTGTGGCGCTGCACCAGGTCCTTCTTGCCTGCCTCCTCCTCGTCGAGGCGCTGCGCGACGAGGGACTTTTCCTCGTCGGTGAGCCAGGCCGAGGTTTTCGGCCCGTTGGGCAGCAGCATGAGCACCAGGATGCCGACCAGCACCGACGGAATGCCCTCGAGCAGGAACAGCCACTGCCAGCCGCGCCAGCCGTTGGCGCCGTCCATGTACTGCATGATCGCCCCGGAAATCGGCGAGCCGACCACGTTGGCGACGCCGATGGCCGTCATGAACAGGGCCACCATCCGGGCGCGCCGCGGGCCCGGGAACCAGTAGGTCAGGTACAGGATGATGCCGGGGAAAAAGCCGGCCTCGGCCACGCCCAGCAGGAAGCGCAGGAAGTAGAACGTGAACTCGGCGTCCGTGCAGTTGAACATGGTCGCCACCACGCCCCAGTGGATGTCGTTGGTGAACATGAACGCCGAGGAGATGATCCCCCACGTGATCATGATGCGCGCGATC
>DASZQJ010000073.1:0-8758 GCA_035549715.1 Burkholderiales bacterium
GACGGTGGGCGGCATCATCGACCTCCGCATGTGCCGCGCGGCCGCCCGTCGGCGCGGCTTCGACCCGGCCGACATCCACGGCTTCATCACCATGGTGCCGATGGCGGACGCCGAGATCATCGAGCTGCAGGGGCAGGGATACGCGTACATGCAATAGGCGTGAGGCGTGAGGCGTAAGGCGGGAAGTGTGAGGCGGGAGGCGTGAGGGGCGAACCGGAATGCGCGAGCCTCAGGCCCTGCGTCTTCTCGCGCCCCATGCCGCCGCGAGCAGCATCGCCACCGCCACGGCGATGAACCCGTAATTTCCCCACCGCACATACGGCGTGCTTCCCGAATGCCCGGTGACCTGCCCGCTCACGGTGGCGGTGGCGAACCCGGGCGCGGATGCGGCGATGCGGCCGCGGGCGTCGATGATCGCGGTGACGCCGGTATTGGTGGCCCGGAGCATGGGACGTCCGGTTTCCAGCGAGCGCGCCTGGGCGATCTGCAGGTGCTGCTTCGAGGCGATGGAGTCGCCCCACCACGCGTCGTTGGTGAAGTTCGCGAGCAGCGTTGCCTGCGGCAGCTGGCGGATCACCTCCTCGCCGAAGGCGTCCTCGTAGCAGATGTTGGCGGCGATCTTCTGTCCCGCCACCGCCAGCGGCTGTTGCACGGGCCCGCCGTGGGAGAAGTCCGACATCGGGATGTGCAGGATCTCCATCACCCAGCCCAGCAGCGGGCGCAGGGGGAAATAGTCGCCGAAGGGCACGAGGTGGTGCTTGCGGTACGTCTGCGGCGGTGCGCTGCCCACGGTCATCACGCTGTTGAAGTAGCGTCCCGTGGATGCCTCGAGCTCCGGCACTCCGACGAGCAGGTCGCCGCCGCGCGCCCGCGCATGGTCGCCCAGCGCCTGCAGGTAGGCGCCGGGCACGTCGACGTTCAGCATCGGCAGCGCGGTTTCCGGCAGCACGATGAGTTGCGCGTCGGCGGCGAGCGCGAGCTGCAGGTAGGTGTCGAGCGTGGCGAGCGCGCGCTCGGGCCGCCATTTCAACTCCTGGGGAATGTTGCCCTGGAGCAACGCGACCGTGGTCGGTGGGGTACTCGTCCGCGTCCATGCGACCGGATGCAGCGCCGCGCCGCCCAGGGCGAGGACCGCGAGGACCAGTCCCGCCTGGATCATCGTGCGCCGTCCGTCCCGTTCCCGCCGGCGCATCGCGCCCTGGGCGAACCAGGCCAGCGCACCGGCCGCCGCGGCGCACACGAGCGAAACGCCGAACACGCCGAGCACCGGCATGTAGCCGGCGAAAGGGGGATGGGGCACCTGCGAGTACCCGATGGCCAGCCAGGGAAAGCCGCTGAGGAACCAGCCCCGCACCCATTCCGACAGCGCCCAGAGCGCGGGGAAGGCCAGCAGCCATTTCGCGGCCGTCGGTGCGGGCGCGCGCGCGAGCAACGCCGCGACGGCGGCGGGGAAGCAGGCGAGGTAGAGGCAGAAGAGCAGCGTGAACAGCGCGGCAAGGGGCATCGCCATGCCGCCGTAGAAGTGCAGGCTGACGTAGACCCAGCTTACGCCGGCCAGGAACAGGCCGAGCCCGAAGCACAATCCGCTGGCGACGGCGGCGCGAACCGACGTGCAGCGGCCCAGCAGGTGCAGCCAGGCGGCCAGCGCGGCGACGGGGAGGGGGAAAACGTGGAAAGGGGCGAAACCGAGGACGCAGGCCGCGCCCAGCAGCAGGGGCGCGAGCCACGCCAGCGCGATGCCCCGGTTCAGGCCTGGGTCTCCGTGCGCGCCTTTTCCACCAGCAGGGCATGCAGGCGCCGGCTGTCGGCGCGCAGCACCTTGACGTTGAGGTCGCCGATGCGGAACTGCTCGCTGCGCTTGGGCAGGCGCCCGAGGTGGTCCAGCACCAGGCCGCCGACGGTGTCGAAGTCCTCGTCGCTGAACTCGGTGCCGAACGTGCGGTTGAAATCCTCGATCCCGGTCTGCGCCTTGACGCGGTACTGGCCGTTGCGTTCGAGCACGATGTTCGCCTCGGTCTCGTCGAAGTCGAATTCGTCCTCGATCTCGCCGACGATCTGCTCCAGGACGTCCTCGATGGTGACCAGCCCGGCGACGCCGCCGTACTCGTCCACGACGATGGCGATGTGGTTGCGGTTGCTGCGGAAGTCCTTGAGCAGCACGTTCAGCCGCTTCGATTCCGGAATGAACACCGCGGGCCGCAGCATCTCCCGCACGTTGAACTCCTCGCCGGCGTAGAAGCGCAGCAGGTCCTTCGCGAGCAGGATGCCGATGACGTCGTCCTTGTTCTCGCCGATCACGGGAAAGCGGGAGTGGCCGGTCTCGATCACCCAGGGGATGAACTTGTCGGGCGCATCCCCGATGTCGATCACGTCCATCTGCGCGCGCGGCACCATGATGTCGCGCGCCTGCATCTCGGAGACCTGCATCACGCCTTCGATCATGCCGAGCGCGTCGGCGTCGAGCAGGCTGCGCTCGTAGGAGCGCTGCAGGAGCTCGATGAGCTGCTCGCGGTCCTCGGGCTCGCGCATCAGCAGCGCGCCGAGCCTCTCGAGCAGCCCGGGCTTGTCTTGTGGGTCGTCCATCGGGTGGTTATGCAGCCAGGCCAGCCAACATGTTACACGGATCGCCGAAGTCAGCCGGCATAGGGGTCAGGATACCCCAGCCGCATGACGATCCCGGTTTCCAGGCGCTCCATCGCCAGCGCCTCCTTCCCGCCCTGGTGGTCGTAACCCTGCAGGTGGAGCATGCCGTGCACCACCAGGTGCGCGAGGTGCGCATCACGACCCTTGTCCTGGCGCCTGGCTTCGCGCTCGACCACCGGCAGGCAGATCACGATGTCGCCGGTCAGCGGCGCCGTGTCGTCGTAGGCAAACGTGAGCACGTTGGTCGCATAATCGCGGCCGCGGAAGCGCCGGTTGAGCGCGCGTCCCTCGCGCGCGCCCACCAGCCGCAGCGTGACCTCGGCGTCTCGGTGCAGCGCGGCGAGCGCCCACCGGCGCAGCCGCGCGCGCGACGGCTGGCCGTCCGCGGCAACCGCATACTGGACCGACAGGCGCAGCGCGGGCCCGCGCCGCGCGCCGCTAGTCTTTCGCGTGCGACTGGTGCGCTTCATAGGCCTGGACGATCCGCTGCACCAGCGGATGGCGGACCACGTCCTCGCCCAGGAAGCGGGTGAACGCGATGCCGCGCACGTCGGCGAGGATGTTCTGCGCCTCGACCAGCCCGCTTTTCTGGCCCTTGGGCAGGTCGACCTGGGTGACGTCGCCCGTGACCACGGCGCGGCTGCCGAAGCCGATGCGGGTGAGGAACATCTTCATCTGCTCGGGCGTGGTGTTCTGCGCCTCGTCGAGGATGATGAAGGAATGGTTGAGCGTGCGCCCGCGCATGTAGGCAAGCGGCGCGATCTCCATGGCGCCGCGCTCGAACAGCTTGCCGACCTTCTCGAATCCCATCAGGTCGTACAGCGCGTCGTACAGCGGGCGCAGGTAGGGATCGACCTTCTGCGCGAGGTCGCCGGGCAGGAAGCCCAGGCGTTCGCCGGCCTCGACCGCGGGACGCACCAGGACGATGCGCTTGACGGCGTCGCGCTCGAAGGCGTCCACCGCACAGGCGACCGCGAGGTAGGTCTTGCCCGTGCCCGCCGGACCGATGCCGAAGGTGATGTCGTGCGCCTTGATCTGGCGGATGTACTGCACCTGGCGCGGCGTGCGCCCGTGCAGGTCGCGGCGGCGCGTATGCAGCGCCAGCGCCTCGTCCATCGGCGGCGCCTCGCCCGTGAGCTCGATCAGGCCGAGCTGGATCTCCTCCAGGCCGAGGCCGCGGCTGGCGATCGAATAGAAGTGGCGCAGCGCGTCGGCCGCGAGCCGGGCCTGCTTCTCGTCGCCGGTGATGGAAAAATGCTCGCCGCGGCGCGCGATGGACACGTCGAGCGCGCCCTCGATCTGCTTGAGGTTCTCGTCGAGCGCGCCGGCAAGGTTGGCGAGGCGCTCGTTGTCGACCGGGCTGAAGGACAGTTCGACGGGCTTCAAGCGGCCTTTTCGCGGACCAGGACTTCGCCGCGCAGCGAATGCGCCATGGCCTCGGTGACGTGCAGGTCGACGAACTGCCCGACCAGCCGGGCGGGGCCGGGGAAGTTGACCATGCGGTTGTTGCTGGTGCGCCCGGCGAGCTCGTCCGGGTTCTTTTTCGCGCGCCCTTCCACCAGCACGCGCTGCACCGAGCCCACCATGCCGCGGCTGATGCGCTGCTCGAGGGCGTCGAGCTTCGCCTGCAGCCGGGCGAGGCGATCCTCCTTGACGGGCTGGGGCACCTGGTCCGCCAGGCTTGCGGCGGGCGTGCCCGGTCGCGGGCTGTACATGAAGCTGTAGCTCATGTCGAAGCCGACCTCGTCAACCAGGCCGAGTGTCCGGGCGAAGTCCTCCTCGGTCTCGCCGGGGAAGCCCACGATGAAGTCCGAGGCGATCGACACGGAGGGGCGCACGGCGCGCAGGCGGCGGATGATGGCCTTGTATTCGAGCGCGGTGTAGCCGCGCTTCATGGCGCCCAGGATGCGATCCGACCCGGACTGCACGGGCAGGTGCACGTGGTCACTGAGCTGCGGCAGGCGCGCGTAGGCCTCGATCAGCCGGGGAGTGAACTCGCGCGGGTGCGAGGTGGTGTAGCGCAGGCGCTCGATGCCGGGGATCTCGCACAGGTACTCGAGCAGCAGGGCGAAATCGGCGTTGTCGCCGCCGTCCGCCGGCCCCGGCCAGGAACCCTCCACGGCCCCGCGCCAGGCGTTGACGTTCTGGCCCAGCAGCGTCACCTCGCGCACGCCCTGGTCCGCGAGCCCTGCGACTTCCGTGAGCACGTCGGCGAGCGGCCGCGAGACTTCCTCACCCCGGGTGTAGGGCACCACGCAGAAGCTGCAGTACTTGCTGCAGCCTTCCATGACGGAAACGAAGGCGGTGACCGCCTCCACCCGTGCAGGCGGCAGGTGGTCGAACTTCTCGATCTCGGGAAAGGCGACGTCGACCTGGGGCAGGCCGCTCGCACGGCGCGCGCGGATCATCTGCGGCAGGCGGTGCAGGGTCTGCGGGCCGAAGACGAGGTCCACGTGCGGGGCGCGTTCGACGATCGCGGCGCCCTCCTGGCTCGCCACGCAGCCGCCCACCCCGACGATGACGTCCGGACGCGCCTGCTTGAACGGCTTGATGCGGCCCAGGTCGTGGAAGACGCGCTCCTGCGCGCGCTCGCGCACGGAGCAGGTGTTGAAAAGGATGACGTCGGCCTGCGCGGGATCCTCGGTCTTTTCGACGCCGGCGGCATCGAGCCCGGAGGCCGCCAGCACGTCCGCCATGCGATCCGAGTCGTACTCGTTCATCTGGCAGCCGAACGTGCGGATGTACAGCTTCATGCGGGCATTTTCTCGCGCCAGCCTAGTTCTTCGAGCCGTCCTGGGCCGTGCCCGCCGGCCGGCCGCCCGTTCCGCCGGCGGCAGGCAGGGGCTTGGGCAGCGGGCGCGCCTTCGCCTCCTCGGCGCTCAGGAGCCACACCTCGGAGAGGTCGCCGGCGATGTCGAGGGCGAACATGATCTGGGCCTTCTGCGCCTGCAGCGATGCCGGCATGATGATCAGGTTCTGCTCGTTGAAGATGCGGCTGCCGGCGGACATGTGCAGCGTCCTGCCGTTGACCTTCATGTAGGGGTACTGGAATGCGGTCATCTCGCCGCGCTTGGCCCGCTGCGGGAAGTTGCGCTCGGCGAACGCGGGGATCGCGGCGGCCAGCGAGAGCAGGCAGGCCAGGAGGCAGGTCGCGAAATGGCGCATCGTGGGCATCGGTGAAGGTGCGTCCAGTTTACCGTTCCGCGCCCCAAAGGGGCCCGGCGGGGGCCCTCTCCCATCGGGAATCGGGTGGTGGTGATAGGTGGACTTGAACCACCGACCCCAGCATTATGAGTGCTGTGCTCTAACCAACTGAGCTATATCACCGAAATTCGGGAATGCAGTTCGGGAAGGCGCAGTGCGGGGCAAGCCGCGGCAGCCGTCCGACAGGGAGCGCAAGGTTACTGATCGCCCCCTCCCTTGTCAAGGCAATAATCCGGTACGAATCAATCCTTTGACGCAAGGTGTAGACTCCGCGGATGACCCTGGACATTGCCATCGTCGGTGGCGGCATCGTGGGCGGCAGCTTCGCGTGCGCGCTGGCCGGCAGCGGGCTGCGCGCAGCCCTCATCGAGCCGCGGCCGCCCGCCGGCCTGCCGGCGTCGGGTTTCGACGCCCGGGTGTATGCGCTGAGCCTCCGCAGTCGCGAATTCCTCGAGCGTTGTGGCGTCTGGCGGTACCTGGATGAGGACCGGGTCGCGCCGGTGCGCGAGATGCAGGTGCACGGCGACGGCGGGGCCCGGCTGGGATTCGACGCCTACCGCAACGGCCTCCCCGAGCTCGCCGCCATCGTCGAGGAAGGCAACCTGCAGCAGGCGATCCGGCGCGCGCTCGCCGACGGCGAAGAGGTTCGCCTCGCGGGCGATGCCGGCTGCGAGCACATCGAATGGCGGGCGGACCTGGCGCAACTGGCGCTCAGCGACGGCAGCCGGATCGAGGCGCGCCTGGTCGTCGGCGCTGACGGCGCGGAATCGAAAGTGCGCGCCGCCGCCGGCATCGGCGTGCGCCGGCGCGATTACGGGCAGCAGGGCGTGGTCGCCAACTTCCTCGCGGATCGCCCGCATGGCGACGTCGCGCGCCAGTGGTTCCGCGATGACGGGGTGCTTGCCTTGCTGCCCCTGCCCATGGGGCAGGTGTCGATGGTCTGGTCCACGGGCGACGAGCATGCCGCCGAGCTGCTGGCGCTTGCGCCGGCGGAGCTCTGCGATCGCGTCGCGCGCGCCAGCGCGCATTGCCTTGGCGAACTGCGGGCCACCGGTCCCGCTCGGGCATTCCCGCTGCGCAGGATGCGGGCGGATGCGCTCATCGGCGCCCGCCTTGCCCTGGTCGGGGACGCTGCCCATAATGTGCACCCCCTGGCGGGCCAGGGGTTGAACCTCGGGCTCGCGGATGCCGAGGCCCTGGCCGGCGTGCTGCGCGGGCGCGGGGTCCGCCGCGATTGCGGTGCGCGCGCCTTGTTGCGCGACTACGAGCGCGCGCGCAAGGAAGACATCCTCGCCATGGAATACGTCACCGACGGGCTGCAGTCACTGTTCGCAAGCCGCCTGCCCGGTGCGGCGGCGCTGCGCAATGCCGGATTGGCGTTGACCGACCGGCTGCCGCCGCTCAAGCGCTACCTCGTGAAACGCGCGCTCGGCTAGGCGGTCCAACCAGGCGTTGCGCGCACAATCCCTTTCCACCAACCCGAAGACCCCACATGAAACCCCACCGAATCCTGAGTCTCTCGCTGGCCCTGGTCGCATTGTTCGCAGGCGCCGCGTGCGCCGACGAGTCCAGCATCCGCGCGGAGATGGCGAAAAAATTCCCCAAGGCCGCGCTGGAAAGCGTGACGAAGCTGCCCAACGTCGGCCTCTATGAGCTCGTCGTCGACGGCCAGATCTACTACACGGACGACAAGTTCGGCTTCCTGTTCGCCGAGGGCGTGGTCATCGAGACCCGCGGCATGACCAACCTGACCCAGGCCCGCCTGCAGGAGCTGGAGGACCAGCGCCTGAAGAAACTCGCGTTCCCGTTCGACCAGCTGCCTTTCGACCTCGCGTTCAAGAAGGTCAAGGGCAACGGCAGCCGCAAGGTCGCGGTGTTCTCCGATCCTGACTGCCCGTTCTGCAGGCGCCTGGAGAAAAGCCTGACCCAGCTCGACAACGTCACCATCTACACCTTCCTCTATCCGCTGGCGCAGCTGCACCCGAAGGCACCGGAAATCGCCCGCGCGATCTGGTGCTCGCCGGACAAGGCCAAGGCCTGGGACGACTACATGCTCAACGGCGTCGCGCCCAAGGCGGCGGGTACCTGCCAGAACCCGGTGGACAAGGTGGTGGAGTTCGGCCAGGGCAAGCGCATCTCCGGCACGCCCACCCTGTTCTTCGAGGACGGGCGCCGCGTACCTGGCGCCATCCCGCTCGACCAGATCGAGCAATACCTGGCGCAGGCGCAGGGAACCCGGTAGGCCCGGCCCGTCCCCGCGACGCCGCCCGCGTCCTAGAATGGACGCGTGACAGGCTCGTCGCGAGGGGCGGTCGATGCGCAGGGTCAGGCGGGAAGTCGTCGCGTTGCCGGCGGGCGCTGGCGGCCGCATGGTCTGGGCGCTCGCGCTCTCGGTCGTCCTCCACGCCAGCGCCATCCTGGGGATCGGCGGGCGCGCCGGCCGAGCTCCTGCGCCCAAGGCCGCCGTGCTCACCGCACGCCTGGTGGCGTTGCCGGCCGCCCCTTCTCCCGTCCAGCACAGCGCGTCGCCGCGGGTCCCCGTCCCCGTCGTCGCCCCCGGTGCCGGCGCATCCGCTGCCGCGGTCGAGCCTCCCCCACCCACCGTCGCGCCGGAAGTTTCGCCGCCAATCCCCGCGCCCATCGAACTTCCCGCCGACGAGTTGCCCGACAGCACGCATTACGCGGCGGGCGAACTGGACGTCTATCCCAGCCTGGGGGCGAGGCTCGCGCCGGCCTATCCGTCCTCGGCGCTGGGCGAGCGCCTCCCGGGCAAGGTCACCTTGCAGGTGCTGATCGACGAGCGCGGCCGGGTGACTGCGGCTTCGGTGGTCGACGCGGCGCCCGCAGGCATATTCGACGAGTCGGCGCGCGAGGCGTTCCTGCATGCGGCCTTCTCGCCGGCGCAACGCGG
>DASZQJ010000074.1:0-1832 GCA_035549715.1 Burkholderiales bacterium
CGCCGGCCCTGGTCGCCGGGGTCGGCGCCCTGTTGCAGCTGGCGGTGGATCTCTACGATGCCGGTCCCGCCGGGGCCTGGACCTTGTTCTCCCCGCCGGCGATTCTGCCGGCCGCGCTCGTCCTGGCCGCCTCGGCAGGCATCCTTTGCGCGCGCGCCGACGGCGGCACCTTCGGCCTGCTCGGCGGCCACGGCATCGGGAGCGCCCTCGCCCGGCGCCTGCTGCCGTTCGCGGTCGGCCTGCCCCTGATGCTGGGCTGGATCCGGCTGCAGGGCGAGCGCGCGGGCCTCTACGACGTGGAAACGGGCCTTGCGCTGTTCGCCGCGTCGAACATCGTGATCTTCGCCGGCCTGGTCTGGGGCGCGGCCGCCTGGCTCAATCGCAGCGAAGCGTCACTCGCGCAGGAGCGCCGGTTCTCCGACGCGGCGCTCGACAGCCTGCCCGGCATCTTCTACATGTACGACAGCAACCTGCGCTTCCTGCGCTGGAACCGGAACTTCGAGACGGTTTCCGGCTACTCGGCGGCGCAGATCGCGCGCATGAGCCCGCTGGATTTCTTCGACGGCCCCGAGAAATCGCTCCTTGCCGCCCGCATCTCGGAAGTGTTCGAGAGCGGCGCCTCGGACGTCGAGGCGGACTTCGTCTCCAGCGACGGCCGGCGCACGCCCTACTACTTCACCGGGCTGGCAACGACCATCGACGGCGTGCCCTGCCTGCTCGGGACGGGGGTGGACATCTCGGCGCGCAAGCGCACCGAGGACGAGGTGCGCCAGCTCAATGCGGACCTCGAACGCCGCGTCGCCAAGCGCACGGCGGAACTCAGCATCAAGAACCGGGAGCTCGAGACCTTCAGCTACACCGTGTCGCACGACCTCAAGGCCCCCCTGCGCGGCATCGACGGCTACAGCCGGCTGCTGCTCTCGGACCACGAGGAACGGCTCGACGACGAAGGCCGCCGCTTCCTGCACAACATCCGCTCCGCGGCGACGCAGATGCAGAAGCTGATCGACGACCTGCTCGCGTACTCGAAGGTGGAGCGGCGCGCCGTGACGCTGCGCCCGGTCAGCGTTCGCGACACGGTCCAGGCCGTGCTCAACGAGCGCCGGCACGACCTCGAGGGCACGCAGCTGGCGGTCGACCTGGCCCCCGAGCCGGTCCTGGCCGATGCCGAGGGGCTGGCAATGGCGCTGCGCAACCTCATCGACAATGCCGTGAAGTTTTCCCGCAAGCGGCCCGATCCGCGGATCGAGATCGCGTCCCGGGTGGAAGGCGGCATGCTGCTGCTCACGGTGCGCGATAATGGGGTGGGATTCGACATGAAATACCAGGAGCGCATCTTCCAGATCTTCCAGCGCCTGCACCGGGCCGACGAGTTTTCCGGAACGGGCGTCGGGCTGGCCATCGTGCAAAAGGCCATGGAACGCATGGGGGGGCGCGTCCGGGCGCGCGGCGAGCCCGGCAAGGGCGCCACCTTCGAGCTTGAACTGCCCCTGGCGCCGGCCGCCGCCGCCGCCGGCGCGGGCGCAGGCTGAGGCAGGCGGCGCATGGAGACTCCCGTGCAGCGCCCCATCCTGCTGGTGGAGGACAACCCGATGGACATCGATCTCGCGCTGCGCGCGTTCGCGCGCCAGGGCGGCGGCCATCCCATCGACGTGGTCCGCGACGGCGCCGAAGCCCTGGGCCGCCTCGCACGCTGGGACGCCGGCGCGCCCCAGCCGCTGGTCATCCTGCTCGACCTGAACCTGCCCGGGCTGCACGGGCTCGAGGTGCTGCGCGCCCTCAAGAACCACCCGGTATACCGGCGCATCCCGGTCGTCGTCCTCACGACCTCG
>DASZQJ010000075.1:0-9759 GCA_035549715.1 Burkholderiales bacterium
TTCGCGGGCGGCCTCGAAGGACAGCAGCAGCGGCCCGATCGGGTGGCAGCCCGGCGTCGTGGTGAGCTCGATCTGGCCGCGCGCGGCGAGCTGGCGGTAACGCGGGATGACCGCGGCCACTTCGCGGCCGATGAGTTCGAGCAGCCCGATCCGGTCATCCAGGCTGAAGGCTTCGCCCTTCGCGAGCAGGCCGGCGAAAAGCGGTTCGCGCCGGCGCACGGTCTCGCCGATCCAGGCGATGTGGTACCAGGCGAGCAGGTCGCCGAGGTATTGCGCCGACAGGTAGCTGGTGCCGATGCTGCCGTGCTGGCGCGCCAGGTCGTGGTAGTCGTACAGGCGCCGGTAGGCCGGGTACGGGTCCAGCATCTTCTTGTGGTTGGCGCGGAAGCACCACTTGAGGATCCGGTCGCGGTCCCCGTCGTCGATCGCGCCCAGGTCGGGGCGCGCCAGCAGGCGCAGCAGCGGATCACGAAAGCGGCCGCCCGCGAACTGGTCCGCGTAGTCCTCGAGCTGGTCGAGCAGCACCGGGGTGAAGTTGAGCACGGCCCGCACCCCCGGGTGGCTTTCGAGGTGCGCCGCCATGTCGGAATAATCCTTGAGGGCGTGCAGGTAGACCCACGGCTGCAGGAATTCGCCGCTCGCCTGGTCGCGAAAGTCCGGCTGGTGCATGTGCCACAGCAGGACGAGGTCCAGTCTGGCTTCAGCCATGGAGGTGTCCGGGCATGGTCGGTCCGGCGCTCAGCGCTGGTGGAAGCTCTCCTGGCCGAGCATCTCGGGGGTGATGAGCGTGATGCCGCGCTCCGAGACCACGAAGCGCTTGCGGTCCAGTTCCGGGTCGAAGCCCACGGTCAGGCCCTCGGGCAGCACGCAGCGCTTGTCCACCACCACGCGCCTGAGCCGGACGTACCGGTTGACCTGCACCTCGGGCAGGATCACCGAATCCTCGATGCTGCCGTAGCTGTGCACCCGCACGTTGGAGAACAGCATCGAGCGCTTCACGGTCGAGCCGCTGATGATGCAGCCGCCCGAAACCAGGGAGTCGGTGGCGTAGCCGCGCCGGCCCTCGTCGTCGAACACGAACTTCGCCGGCGGCAGCTGCTCCTGGTGGGTCCAGATCGGCCAGTCCTGGTCGTACAGGTTCAGGTCGGGGGTGACGCGCGTGAGGTCCATGTTGGCTTCCCAGTAAGCATCTACCGTGCCGACGTCCTTCCAGTACGCGGGCTTGTCGTCGTCGCCGACGCAGCTGTCGTCGAAACTCTGCGCGAACACGCGGTAGCGCGGCACCAGGTGGGGAATCAGGTCCTTGCCGAAGTCGTGGCTGGAGCCGGGGGTGAGGGTGTCGCGGGTGAGCTGCTCGTACAGGAACGGGGCATTGAAGACATAGATGCCCATGCTGGCGAGCGCCTTGTCGGGCCGGCCCGGGATGGGCGGGGGGTCCGCGGGCTTTTCCACGAAGGACTTCACGCGCCAGTCGTCGTCGATGTGCATGACGCCGAACGCGGTGGCCTCCATGCGCGGCACCTCCATGCAGGCAACCGTCATGTCGGCGTTCTTGGCCGCGTGGTAGGCGAGGATGCGGCCGTAGTCCATCTTGTAGATGTGGTCGCCGGCCAGGATGAGGATGTAGTCGGGCTCGTACGCGCGCAGGATGTCGAGGTTCTGGTAGACCGCGTCCGCCGTGCCCTGGTACCAGTTCTCCTCGGTCGTGCGCTGCGAGGCGGGGAGGATGTCGACGAATTCCCGGAAGCGTCCGTCGAGGAAGCTCCAGCCGCGGGTGATGTGCCGGATCAGGCTGTGCGACTTGTACTGCGTCGCCACGCCGATGCGGCGGATGCCCGAATTCACGCAGTTGGACAGCGGGAAATCGATGATGCGGAACTTGCCCCCGAACGGCACCGCCGGCTTGGCCCGCCAGTCGGTCAGGTTCTTGAGCCGGCTGCCCCGCCCCCCCGCCAGCACCAGGGCGTAGGTGTTCTTGGTCATCGTGCTGACAAAACGGACGTCCGGGTCGGCGTTGGCCACGCAGGGCTCCTCGTTGCAGGGGACTGGCGGATGAACCTAAACCTTTGAGGCCGATCAAAAAAGGCTGGTGGCGAGCCCCGCTGCTTATAATAGGTGCAGCCTCGCTGATCGTCACGGAATTCCGTGGCCCGCCCGGGCTCTTCCGGGTAGGACAACAGGACCTCCTCTTTGATCGCCACGGATTCGACCCCAATGGCGCCGAGCCCCCCGGCCGACGCGCGCTTCGACGCCCTCGCCGGTGCGCGCCACCACGACCCCTTCGGGGTGCTGGGCTCGCATCGGGAAGGGGCGGGATGGGCGGTTCGCGCCTTCCGGCCCTGCGCGAGCGAGGTCTCCGTGCGCACGCAGGCTGGATTCGAGCCCATGAAGCGCGTCCACCGCGACGGGGTGTTCGAGTGGACGGGCGCGCAGAAGCCGCCCCAGCCCCTGCGGCTGCGCGCCGTGGAAGACGGCGCCACCGTCGAATTCCACGATCCTTACGCCTTTCCCCCGGCGATCGGCGCCGACGACCTCTACCTCTTCAACGAAGGCCGCCTCGAGCAGGCCTACCGCATGCTGGGCGCGCAGCCGCAGGTGCGCGACGGTGTAGCCGGCGTGCGTTTCGCCTGCTGGGCGCCGAACGCGGGGCGGGTGAGCGTGGTCGGCGACTTCAACCGCTGGGACGGCCGCATGCATCCGATGTCGGTGCACGGCGTGAGCGGCGTCTGGGAGCTGTTCGTCCCGGGGCTCGCGGACGGCGCGTACTACAAGTTCGAGGTCCGCAACCGCGCCACCGGCGAGGTGCGGGTCAAGACGGATCCCTATGCGCGCCTGCACGAAGTGCGTCCGGGCACGGCGGGCATCGTGTCCAGCGAGCCGTACCGCTGGGGCGACGAGGCCTGGATGCAGGGGCGCGCCGCCCGCGACTGGTTGCATGCGCCGATGAACGTCTACGAAGTGCACGCCGGCTCCTGGCGCCGCCACCCGGACGGGCGCTTCTACCGCTACGACGAGCTTGCGCAAAGCCTGCTGCCCTACGTGAAGGAGATGGGCTTCACGCACATCGAGCTGCTGCCCGTCTCCGAGCACCCGCTGGACGAATCGTGGGGCTACCAGACCACCGGCTACTTCGCGGTGACCAGCCGCTATGGCACCCCGGCGCAGTTCAAGGCCTTCGTCGACGCCTGCCACCAGGCCGGCATCGGCGTGATCCTGGACTGGGTGCCGGCGCATTTCCCGACGGATGCGTTCGCGCTGGCGCGCTTCGACGGCACGGCGCTCTATGAGCACGAGGACCCGCGCCTGGGCTTCCACCAGGACTGGGGCACGCACATCTTCAACTACGGGCGCAACGAGGTGAGGAGCTTCCTGCTGTCCTCGGCGCATTTCTGGCTGGCGGAGTTCCACCTCGACGGCCTGCGCGTGGATGCGGTGGCCTCGATGCTGTACCTCGACTATTCGCGCAAGGCCGGGGAATGGCTGCCGAACAAGTTCGGCGGGCGCGAGAACCTGGAGGCCATCGAGTTCCTGCGCGCCCTCAACGTGATGGTGCACCGTGATTTCCCGGGGGCCCTGACGCTCGCGGAGGAATCGACGGCCTGGCCGATGGTGTCGCGGCCCACGTACCTGGGCGGCCTCGGGTTCTCGATGAAGTGGAACATGGGCTGGATGAACGACACCCTCGCCTACCTGCGCCAGGACCCGGTGTACCGGCGCTTCCACCACGACAAGCTCACGTTCGGCCAGCTCTACGCCTACTCGGAGAACTTCATGCTGCCGCTGTCGCACGACGAGGTCGTGCACGGCAAGGGCTCGCTGCTGGGCAAGATGCCCGGGGACGCCTGGCAGAAATTCGCCAACGTGCGCCTGCTGCTCGCCTGGCAGTTCATGACCCCGGGCAAGAAGCTCAATTTCATGGGCAACGAGTTCGCCCAGGGCCGCGAGTGGCGCGTGGAGTCGGAGCTCGACTGGGGCCTCGTCGGCATCGACTGGCATCGCGGCGTGCAGGCCCTGCTGCGCGACCTGGGCCACCTCTACGTCCGGCTGCCGGCCCTGCACGAGCAGGATTTCGAGCCCGCGGGTTTCGCGTGGATCGACTGCCACGATGCCGAGCAGTCGGTGCTGGCCTTCGAGCGCCGCGCGCGCGACGGCAGCGTGGCGGTGGCCGCCTTCAACTTCACGCCGGTGCCCCGCCACGGCTACCGCATCGGCCTGCCGGCGGGCGGCAAATGGCGCGAGGTGTTCAACAGCGATTCGGGCTTCTACGCCGGCTCCAACGCCGGCAACGCCGGCGGCATCGAGGCACAGCCGCGCGCGTGGATGAACCGCGTGCATTCGGCGGCGGTGACGCTGCCCCCGCTCGCCGCCGTCGTGCTCTGCCGGGAAGGGTAGCGCGCATGGCCATCGACGATCGCCTCAAGGTCCTGTTCGCGTCCTCCGAAGTCACGCCGCTGGTGAAGACGGGCGGGCTGGCGGACGTGAGCGGCGCGCTCACGGCGGCGCTGATGGGCCTGGGCGTGGACCTGCGCGTGCTCATGCCCGGTTATCCCGCGGTGATGGAGGCCCTGAAGACGCGCAGCAAGGCGGCGAACCTGCCGGCGCTTCCCGGCTGCCCGCCCGCGACCCTGATCGCCTCCAAGCTGCCCTCGGGCGTGCCGCTGCTGGTGATCGACTGCGCGATCTACCGGCGCGCGGGCGGCCCCTACCAGGATGCGTCCGGCAGCGACTGGCCCGACAACGACCTGCGCTTCGGCCTGCTCTCCTACGTCGGCGCGATCCTGTCGACGCCGGACTCGCCGCACGCCTGGAAGCCGGACATCGTCCACTGCAACGACTGGCAGACGGGCCTCACGCCGGTGTACCTGAACTACGTGCCCGGACCGCACGCGCGCACGGTCATGACCATCCACAACCTCGCCTTCCAGGGCATCTTCCCGGCGCAGACGGTGGCGCGCGTGAACCTGCCGCCGCAGGCGTTCGCGATGGACGGCGTCGAGTACTACGGCAAGCTGTCCTTCCTCAAGGGCGGCCTGCAGTTCGCCGACCGCATCACCACCGTGAGCCCGAGCTACGCCGAGGAAATCCAGCGCGAGCCCCTGGGCATGGGGCTGCAGGGCCTGCTCGCCCATCGCCGCGGCGTGCTCACCGGCATCCTCAACGGCATCGACACCGACGCCTGGGACCCGGAGACGGACCCCTACATCGAGCGCTACTACAACGCTTCCCGCCTCGCGGCCAAGGACGACAACAAGCGCGCCCTGCAGCGGCGCATGGGCCTGGAGGAGACGCCGGACGTGCCGCTGTTCGGCGTGGTCAGCCGGCTCACCCACCAGAAGGGCCACGACGTGACCGCGGACATCGCCACCGACCTGGTCCGACTGCCGGCGCAACTGGCGGTGCTGGGCTCGGGCGACCCGGCGCTGCAGCAGCGCTTCCAGGCGCTCGCGGCGGCGCACCCGGGCCGCATCGCGGTGCAGGTCGGCTTCGACGAGGGGCTGTCCCACCAGATCGAGGCGGGGGCGGACCTGTTCCTGATGCCGTCGCGCTTCGAGCCCTCGGGCCTGAACCAGATGTACAGCCAGCGCTACGGCACCCTGCCGGTGGTCCACGCCACCGGGGGCCTGCGCGACACGGTCGTCGATGCCGATCCCGAGGCGCTGAAGAAAAAGCGCGCCAGCGGCGTGGTCTTCAGCCCCCTCGACGCGGCGAGCCTGCTGGCCGCCTGCCGGCGCGGCATCGACCTGTACCGGGACAAGAAGGCCTGGCGGCAGGTGCAAAAGACCGCCATGGGGCGCGAGTTCGGCTGGGAAGGCCGCGCCGGGCAGTACCTCGCGCTCTACCGGGCGCTCGCCGCCGGGTAATTTCCCAAGACGGAACCCGGCCGCGGGCGTCGCGGTCATTCGTGTGCCGCCGGGAGTAAAATCCCTCTTCTCGCCCGGCGCCCCGGCGGCCGGGCACACAACAACATGGCCTGGAGGATGTTCCGATGATCGGCGATCGCATTGAAGTCAACATTGCAGGCGGACTCGACATTCCCCTGCCCCGCATGGTGCACGTGCGCCAGAAGTTCGCGACCCAGAAGCTCGACAGCGTGACCCGGGCGGTGGTCGAGCAGTTCAAGCGTCCCGAGGTCCGCGCCAAGGTCAAGCCCGGCATGACCATCGCGGTCGGCTGCGGCTCGCGCGGCATCAACAACATCGCCGAGTGCGCCAAGGCCGTCATCGGCGAGCTGAAGGCCCTGGGCGCGAAGCCCTTCATCTTCCCCGCGATGGGCAGCCACGGCGGCGCCACCGCCGAAGGGCAGCGCGAGGTCCTGGAAGGCTACGGCATCACCGAGGCCGCGATGGGCTGCCCGATCAAGTCGGCCATGGACGTCGTGGAGCTGGGCAAGCTGGACGACGGCATGCCGGTGTACATGGACAAGAACGCCGCCGAAGCCGACGCGGTCGTCATCATCCCGCGCATCAAGCCGCACACCAATTTCCGCGCCCCGATCGAGTCCGGCCTCGTCAAGATGCTCACCATCGGCATGGGCAAGATCATCGGCGCCACCACGCTGCACACCTACGGCATGGACATGTTCGGCGAGCTCCTGCCCAGGACCGCCCGGCTCATCATGGCGAAGAAGAACTACCTGTTCGGCGTCGCCATGGTGGAAAACGCCGCCGACGAGACCGCGATCGTCGAGATCGTGCCCGCCGAGCAGACCTTCGAGCGCGAGCCCGTGCTGCTCGCCAGGGCCAAGGAGCTGATGCCGCGCCTGCAGTTCGACGAGATCGACGTGCTGGTGGTGGAAAAGATCGGCAAGAACATCTCCGGCTCGGGCATGGACCCCAACATCACGGGGCGCAACTGCCGCGGCGTCGAGTGGAACATGAAGCCGCACATCAAGAAGATCGCGGTGCTGGGCCTGACGCCGGAGACGCACGGCAACGCCTGCGGCATCGGCGGCGCGGACGTCACCACCATGAAGCTGTACAGGGAGCTGGACGTCGCCAAGACCTACGCCAACATCATCACGTCCACCTACCTGGACGGCGGCGCCATCCCGATCATCATGAACACCGACCAGGAAGCCATCCAGCTCGCCGTCAAGACGGTGGTGCGGGTGAAGCCCCAGGACACGAAGGTCGTGCGCATTTCCACCACGCTCGAACTCATGGACATCCAGGTCTCCGAGCCGATGCTGCCGTTCATCAAGGCCAACCCCTCGATGTTCGAGGTGGTCGGGCAGCCGGAGGCGTTCAGGTTCGATGCGAAGGGCAACCTCTATCCGATGCTCGGCAGGCACAAGGAGCACGCCCACGCGTAAGCGGGCCGCGCGATGCAAGCAACCCCGAGGCGGGCCGGTCCCGCCTCGCCTTGTCTGTGAACCCTGAAATGCACCTGCACCTCGATGCGATCGGCGGCATGGCCGGCGACATGTTCATCGCCGCCGTGCTCGACGCCTTCCCGGACCTGCGCGACGGCATGCTGGAGGCCATCGCCGCGGCCGGGCTGCCGCCGCAGATCCACGTCGGCCTCGCGGAGCATCGCGACCACGCCCTCACCGGGCTGCGCTTCAAGGTGGTGGAGCCGCGCGAACCGGGCGCGCTCGCCGGCGCGGCGCACCACCCGCACACGCCCTTCGCCGACATCCGGGCGCAACTGCAGGCTTCGCCGCTCGCGGCGCCCGTGAGGCAGCGCGCGATCGCGATTTTCACCGAGCTGGCGCGAGTGGAAGCGCAGGTGCACGGCAAGACCGTGGACACGGTGAGCTTCCATGAGGTCGGCGAATGGGATTCCATCGTGGACATCGTCGGCGCGGCTTTCCTGATCGAAGCGTTGTCGCCGGCCACCTGGTCGGTGGGCGCCCTGCCGCTGGGCCGCGGCCGCGCAAAGACGGCGCACGGGGCGCTGCCCGTGCCGACGCCGGCGACGGTGCTGCTGCTCAAGGGCTTCGAGTTCATCGACGACGGGCTCGAGGGCGAGCGCGTGACGCCCACCGGCGCCTCCATCCTCAAGCACCTGGGCTGCTCGCAGGCGGCCGATCGCGGTGCGCGGCGCCTGCTGCGTTCCGGCACCGGCTTCGGCACGAAGACCTTCCCCGGCATCAGCAACGTGGTGCGCCTGCTCGCGTTCGAAGCGGCCCAGGCTGCCGCGCAGCCGCAGGGCGACGAGGTCGTGCAGGTCCTGTTCGAGGTGGACGACCAGTCGCCGGAGGACCTTTCGATCGCCCTCGACAAGCTGCGCGCCCATCCCGCGGTCCTCGACGTGCTGCAGTCGCCGGCGTTCGGCAAGAAGGGCCGCATCACCATGCGCATCCAGGTGCTCGCCGAGGTCGACGGCATCGAGGGCGTGTTCGACGCCTGCTTCCGCGAAACCACCACCATCGGCCTGCGCTACCAGCGCATGCAGCGGCGCAAGCTGGCGCGCACCGGCGCCACCGTCGAGGCGGGCGGCCGCCAGGTGCGGGTGAAGGTCAGCCAGCGCCCGGGCCGCGCCACCGCGAAGGTGGAGGCGGACGACCTGCTCAATGTCATGGGCGGCCGTGCCGAACGCGAGGCGCTGCGCGCCGAAGCCGAGGGTGTCGTGCTGAGGAAGGATCGCCCGTGAGCGCCGCCGACGAAAGCCTGCAACGCCTGGAGCAGCTCCTGCGCGGCTACGATGCGCTCGCCGTGGCTGTCAGCGGCGGCGTCGACAGCCTGACGCTCGCGACCGTGGCGCACCGTGCGCTCGGCGCGCGCGCCCACATGTACCACGCGGTCTCCCCCGCCGTGCCGGCCGAAGCCACGCAACGCGTGCGCGACTTCGCCGCGCGGGAGGGCTGGACGCTGTCGGTGGTCGAGGCCGGCGAGTTCGCCGACGCCGACTACCGCAGCAACCCGGTCAACCGCTGCTTCTACTGCAAGACCAACCTGTACGGCACCCTCTCGCCCCTGACCTCGGCGCAGATCGTGGCCGGCACCAACCTCGACGACCTGGGCGAGTACCGTCCCGGGCTCGATGCCGCCGCCAACCACGGCGTGCGCCATCCGTTCGTCGAAGCCGGCATCGACAAGAAAACCGTGCGCGCCATCGCCCGCGAGCTGGGGCTGGGCGACGTTGCCGACCTGCCCGCCGCGCCCTGCCTTTCCAGCCGCATCGAGACCGGCATCGCCATCGACCCCGCCATGCTGGGCCTGGTGCATGCCGCCGAGCGCCTGGTGGCGGGGAAGCTCCAGCCCGGCACCGTGCGCTGCCGGGTGCGCGCCCGTGGCGTGGTGATCGAGCTCGACGAGCCGCACCTCGCCGCGCTGGACGCCCCGGCCCGCCAGGCCATCGAAGGCGAAATCGGCGCGCTGTTCCGCGAAGGCGGGTTCGAATACCCGGTGTCGCTGGCGCCTTACCGCACCGGCAGCGCCTTCCTCGTGCGCCTGCAGCGCTCTGCGGCTTGACCCTTAACCGCAAAGACGCAAAGGCGCAAAGGGAGCGCAAAGAAGTGCGAAAAGTGCATGATGATTTTGACACGCGGACAATGGCGACTGTTATTACCACCAATGGTTTTCCGATTTCCTTTGCGTGCTTTTCCTTTGCGCCTTCGCGTCTTTGCGGTTAAGGGTTAGACAGACATGACGCTGCATAAAGACGTAATGCTGGATTTCGCGCGCGACGCCCGCACCGGGCTCGACGAGGCGGTGTTGTGCGAATCCAAGACGGTGGCGCACATTTCCGTCATCCTCGACCAGGTGCAGGAGAAGGGCCGCAAGATCCTGCTCACGCGCCTGCTGCCCGAGCAGT
>DASZQJ010000076.1:0-7505 GCA_035549715.1 Burkholderiales bacterium
CTCGCGGGCCAGGCGGCGGACGGCGAAGGGCATGGCCGGGTCGTCGAGATCCCGGTCTGCTACGGCGGGGACTTCGGCGCCGACATGGCCGAGCTCGCCCGGCGCCACGGACTGGACGAGGCGCAGGTCGCGCGCCTGCACAGCGCGCCCGAGTACCACGTGCACATGCTCGGCTTCGTCCCGGGCTTCGCCTACCTGGGCGGCCTGGACGCGAGGCTCGCCACGCCGCGCCGCGATTCGCCGCGCGCCCGCGTGCCGGCGGGCAGTGTCGCCATCGGGGGCGGCCAGACGGGCATCTTTCCGCTGGAAACGCCCGGCGGCTGGCATCTCATCGGGCGCACGCCGCTGCGCCTGTTCACCCCGGACGCCGAACCGCCCTGCCTGCTGAACGCGGGCGACAAGGTGCGCTTCGTGCCGATCGACGCCGCGCGATTCGAGTCGCTGGCCGGCGCGCCCGCCCCATGAACGTCTCCGTGCTGCACCCCGGGCTGCATACCCTGCTGCAGGACGGCGGCCGCTTCGGCTACCAGCACCTGGGCGTGCCGGCCGCGGGCGCGATGGACCTGTTCTCGCACCGGGTCGCCAACATCCTCGCCGGCAATGCCGGCGACGAAGCCACGCTGGAAATCACCCTGCAGGGCCCGCGCCTGCAGTTCGATGACGATGCGCTCATCGCGATCTGCGGCGCGGACCTCTCGCCCGTCATCGCCGGCGAGCCCGTGCCCGAAGGCAAGGCGGTGCGGGTGCGCGGGGGCGGCGTGCTCGCCTTCGGCGCCTGCCACGCCGGCTGCCGGGCCTACCTGGCGATCCATGGCGGTTTCCGCGTACCCGCCGTGATGCGCAGCCGCAGCACCTACGAAACCGCGCGCATCGGCGGCCTGCACGGGCGCGCGCTGGCGCGCGGCGACGTCCTGCCCGCGCTCAAGGCGCCGCAGGCCCCCTACCCCGGACTGCATCGCGCGCTGTCGGCCTCGCGCAACGCCTTCGCGGCGCCGAAATGGTCGGTCAACCAGCACATCGAGAAGCTGGGACGCAGCCCGCAGGTGGTGCGCATCCTGCCGGGACGGCACTGGGACGCCTTCACCGCACAGGCCCGGGAGCAGCTCACCAGCCAGGCATTCCGCCTCGGCGCCGACTCCAACCGCATGGGCTTTCGCCTCGAGGGGCCGCTGCTGCACCTGCAGTCGCCGCTCGAGCTGCTGTCGGACGCGGTAAGCTTTGGCACAATCCAGGTGCCGCCCGGCGGCCTGCCGATCGTGCTCATGGCCGACCGCCAGACCACCGGCGGCTACCCGAGGATGGCGGAAGTGGCGAGCGTGGACCTGCACCTGCTGGCGCAGCTCAAGCCCGGCGACCGGCTGCGCTTCGAGCTGGTCTCGCTGGCGCTGGCGCAGGCGCTCCACTTGCGCCGGGAACAGGAACTGGTGACGATCCGCGAAGCCGTCGAGCAGCACATGACCCGATGACCATCCGACTCGACCTGAACTGCGACATGGGCGAAAGCTACGGGCCGTGGTCCGTGGGCAACGACGCGGCCCTGCTCGAGCACGTGACCTCGGCGAACATCGCCTGCGGCTTCCACGCCGGCGACCCGGGCACCATGCACAAGACCGTGCAGCTCGCCATCGACAAAGGCGTGGCGGTGGGGGCGCACCCGTCGCTGCCGGACCTGCAGGGCTTCGGCCGCCGCGCGATGAGCATCACCCCCGGCGAAGCCTACGACCTCATCGTCTACCAGGTCGGTGCGCTGGCGGGCTTCGCGCGCGCGCTCGGCACCCGGCTGACGCACGTCAAGCCCCACGGCGCGCTCTACAACATGACGGTGACGGACCCGGCGCTCGCGCGCGCCATCGCCCGGGCGGTGCGCGACGTCGACCCCTCGCTGGTCCTGTTCGGCCTCGCCTGCAGCGAGCTGGTGCGCGCGGGCGCGGAAGCCGGGCTCAAGGTCGCCAACGAGGTGTTCGCCGACCGCACCTACCGCGCCGACGGCAGCCTCACCCCGCGCAGCGAGCCCAATGCCGTCATCCGGGACGCCGATGCCTCGATCGAGCACGTGCTGCGCATGGTCAGGGACGGCAGGGTGCGCAGCGTCGACGGCGCCGAGGTCGCGGTGCGCGCCGACACCCTGTGCATCCACGGCGACGAGCCCACGGCGCTGGAGTTCGTGCAGAAAATCCGCAGGGCGCTCACCGACAACGGCGTCGAGCTGGCGCCAGTGTCCAAACCCTAGCCCTCACCGCAAAGGCGCAAAGGGAACGCGAAAAAGAGCCAGGGACCGCACGGGATTTGCACGGGGATCGGATCCGGCAGGGGTTTCCACCGCCACGTGACCGGGGACACGTTGCCCTTTCAGCGGATTTCCCTTGCGCTGCCTTTGCACCTTTGCGCCTTTGCGGTGAGGTTTAACCCAGAAAAGGAGAAAAACAAAATGCAGGACAAGCTGTTTTCCGTCGAAGGCCAGGTCGTCCTCGTCCCCGGCGGCAGCCGCGGCATCGGCCGCGCGCTGGCCGAGGGATTCGCCGAGCGCGACGCCCAGGTGATCATCGCCGGCCGCGAGGCCGACACCATCGGCCAGACCGCGAAGGAGATCTCGAAGGGCCGCCATGCGGTGGCCGCGGAGGTCTGCGACGTGGCGAAGCCGGAGGACGTGAACCGGCTGGTCGAAGGCGTGCTGAAGAAGCACGGCCGCATCGACACGCTGGTGAGCGTGGCGGGCGTGAACAAGCGCATGAAGGCCGAGGCCTACACGCTCGAGGAATACGACTGGATCGTGGACATCAACCTGCGCGGGGCCTTCGCCGTGGCGCAGGCGGTCGGCAGGCACATGATCTCGCGCCGCGCCGGCGCCATCATCAACATCGACTCGCTCAACACGTACGCGCCGCTCACCGGGGTCACGCCCTACGCGATGAGCAAGGCCGGCGTGCTGATGATGACGCGGGCGCTTGCCAACGAGTGGGGCAGGCATGGCGTAAGGGTCAACTCCATCGCCCCGGGCTTCTTCCCCACCGCGCTGTCCGGCAAACTCTGGGCCCAGGAGAAGATGAGCAGCTGGGCGAAGGCCAACACGCCGCTGGGCAGGCTGGGCGACGTGAAGGAACTGGTCGGCGCCGCCATCTACCTCGCCTCGCCGGCCTCCGTGTTCGTCACCGGGCAGACCCTGCGCGTGGACGGGGGCTTCAGCGCGGGCATCAACTGGCCGATCGAGCTGTGAGCGGCTCCGGCCGCGGATCCGGCGCCCCGCGCCGGACCCGCGGCCGGCTGGCGGTCAACGGGAGGCGGGGCGCTGCGTTGGAAGCCTGCGCATCCACCGGTTCCCGCGACTGAATTCCGACATCATGACCCCCGGTTTCCCCCGCGGCGCGGCCCTCGCCGCCTCGGCGTGCCTGGCGCTGCTCGGCGGCTGCGCCCAGGCGGCGGTCCGTCCCTGCAACGGCGACATCCCCGGCCTGTTCGAGAAGGCCTCGCCCGCGGTGGTGATGATTTCCGGGCAGAGCATCAATCCCTACAAGCTGCAGAACCGCGTGAGCCGCGTCATCGGCTCCGGCTTCGTGTACGACGCCGCGAGGGGCCTGGTCATCACCAACTCCCACGTGGCGTTCGGGCGCCAGACGCTGTTCGCCACCCTCGACGACGGCACGGTCGTACCTGCGCGCCTGCTCGGCGCCGACCCGATATTCGACATCGCGGTGGTCGAGATCCCGCGTCCGGACACCGGCAGGCTCGTGGCCGTGCCGCTGGGAGATTCCGAGCGCCTGCGCATCGGGGAGAACGTGATCGCCATCGGCAACCCGCTGGGCCTGGACCAGACGGTCACCCGCGGCATCGTCAGCGGGCTGAACCGCGTCCTGCCCGAAACCCCCCTGTCCCTGGGCGAGCCGCTCATCCAGACCGACGCGCCGATCAATCCGGGCAACTCGGGCGGGCCGCTGCTGAACCTGTGCGGCGAGGTCGTCGGCATGAACACCGCGATCGTGGCCGATGCCCAGAACATCGGCTTCGCCATCCCCGCGAACCTGATCAAGTCGGTCGTCCCCGCCCTGGTGCGCGACGGGCGCGTGATCCGCCCGTGGATCGGCTTCCACGGCAGCCCGATCGGCGCGGACCTGCGCAAGGTGCTCAAGCTGCCGCTGGCGGACGGCCTGCTGGTGGAAGTGGTGGAGCCCGGCAGCCCGGCCGAGTCCGCGGGCATGCAGGGCGGGAACATCGAGTTCACCCTCGGCACCACGTCCCTGCTGCTGGGCGGCGACATCGTCGTCAGCGTCAACGGCGTGGCCGCCACGGACGAACAACGGCTCGCCGCGCTCATGCGCTCGCTGAAGGTGGGCAGCCGCCTCAACATGCGCGTATTCCGCGACGGCGCGACCCGTGAGGTCACCTACACCCTGCCCGAGCGGCCGCTGCTGCCCGGCGACCTGCCGGAGGAGCAGCAGGCCACGCTGCCGCAGGCCCTGCCCCGCGGCGCGCGGCCCTGAACGCGCGCGGGAACCATCCGCGATACACTGCGCTCCAACCTCCCCGAACGGACCGGATCCGCGCCATGCTTCGATTCCTGCTCGCCGCCCTGATCGCCTGTGCCGCCTTTGGCGCGCAGGCGCAGCAGAAGATGTTCTTCGCCGAGTACCACGTGGTTTCGGACAAGCTCGCCCCCGGCAGCCCGGAACTCCAGCACCGCAAGCTCTGGCGCGTCGGCACCAAGTACATGCGCTTCGAGGACGTGCCCAATGCGCAGACCGGCGTCCACGGCCTGATCATCGTCGCCGAGCCCGACATCTGGTTCATCGACCGCAAGAGCCAGCGCGGCCAGCACAATGTCGATCCCGGCCCCACCTACGCCGTGCGTTTCCCCATGTTCCCCCAGGAGGACTCGGAACGCATCCGCGCGCTCGAGCTCGGCAGCGAGCAGGAGTTCTTCACGTCGCAGGGTGCGAAGGAACTGACCAGGCAAAACATCGACGGCGTGCTTTGCCGCGTGTTCAGCCTGGAAATCGACGGCCGTGCCCTGACCCTGTACGTGCGCGGCGACGGCAAGACCTTCCAGGTCTCGATCGCCGGGGGCGGCCTGGACTACGGCGTGCGCATCGTCCGCTATGACACCGACCTGGACCCCGACCTGGGCCTGTTCCGGCCGCCGCCCGGCGTGACGTTCTAGCCCGGCGCACTCCGATACACCCGGGGCGCGACCTTCGGCGGTAAACTGCGGGACGTGCCGAACCCAATGTTCCCGCGGCTCGCGCGCCCGCTGCTGGCCGCGGCGATCGCGCTCTGCGCCTGCCTGCCCGCCCGCGGCGAATGGCTGCTCGTCCCGCAATCCCGTGCGGTCGGCGCGGGCGGCCGCCTCGACGTCACCCTGTTCCTTCCCAACGACACCGACGCAGAGCGCGTCGTCGACCTGCCCGCGCGCATCCGCCTGCAAGCCCGCGGCGTGCCGAACGCGCCGCAAGTCGTGCTCTCGCCGGTGGACCCCGGCCTGCCGCCCACGGCACGCATCGCGCCCGGCCGCTTCCTGCGCGTGCCGTACGCGGGCACCCTGCCCGATGCCCTGCACGGCAACCTGGTGCTGGAGCCGGTGGGCTTCGAGGGCACGCCCGTGGCGCTCGCCGTCGCGGACGAAGGGACCGTGGCCGCGCACGAGGCGGGGACGGTGGCGCCCGTGGAGCCCAACCCACCGGCCGCGCAGCGCCAGGCCGTCGCCGCCGACGGCGCAGGCCCGGAGGACCGCGACACGGCGCGCTTTCTCTCGGCCTTCTCGCCGTACGAGCCCAACTACTTCTCGGCGGGCTCCAGCGGTGACACCAACGCCAGGTTCCAGGTCAGCCTGAAATTCCGGCTGTTCAACCCGGACACCCGGACACCCTTCCTGGAAAAGCTCTACCTCGCCTACTCGCAGACGTCGATCTGGCAGATCGGCGAATCCTCCGCCCCGTTCTACGACTCGAGCTACCGCCCCTCGGTCTTTTTCCTCGACGACGACGTGCAGCAGTGGCCGTTTCGCGGCCCGTCCCGGCTGGGCTTCCAGGCCGGCTTCGAGCACGAATCCAACGGCAGGGACAGTGCCGACTCGCGCAGCATGAACATCGCCTACGTCCGGCCCACCTTCACGCTGCCGCTCGGGCAGGACTACTTCGTGTCCTTCTCCCCCAAGCTCTACGCCTACCTGGAAAAGGAGGACAACCCGGACATCGGCGAGTATCGCGGCTACGGGGATTACCTCGTCAAGCTCGGCGCGCTCGACGGCCTGCAACTCGCCACGACCCTGCGCAAGGGCACGTCCAGGGACGCCTACAGCGCCCAGTTCGACCTGTCGTACCCCCTCAAGACGGCCACGTTCGGCAACCTCGGCGGTTACCTGCACGTGCAATTCTTCGAGGGTTACGGGGAAAGCCTGCTCGACTACAACCGGCACGTGCGGCCGCAGTTCCGCGTCGGCCTCATGATCACCCGATGACTTGAACAGGAGGATGCCATGGGAGAATCACGCAGGAATTTCCTGAAGAAAATGGGCGCGGGAAGCGCCCTTGCGGCCGCCCCGGCGGTGCTGGCGGCCGCCGGCCCGGGCGAAGAGGAAGAGCGTACGGACGGCGGCGCCGAAGAAGCGGAAACCATGCTCCCGAAGGGGCTCACCCTGTGCACGCTCAAGCGCGGCGGCGAGTGGGGCCTGGGTGTCAGGACGGCCCGCGGCATCCTCGATGTCGAGGCCGCCGCAGACCATTTCGACATCGACGGCGAACCCGAATCGGCGGACGAACTGCTGCAGGAAGGCGGCGGGGAGGCGCTGCAGGAAGTGATCGCGGCGGCGCTGGCGGCGAAGCACCCGCGCCCGTTTTTCCTCGCCGAGGAGGACGTGATCTTCGGGCCCGCGGTCACCAACCCGGAGAAGATCGTGATGGTGGGCCTGAACTACCGGCGCCATGCGGCGGAGATCGGGATGGCCCTGCCGTCCTCACCGGTGCTGTTCAACAAGTTCAACAACGCCCTGCTGGGCCACGGGCGCACGCTGCGCCTGCCGACGAAGGTGGCCAGGCAGTTCGACTACGAGGTCGAGCTCGTCATCGTGATGGGCCGCACGGCGCGCGACGTGGGCGAGGCCGATGCGCTGTCGTACGTGGCCGGCTATTGCACCGGCAACGACTTCTCGGCCCGCGACCTGCAGCGGCGCACCTCGCAGATCATGCTCGGCAAGATCGGCGACGGCTTCGCCCCGCTGGGCCCCTGGCTGGTCTCGGCGGACCAGGTGCCCGACCCCAACGCGCTCGACCTCTGGTGCGACGTCAACGGCGAGCGCCGGCAGTCCTCCAACACCCGGGACATGGTCTTCAATTGCGCGCAGCTCGTCAGTTACTGCTCCGGGCTGATGACCCTCAAGCCCGGGGACCTGATCTACACCGGCACGCCGGAGGGCGTGGTCCTGGGCAAGCCCGAGGACAAGCAGGTCTGGCTCAAGGCCGGCGACAGGGTGAGCTGCGGCATCGAGAAGCTGGGGGAGCTGCGCTTCGACCTCGCGT
>DASZQJ010000077.1:0-4891 GCA_035549715.1 Burkholderiales bacterium
TCGGCCTTCACCGGCAGCCCCTTGGGGGCCGCCGCGGGCGCGGGCGCCGGCTTTGCCGCGTCTGCCTTGGCAGGCTCGGACTTGGCGGGCTCGGCCTTCTGCCCGGCGGTGGCGTCGCTCTTGGAGCCGCAGCCGGCCACGGCAACGGCCATGACCAGGGCGGCGAGAATCGTTACATTACGAAGGGTCGGCGTAATCACTAGCTACCTCTCGGGTCGGCAGTCCCCGAAGTGCCGACTGTTAAACAAAACGGCCGGCGCGAAGCGCCGGCTCTATGGGCCGTCGAACCATGTTTTTGGAATTGCGCCGCCGGCGGCTTGTTATTGCTGACTGGGGAGTCAGTTATTCTGCGGCCATGATAACCGAGTTTAAATACCGTAACCATGAGAATTTCGCTCGATGCCCTCCTGGTCCTGGATTCCATCTCTCGTAACGGCACCTTTGCCGCGGCGGGGGAGGAACTGCACCGTGTTCCCTCGGCCATCACCTACACGATCCAGAAGCTGGAACAGGACCTGGAGGTCCAGTTGTTCGACCGCAGCGGCCACCGGGCGAAGCTCACCGAGGCCGGCGAAGAGCTGCTGCGCGAGGGCCGCCACCTGCTGCGGGCCGCAAACGACATCGAATGCCGGGTCAAGCGGGCCGCGACCGGGTGGGAAACGGAGCTGCGCATCGCGCTCGACGACATCATTCCCACGGAGCGGCTGTTTCCCCTTCTGAAGGATTTCTACCGGGAAGGTTCCGGCACGCGGGTGCGGCTCACCTCGGAAATCCTCGGCGGCTGCTGGGACGCCCTGCTCTCCGGCCGCGCGGACATGGTGATCGCGGCGCCGGGGGACGCGCCGCCGGAGGGCTCGCTGGCCGTGGAGCCCATGGGGCGCGTGGAATTCGTGTTCGCGATCGCGCCGGACCATCCGCTGGCCGCCGCGGCGGAGCCGCTGTCGGCGCAGGACATCCTCCAGCATCGCGCCGTCACCGCGGCGGATACCTCCCGCAGCCTGCCGCCGCGCAGCGCCGGCCTCCTCGACGGGCAGGACCTGCTCAGCGTGCCCAACATGCGCGCGAAGATGGCGGCGCACATCGCGGGCCTGGGCGTCGGCCACCTGCCGCTGCTCTGGGCCGCGCCGCACATCGCCGGCGGGCGCCTGGTGAAAAAGGAGATCGAAGGCAGCAGGCCGCTCACCAACGTGTACCTCGCCTGGCACCCGCGCCAGGCCGGCAAGGCGCTCAAGTGGTTCCTCGCGCGCCTGCGCGAGCGCAAGGTGCAGGAGTACGTGCTGGGGGAATCGGGCACCTACCCCGGCGCGGACCGGCCGGCCTAGGCCGGGAGGCGCCGCCGCGCTGGGCCCGGCGCGGCCGGGCTCAGGACGCCGCCTTGGCCGCGGCCGCTTCCTCTTCCGCGATCTGGCGGTGGACTTCCTGCATGTCGAGTTCCTGCGACTTCTGGATCACCGTCTCCAGCGCGGAGGCGGGCAGCGCGCCGGGCTGCGAGAACAGGATGACCTTCTCGCGGAACACCATGAGCGTCGGGATGGAGCGGATGTTGAAGCTGCCCGCGAGCTCGGGCTCCTCCTCGGTGTTGACCTTGGCGAACACGACGCCGGGATGCTTCTCGGACGCGGCCTCGAAGGTCGGCGCGAAGCTGCGGCAGGGGCCGCACCACGGCGCCCAGAAATCGACGATGACGGTGTCGTTGCCGGTGACGACCTGCTCGAAGTTGTCCTTGGTCAGGGTGACGGTGCTCATGGGACCTCCTGGGGCCGCGTCAGCCGGGATGGCTCACGCACGGCGCGAATCGGCCGGGTTGAACCGACCGAAGTGTAACAATATGGCGGGCAGGACCAGCAAGTTCAAGAGCGTCGAGGTGACGAGCCCGCCGACGATGATCGTGGCCATGGGGCCCTCGATCTCGCGGCCCGGTTCCCCGCTGCCCAGCGCCAGCGGCATCAGGCCCAGCGCCGTCACCAGCGCCGTCATCAGGATGGAGGGCAGGCGCTCCGACGCGCCGCGCATCGCCGTCCCCACGTCCCAAGGCAGTCCTTCCACCTCGACCAGGTGCTGGTAGTGCGAGACCAGCATGATGGAGTTGCGCAGCGTGATGCCGAACAGCGTGACGAATCCCACCAGCGACCCCAGGGACATCCAGCCGCCGCTCGCGTACACCGCCAGCACGCCGCCGATCAGCGCGAAGGGCAGGTTCACGAAGGTGATGAGCAGGTTGTGCAGGTTGTTGAAGGCGATGTAGAGCAGCAGGAAGATGCCGATCCCGGCCAGCGCCGAATGCACGAGCAGGTCGGTGCGCGCCTCGGCCTGGGCCCGCGCGGTGCCGGCATAGGCGACGTAATTGCCCGCCGCGAGCTTCACCTCGGCCCCGATCTTCGCCTTCGCATCGCGCTCGAACTGCGCGAGGTCGCGGCCCTCGACGCCGGCGGTCACCGTCTGCAGGCGACGGCCTTCCGCGTGCAGGATCTTGTAGCGCCCGCCGCCCATTTCGACGTCGGCGACGTCGGCCAGGCGCAGCATGCGGCCGTCGGGATTGCGCAGCGGCAGCGCGCCCACGTCCGCCACCCGCCCGCGCTGGCGCGGGTCGAGGACCACGACCAGGTCCGTGACCTGGCCGTCGCGGAAGATCTGGCCGACCTGGGTGCCCTCGTAGGCCGCCTGCACCGCCTCGAGCACCGTGAGCGGCTGCAGGCCGAGCGCCGCGACCTTGTCGTGGCGCAGGCGCACCGTGAGCTGGGGCGTGCCGGGCGGCGCCTGGATCTGGACGTCGCGCGCGCCGGGCACCCGGGACAGCGCGCCGGCCACGGCGAGCGCATCGCGGTCCAGCTCGTCGAGCGATGCCCCGTACAGGTTGACGACGAACGGTGCCGCGTAGCCGGTGATGGTTTCCTCGATGCGCTCGGTGAGGAAGGTGTTGACGGCGAAGGTCACGCCGGGGAAGGCCCCACCGCGCTGGCCGGCGAGGGTCTCGCGGATCTCGCGCAGGATGCGCGCCTGCTCGCGTCCCGGCAGGGCGCCGATCTCGACCTCGAACTCGCTGTAGTGGGTGCCGAAGGTATCCGCGCCGTTCTTGGAGCGCCCCACCCACTGCGCCACCGACTGCACGCCGGGGATGGCGCCGATCGCCTCGGACACCTTGCGGCCGAGGCGCAGCGACTCCTGCTCCGAAGTTCCGGGCACCGCCGACATGTGCATGATGTAGTGGCCTTCGCGCAGCGCCGGGATGAACTCGCCCGAGAACAGCGGCAGCAGCCCGATGCCGGCCACGATGATGACCGCGGTGGCGCCGATGACCCGGCCCGGCATGCGCTCGATGCGGCCGAGCAGGCCCTGGTAGCGCGGCTTGAGCCAGCGCACGAAGGGCGGGTCTTCCGCCTTCAGCTCGGCTTGCGCGAGCAGCAGGCGGCAGAGGGCGGGCGTGAGCGTCACCGCGACCACCAGCGATGCGAGGATGGCGAAGATGTAGGCCATGCCCAGGGGCGCGAACAGCTTGCCGGCGACCCCGCCCAGGGTGAGCAGCGGCACGAACACCAGCGCGACGATGAAGGTCGCGTAGACGACCGAACTGCGCACCTCGACCGAGGCGTCGAGCACGACGTCCTCCACCCCCCTGGGCCGCGCCTGTGCGCGGTTGAGCCGCAGCCGCCGGAAAATGTTCTCGGTGTCGATGATCGCGTCGTCGACGACCTCCCCCAGGGCGATGGCGAGGCCGCCCATGACCATGATGTTCAGGCTCACGCCGAAGTAGTCGAGCACGAGCACGGCGGCGAGCAGCGAGACCGGGATCGCCGTGGCGCAGATGACCGCGGTGCGCGCGTTGAACAGGAACAGGAACAGCACGACCACCACCAGCACCGAGCCGATCAGGATGTCGCGCTGCACGTTGCGCACAGCCGTCTCGATGAAGTTGGCGGGCCGGAACAGGTTGGGGTGCAGCCTCACCTGCTCGCGGTCGAGCAGCGGCTTCAACTCGCCGAGCGCGGCCTCCAGGTCCCCCGTCACGGCGTGCGTGTTGGAGCCGAGCTGGCCCTGCACCATGAGGAACACGCCGGGCTTGCCGTCGATGGCGGCGGCTCCGATCGAGGGTGCGGCGCCTTCCACCACCGTCGCCACGTCGCCGATGCGCACCGCGCGGCCCTCCCGGTAGGCGAGCAGCGCGCGCGCGACATCCGCCGGGGAGCCGGGCTGGGCCTCCGCCTGCAGCAGGATGTGCTGGTTGGGCGTCTTGACGAAGCCCGTGCCCGCCATGCCGGTGGCCCTGCGCGCCGCCGCCACGACGTCCTCCAGGGCGAGCCCGTAGCGGCGCAGCTTCTCGGCGTCGGCCTGGATCTGCCACTGGCGCACGTCGCCGCCGAACACGTTGACCTCGGCGACACCGGTCACCGCGAGCAGGTGCGGGCGCACCGTCCAGTCCACCAGCGAGCGCAACTCCATCAGGCTGCGCCCGTCCGAGGTGAGGCCCACGCCCAGCACGGTGCTCGCCGAGGAGGTGAGCGGCGTGATCGCCGGCACCACGCCGTGCGGCAGTTGCTGCCCGAGGGTCGCCAGGCGTTCCGCGGTCACCTGGCGATTGCGGTAGACGTCGGAACCCTCGGGGAAGAACACGTGCACCACGGACAGCCCGGGGATGGACTGCGAGCGCAGGCTCTGCAGCCCCGGCAGGCCGGCCAGCGCGTTCTCGATGGGCTGCGAGACCTGGGTTTCGACCAGCTCCGCGGACAGGCCCGGCGCTTCCGTCTGGATCACCACCTGCGCCGGGGAGAACTCCGGGAACACGTCCAGGTGCGCGCGCGACAGCGTGAACAGCCCGTAGGCGACCACCGTCAGCGCGAGCGCGACGATCACGCCCGGGTAGCGGATGGACTGCCTGACGATGAAGGCGATCAAG
>DASZQJ010000078.1:0-42393 GCA_035549715.1 Burkholderiales bacterium
CCGCGGGCGGCGACGTCGGCGGCGATCTGGCGATACTTCGCCATGCCGCCGGCGTAGGGCATGAACACCTGCGGCTTGCCGGGGATGTTGGCGCCGAGGTACCAGGAGCTTTTCGCCTGCGGCAGCACGGTGGCGTTCGCCGCCGCGTTGACCTGGGTGACCCAGTCGTCCATGGCCGCCTGCGTGGGCTCGATCGTGGCAAGGCCGTGCTTGCGCAGGTGGTCGATGCAGTCGGTGATCCATTCGACGTGCTGCTCGATGGCCACCGGCATGTTGCACAACACCGAGGGGCTGCCCGGCCCGGTGACCATGAACAGGTTGGGGAAACCCGCCACCTGCAGGCCGAGGTAGTTGCGCGGGCCGGCCTTCCATTCGTCCTTGAGCGCGCGGCCGCCGCGGCCGCGGATGTCCATCTTCAGCAGCGATCCGGTCATGCCGTCGAAGCCGGTGGCGAAGACCAGGATGTCGAGCTCGATCGCCCTGCCGCTCCTGAGCTGCAGGCCGGTGGGGGTGATGCGCTCGATGGGATCGGCCTTGATGTCCACGAGCGCCACGTTGTCGCGGTTGAAGGTCTCGAAATAATCCGTGTCGATGGGCGGACGCTTGGCGGCGTAGGGATGGTCGATGTTGGCAAGGATGGCGGCCGTGGCCGGATCCTTCACGATCTCGCGGATCTTGCGCTTGAGGAACTCGGAGGCGACCGCGTTGGCCTTGTTGTCGGTGACGAGGTCGAGGAAGGCCGCGCGAAAGCGCAGGCCGCCCACCTCCCAGGCATCTTCCAGCCGGCGCTGCCGCTCCTCGGGGGAAAGGTCGAAGACCCGCGATTCCGAAAGCAGGAAGGGGTGGCCGTTCACGGCCGCCTTCATCGTGGCGCTGATCTCCCCCATGTGCTCGCGCACCCACTGGTTGAACTCGCGGGAGAGCGGGCCGTTGCGCGCCGGGACGCTGTAGTTGGCGGTGCGCTGGAACACGGTGAGATGCTTCGCGGTCCCGGCGATCACCGGCGCGCACTGGATGCCGGTGGAGCCGGTGCCGACCTGGCCGACGCGCTTGCCGCGGAAGTCCACGCCCTCGTGCGGCCAGTGGCCGGTGTGGTACCACTGTCCCTGGAAGGTCTCGAGGCCGGGGATCTTCGGCACGTTGGCGGTCGAGAGGCAGCCCACCGCCGTGATGAGGAAGCGCGCGGCGAGTTGCCCGCCCGCGGCCGTGGTGACGCGCCAGAGGTTGGCGCCCTCGTCGTAGTGCGCCGAGGCGACGGTGGTGCCGAAGCGGATGTCGCGCTTCAGGTCGAACTTGTCGGCGACGTGGTTGAGGTAGCGCAGGATCTCGGGCGGGCCGGGATACTTCTCCGACCACTCCCATTCCTTCCACAGCGATTCCGAGAACGTGTAGCAGTACGAGTGGCTTTCCGAATCGCAACGCGCGCCCGGGTAGCGGTTCCAGTACCACGTGCCGCCGACGCCGGCGCCGGTCTCGAGGACCGTGGCCGAGAGCCCCAGCTTGTCGCGCAGGGTGTGCAGCTGGTAGAGGCCGGAGAAGCCGGCCCCGATGATGAGGGCGTCGAGCGGGGATGCCTGTGCTGGCGTGCGTGCAGCGGGTTCAGCCATTTCGTCCTGCAAACCTGAGGGGGCCCGGCGGGCGACGGCCCGATGATTGCACAGCTGGCGCCGCCCAACAACGCCGGTCCATGGCGCGGAACCCCGCCCGCAACCCGCAGTACGCAGCACTCAGTACGCAGTCCCCAGTACTCAGTACTCACCCCCACCCGCCCGCCGCCCCCCTCGTCACGAGCGCAGCGCCGTCACGAGTGCAACGTCGTCACGAGCGAAGCGCCGTCACGAGCGAAGCACCGTCACGAGCGCAGCGCCGTCACGAGCGCAGCGCCAGGCTCCGGCGCATGCGCCCTGCATTTTCCCGGGCGGGATCGAGGGGAAGCAGGTACGCTCTTCGTGGCCAGGAATCTTGCCCGACCCGCATGAGACGGGGCGGGAAACCGGGGAGGAACATGGCGGCAAATCGCAGGGATTTCCTCAAGGGGAGCGCTGCCGCGGCACTGGCTGCAGCGCTGCAGCAACGGCGCTTTGCCCATGCGGCCCAAACGGATCTGCGCACCGCCGCGGATGCCGTGTTGCGCCGCGTGGTGGCGCAGGGCGACGCGCCGGGCGTGGTGGCGATGGCGACCACGCGGGACGGGCCGATCTACGAAGGCGGCTTCGGCGAGCGGGCCTGGGGCCAGGGCGCCGCGATGACGCCGGATACGGTGTGCTGGATCGCCTCGATGACCAAGGCCATCACCGCGGCCGCCGCCATGCAGCTGGTCGAGCAGGGCAGGCTCGCGCTCGATGCGCCGGCGAGCCGGGTCTACCCGCCGCTGGCGGACGCCCAGGTCCTGGCGGGATGGGCGAACGGCATGCCGGTGCTGCGGCCGCCGAAGACCGCGATCACGCTGCGCCACCTGCTCACCCACACGGCGGGCTTCGGCTACGAGCACTGGAGCGCCGACATCCAGGCCTACCAGAAGGCCATGGGGCTGCCGGGCATCGGCTCGTGCCGCAACGAGGCCTTGCGCATGCCGCTGCTCTACGAACCCGGCGAGCGCTGGAACTACGGCATCAACATCGATTTCGCGGGCAAGATGGTGGAGGCGGTGAGCGGCCGGCGCCTGGGCGAATACCTGGCGCAGAACCTGTTCGCGCCCCTGGGCATGGACAGCACGGCGTTCCGGCTCACCCCGGCGCTCGACGCGCGCCGCGCCCGGGTGCACGAGCGCCTCGCGGACGGGACGTTCAAGGTGCTGGCGTTCGTCATGACCCAGGAGCCCGAATTCGAGATGGGCGGCGGCGGGCTGTATTCCACCTGCGGCGACTACCTGAAGTTCGTGCGCATGATCCTGGACGGCGGCAAGGGCAACGGCAACCGGGTGCTGGCGCCGGAAACCGTGGCGATGATGTCGCGCAACGCCATGGGCGCGCTCAAGGTGGGAATGCTGGCCTCGGCGCTGCCGCACCGGACCGTGGACGCCGAGTTCTTCCCGGGCATGCCCAAGGGCTGGGGCCTGTCGTTCATGATCAACGACGAGCCCGCGCCGACGGGGCGGTCGGCGGGCAGCCTGGCGTGGGCGGGACTCGCGAATACCTTCTTCTGGATCGACCCGGCCAAGGGGGTGGGCGGGGTCTACCTGACGCAGGTGTTCCCCTTCGTGGAGGAGCGTTCGCTGGCGGGCTACTACGCTTTCGAGAAAAGCGTCTACGACGCGATCGCGTGAGCGCGGGTCAGTGGCCGGCGCTGCGGATGATGAACGACACCAGCGTCACCATCCCCACCACGAAGAGCACGGCGCCGACGACGGCGACGATGACCAGCTGCGCCGGCGTGATCTTCGGCGCGTCGGGACCGTAGTCCTTGTTGCGCCCGATCATGAAAAAGCCGGAGACCACGATCCAGGCGACCTGGAGCAGGCTGGCCTTCTTCGGGGATCGGGGTTCGGGGGGCGGATTGCTCATGGTGTCGTCCATTCTAGTGCATCCGTGCCCCCGGGGCGTCGCGCGTTTGCGTCATACTGGCGCCCGTCCGACAACAATGACGACCTTCGCCCGAGATGCCCGACTACGAATCGCTTTTCCGCCCCGGCCTGCCGCCCCCCGCCGCTCGCTGGACAGGCTTCCCGAAATTCAACCTGGTCGGCGGCCACAATGATGCCGACTGCGTCCCCGTCGAGGGGCTGATCGCCGCGGCGGCCGCGGCGCTGAAGCGCGAAGGCCGCACGCTCGCGAACTACGGCCTGGAGAGCGGACCGCTGGGCTACCGGCCGCTGCGCGAGTACATCGCGGGCAAGCTCGGCCGGGAGGCGGGCATCCGCTGCACGGCCGACCAGGTGCTCATCACCTCCGGCTCGCTGCAGGGGCTGGACCTGGTCAACCACGTGTTCATCGCGCCCGGCGACACGGTCATCGTGGAGCACGCCACCTACGGCGGCACCATCACCCGGCTGCAGCGCTGCGGCGCGAAGATCGTGGGCGTGCCGGTCGACGGCGAGGGCCTGAGCAGCAGTGCGCTCGCCCGCACGCTGGCCGACCTCCAGGCCCGGGGCATCCGCCCCAAGTTCATCTACACCATCCCCACCGTGCAGAACCCGACCGCCACCATCATGGGCGAGGCAAGGCGGCGCGAGATCGTGGCGCTCGCGCGCCAGTACGGGGTGCCCCTGTTCGAGGACGAGTGCTATGCGGACCTGGTCTGGGGCGGCGTGCGGCCCGTGGCCCTGCGCGGGCTGGCGGGCGAGGACGAGGTCATCCACATCGGCTCGTTCTCCAAGTCGGTGGCCCCGGCGCTGCGCGTGGGCTACCTCGTCGCCGACTGGCCGGCCATGAGCCGCATCCTGGCCATCAAGAACGACGGCGGCACCGGCGCCCTGGAGCAGATGGTGCTGGCCGAATTCTGCCGCGAGCATTTCGAGGGCCACATCGTCCGGCTGCGCAAGGCCCTGCGGCGCAAGGCCGAGGTGCTGATGGAGGCGCTGCGCGGCGCGTTCGGCGACGCGGCGGGATTCGAGGACCCGGCCGGGGGCATCTACCTGTGGGTGCGCCTGCCCGAGGCCGTCGACACCACCAAGCTTGCGCAGGCGGCGTTGCAGGCGGGCGTGGCCGTCAATCCCGGCGCGGAATGGATGACCGATGCCGGCCTCGGCCAGCGCTGCATCCGGCTGTGCTTCGCGCACCCGTCGGAGCAGGTGCTGCGCGACGGCGTGGCCCGCCTGGCCGAGGTGTGCCGTCGCGAGTTCGGCGTGCCGGCGGCGGACTCCAGGGGACACCGTTAACCGGCGCAGGCGATGGCCGGTCCGCTGATCGAGCCCGGCGTCCATGAAGCCCTGCGCGCGGGTTTGCGCAAGGCAGCGGCGAGCGTCGAGTGCTCGCTCGACCTGGGGCGCACGACGACGACGGTGGCCGTGGAGGAGGCGGGCTGGTCCTGGCAGGGGGTTCGCTACCCGTGGATGGACAAGTGCCGGGCACGCACGATCTACCACTGGGACGGCGCGGCCTGGCAGCCGGTGCAGCGCTTCGGCCAGTCCCTCGTCAAGCTGGTGCCCACGCGCTGGGGCACGCCCGTGTTCGAGATCGACGGCGTGAAAATGCTGGTCAGCGAGAAGCTCTCGCCCTGGCGCGACGCCGAGGCCAAGGTGGCGCTCGTCGAGCCGCGCGGCAAGGACATCCTCGACACCTGTGGCGGCCTGGGCTATTTCGCCGCGTGGTGCCTGCAGGGCGGGGCGCGCCGGATCGTCTCCTTCGAAAAGGATCCCGACGTGCGCTGGCTGCGCGGCCTGAACCCCTGGTCGCCCGCGGCGGGTGGCGCGCTGTCGCTCACCGAAGGCGACGTGGCGGTGGAGGTCGAGAAGCTCGGCGACGCCTCGTTCGACGCCATCCTGCACGACCCGCCGCGCTTCGGCCTCGCGGGCGAGCTGTACTCCCAGGCGTTCTACGACCAGCTCGCCCGCGTGATCCGCCCCCGGGGCCGGCTGTTCCACTACACGGGAACGCCCAACAAGCTCACCAGCGGGCGTGACGTGCCGAAGGAAGTGGAGAAGCGGTTGAAACGGGCCGGGTTCGCGACACGGGCGGTGATGGATGGCGTCCTGGGGATCCGGGGCGGGTGAAGCCGGGAAGGGGCGTGACGGGTGAAGCCGTGACGCCGCTGCGCTCCGTGACGCCACTTCGTTTCGTGACGACGCTGCGCTCGTGACGGGTGAAGCCGTGACGGGAAGAGACGTGACGAGAAAACACGTGACGAAAGGCGTGCTGGGTGCTGCGTACTGATCGTGACGCCACTTCGTTCCGTGACGACGCTGCGCTCGTGACGGGTGAAGCCGTGACGAGAAGAGACGTGACGAAAGGCGTACTGGGTGCTGCGTACTGAGTACTGGGAAGGAGAATAAGGCCGAAGGCGTTGGGGCCGTTACGCAGCACGCAGTACTCAGTACGCAGCACTCAGCACTCAGCACTCAGCACTCAGCACTCAGCACTCAGCACTCAGCACTCAGTACGCAGCACTCAGTACTCAGTACTCCGCCCTCCGCCCTTTCCTCAGCCGATCTCGTCCATCCAGGCGCGGGCGGCGGTCTCGTCGTCGAACACGCGCACCTCGGCGGCGACGAACAGCCGCGACAGCAGCGCCGACCAGATGACGGCTTCGCGGGTGCTCAGGATCGCGACGCGGCCGACATCGCGCGCGTGCTCGCGCATGAAGCGGATGTCTTCCAGTGCGGTATCCAGCGTCCACTCGAGCATCCCGGTGAGGTCGACCAGCAGGTCGATGCGACCGTGTTGGGCGAGCTGCTGCTCCAGGGCGGCCTCGATGCGCTGGAAATCCTCGACTTCCAGGGTCCCGAACACGCCGACGACGGTGAGGCTGCCTTCATGCTGCAGGGTGATCATGGTGCCCCCGGGAAAATGAAATCCATGATAGCCGAATGCAGGAGGCCGGTCCGGTCATTCGCCCAGGACCGTCACGACCACGGTGCGCGCTTGCGGCGACGTGCGGTGCTCCCACAGGAACAGCCCCTGCCAGGTCCCCAGCAACAGGTGCCCGCCGCCGACGGGAAGGGTGATGCTGTTCGAGGTCAGGACCGAGCGCGCGTGGGCCGCCATGTCGTCATCGCCCTCGGTGTCGTGGACATAGGCGGGATCGCCATCCGGCGCCAGGCGTGAAAGCACCGTCTCCAGGTCGCGGCGCACGTCGGGATCGGCGTTCTCGGTCAGGACCAGCGAAGCGCTGGTGTGCTGCAGGAACACGCTGCACAGGCCCGTGCGGATGGCGCTGGCGTCCACCACCCGGGCCACCTTGTCCGTAATGTTCGCCGTTGCGCGGCCGCGCGTTTGGATTTCGAATGCCTGCTGGTGCACCATGGGGGGATTGTAGCCTTGGAGCCGTCGCCCGGACATGAAACGATTCATTGCCTTGCTCGGAGGGTTGGTCATGGCGAGCCTTCATCCAGCCGTGGCGTCGGAGGCCGCCGTTCGGCTGTCCCAAGGCGGAATCTGCCATGCACCGGAAAGTCCCCACTACGCGAGGCTCAAGTCGTACGAACAGTTCTCCACGGTCGAGGAATGCATTCGCGCCGGTGGCCGCCTGCCGTTGGCGGAGGCCAGGGGAACCGCGAGTACGCAGAGCCGGGAGGATGCGCAAGGGAAGGGGGCCGGGCTCGCATTGGCCATGGTCGTACTTGCCGCTTGTGCGGCGGGCGTGCTGTGGATGCTCTGGCACCGGAATCGCAAGTCCCGGAGCCTGCACCGGGCGATCGATGATCTGGAACGGCGTCGTTGGGAGGGGCATCGATTGGATTCACGCCCTAGGCGTCCCACCGATGCGTCCGCCGGCCGGGAACCGTCGGAAAGGAGTTAGGGGGCAAGGACAGGAACGGCGGCAAGGGGAGGAATTGCACTAGACTCTTGTTCGTCGCGGATTGCGCACCCATCCCGCATTTTCCCTCCTGGAGGAACGCCATGGTCCCCAACACCGAGAGAATCGCTTCCCTGGTCCGGCAACTCCTGGTCGAGCTGGGCGAGGACCCCGGGCGGGAAGGCCTGCTCAAGACGCCGACGCGTGTGGCCGCGGCGCTCGAGTTCCTGACTTCCGGCGCCCGCGCCAACCTCAAGGCCGTGATCAACGATGCCGTCTTCACGCAGGAGACCAACAGCATGGTCATCGTGAAGAACATCGAGGTCTACAGCCTGTGCGAGCACCACATGCTGCCGTTCTTCGGCCGCTGCCACATCGGCTACATCCCCACGGGGAAGGTGTTCGGCCTCAGCAAGCTCGCGCGACTGGTCGACATGCACGCGCGCCGGCTGCAGCTTCAGGAACGCCTGACCGAGGAGATCTCGCGCGTGGTCATGGAGGAGATCGGCGCCCAGGGCGTGGGCGTGATGATGGAGGCGCGCCACCTGTGCATGATGATGCGTGGCGTGCAGAAACAGAACTCCGAGATGGTCACCTCGTCGGTGCTCGGCACCTTCCGGGATTCGCCCGCCACGCGCGAGGAGTTCCTGCGGCTGGTCGCGAGGCCGTGACGGGTGAAGCCGTGACGCCGCTGCGCTCCGTGACGCCACTTCGTTCCGTGACGACGCTGCGCTCGTGACGGGTGAGGCCGTGACGAGAAGGGACGTGACGAAAGGCGTACTGGGTGCTGCGTACTGAGTGCTGAGTAATGGCTCCAGCGCCTTCGGCCTTTTCTCTTTCGCAGCACGCAGTACTCAGCACGCAGCACTCAGTACTCAGTACTCAGCACCGAGTTCCTGACCCGTTCCCCGGGACCTTCCCGCCTGTGCCCGCGCTTGTCATGTCGCGTCATGGAAAATGACGCCGAGGGTGTGGCGGTGCCCGGAGAGGATGCGGCTGACGCCATGGCGCATCTTGACGCGATGGAATCCGCGCTTGCCCGCGGCGGGGCGGTCGTTGACGGCGAAGACCACGCCGTCGCCCTGGCGAAGGGGCACGACCATGGCCCGGGATTGCATGCGCGGCCGCTGTTCGGTGAGCACGAACTCGCCGCCCGTGAAATCCCGCCCCGGTTCCGAGAGCAGCACGGCGACCTGCAGCGGGAAGACCTGCGCCCCGTACAAATCCTGGTGCAGGCAGTTGTAGTCGCCGGCGCCGTATCGCAGCAGCAGCGGCGTCGGTCGCCGCTGGCCCGCCTGGTGGCAGCGCTTCAGGAACGCCGCGTGATCGTCGGGGAATGGCGTGTCGAGCCCCAGGGACGCCTGCCAGCGGTTGGCGACCTCGGCGAGCGGCGGGTACAAGGCGTCCCGCAGGAAAGCCACCGGCTCCGGCAGCGGATACGCGAAGTACTGGTACTCGCCCCTTCCATAGCCGTGCCGCGCCATCACGACCCGGCTGCGGAAGCGATCCGCGTCCGCGTACATCGCCGCCAGCGCGTCGCAGTCGTCTCGCGAGAGCAGCGCGGGGATCGTCGCATGGCCTTGCGCATCCAGTTGTTCCTCCAGGGGTTCCCAGTCCAGTTCGTGGACACGGTTGCCGGCCTGCCGAAGCGCCGTGCGAATGGCTTGCAGCATCAGGACTTCCCCGCCGTTGGCGGGACCGGGGGGCGCTCCTTGTCGAGCAGGGCGCGCTTGCGTTCGACGCCCCAGCGATAGCCGGACAGGTTGCCGTCGTGGCGTATGACCCGGTGGCAGGGAATGGCGACCGCGATGGCGTTGGCGCCGCAGGCCTGGGCGACGGCGCGCACGGCGGCGGGCGCGCCGATGCGGCGGGCGACCTGCGCGTAGCTGACGGTGTGGCCGGGCGGCACTTCCCGCAGGGCCTGCCAGACCCGCTGCTGGAACGCGGTGCCCCGGATGTCCAGCGGCAGGTCGAGCCCGATGCGGGGGGATTCGACGAACCCGACGACGCGCGCCACCCACTGCTCGAACTTGCGGTCGCCGCCGACCAGGCGGGCCTTCGGGAAGCGCTGCTGCACTTCCTCGACCAGCGCCTGCGGATCGTCGCCCAGGCTGACGGCGCAGAGGCCCCTGGCGGTGGCCGCCACCAGGATCGCACCCAGCGAGCATTCGCCCACTGCGAAGCGGATCGTCTCGCCCGCGCCGCCGGCGCGAAAGCGGCTCGGCGCCATGCCGAGGCTGTCGCCGGCCTTCGCATAGAAGCGCCCGCTGGAACCGAAGCCGGCGCCATACAGGGCCTGCGTCACGGTTTCACCCTGGCGCAGGTGCTCGCGCACGCGCCGGGCGCGATGGGCGGCGGCATAGGCCCTGGGCGTCAGGCCCGTGGCTGCCTTGAAGACCCGGTGGAAGTGATAGCGGCTCATGCCCGCCGCTGCCGCGAGCGCGTCGAGGGACGGGGGCTGTTCCGAGCTTTCGATCAGCTTGCCCGCGGCCGCAATGCCCGCCGCATGCAGGGCCTCGATGCCGCCCTGGTCCGGCTTGCAGCGCTTGCACGGCCGGAAGCCGGCGCGCTCGGCCGCCTCACGCGTGGCATGGAAGGCGACGTTCTTGCGCAGGGGCAGGCGCGCCGCGCAGGAAGGCCGGCAATACACGCCGGTGGTGCGCACCGAATAATAGAAGTGCCCGTCGGCGCCGCGGTCACGGCGCGCGACTGCCTCCCAGCGCGCGTCGTCGCCGGCGTAGTCCGGTTGCAGGATCGGCTTGCCTTGCATGATGCCCATGATAGTGCTCCTCTGCGGTCATGGCAGGCGGCACGCCTGCCCGTGACCCGCATCATGGGACTTCCGGGGGATCGGGAAACTCCGGTCCTTGCTTTCAAATTCCGTGACGGGTGACGAGTGACGAGTGACTTGTCACGCGTTTGCTGCTCTGCGCGCTTTCAGCCGATTCCGGGAAAGGTAGTGCTGCCGGTAGACCTCGAAGGGCATCGAATCGGTCGCCTCGATGCGCTTTTGCTCCACCAGGGACGCGGCGGCATCCGCGCGTGCGGTGGCCTCGTCCCGCGGCGACCAGGGCAGGGCGAGCAGGTCCTTCTTGTACTGCAGGGAGCGTGCAAGCCCGAAGTCGGTGAAGGAATTGGCATGGCGCGCGGCCATTTCCGCGAGCACCCGGGCGGAGGGCGTGGCGGATGGCTGGCGCAGGAGCGCTGCCGCGTTTTGCAAGGCGTCCCGGTAGGCGCTGCCCTTGTGGGCCGCATCCAGCGCCTCGGCGATGGGGGCGTACTCGGCCAGCAATGCGCCACCCCATTCGGCGGGGCTGAGCGAATGCCGGTCGCGCGTGAGCACCAGCGCGGGGTCGCGCCCCTGGCGCGCCATGAGCAGCTGGTTGCGCGCCAGCACCACGATCTCGGCAGGCGTATCGGCCGGGCTGTCCGAGAGCAGGCAGTGCAGCAGGAAGATGTCGAGGAAGCGGATCGTCGCCTCGGTGATGCCGATGGGGCAGAAGGGGTCGAGGTCCATGAGGCGCACCTCGACGTACTCGACGCCGCGTTCGCGCAGGGCATGCACGGGGCGCTCCCCCTGCCGGATCGGGCGCTTGGGGCGGATGGTGCCGTAGAACTCGTTCTCGATCTGCAGCAGCGTGGTGGACAGCTGCTTGTATTCGTCGCCGTCGCGGATGCCGATCTTCTCGTAGTCGGGATAGGGATGGGTGAGCGCGTCCGACAGCGAGTAGGCATACGTGTCGAGGTTGTTGTAGCTCACCGCGAGCGAGGATTGCGCGGCGCTCTGGTACCCCAGGGGGCTCATGCGCAGCGAGGTGGCCCAGGGCAGGTGGAGGTTGCCCTCGGTGAGCGGCTGCAGGCCGTGGTCGCGGCCCGCCACGAAGCTGCTGCACACCGCGGGCGAAGCGCCGAACAGGTACATCAGCAGCCAGGAGTGCCGGCGGAAATTGCGGATGAGCGAGAAGTACGCCGCGTCCTGGAAGGTCTGGGTCGGCCCCCCGGCCTGGGCCGCCTGCTGCAGGAGCGGCCAGGCGGCCTCCGGAACCGAGAAGTTGTAGTGGATGCCGGAGATGGTTTGCATGCGGCTGCCATAGCGGTTCGACAGCCCGCGCCGGTAGACCGTCTTGGCCATGCCGACGTTGGACGTGCCGTAGCGCCCGAGCGGGATCCGGTCGTCGGCGGGCAGGGCGCAAGGCATGCTGCAGCACCAGAGCGTCTCGTCGCCGATGTTGCGGTGGACGAACTGGTGGATCCGGGTGAGCTCGTCGAGGCAGCCGTCCACCGTGTCGTGCACGCCGGTGATGAGCTCGAGCTGGGATTCGCTGAAATCGGTCGTGATGTGGTCATGCGTGAGCGCCGATCCCAGCGCCGCGGGATGGGGCGTCAGCGCGAGCGAGCCGTCCGGCGCGACACGCAGGCTTTCCTTCTCGATGCCCCGGCGCACGCCGCGCAGGAGCGCCGGCGAAAGGGTTTTGAGTCTTTTGCGGTACGGCAAGATGCGGTCCTTCTTGTCGGCTGCGGCGAGCGCAAGGGTAATCGCAAAAGCGGCGGGAGGCTAGGGGCGCGCAGGGATGAAAGGCAGTGAGAGGGAAGGGGACGAGGGGCGAGGGACGGGGGACGGGGGGCGAGGGACGTTGGCCGGTTCATCACGATTGTCGAGAATTCCCGATCTGCATGAGGTCATGCTGGTTCATCGCCAAGTCAGTTGTGCTTGCCTGCCCGCGCTGCTCCCTCGTCCCTCGTCCCCCGTCCCTCGACCTCCTTCGGGCGCCGCCCCGGACACCCGCTAGAATGTCCCCATGATCCGCAAGACCTTCCAGCGCATCAACTCCCGCGACCTGTGGATGGCCGCCGCGCCGGTGGCGGCGACGATCGTCCTCGTGGTGGTGGTGGCGATGTTTTTCGTCGAGCCCGGGCCGCCGCGCCACATCGTGATGAGCACCGGGGCGGAGGATGGCGGCTACCACATGTACGCCCTGCGCTACCGGGAGATCCTCGCGCGCGACGGGGTCACGCTGGAGCTGCGGCCCTCGGCGGGTTCCCAGGAGAATGTATCGCGCCTCATGGCGGAGGATTCCGGCGTCGAGGTCGGCTTTTTCCAGGGCGGCTCGGCTTTCGCCGCCAATGCCCCGCACCTGCTCTCGCTGGGTGCCATCTACTACGAGCCGCTGTGGGTGTTCTATCGGGGCGCCGAGGCCCGCGATTTCGGCGGCCTCAAGGGCAAACGCCTCGCGATCGGCCCGGAGGAAAGCGGCACCCGCGCGCTGGCGCTGCAACTGCTGGCGGTGAATGCCACGGTGATGCCGCCCACCGTGCTGACGCCGGATACCGGCCAGGCGGCGATGGACCTGCTGCTGGCGGGCCGGATCGACGGTTTTTTCCTGGTTGCGCCCGCCGATTCGCCCATAGTCGAGAAGCTGGTCGCCGCGCCTGGCATCCGCCTGCTCAGCCTGGAACGCGCCGAAGCCTATACCCGGCGTTTTCCCTACCTCACCCGGCTGACGCTGCCGCGGGGTGTGTTCGATTTCATCAATGACATTCCCGCGGCCGACGTTGCGCTGGTGTCGCCGACGGCCAACCTGCTCGCCCGCGACACGCTGCACCCGGCGCTGGCGTTCCTGCTGATGCGCGCCGCCACGGAGATCCATGGCAACGCCGGCCTGCTGAGCAGGGCCGGCGACTTCCCGGCGCCCCTGAACGCGGAATTCCCGCTGAGCAGCGAGGCCCGGCGCTACTACAAGGCGGGCCCGCCCTTCCTGCAGCGCTACCTGCCGTACTGGGTCGCGGTGCTCGTCGACCGGCTCTGGATCATCCTGCTGCCCGCGCTCGCGCTCGTGGTGCCGCTGACGCGCATCGTCCCGCCGATCTATCGCTGGCGCGTGCGGTCGCGGATCTACCGCTGGTACGCGCGCCTCAAGGAAGTCGAGCTCGAGCTCGACGAGCAGCCCGGCCAGGAGAGGCTGGAGGCCTTGCTCGAGCGCCTGGACGGGATCGAGCGGGCGGTGAACCGGATCAACACGCCGCTCGCCTATACCGACAACCTCTATCTCTTCAAGCAGAATGTCGACCTGGTGCGGGCGCGGGTGCGCTGGCGACTGAAAAGGCCGTGACGACGTGACGGCGTGACTATCGTGACGATCGCAAAAGCGTGTTTCGTATGCATTCCAAGAAGAAAATCGAGGAGCGTATGGCAATGGAGCCCCAAGTTTCCTGGCTGAAGGGCGTCGTCACGATCGTCACGATCGTCACGATCGTCACGTCCTCCTGCGTCCTGGCGCAGGAGGAGGACGAGCGTTCGCCCGACGCGCCGGACCTGCCGCAGGAGGTGGAGGTCCCGGGCTGGATCCGCGAGGGCAACGCGCTGATGGAGGAGGGCAGGGCGGACGAAGCCGCCGAACGGTTCGCGGCGCAGGCAAAAGCGGAGCCCGGCAATGCCACGGCGCAGCACCTCCTGGGCGTGGCCTTGTGGCAACTCGGCCGGAAGGACAAGGCGCGCGAGGCCTTCCAGCGCGCCCTCAAGCTCGATCCGAACGGGCCGCACGCGATCGACGCGCGCACCTACCTGGCGGACAAGGCGCCGGTCGAGGCGGCCCGGCCCGACCTGCAGGCTTATCCGAAGGCGGGGAAGGTGATCCAGGATTGCCCGAAATGTCCGGTCGTGGTCGTGGTGCCGGCGGGCAGGTTCGCCATGCCCTACGTGCCGGGCGATTCGGGGCGCTACCACCACGAGGGCCCGGTGCGCCCGGTCACCTTCGACCGCCCCTTCGCCATGGGCAAGTACGAGGTGACCTTCGATGAATGGGAGGCCTGTGTGGCCGAGCAGGCCTGCCCGAAGGTCGACGACAAGGGGCGCGGCAAGGGCCGGCGCCCGGTGGTCTACGTTTCCTGGGACAACGCGGTCGACTATGCGAAATGGCTGTCGAAAAAGACCGGGAAGACCTACCGGCTGCCGAACGAGGCGGAATGGGAATATGCGTATCGTTCCGGCACCGACGAGCGGCATCGCTTCCTGAACATCCCGCCGGCGAAGGTCTGCGCGGTGGCCAACGTCTACGACAAGCGCGGCAGGCAGCAGATCGAGATGGAGTACGAGCCGCTGCCCTGCGACGACAAGTTCGGCGAGGTGGCCCCGGTGGGCTCCTTCAAGCCGAACGCCTTCGGGCTGCATGACATGATCGGCAATGTGTCGGAGTGGGTGGAGGATTGCCTGCCCACCGGCCTGCAATGGCGCGGTGCCCCGGTCGACGGGACGGCCAACCTCAAGGGCGACTGCACGCAGCGCGGCTTCCGCGGCGGCTCCTTCCTGGAGAACGAGAAGTACTACCTGCGCAATTCCGACCGCTTCAGGTTCGTCGGCGCGAAGGAGAGCGACCTGGGCTTTCGGGTGGTGCGCGTGCTTCCCTAGCAGGCGGGAGAAGGGGCGGGGGAGCGCGGGGGGGCAGACCCGCCCTTGAAATTGGCGGTGCAGAAGCCATCTTGCAGTCCACGCCGGGCGCCCAGGGCGAGGGCCTCGAACCTGGATGATTTCCCGTCCCTCCCGTCCAGCCCCTCGTCCCGCCCGCCCCGCCCCCCGGCGCGCTTCGGCGCTTGATTCCGCCCGCCCCGCCGCCATGTAGCGCCCATGGAGTGCAGCCGATGAATTCCCGCGACCTTTCCCGACTGATGTGGGGCGAAGCCCTGTCGTTGCTGGAGCAGGCCGACCGCCTGCACCGGCAATTCTTCCAGCCCGCTGCCTTGCCGCCCGGGCGGGCGCAGGCGCCCGCGTGGGAGCCGCCCGTGGACGTGATCGAGGGACCGGATGAGATCCGGGTCGAGGTCGCGCTCCCCGGCGTGGAAGCCGGCTCGGTGGTGGTTTCGCTGGAGCCGGACGCGGTCGCGGTCAGCGCGCGTCGTCCCTTCCCGACCCATGCCGGGGATGGGCGCGCCGCCCGCATCCGGGCGCTGGAGATTCCCTACGGACGCTTCCAGAGGCGCATCGCCCTGCCCATGCAGGCGCTGGTGCTGGCCGGCAAAAAGATGCAGGACGGGTGTCTTACCCTGATTTTTCGCAGGAAGGAGTCGTCATGAAACAGTGGCCCACGGCACAACCCTGGCTGGCGCAGGAAGCGCTCTCGCCGGATGAACCGGCGCGGCCGGCCCAGCCCGGCGCCGCCCCCGGCAACGGGCGTCCGGGCAAGGCGCTGCCTCCCGACGCGATGATCATCGTGCCGCTGCGAAACGCCGTGCTGTTCCCGGGCGTGATGTCCCCGATCAGCATGGGCCGGGCCGCCTCGGTCGCCGCCGCGCAGGAAGCGGCGCGCACCGAGAGCCGCATCGGCTTCCTGCTCCAGCGCGATCCGTCGAAGGATGCTGTCGACCCGGCGGACCTGTACTGGGTCGGCACGGCGGGGCAGGTCGTGCGCTACATCGCCGGCAACGACGGCTCCCACCACATGGTGGTGCAGGGCCAGGCGCGCTTTCGCGTGCTCGAGTTCCTCGAGGGCTGGCCCTTCCTCGTCGCCCGCGTCGCCGTGGTCGACCCGGCCGAGGAGGCCGGTCCCGACATCGAGGCCCGCTTCCTGCAACTGAAGGAGCGGGCGGTGGAGGCGATCCAGCTGCTGCCGAACGTGCCCGACGAGCTCGTGGGCGTGGTGCAGGCGATGAATTCGCCCGCGCTGCTCGCCGACATGGTCGCCAACCTCGTGGACGTGAAAAGCGAGGAAAAGCAGGCCGTGCTCGAGACCTTCGACCTGAAGCGCCGGCTCGACAAGGTGCTGGGCCTGCTCAGCGAGCGGGTGAACGTGCTCAAGCTCTCCAAGGAGATCGGCGACAAGACGCGCGCCGAGTTCGACGAGCGCCAGCGCGAGCACGTGCTGCGCGAGCAGATGCGCCAGATCCAGAAGGAGCTGGGCGAGGGCGAGGACACGGCAGCCGAGCTCGAGGAGCTGAAGAAGGCCATCGACGAAGCCGGCATGCCCGGGGATGTGTACAAGCACGCCTCCCGCGAGTTCAAGCGCCTGCAGCGCATGGGCGAGGGCAGCGCGGAAGGCTCGATGCTGCGCACCTACCTCGAATGGCTGGGCGAGCTGCCCTGGAAGGTCGAGGACACGCCGGCGATCGACATCGCGCAGGCGCGCAAGGTGCTGGACGAGGACCACTTCGGCCTCGAGAAGATCAAGCGCCGCATCCTCGAGCACCTGGCCGTGCGCAAGCTCAACCCGAACGGCAAGAGCCCGATCCTGTGCTTCGTCGGCCCGCCCGGCGTGGGCAAGACTTCGCTCGGGCAGTCGATCGCGCGCGCCACGGGGCGCAAGTTCCAGCGCGTGGCGCTGGGCGGCACGCACGACGAGGCCGAGATCCGCGGTCACCGGCGCACCTACATCGGCGCGCTGCCGGGCAACATCATCCAGGCCATCCGCCGGGCGGAATCGCGCGCGGGCGTGCTGCTGCTCGACGAGATCGACAAGCTGGGCGCGGGCGGCTTCCACGGCGACCCGTCGAGCGCGCTGCTCGAGGTGCTCGATCCGGAGCAGAACGCGAAGTTCCGCGACAATTACCTCGGGGTGGACTACGACCTGTCGAAGGTCCTGTTCATCGCCACGGCCAACGTGCTCGACACGATCCCCGGGCCGCTGCGCGACCGCATGGAAATCATCCAGCTCCCGGGTTACACCGAGCAGGAGAAGCTCGAGATCGCGAAGCGCTACCTCGTCAGGCGCCAGCTCGAGGCCAACGGCCTCAAGCCGGAGCAGGTGACGCTGCCCGAAAACGTGATCCGCAGCATCATCGCGGACTACACGCGCGAGGCGGGCGTGCGCAACCTGGAGCGCGAGCTGGGCGCGGTGCTGCGCTCGGCCGCGATGAAGGTCGCGGAGGGCGGCGTGGCCCACGTCGAGGTCATGGAAGGCGACCTGCATGGCATCCTCGGGGCGAAGCGCTTCGAGAACGAGCTGGCGCAACGCGCTTCGGTGCCGGGTGTGGCGACGGGCCTGGCGTGGACGCCGGTGGGCGGGGACATCCTGTTCATCGAGGCCTCCAAGGTGCCGGGCTCGGGCAAGCTCATCCTCACCGGCCAGCTCGGCGAGGTGATGAAGGAGTCCGCGCAAGCCGCGCTCACGCTCGCCAAGACCCATGTCGGCGATGCGCTCGACAAGCTGGACGTGCACGTGCACGTGCCGGCCGGCGCAACCCCGAAGGACGGGCCGAGCGCGGGCGTGGCCATGTTCCTGGCGCTGGTATCGCTGCTGACGGGCAAGCCGGTGCGCTCGGACGTGGCCATGACCGGCGAGATCTCGCTGCGCGGGCTGGTGATGCCCATCGGCGGCGTGAAGGAAAAGGTGCTGGCGGCGCAACGGGCGGGCATCCGCACCGTGATGCTGCCCAGGCGCAACGAGAAGGACATCGACGACGTCCCGGCGGACGCGCGGGAGAAGCTGAAGATCGTGCTGCTCGACCGGGTCGAGGACGCGGTCCGCCACGGCATGGACGCGGATCCCGACACGCTGTTCCGCAAGCCGGAAGTGGCGATGGCCTGATCGGAGGCAAACCACGGGGCCGGAGCCGCCCGGGTGGTTTCCCGGCCCTTTTGGCCCTTCGGGCGGCGGGGGTCGGGATTTTCGAAGCGCGGCCCGGCGGTTTCCCCGATGTCCCGGCCGGCCGGCAGGCGGTACCGTTCCAGCCGTGACGTCGGGTCGCAGGCCGGCGCCGGGCATTGCGCAACCGTCCATCGCGCAGATGCGCCGGCAAGCCGGGCACCTGGCGCCTCGGCCTGTAACAGCCTCCCTTTGCTGCGTGCCGCCGGCGACGGCGCACGCAGTTTTTATTTACACTCCCGGCTTTGGTCCCTTTCCCGCCATGGCCGATCCGCTGCCGCTGCTGTCCCCGCTCGAACAACGCGTCCTGGGCGTCCTCGTCGAGAAGCAGCTCACCACCCCGGACTATTACCCGCTTTCGCTCAACGCCCTGGTGGCGGGCTGCAACCAGAAGACCAGCCGCGATCCGGTCATGTCCGTCGCCGAGGACGAGGCGCAGGCGGCGCTGGACGCCCTCAAGGACAGGAAGCTCGTCACCCACAGCTGGGGCGCATCACGCCGCGTGGTGCGCTACTCGCACAACCTGCCGCAGGTGCTGGGCACCGATGCCGGCACCACGGCGCTCGTGACCACGCTCATGCTGCGCGGCCCGCAGACGCCAGGTGAGTTGCGGACGGCCTGCGAGCGCCTGTACCGTTTCGCCGACCTGTCCAGCGTGGATGCCTACCTCGCGGACATGGCCGGCCGCGGCCTGGTCGTGCGCCTGCCCAAAGCGCCCGGCGCGCGCGAGCACCGCTGGGCCCAGCTGCTCGGCGGCCCGGTCGAAGCGGATGCCGGGGCCCCTGCGGCGCAGGAAGGCGCCGCAGACCCGACGCTGGCCGGGCTGCAGGCGGAGCTGAATGCCTTGCGCGAAGAGGTGGCCGGGATCCGGCAGATGATGGCCGAGCTCAGGAACGACAAAGGCGTGAATGGTGAATGAGTGAATGCGTGAAGGAGTGAATGAGCAACCGCCTCGATCGCGGAAAGGCCGTGAATGTCGTGAATACCGTGAATGTCGTGACGACGTGACTATCGTGACGGCGTGACTGCCGTAAAGGCCGTGACGGCGTGACTGCCGTAAGGGCCGTGAATATCGTGACTATCGTGACGGCGTGACTGTCGTAGATGCATGAAATGCAAGAGCGCTCTTTGCGCCTGGCCGCAGTCACGGCAGTCACGTCGTCACGTAGTCACGGCATTCACGGTATTCACGTATTCACGGCCTTCACGGTATTCACGGCAATTACGATCAACCCTTTTCCTGACATCCAATGCGAGCAAGCAACCTGAGAACGATCTGGGCGCAGGGCGGCGCCGTGATCAACGGCTGGTGCGGCATCCCGAGTTCCATCGCCGCGGAGAACATGGCGCAGGCCGGCTGGGATTCCCTCACCGTCGACCTGCAGCACGGCCACATCGACTACCAGACGGCGGTGACGATGCTGCAGGCGATCAGCACGACGTCGGTCACCCCGCTGGTGCGCGCGCCCTGGAACGAGCCGGGCATCCTCATGAAGCTGCTGGATGCCGGCGCCTACGGCGTCATCTGCCCGATGATCAACACGCGGGCCGATTGCGAGGCCTTCGTCGGCGCCTGCCGCTACCCGCCGCGGGGCTATCGCAGCTACGGCCCGGTGCGCGCCGCCTGGTACGGCGGCGGCAACCACCTCCGGGAGGCGGACGGCACGCTCGCCACGATCGCGATGATCGAGACGAAGCAGGCGATCGGGAACCTCGACGAGATCCTGTCGGTGCCCGGCCTGGACGCGGCTTACATCGGCCCGAGCGACCTGTCCATTTCCTACGGCGCGGACCCCAACGGCGGGGTGCCCAACGACCCGGTGGTGCTGCAGGCGGTGGGGAAAATGCTGGAGGCGTGCCGGCGCCATGGCGTGGTGCCCTGCATGCATTGCGGCTCGACGAAAATGGCCCGCGAGATGATCGCCATGGGCTTTCGCCTGGTGACGGTGCTCTACGACAACTACTTCCTGCAGCAGGGCGCGACCGCCGCGGTCGCGGAGGTCAGGAAAAAAGGGGAAAGGTGAAAGGTAAAAGGTGAAAGGTAAAAGGTAAAAGAGGAAAGAGGAAAGAGGAAAGGGGGAAGCCCCTGGGTTCGGGATCTTCACTTTAACCTTTCCCCTTTCCTCTTTCCTCTTCCCCTAGGGCGCCAGCGACGCGGTGTACGCCGCGATGTCCACCATGTCCTCCAGGGACATCTGCTCGACGACCGGCTTCATGAGTGCCGCCCATGCGCCGTTGCGGGTGCCGTGCTTGATGTCGAACAGCTGGCGCACGAGGTAGCTTGGCGAGCGCCCGGCCAGGGCGGGCACGGGTCCCAGGCCCTTCAGGCCCGCGCCGTGGCAGGCGGCGCAGGCGGTCATCCCGCCCTGCGCGCCCGAGGCCAGCGCTTCTCCGCGCCTGACGCTGCCGACCGGCACATAGGCGATGAAGCCCGAGCCCGGGTCGCGGAATTCGGTGCGCTCGAGGTCTTCGGGCATTTCGATGATGCGGGTGCCGATGGGCTCGCGTCCGCCTTGCTTCGCCTCTATCAGCATCCAGCCGCCGACCTCGGTCTTCGGCACGGTGTCGGTTTCCACCACGCGGATCCAGGGTCGGGGCCGCAGGCTCTCGAAGTATTCGGCGGCAATCCGCAGGTCCTCGTCGTTCACGTGCTTTGCCGTGGCCGTCATGAAGTTGATGGGAAGCGAGGCGGGCTCGGCGCTGCGGCGCACGCCACTGCGGAAGTCGTGCACCTGCTGGATGATGTAGGAAGCGGGCAGGCCCGCGAGGCTGGCGTTCTCCGGGCGGCCGAGGCCGTTGGGCAGGTGGCAGAAGCCGCAGGCGAACACGCCGGGCTTCGCGCCGTGCTCGACGATGTCCGGCATCGGAGGATGGTCCTGCGGATGCCAGTCGGGGACTTGGAACAGGTTGCGCAGGTCGGACCAGGTGAAGCTGCGATCGCTGCCGGGGACCCGATGGCGGGTGCCGTCGTCCGCGGGCGGCTGCAGGCCCGGGGGATTCACCGGATAAGCCCAGGCGGGCGGGGGCTCCGCCGCCCGGGCCGGCGGCGCCACGGCCAGGAAGACCGCAGCGGCAAGCGCAAGTCGCGACCAACGTGCCATGTCCATCGTCCGTCCTCCTTTTTTGGCGGCCATCATACCCCTGCCATGCCCGACAACGGTGCATGCATCATGCCGGACTCGAAAAGTGCCGGCAAAACCCCTACCATGCGCGGCTTGCGATCCTGGCCGCGTGCCATCGACCGCATCGATCGAAGCAGGGCGAACCGCCGTGCCCGGGCAGGTGACAGGCCCGCCCCGGGCTCCCTAAACTAGCGAAGGACAACAAGCCGGAGATGCCATGATCGTGACCGCGCTGTATGCCGGGCTGCTGGCGGTGCTCTACGTCGTGCTGAGCCTGCGCGTCGTGCAGTACCGGCAGAAGGGCATCCCGCTCGGCGACGGCGGCGATCCGGGGATGCTGCGGGTGATACGGGGCCATGCGAACTTCGCCGAATACGTGCCCCTCGCGCTGGGAATGATGCTCGTGCTGGAGCTGGGCCGGACTTCCGCCGCCGTCCTGCACGCGCTTGGCGTCGCGCTGGTCGTCTCGCGCCTGCTGCACGGCTATGCGCTTTCCTTCACCGCGCGCTTCCGCTTCGGCAGGGTGTGGGGCGCGGGGATCACGTTCTTCGTGCTGTTCGCCGAAGGCGTGCTCTGCCTGTGGCAGGCGCTGCAGGGCATGGCAGTGACCTGACGATCCCGCCATGTTCGACAGCGTTCCTCCCGAGGTCTTCAGCACCGCCGTCGTCGTCGCGGCGCTGATCGTCGTCAACCTCATCATCTCCGCCGGCCTGCGCCGCAAGGGCTGGCTTTCGCGCGAGACCAAGCTGCGCGCCTCGGTGTTCTGGCGCAATTTCTCCTTCTTCCTCGCCGCGATCGCCATCGCGTTCATCTGGCGCACCGAGCTGCGCGCCGCGGCACTGTCGCTGGCGGCCTTCGCGCTGGCCGCCGTGCTCGGCGGCAAGGAGATGATCACCTCCATGATGGGCTACATCCACCGCACGACCTCGCGCAGCTTCGCCTTCGGCGACGTGATCGAGATCAACGGCATCAAGGGCGAGGTCATCGACCAGACCCTGCTGTCGACGACGGTGCTGGAGATGAGCGAGGAGCACCTGTTCACCGGGCGGGTGGTGCAGTTTCCGAACAGCTTTTACGTGGCGCACGCGGTGAAGAACCATTCGCGCCTGGGCGACTACCAGCTGGCGCTGGTGAATGTGCCGCTGGCCCCGGGGGGCGACGTCGAGGCGGCAAAGCAGGCGCTGGCGGCGGCGGCAATCGAGGCTTGCGCGGACTTCATCCAGCCGACCCACGACACGTTGCGCGAGCTCGAGGGCGAGCAGTTCATCGTGATGCCTTCGGCCGAGCCGCGCGTGACGTTGCGCCTGGGCGACGGCGGCAAGGCCTCGCTGCTGCTGCGCTTCCCCTGCCGCACCAGCCAGCGCACGAAGACCGAGCAGGAGATCATCGCGAGGTACCTCGCCGGCCTGAAAGGGCAGGCGTAGGAGCGAGGACTGAATGCCAGGTACTGAGTGCTGAGTGCTGCGTGCTGAGTGCTGGGTAAGGGCGTGACGGGAAAGCGCGTGACGAGAAAGCACGTGACGAGATGAGCGCGTGACGAGAGAACACGTGAAGAAAAGCGTACTGGGTGCTGCGTACTGGGTAAGGTTGTAAAGCCGTAAACCTTGGGAGGCTTACTCAGTACTCAGCACGCCGTTCCCACCTGCGTCACGAGCGCAGCGTCGTCACGAGCGAAGCGCCGTCACGACCGTCACGGCCTCCCCCAGTACTCAGCACGCAGCACTCAGCACTCAGCACTCAGCACTTCGTCCTCACCCCTCACCGATTTCCCCTCAACCGACCTTCAGCAACTCCACTTCAAACACCAGCGTCGCGTCCGGCGGGATGACGCCGCCGGCGCCGCGGGATCCGTAGCCCAGCGCCGGCGGGATGGTGAGCCTGCGCTTGCCGCCCACTTTCATGCCCTGCACGCCCTCGTCCCATCCGCGGATGACCTGGCCCTTGCCGAGCCAGAACTCGAAGGGGTCGTCGCGATCCCGGCTGGAATCGAACTTGCTGCCGTCGGTGAGCCAGCCCGTGTAGTGCACGGTGACCCGCTGGCCGCGCACGGCGCAGGCGCCTTCGCCGGCGAGGATTTCCTCGATGACGAGGCCGGCGGGCATCGGGGATGTCGTCATGGGAGCCTCCGCTTGCCGAATCGGAAAGCGCGAATTGTACAAACATCCCGGGCCCGGGCGCGATCCTCCCGGCGCGGCCGGCGTGCGGCCCCGCGCGCCTACTGGAGCGAAGCGAGAAACGCCAGCAGCAACGCGTTCACCTGGCCGGGGCGCTCCTGCTGGATCCAGTGGCCCGCGCCCTCGATGAGCTCGCAGACGCGCAGGTCGTCCGTCCAGCGCTTCATGTTTTCCACCAGGTCGACGTCCGGGACGAAGCGCAGCACGCCGTCGCGGCTGCCGGCGATGAAGCAGGCGGGGCGGGTGATGCGGGCACCCGCCAACTCCGTCAGCATTTCCCAGTCGCGCTGCTGGTTGCGGTAGCGGTTGAGCGGGCCGCGAAAGCCGCTGCGCTCGAATTCGCCGACGAAGTAGTCGAGGTCCTCGTCCGTGAGCCAGGCGGGAAAGACCGGCGGGTCGGGCAGGGCGTCGAGCATGCGCGACGTCGGGGCCGCGCCGGCGCGGAACATTCCCCGCTCGTAGTCGCCGGAGCCGGCGAAGTAGAGCTTGCGCAGGGCCGTGCGCACATCCGCCTCGAACTCGGCTTCGGCCACGCCGGGCTCCTGGAAATAGAGCTGGTAGAAAAAGCGGTCGGCGTAGAGCTTGCGCCACAGCTCGATCGAAGAGACCTTGCCCCGGGGCGAGTAAGGCACGCTCAGCGCGGCAACGGCGCGCACCCGCCCCGGATGCAGGGCGGCGGTGTTCCAGACGATCGGCGCCCCCCAGTCGTGCCCGACCAGGACCGCCTGCGCCTGCCCGAAATGGTCGATGAGGCCGAGCACGTCGCCGATGAGGGAGGCCATGTCATAGGCTTCGATGGCGGCAGGCTTGTCGCTGCCGCCGTAACCACGCACGTCGGGCACGACGACCCGATAGCCGGCATCGACGAGCGGGCGGATCTGGTGGCGCCACGAATACCAGGATTCCGGCCAGCCGTGGACGAGGACCGCGAGGGGGCCGTTGCCTTCGACGACGCAGCGCAGGCGGACGCCGTTGGTGGCGATGTTCTGGAAGTCGGGCTTGGGCGTCATCGGCGCGATCGGCATCGACCGCGACGGGGGCCGAGCAACCCGATTCTACTTCCAGAGCACTTCCTTGCCCTTGTCGGCCGCGCGGCCGAGCAGTTCGATGAGGGGGAAGGCGCGCTGGCGCATCGACACGGGCGTTTCCCGGTCGTCGTCCGCCGGCTCCGTGGCCTGGCCGGGGCTCGGGGGACTTTTCCCGGCCATCGCCTTCAGGCGGGCGAGCGCGGCGGGAATGTCGGACGGCAGCATCGCGCCGGGCACCGTGCCGCTGTGGCCCATGGCACGAAGCAGCTGCACGGCGATGTCGCGATCCATGCTGAAGCTGCCGACGTCACTGTCGAATTTGACCAGCATCGGTGGGGCCTTTCGAGTCGTTGTCGGAAAGCGCTGAATGATGGCGCAGGCGCGAGCCCTTGGCATTGAGACCGGCCTCGTGGTGCATTGGTTTGCGGGGACGCATGAGGCTTCTGTGTCCGCGAGAGTTAAGCATTACGAATTAGTAGGTTGGAGGTGCAATTTCGTGTAAATTGGTGGGCTGAAACCACGTCAGGGTGGCAAGGGGGCGCGTCCTGGGGGAGATTCTGCAGGCAGTTGAATCCTTTCTGGAAAGTGTCGGGGGCTTCCTCGGCAGCCATTCCGGGGGATTCGTTTCGCAACTGGGCGAAGATCCCCGGGGCGCCATCGCCGGCTTGCTCCTCGGCGGGTTGGCCGCCTGGTTCGCCGCCCGCCGGCTTGGCCGCCGGCGCGAGCGTGCCGAGTCGAAGTCCGCGCCGGCACAGGTCCCGCCCGCGGCCGCAACGCCCACCCGCCCCCTGGTGGCGCCGGTCGTCCCGCCGGCCAGCGTCGCCGAAGAGCAATACCACCACCTGTTCGACAGCAGCCCGGTGCCGACGCTGGTCTGCGAGACGCGCCGCTGGCGCATCCTGGAGGCCAATGCTGCCGCGCTGGTGGAATACGGCTTTGGCCGCGAGGAGCTGCTCAAGCTGTCGATCACCGAACTGGGCCTGGAGGACGACGCCGAGCGCCTCGTCAACACCCTGGTCCAGCTCGGCGCGGCGTCGACCGACGCGGGCACATGGACGCAGCGCCGCAAGGACGGCACGACCTTCGAGGCCGAGCTCTCGACGTTCCGCGCGCAGTTCGCGCGCCAGGGCGCCCGCATCGTCTGCGTGCGCGACGTCACGCGGCGCATCCGCATGGAACAGGCGCTCTACCAGGACAACGAGCGCTACAGCCTCGCCTTCAAGGCCACCGCCGACGCGCTGCTCGACTGGGACCTGAAGACCGACACGATCTGGTGCAACGAGTTCTACGAGCGCCAGTTCGGCGGCCACAAGGCGGATGCGCCCTCCAGCATCGAGGCGCTGTTCGAGCGGATCCACGTGGACGACCGCACGCGGGTGCAGCAGCACCTGCTCGACGCCACCAAGTCGGCCGACGAGCGCTGGCGCGACGAGTTCCGGATGATGCGCCTCGACGGCACGACGGCGCACGTCTATGCCCGGGGCCATTACATCCGCGGCGAGGACAAGCGGGCGCGGCGCCTGTGCGTGCTCCTGCAGGACATCACGGTGCGCAAGGAGGCCGAGGAGCGCACCCGCTTCCTGGCCGACCATGACGAGCTGACCGGGCTGCCCAACCGCAACCTGTTCCGGCAGTCGCTCAACCAGGCGCTGCAGCGCGCCGAGCGCAACAACAAGATGGTGTCGATCCTGTTCTTCGACCTGGACCGCTTCAAGAACATCAACGACAGCCTCGGCCACGACGCCGGCGACGAGGTGCTGCGCATCGTGGCCGAGCGGCTCAACGGGTGCATTCGCAAGATCGACGTCGCCGCGCGCTTCGGCGGCGACGAGTTCGCCGTGCTGGTGGAAGGGCTGACCGCGGAAGACCAGGCGGGCACCGTGGCGCGCAAGATCCTCGACGCGCTGTCCAAGCCCATGCTCCTGCACGGGCGCCAGTACCGGCCGGCGGCGAGCATCGGCATCAGCACCTACCCCAACGACGGCCGTGACGCGCAGTCGCTGCAGAAGCACGCGGACATCGCCATGTACCGGGCCAAGGAGGAGGGGCGCAGCACCTTCCAGTTCTACTCCGAACAGCTCAACACCCACTCGCTGCAGCGCCTGGAGTTCGAATCCAACCTGAACAACGCGCTCAACAACCGCGAGTTCGTGCTGCATTACCAGCCGAAACTGGACGTGGCCACCGGCAAGGTGTCCAGCATGGAGGCGCTCGTGCGCTGGGTAAGCCCGCAGTTCGGCATCGTCTCGCCGGGGCAGTTCATCTCCGTGGCCGAGGAGACGGGGCTGATCCTGCCGCTGGGCCGCTGGGTGGCGCAGACGGCCTGCATGCAGAACGCGGCCTGGCAAAAGGGCGGCCTGCCCCCGCTGCGCGTGGCGATCAACATCTCCGCCAGGCAGATGGCGGACAAGGGGCTGGTGGATTTCATCGCGGAGACCGTGCGCAAGACCGGGCTCGATCCCTCATCGCTGGAGCTGGAGATCACCGAAAGCGCGGTGATGAGCAACCAGGATTACGCGGAAAAGGTGCTCAACCGCTTCAAGGAGCTGGGCTTCCACCTCACGATGGACGACTTCGGCACCGGCTATTCGTCGCTCGCCTACCTCAAGCGCTTCCCGTTCGACAGCGTCAAGATCGACCAGTCGTTCGTGCGCGGCATCCCCGCCAATGGCGACGACGTGGCGATCGTCGAGGCCATCATCGCCATGGCCCACAGCCTGCAGCTCAAGGTGGTGGCCGAGGGCGTGGAGACCGAGGAGCAGCTCGCGCTGCTGCGCGAGCTCGGGTGCGACACGATCCAGGGCTACTACTTCAGCAAGCCGATCCCCTCCAACGAGATCGTCATGCTGCTGTTCAAGACGCTGCGCGGGACCCGGGTCGCGTCCGGCGACTCCCCCGACATCGAGAGCACGCAGCGCATGGCGGTGCCCGCGCAGATGCGTGAATCCGCGCCGGTCGCGCCGGAGGACGAGAAGGCCCGGAAGGTCGCGCTGGCGGCGGTGGAGCCTGCCAATCCCGCGCCCGCGGCGCAACCCGAACCCAGGCCCGCGGAGGCCTTCGAGTTCAAGATCGAACTGCCCGCGGAGTTCAATGCGCCGCCCCCCGATGCACCCAAGGCGAAGGAGGCCTGATCCGGTGCCTGTCCGGCAACTGCCATAATAGGCAGGCATTGGAACCGACCGAAGCCTCCCCGCTGGACCCGGATCCCCGCTGGCCGTCGAAGCCCGCCGGGCGCGGCGGCGCCCCGGACCGCGCGCTGCACCTGCTCGGCACCGTGTTCGGTTTCGACGCCTTCCGCGGCGCCCAGCGGGAGATCATTGCGCACGTCTGCGACGGCGGCGATGCGCTCGTCCTGATGCCCACGGGCGGGGGGAAATCCCTCTGCTACCAGTTGCCGGCGCTGCTCCGCGAGGGGACGGCCCTGGTGGTCTCGCCGCTGATCGCGCTGATGCAGGACCAGGTGGCGGCCCTGCGGCAGCTCGGCGTGCGGGCGGCATTCCTGAATTCCACGCTGGATGCCAGGGAGGCGGCCGCGACCGAACGCGCGCTGCGCGAGGGTTCGCTGGACCTCCTGTATGTCGCCCCGGAACGGCTGGTCATGCCGCGGATGCTGGACCTGCTGGCGCAATCCCGGATCGCGCTGTTCGCGATCGACGAGGCCCACTGCGTGTCCCAATGGGGACACGACTTTCGTCCGGAGTACCTGCAGCTGTCGCTGCTGCACGAGCGCTTTCCCGGCATTCCCCGCATTGCCCTCACCGCCACCGCGGACGCCCAGACCCGGGCCGAGATCCGGCAGAGGCTCGCGCTGGAGGACGCGCGCGAGTTCGTCTCGAGCTTCGACCGGCCGAACATCCGCTACGCCATCGTCGACAAGCAGGATCCGCGGCAGCAATTGCTGCGCTTCATCCGCGACGGCCATGACGGCGATGCCGGCATCGTCTACTGCCTGTCGCGGAGGAAGGTGGAAGAGACCGCGCAATGGCTGGCGGCGCAGGGCGTTCGCGCCCTGCCGTACCACGCCGGCATGGAGGCGGCCGAACGCACGGAAAACCAGGCGCGCTTCCAGCGGGAGGCCGGCATCGTGATGGTGGCCACGATCGCGTTCGGCATGGGCATCGACAAGCCGGACGTGCGTTTCGTGGCGCACCTCGACCTGCCAAAGAGCATGGAAGGCTATTACCAGGAGACGGGCCGCGCCGGGCGCGACGGCCTGCCCGCCGACGCCTGGATGGCCTACGGCCTCGGCGACGTGGTGCAGCAACGCCGCATGATCGAGCAATCGGAGGGCAGCGAGGAATACCGGCGGGTGTCCTTCGCCAAGCTGGAAGCGCTCCTGGGCCTGTGCGAAACGGCCGGCTGCCGCCGGGTGCGCCTGCTCGAGTATTTCGGCGAGCGCAGCGCGCCCTGCGGCAACTGCGATACCTGCCTGGAGCCCCCGCAGACCTGGGATGCGACGGAAGCCGCCCGCAAGGCATTGTCCTGCGTGTTCCGGACCGGCCAGCGGTTCGGCTCCCGGCACCTCATCGACGTCCTGCGCGGCCAGGCGACCGGGCGGGTGGACCAGTGGGGGCACGGGTCGCTGGGCGTGTTCGGCGTCGGCGCCGACCTCGACGAGGCGACCTGGCGCGATGTCTTCCGCCAGCTGGTGACGATGGGCTTCCTGCAACCGGACCATGCCGCCTACGGTGCCCTGCGCCTGACGGAGGCGAGCCGCGCCATCCTGAAGGGGGAGCAACTTGTCGCCATGCGGCGCATGGCGCCGCGAAAGGGCAAGGCCCTGCGGCGCAAGGCGGAAGCGGCCGGCATCGGCGCGGCCCACGAACCGCTGCTCGAACGCCTGCGATCCTGGCGGGCGGAGCAGGCCCGCAGCCAGTCCGTTCCGGCGTACGTGATCTTCCACGATGCGACGCTGCTGGCCATCGCCACGAACCATCCCGGCAGCCTGGAAGAGCTGTCCACGATCCACGGGATCGGCGCGAGGAAGCTCGAACGCTATGGGCCGCAGCTGCTGGCATTGATGCATGGGTGAGGAGACCGCCGCGCCTGCCCGGCCCGCGTCCAGGACCGACCTGTTCTGGACCTTCACGTGGCTCGCCCTGCAGGGCTTCGGCGGCGTGCTTGCCGTGGCGCAGCGCGTCCTGTGCGAGCAAAGGCGCTGGCTGACGCGGGAACAGTTCGTGGAGATCCTCGCGGTGGGGCAGGTGCTGCCGGGCCCGAACATCTGCAACGTCGCGCTGATGATCGGCGATCGTTTCTTCGGCTGGCGCGGCGCCTTCGCGGCGCTCGCCGGGATGATGGCCATCCCCGCCATCCTGGTGCTTGCCATCACCATCCTGTATGCGACGTTCGCCGCCCATCCCGTGGTGGCCGGGGCGTTGAAGGGCATGGGCGCCGTGTCGGCGGGCCTCATCGTCGCCACGGCCTTGAAGCTCATGGTCGCGCTGCGCTCCAACCCCATGGGCACGCCGGTGTGCCTCGGACTCGGCCTGGGCATGTTCGGGGCGGTGGCGCTGTTGCGCTGGCCGCTGGCGTGGATGCTGCTGGGCGCGGGGCTCGTCGCCTGCCTGTACGCCTGGTTTCGCCTGGGCGCCGATGCCGCGGGTGACGCGACATGATGCCCACCCCTTTCGGCGGCGAGATTGCCGCGCTGTTCGGCCATTTCCTGCTGCTGTCGTTGCTGGCCATCGGCGGCGCCATCACCGTCGCGCCCGACATGCACCGCGTGCTGGTCGGCGACATGGGCCTGCTGACCGATGCCCAGTTCAACGCCTCCATCGCCATCGCGCAAGCCGCGCCCGGGCCCAATGTGCTGTTCGTCGCGGTGATGGGCTACCAGGCCGCCGGTTTGGCGGGCGCCATCGCCACGATGGCCGGGATCATGCTGCCTTCGACGACGCTGGCGCTGGCGGCGGCGCGCTGGGGGCACGCCCGCCGCCAGTGGCGTGCCGTGCGGGCCTTCAAGGCGGGCATGGCGCCGCTGGTGATCGCCCTCATGTTTTCCACCGGCTGGATCCTGACGGCGCAAACGGAAGGCTGGCACCACGTGCTGCTCACCGTCGCGGCCGCGCTCATCGTCTGGCGCACGCGCATCCACCTGCTGTGGCTCATCGCCGCCGGCGCGGTGATCGGCGGGATGGGGTGGCTTTAGGCGCGAGGCGTGAGGTGCGAGGCGAACGACCGCTGACGCTACGCCCCGGCAATTGAAGCTAGACTTGGGCTTTACCCCCCACCCCTCACGACATATGAAATATGAACTCTACTACTGGCCCTCGATCCAGGGCCGCGGCGAGTTCGTCCGGCTGGCCCTCGAGGAGGCGGGAGCGGACTACGTCGACATCGCGCGTCGCTCCGGCAAGGGCCTGGGAATGGCGGCGATGAGCCGGATGCTCGACGATGACGGACTGCCCGCGCTGCCGTTCGCACCGCCTTTCCTCAAGGCCGGCCGCCTCGTGATCGGGCAAACGGCCAACATCCTGTTCTACCTCGGTCCGCGCCATGGGCTGGCGCCCCGCAACGAGGCCGCCCGGCTCTGGATCAACCAGCTGCAGCTGACGATCGCCGATTTCGTGGTCGAGATCCACGATACCCACCACCCGATCGCCAAGAGCCTCTACTACCACCAGCAGAAGCCGGAGGCGAGGCGCCGCGCAAAAGACTTCAGGACCGAGCGCATGCCCAGGTTCCTCGGCTACTTCGAGCGCATCCTTGCCGCGCAGGGCAGGCGCCGGCCCTTCATTGCCGGGCGTTTCTCCTACGCCGACCTGTCGCTGTTCCAGGTCGTCGACGGGCTCGGCTATGCCTTCCCGCGGACCCTGAAGAGGCAGGCGGCGGACCATCCCCGCCTGATGGACCTGCATGCGCGCATTGCCGCGCGCCCGAACGTCGCGGCCTACGTCGCCTCGAAGCGACGCCTTGCCTTCAACCAGTACGGGATCTTCCGGCACTATCCGGAACTCGACCGCTAGATCGGAGTATCATCGGCTCAAAACGGCCGGAGGAGGCAAACATGGCGAACAAATCGGCGAAGCTCAAATCGATTACCTCGACCAGCCTGCGCAGCAAGGTCGGCGAGGAGGAATGGCGGGTCCGCTGCGACCTCGCCGCGGGCTACCAGCTCGCGTTCCAGTACCGGTGGACGGACCTGATCTTCACGCACTTCACCGCGCGCGTGCCCGGCACCGACCACTTCCTGATCAATCCCTACGGCCTGATGTTCGACGAGATCACGGCCTCGACCCTGGTGAAGATCGACCACGAGGGCAATGTCGTGGAGGACCCGACGGGCCTTGGCCATAACCACGCAGGCTTCGTGATCCACGGCTGCGTGCACGAGGCGCGACCCGAGGTGAACGCGGTCATCCACACGCATACCCGGGCCGGGGTCGCCGTCTCGGCGCAGAAGGAGGGACTGCTGCCGATCAGCCAGCATGCGCTGCGGACCTACGGCATGCTGACCTACCATGATTACGAGGGCATCGCGCTGGACCTCGACGAGCGCAGCCGCATGGCCGCGAACCTCGGCAAGACCTCCAAGGCGATGATCCTGCGCAACCACGGGCTGCTGACGATGGGCGCGACCGTGGGCGAGGCGTTCGAGCTGATGTATTACCTGGACACGGCGTGCCAGATCCAGGTCGATGCGCAAGCCGCGGGCCCCGCCGGCGTGCAGCGCATCGACGACAAGACGGCCAGGAAGGGCTACCTGCAGTTCCAGGGTCCGGGGGGCGCGGAGGTCGGCAAGGTCTGGACCGCGATGCTGCGGATGCTGGACCGCAAGGGCATCGAATATGGGAGCTGAATAGCCGTGACTGCGTGACTATCGTGACGACGTGACTGTCGTAGAACCGCTTGCCTCTTCGATAGTCACGGCAGTTACGACAGTCACGTCGTCACGGTTTCACCGGATTGCGCCGGGTGTGATGAACCAGGATTCGGCCGGCATCGGCGTGCCGTGCGGCGCGTTGTGGTCCGGGTCGAAGGCGGCAAAGCGCTGCGCCAGGATGGAACGCACCTTGCCGTCCCAGGCCGCCTGTCCTGACGGATCGAGCGCCTCGTAGGCCTTGCAGAATTCCCGCGTGAAGTAGATGTTCACGCCACGCGCCGGCTTGTTCGGGCGCTTGGGATCGTTGCGGACCTTCCAGCGAACGCGCAGCCACACCGACGCGCCCGCCGGCGGATGGGTGACCTGTGCGTCGGGCGGAAAGACCGAGTGCGTGATCTCGACCCAGCGTGTCAGCGGGGTCTCGGCGATGTGTGCGGGATGCATGTCCATGTTTGCCACGTGCTATGACCTTCGTCGGTGCTGTAGGTTCTGGGAAGGCGGAAAAGTTCCCGGCGTGGCAGGCAGTCTTGCGATCCGGGCAGGAGGAAGGTGCAACCATGGCAAAACGCAGGCCGATCGTCCCGCCGCCGGCGCCCAGGCGAGCGGCGGGAAGCCCGCAGAATGCGCAGCTGAACCTGCAGAAGCGCAAGGTGCTCACGCAGCACTACCGGGCGAAGTACGGGGTGAAATGAGGGGCGAGGGACGAGGGGCGAGGGACGGGGGATCGCAGTCGGCAGTATGATGGCAACCACTTGGTAGTGGCCTTTGCGACTCCGGATATTCCCGTACGAACTCGCCGCCATCGGACGCAAGTCCAACTCGCATCCCTCGCCCCTCGCCCCTCGTCCCTGACCTCATGAACATCGCCACCCTGCTCGCGCGCGCCGCGGCCGCGCATCCCGGCAATCCCGCCGTCTCGGTGGGCAACCGCGTGTGGATCCGTTACGGCGAACTGATGGGGCGTGCCGCCGCGATGGCGGGCGGCCTGCGCGCCCGGTTCGGCCTGCGGCCCGGGGATCGCGTGGCGATGGCCATGGGCAACTGTCCGCAATACGTCGAGGCCTGGTACTCGGCCTGGATCGCGGGGCTGGTGACGGTGCCGATGAACGCCAAGCTGCATCCGAAGGAGCTGGAGTTCATCCTCGGCGATTCCGGGGCGAAGCTGTGCTTCGTCACGCCCGACCTGGCCGAAGCCGTGGCCGCCCTCCAGTCCGGGTTGCCCGACCTGGCGCACGTGATCGAAGTGGGTTCGAAGGATTACCTCGCGCTCGCGGGGGAGCAACCGGTCCCCCTGCACGAGACCCCGGCGGACGATACGGCCTGGCTGTTCTACACCAGCGGGACGACGGGGCGCCCCAAGGGCGTGATGATCACCCACGGCAACCTGATGATGACTTCGCTGTGCTTTTTCGCGACGGTCGATTCGGTCGGCCCCGGCGACTGCATCCTCCATGCCGCCCCGATGTCGCACGGCTCGGGCCACTACAACTTCGCCCACGTCATGGCCGCGGCCAACCAGGTGATCCCGGAGAGCGGCCATTTCGACCCGGCCGAGATCTTCTCGCTGCTTTCGCACTGGCGCGGCGTCGACATGTTCGCCGCGCCCACGATGGTGCACCGGCTGGTGGCGCACGCGCGCGGCCACGCACCGTCGATGGACGGCCTCAAGACCATCATCTACGGCGGCGGCCCGATGTACCTGCAGGACATCCGCAACGCGCTGGAGGCCATGGGTCCCCATTTCGCGCAGATTTACGGCCAGGGCGAATCGCCCATGACCATCACGGTGCTTTCCAGGTCGGACATCCTCGACGCCGCCCATCCGCGCCACGAGGCGCGCCTGGCGTCGGTGGGCGTGGCGCAGCCGGTGGTGGAAGTGCGCGTGGCCGACGACGAGGACCGGCCGCTGCCGCCGGGCGAGGTCGGGGAGATCCTGGTGCGCGGCCCGTCGGTGATGCGCGGTTACTGGCGCAACCCGGAGGCAACGGCGCAGACGCTGCGCAACGGCTGGCTGCACACGGGGGACGTGGGCAGCTTCGACGAGGACGGTTACCTGACGTTGCGCGACCGATCCAAGGACATGATCATCAGCGGCGGCTCGAACATCTACCCGCGCGAGGTGGAGGAAGTGCTGCTCAAGCATCCGGCCGTGAGCGAGGTGTCCGTCGTCGGCCGCCGCCACGCGGACTGGGGCGAGGAGGTGATCGCCTTCGTGGTGCTTCGCAGCGGCGCGCAGGTCGCGGAAAAGGAGCTCGACGCCCTCTGCCTCGACCACATTGCCCGCTTCAAACGACCGAAGGCCTACCGCTTCGTCGCGGAACTGCCGAAGAACAACTACGGGAAGGTGCTGAAGACCGTTCTGCGGGAGAGGCTCTCGGGAGAACTGTCTTGAGGGGCGGGGGGGCGGGGGAGCGGAGTCGGCAAGCCGTGACCGCGTTCCATTTCGAACTCGGCGCAAATCACAGGTGCTTTCAGCGCTGGATTTCCCTCGGGCTGTCGAAAGCAAGTTGACCAGCATCCCCTCGCCCCTCGTCCCCGTGAGCGCGCAGCGCGAACCCCTGGTCATCTGCGTCGGCCACGCCGCCCTCGACCGCGTATACACGGTCGAATCGTGGCCGGCCGACAGCGGCAAGATCCCGGTGCGCCACTTCGAGGAAGCCGGGGGCGGCATGGCCGCCAATGCCGCGGCGTCGATCGCGAGGCTGGGTGGGCGCGTGGCATTCTGGGGGCCCACCGGCGATGATGCAGTGGCCGCCGAGGTTCGCGCCCGGCTCGTCGCCGACGGTGTCCCCGCCGGCGACTTGCGTGCCTTTCCCGGACTGACGTCTTCGCATTCCGCCGTCATCGTGGATGCGCGCGGCGAAAGGCTGGTGGTCGGCTATCGCGGCACGGCGCTGCAGGCGTCCGCGGACTGGCTGCCGCTGCACAGGATCGCCGCGGCCGGCGCCGTCCTCTCGGACGTGCGCTGGACCGCGGGCGCCGAGGCGGCCCTGCGCGCCGCGCGTGCGGCGGGCAAGCCGGCGATCCTGGATGCGGAAATCGCGGACGTTGCGATCCTCGAGCGCCTGGCTCGCGTGGCCGACCATGTGCTCTTTTCGGAGCGAGGCCTGCAGGCCTGGTCGACGGGCGGAATCGAAGATGGCCTGCGTGCCGCGATCGGCCTGGGCGCGCGGGTTGCCGCGGTCACGCGTGGCGCCAGCGGGGTGGACTGGATCGAGGCGGCGGCCCCGGGGCGCATGCAGCATCGGGAGGCCCATCGCGTGGCGGTCGTGGATACGCTGGCCGCCGGCGACGTGTTCCACGGGGCTTATGCGCTGGTCGTGGCCGAAGGCGGGACGGTGGTGCAGGCGATGGATTTTGCTTCCGCGGCCGCGGCGATCAAGTGCACGCGCCCTGGCGGCCGCAAGGGCGCGCCCACGCGGAGCGAAGTCGAGGCCTTCCTGGATACTCCGTGAGGCGTGAGGCGTGAAGCGTGAGGCGTGAGGCGAATCATGCTCGGCTCGTTCCTCAAACGCGAGTGACCCGATAGCCGACGCGGGGGAAGTGCACGCAGACCGTGCCCACGCGCGGATCGTCGCGAAGGATGGCGATGGTGTGGGCATCGACGCGGCGCACCTTGCCTTCCACCGGGACTTCGCCGCTGTCGCCGTCGAACACGATCGAGACGCGCTGGCCCGGGTGCAATCCCTGCGGATCGCCCGGATCGCTGCCTTCCGGTGTGGCGGTTTGCGCCGCGCGGGCCACGTCGATCGCCTCGGCGGAGGCCATCGGCACCGGCTTCCCATGGCCGATTGCCTTGACCCGCGTTTCCCAGGCTTCCAGCTTCGGGAACCCCGCGATCATCGCCGGACCGCCCTGCCAGCGGCCGCGCACGAACCACACCAGGTAATAGCACAGCGCATCGAACAGTCCCGGCACGCCGCCGGGCAGGTACGCGCGGCCGTCGCCGAGCTGCTGGTCGATCCAGGCCAGTTGCGCGCGAACTTGCGCCGCCGCGTGCGGCACGTCCGCCTTGAGCTGCTCCTTGCTCCACGACGTGCCGAAGAACAGGCGGCCACGGTCCTGGAGGAAGGCTTCGGGCAGCTGGTCGGCATTCGCGCCGATGGAAAGGCGCACCGCGGCGTCGAACGCCACGTCGGTCCAGCGGGCGAGCGCCCAGGTCACGCCTTCGCTCCTGCCCGGGAAGAAATCCGGTTTCGGATGGCGGCGATGCAATTCGCGCAGGATGCACAGGCTGTCGCAATAGATGTCCGCGCCGATCTGCAGGAAGGGCGTGCGCCGGTAGCCGCCGGTGAGGGGCAGCACGTCCGGCTTCGGCGGCAGGCGCGGGATCTCGACCGACCGCCAGGCGAGCTTCTTGATGCCCAGCGCCACGCGCACCTTCTCGGAAACGGGCGAGGCCGGATAGTGGTGCAGGATGATTTCGTTCATTTCATTCCTTGGGGGGTGAGGGGCGAGGGGTAAGGGATTTTCCGGGCCGGGGCTCGAAGACGTTCCTCGTCCGTCGTTCCCCGCTCCTCGTTCCTTCCGCGTGTCAGCCCGCCATCGTGACGCCGCCGTCGGCGACGATGGTCTGGCCGGTGATGAAGGCCGCGGCGGGGGAGGCGAGGAAGGCCGCGATGCCGCCAATGTCGTGCGGCTCGCCGATGCGGCGCAGCGGGGTTTGCGATTCGTAGTGCTTCAGGATGTCCGGGTTCTCCCACAGGGCGCGGGCGAAATCGGTCCTCACCAGGCCGGGCGCGATGCAGTTGACGCGCACGTTGTGCATGCCCCATTCGAGGGCAAGGTTGCGCGCGAGCTGCATGTCGGCCGCCTTGGAAATCGCATAGGCGCCGAGCGTTGCCGTGCCCTTGAGGCCGCCGATGGAGGACACGATGATCACGACGCCATCCTTGCGCTGCGCCATCTCGGGCAGGACGAGGTTGGCGAGCCAGTGGTTGGCGACGATGTTGTTCTTCAGGATCTTGTCGAAGGCCTCGTCCGGCAGGCCGGACATCGGTCCGTAGTAGGGATTCGACGCGGCATTGCAGACCAGGATGTCGATGCGGCCCCACTGCCTGCGCGTCTCCTCGACGAGGTTCTGGAGCTGGGACTTCTCGCCGATGTGGGCGGGAATCGCGATCGCTTCGCCGCCGGCCTTGCGGATCGCGGCGACCACCTCCTCGCAGGCCGGCGCCTTGCGGCTGGAGACCACCACCTTCGCGCCGGCGGCGGCCAGGTGCTCGGCGATGGAGCGGCCGATGCCGCGGCTCGAGCCGGTGACGATGGCCACCTTGCCCGACAAGTCAAAGGCTTTCATGGAAGCTCCCCCCCGGATCATTCGTTGCGCTGGCGGAATGGTAGCAAAGGGCGGGACGGGGGGCGGGAAGCGGGTAAAGCGTGCTGGGTACTGAGTGCTGAGTGCTGAGTGCTGCGTGCTGAGTACTGAGTAAAACCGCGAAGGTCCCAGGGCTTCAGAGCCTCTACGGCTTTTACGCAGCACTCAGCACTCAGCACGCAGTACTCGTTACTTGCTGACCTGGTTCCGTCCGCCTTCCTTGGCCCGGTAGAGCGCCTCGTCCGCGGCCTTGATGACCTTTTCGGGCATGTTGAGCATGTCGTTGCGGCCTGCGACGCCGATGCTGACGGTGACGGACAGCAGCTGCTCCGGCTTGCGGAATGCGTGCACGTCCTGGCCCGTTTCCGCGTTGCGCTTCTGCACCACGTTCGAGCGGCGGTCGTTGGCCGCACGCGAACCCTTGCGCCGTTCCTCGGTGCGGTTGGCGATCCTGCAGTTCTCGATCGACAGGCGCAGCGCCTCCAGGTGCGGCAGGGCCTCGGCCACGGTGCGGTCCGGGAACAGCACCGAGAACTCCTCGCCGCCGTAGCGGAACGGCTTGCCGCCGCCTTCGACTTCCGCGAGCCGTGCGCCCACCATGCGCAGGACATGGTCGCCCACGTCGTGGCCATGCGTGTCGTTGAATTTCTTGAAGTGGTCGACGTCGACCATGGCGATCGTGTAGACGGGGCCCAGCGCGACCAGGCGTTCCTCCAGCGCCCGGCGCCCCGGCAGCCCGGTGAGTTCGTCGATGAAGGCCATGCGGTGCGACTCCTGCAGGACGGCGAGCAGCAGGATGGCGGCGGCGGCGGACACGAAGGCGCTGAACACGCCGGGGGAGGCCGGCCATTGGCACGCGATGAAAAAGGCGACCAGGGCCCCGGCCATGCCGATGTCGAGCGGGTTGCGCCGGGCCCACAACTGCACCAGGGCGACGACGAATCCGGCCGCCATCAGCAGGCGGCCGAGCAGCGGCGTCGGATCGGCCTTGAACAGCCAGATGTCCAGCAATTCCCGCCAGGCGGTGCCGGACAGGGAGGTTTTGCCCGAGCTGGCGACCCAGGTCGTGAACAGGACCTCGACGACCACCAGCAGCAGCCAGCGGTAGTTTCGGAAGTAGTGGATGCCGCGCTCCGGCAGCATCACGAGCACGAGGATGTTCAGCGGCACGAATACCGCGATCGCCGTCAAGGCGGCGCGCCAGGCGAAGGTGTGGGTGCCGGCGGCAAGCCCGAGCTGGTAGGCCATGATGGCGAGCAACAGCGACAGCAAGGTCAGGAAGGCGCGCCCGCGGTTGAACCAGAGGGAGATGACGATCCCGGTCAGGCACAGGGCGTACGGCCCGTAGAGGCCGAGGCCGGCGATCGACGCCGGCAGTTGGCGGCCGGCGAACACCAGCGCCATCGCCAGCAGCAGGATCGCGCCGGGGGCGACGAAAGGCTTGATCTCGCGCAACGGGGGAAACGTCATCCCTTGCCCGCCTTGTACGGCCGCGTTTCCTCGCGCAACACGCGGCGCAGGACGTCTTCCAGGTTCTCGCGCTCGATGGCCTGCTTGAGCGCCTCGTTGATCAGGGTCTGGTAGCCGCGGCCGCCGGAGCGGGTGCGGAAATATTCGACCACGGCCGTGTCGAGGTACATCGTGAGGCGGGTCTTGTTGCGCGGGCCGCGCTCGCCCTCGAGGCGCACCTCGCCGCGGGAGGCGGCGGCGCCGGGCCCCCGCAAGCGGGCGGAATGGCGTGGACGACCGCCAGCGAGGCGGGCTTTGCCCATCAGGGACGGGAGGCTGCGAAAGCCATGGTGCGCGAAGTATGCATATATGTATGCACAAAATCAAGGTGACGAGAAGAGACGTGACGAGAAAACACGTAACGGGGGATCGGGGAAGAGGTACTGCGTGCTGAGTGCTGCGTACTGAGGAGGGGCGTGACAAGGTCAACGCGTGACGCGGGGGAGTGGTGCTGCGTACTGAGAGAGGTCGTGACGGGAAGGGACGTGACGAGTTGCGCAAGCGCGTGACGCCCGAATACGGCAGCGCCTCATCGCGGCCCTTCCTGAATTCCGGGCGCGTGCCCTTGCCGCGGCATTGACCGTTCCGCGGGCCTGACGTGGTTTTTACCGCGTCACGCGTCACGCCTTTCGGTCACACGTCACGACTTTCAGGGCATCTTGATCCTTCCCCCCGGGCCGCCGAGGCCACCTGGACCGCCCATGCCGCCGGGCATGCCTTCCGGGATGACGATCTGCGAACTCGCCTGGCGGCGCATTTCCTGCAGTTCCTTCACCGCGCGCTCGACGGCGACGGCGGCGTTCTCGGCGAACTTCCCGGCGGCGGCGCCGAGCGAATCCGCCTCGATCTCGAAGGCCAGGGGCAGGGCGCCCACCGGCGTCATGAGCTGGGTCTCGCCGACGTAGAGCACCTTGCGGGCGGCGTCGACCGTGGCGTCGCTTTTCACGGGCGTCATCACGCGGATGGTCCCGACCTTGCGGTCGGTAAAGATCTCCTCGCGATACAGGTTCGCGGGATCCATTTTCAGTTCGGGCATGTTCTCGGCCATGGTCTGACGCCCGCGTGGCGGGCCCTTTCGCGAATGGGTTCCGGGAATTATCCCTGAAATGCCCGCGCCGATCCAAAAACACGGGGCCCCCGCTGCTAGAATCCGGGGCGGAGGAGAAGACCCATGCGCAATCCCGCGACCCATCGCTATTTCGTCCGCGCCGGCGATGTGCCGGCCTACCACCCGGCCAACCACACCGGAACGACGAACCGGCGCCTGATCGGCGCGCACAACGTCGGCGCGCGACAGGTCGAGGTCGTGCTCGGCGTGATCGAGAAAGGCAAGGGCGCGCTTGCCCATGCGCATCCGGGCATCGAGCAGGTGTGTTACCTGCTCGAGGGCAGTGCGCGTGCCGAGATCGGGGGCGAAGCCTGCGAGCTCGGGCCCGGGGACTGCTGCTTTTTCCCGCCCGACGTCCCCCATGTCTTCATGGTCACCAGCGAGGCGCCCGCGCGCGTGCTGGTCATCTATTCGCCCCCTTACGAGGAACATCCCGGAAGGGTCGTGCGATGAGGCATCCCGCAAGCCGGCTTGTCGCCGCGATCATCCTGCTCTGCGCCGGCGCGGCAGCCGCCCAGTCGTGGCCGTCGAAGCCCGTCCGCCTGGTGGTGCCGTTCGCGGCCGGCAGCGCGACCGATTCGGCGGGACGCCTGTTCGCGCAGGCCCTCGGCGAGCGGCTCGGCCAGCCGGTGGTGGTGGAGAACAAGGCGGGCGCCAACGGCCAGATCGCGGCCATCGCGGTCGCCGGCAGCGCGCCGGACGGCTACACGCTGTTCATGACGACCAACAGCACGCACAGCGCCAACCCGCACCTGGTGCGCAACCTCGGCTACGACCCGGTCCGGGATTTCGTCCCCATTGCCCGGGTCGGGACGCTGCCGTTCATGCTGGTGGTCCATCCGGGCCTGCCGGCGAGGACAACGGCGGAATTCCTCGCCTACGCCAGGGCGCACCCGGGCGAACTGTCCTACGGCACCGCCAGCACCGCGTCGATGATCGGCGCGGAAACGCTCAATGCCATGGCAGGCCTGAAGCTCGAGAAGGTCGGCTACAAGTCGAGCCCGCAGGCGATCCTCGACCTCGCGGCGGGGCGGCTGCAGGTCATGGTGTCCGACTTCACGACCGCCATGCCCCACGTGAGGTCCGGCAAGCTGCGGGTGCTCGCGGTCACGACCGCGACCCGCTCGGCGCTGCTGCCGGAAGTGCCCGCGATCGCGGAGTCCCTGCCCGGTTTCGACATGACGTCCTGGAACGGCATTTTCGCGCCGGCGCACACGCCGCCGGACATCGTCGCGCGCGTGGAAAGGGAAAGCCTGCGCGTGCTGGCCGACAGGCAACTGCAGTCGCGCTTTGCCACGATCGGTTTCGAGATCGCGCCGCTCGATGCCGCCCAACTCGACCGCTACGTGAGGGGGGAAATCGCCCACTGGGGTAAACTCGTGCGCGCCGCCAACATCCAGCCCGAATAGGAAAAGGTCCCCCCCAAGATGCCAGGTCCGCTTTCCGGCGTGAGGATCCTCGACCTCACGACCGTCGTCATGGGCCCCTTTGCCACGCAGCTGCTCGCCGAGCTGGGCGCCGAGGTCATCAAGGTCGAGCCGCACGAGGGCGACAACATGCGCCATCCGGCGCCGATGATGAACCCCGGCATGGGCTACATCTTCCTGAACCTCAATCGCGGCAAGCGCGGCGTCGTGCTCGACCTGAAGAAGCCCGAGGGGCGGGAAGCCCTGATGCGCCTGGTGCCGACGGCCGACGTGCTGATCTACAACGTCCGCCCCCAGGCGATGGCGCGGCTGGGCCTGTCGTACGACGACGTGCGCAAGGCGAACCCGAGGATCATTTACGTCGGCGCCTACGGCTATTCGCAGAAGGGCCCCTACGCCGCGCGCGCCGCGTATGACGACCTGATCCAGGGCATCTCCGGCATCCCGTCGCTGGTGCAAAAGGCGGGCGCGCCGGCGCCGGCCTATGCGCCGGTCAACCTTGCGGACCGGGTGACCGGCCTGCATGCCGTCTACGCGGTCACGGCGGCGCTGTTCCACCGCGAACGCACGGGCGAGGGCCAGTCGGTGGAAGTGCCGATGTTCGAGAGCCTCGCCCATTTCGTGCTCGGCGACCATTCCGCCGGCCGGACGTTCGACCCGCCCAGCGGCGACACCGGCTACGCGCGCCTGCTTGCGCGCAAGCCCTACCAGACGAGCGACGGCTACCTCTGCATCCTGGTCTACAACGACAAGCAGTGGAAAAGCTTCGCGGAGGCGATCGGGCAGCCGCAGATCATGCAGGACCCGCGCTTTGCCACCCAGCCCAGCCGCGCCCGCAACATCTCCGACATCTATGCCTGGCTCGCCGGCATCATCCGCACCCGCAGCACCGCCGAGTGGATGGCGCTGCTGGACAGGGC
>DASZQJ010000079.1:0-5211 GCA_035549715.1 Burkholderiales bacterium
GCCTGACCTTCCAACAGCTTGCTTGGCGGCCATAGCGAGGTGGACCCACGCCTTCCCATCCCGAACAGGACGGTGAAACGCCTCTGCGCCGATGATAGTGCGGATTGCCCGCGCGAAAGTAGGTCACCGCCAGGCGCCTTACAGGAAAAAGCCCATCCCCATGCGGGGGTGGGCTTTTTTATTTGGCGCCCCGGTCCTCGAGTCGCCACAAAAGCAAACAGCCCCCGCCGAAGCGGCAGGGCCTGCGCATTGCAGACGCGAGCGCTACATCAGAACTTGTAGCCCACGCCCACCCCGAAGATCCAGGGGTCCAGGTCGACGTTGCCGCTGGCCGCGCCCGAGGCGTCCGTGCTCAGCCAGACCTTCTTGACGTCGGCGTTGAAAGACCACGCCGTATTGCTGACGGGAACGTCCAGCCCCGCCTGGATCACCGGCCCGAAGCGGTCCTTCTCCAGGCCCACCGTGCCGCCCGCGATGTCCACCTTGTCGAAGTGCGTGTAGTTCACGCCAGCACCCACGTACGGACGCCACTGGCCTTCCGGCATGAAGTGGTATTGCGCGATGAGGTTCACCGGCACGAGCTTCGCGGAACCGGCGTTGCCGCCACCCAGCGTCACGTCGTGCTTGGCGTAGCTTATGCCGAAATCGACAGCCCAGTTCCCGGTGAGAAAGTGCGTGAGGCCGATCTCGGCCGTCGTCGCGTCATCGACATCCAGGCCGGGCACGTCGCTGTCGACGTCGGGACTGATGTTGATCACCTTGAGCCGCGCGATGTTGTCGCCGGGCGCGGCCTGTGCGACCGGTACGGCAAGGGCCAGGGCGGAAACTGCGGCTACCAATGCGATGCGTGCGTTCATTTGCTGCTCCTTCAGAGGTTGTTGTCGAAGCCGCGAGCCCGCCAACCTCTCCCCTGCGCGACGATCCCCTGCCGCGTTCCCGAAACCAGTCACGATGCCCGCGTTTCTTGGAACGGATCACTGCCCGCAAAGTTCAGGTTCCGCCACGCATTCGTGCCGGAGGAGACAGCGCACGACGCCGCGGACCACGCCACCGTTTCAGTTCGCAAGGCATCGCCTGCGACCTTGCGTGCGAAGGGCGGAAACCTGCGCCTTGGAGGCGGCGGCGACGGAAACAGAAAGGCCCGCCGGGCGGCGGGCCTTTTCCTGCAAGGGCCTGCGTCAGAACTTGAAGCCCACCCCTGCCCCGAAGACCCAGGGATCGATGTCCAGATTGCCATTGGGCGCCCCGTTGAACGTGGAGCCAGCCCAGAATTTCTTCGCGTCGACGTTGACGAGGAAGCGATCCCCGATCGGAATATCGAGCCCGACCTGCGCCACCGGGCCCACGCTGTTCTTGTCCACATCGGGATTTGCGCCGAGGACTTCCACCTTGTCAAAGCGCGTGTAGTTGACGCCGGCGCCGAGGTAGGGGCGGATGGCGCCTTCGCGCGCGAAGTGGTACTGCAGGACCAGATTGACGGGCCAGATCTCCGCGGTCCCGATCCGGGCGCCATTGCCGGTGATGTCATGCTTGGCCCGGCTCACGCCGAGGTCGAGCGCCCAGTGTTGGGACAGGAAGCTCGTGATCGCGATTTCGCCGGAGGTCTCATCGTCGACGTCGAGCCCCGGGACATCGGACTTGACTTCCGGCTGGATCTGGATGGCGCGCAGGCGAAGGATCGTGTCACCTTCTGCGGCCTGTGCCGCAGGAACCGCTGCGGCGACGGCGGCCGCCATGGCCGCGACAGCAGGGAATTTCTTCATTCGTGCATCTCCTCTAGGGTGGGTCGCCGCGAATAGGCGGCGTGCGCGACTCCTGTCCGCGCGCCACGCACGCCCGCCGCAGCCCTTCATTCACTTGCGCTCCGGGGCACTCGCTGCGGGTTTGAGGGGAAGCTTCTGCAAAAAGTTCACATCGTCGTTTTTCTGCAACAATGCGCCGTCGCCAATCAACAACACGACACGCCGGGGAGAACATGCCGCCAAACATCGATGGAGCAAGACTCTGGGCCTCGCTCATGGACCTGGCCCGCATTGGCGCCACCGGCAAAGGAGGCGTCTGCCGTCTCGCGCTGAGCGACCTGGATCGACAGGGGCGCGACCAGGTCTGCAACTGGCTGCGGCAGGCAGGCTGTGAGATCCGCATCGACCCCATCGGCAACATATTCGGGCGCCGAAAGGGACGAAATGAAAGCCTGGCGCCCGTGGTGGCGGGAAGCCACATCGACACCCAACCTTCCGGCGGGAAATTCGACGGCAACTACGGCGTCATGGCGGCACTGGAAGTCGTTCGCACGCTGAACGATCATCGCATCGAGACCGAGCGAGCGTTCGAGGTCGCGATCTGGACCAATGAGGAAGGCACCCGCTTTACGCCGGTGATGATGGGCTCGGGCGTCTTCGCCGGCGTGTTCCCGCTCGACCATGCGCTTTCCCAGCTGGACCTGGAGGGCAAGTCGGTCGGTGGCGAGCTGGAGCGCATCGGCTACGCAGGAAAGGCGCCAGCAACGATGCCGCCGGCTGCGTACTTCGAGGCGCACATCGAGCAGGGGCCGATCCTCGAGGCGGAGAACCGGACGATCGGCGTCGTAACGGGTGCGCTGGGATTGAGGTGGTACGACGTGACCATCACGGGCCAGGACGCCCACGCGGGCCCAACCCCGATGGCCCATCGCAAGGATTCCATGCTTGCCGCCGCCCGCCTGGTGGAAGCCGTGAACAAGGTTGCACTGGAGCATCAACCCCACGGCCGCGGTACCGTGGGATTTCTGCAGGCCAGGCCCAATTCACGCAACGTCGTACCGGGCCAGGCAAGGATGTCCGTGGACCTGCGCCATTCCGAAAAGTCGGGACTGGACAGCATGGAAGCGCGGCTGCGTGCCAGGGCAACGAAAATCGCCGCGAGCACGGGCGTGACGATCGATCTCGCGTGCGTCACCGACTATCCCCCCCTGGCCTTCGACGGCGGGATGGTGGACGCGGTACGCAAGGCGGCAGGCGAACTCGGGCTGCCCCACATGGATATCGTGAGCGGGGCGGGGCACGATGCCTGCTACGTCGCGCGCGTGGCGCCGACGGCGATGATCTTTGTCCCTTGCGAGGGCGGGATCTCGCACAACGAGGTCGAGAATGCCGATCCGCAGGACCTGGCGGCCGGTGGCAACGTCCTGCTTGCCGCGGTGCTCGAGCAACTCGGCCGGGCCTAGCCCAGGAACTCCGGCTCCGGAAGCCCCGGGGCCGGCGCACGCAGGGCGTATACGTGCCCTGCGGTCGATTGCCGCTGCCTCTCCCCGGGGGGCAGGCGCAGGTGGCTGGTCGTGACGAAAAGGGTTTGCGCATCGGCCCGGCCGAACGTCAGGCTGGTGACGTCCCGCACCGGCATGGGCAGGACGAGGTCGACGCTGCCGTCGGGCGCATAGCGCGTGATTCGCCAGCCGTTGTAGTGCGCATTCCACACATAGCCCTGCGAATCGACCGTCAGTCCGTCCGGGAAGCCCTGCGATGCCGGCAGTTCGACGAACAGGCGGCGGTTCGCGACTGCCCCGGAAGCCGCATCGAAGTCGTAGACGTAGATGCGGCGTATCCAGGTGTCGCAGAGGTACATCCGGCGGTTGTCAGGGCTCCACGCGATGCCGTTCGGGCAGCGCAGGCCTTCTTCCATTCTATGCACGGAATGATCGGCATCGAGTCGATAAAGACAGCCGCTCGCCCGGGTCGTGTCGACGAAATTGCGCGTTCCCGCCCAGAAGCGGCCCTGGCGATCGACCTTGCCGTCGTTGAATCGGTTCTCCGGGCGGTCCTGCTCGGGATCGCAAAGCGCCGTCGCGGTGCCGCTGGAGGTGTCGAAGAAAAAGAATCCCGACCGGCAGGCGCCCACCAATCCGCCGGATTTGCGCAGGCCGATGCAACCCACGGGTTCATCCAGGCGCCATTGGTGCAGCGCGCCGTCCGGCTCATGCCAGCGGTGGAGGGACCTGCCCTCGACATCCACCCAGTAGAGCGCCGATTCGGCCGGCCGCCACAACGGGCTTTCGCCGACCAGGTTGCGCGAAGCGATGAGGACTTGGGGTTCGGAAGCGTTCAAGCGTCTGCGATTTCGGCGAGGACCGCACGCGTGATCGACGCCGTGCCGTCGTCACCTCCGAGCTCGCAGGGTCGCAGCGATCCGTGCGCGTAGGCGCAACGAACGGCGCCCTCCAGGATCGCACCCGCCTGGACGAGCCTGTCGATGCCATGCTGGTGGCCAAGCCAGTCGAGCATCATGGCGCCGGAGAGGAACATGGCGGTGGGGTTGGCCCTGCCCGTGCCTGCGATGTCTGGCGCGGTGCCGTGGCAGGGTTGGAACATGCCGTGGCGGTCGCCGATGTCCCCGGACGGCGCAAACCCCATGCCACCCACCAGGCCCGCGCCCAGGTCGGAGAGAATGTCCCCGAACATGTTCTCGGTGACGATGACATCGAAGCTCCAGGGCTTGAGCAGCAGGTTGAGCGCGGTCGCGTCGACATTGGCGGCATCCGATTCGACATCGGGATGCCGGGCGCTGGTCTCGCCGAAGACCTGGCGCATGAAGGCATAGGACTTCAGCACGCCGGCCTTGTCCACGCACGTGACCTTGCCGGGGCGGCCGCGCTGGCGCCTTTGCTTCGCCAGGCGAAAGGCGTACTCGAATGCGCGTTCGCAGCCGGCACGCGTCAGGCGCAGGGTGTCGAGGGCGGTGTCGGGGGTCGGCATGATGCCACGGCCGCGCGAGTAGTACAGGCCTTCCGTCTGCTCCCGCAGGATGACGAAATCGATCTCGCGCGTGTCCCGCAGGGGTCCGACGGCGCCGGGCAGGCTGCGGATCGGCCGCACACCGGCGTAGAGCTCATACTGCATCCGGATGTCGAGCTGGGGTGCGATTTCGGTGCCGTCCGGGTAGCGGATGTCCGGCATGCCCATGGCGCCGAACAGGATGGCATCGGCCTTGCCGACCTTGGCCATGACCTCGTCGGACAGCGCCGTACCGGTGTCGCGGTAGGCGAGGGCGCCGCCAGGCAGCGGTTCCCAGCGAAAGGCCATGCCGCCCATGCGTGCGGCGACGGCCTCCAGCACCTGCAGGCAGGCCTCGGTGACTTCGACGCCGATGCCGTCGCCAGGCAGAACGGCGATCCTCAGGTCCGAAACGGCCGGCATTGGGGGTGCTCGTGCAGGGGGCGGCCCGATTCGCCGCTGC
>DASZQJ010000080.1:0-13072 GCA_035549715.1 Burkholderiales bacterium
TTCATGCGCGTGCGGCGCACGTCCACCGGCAGGCCGTCGCCATGCAGGCGCACCGCATAGCGCATCAGCCAGTCCATGAATCCCGCCTCGTTCGCCTGGCGCTTTGCCGGATCGTAGAATGCCCCGGCAAAGGGCGCGAGCGAAGGGGCGTCCCGGTCGAAATCGGCGAGCTTGCGGAAGAAAATGGTCATGTCGACCTCGGCGTCCTGCATCAGGCCATACAGCTCCCGCATGAATTCCTCGTCCTCCGGCCGGCATTGCGCCAGGCCGAGCTTGCCCGCGACGTTGCCCCGGTCGGCCTCCATGAAGGCGTCGACGAACTTCTTCAGCCCGTCTTCCAGCGGTTCCACCGATCCGAAGGCGGGTACCAGGGCGTTGGCGAGCTGCTGCACGTTCCAGTAGGCGATCTGTGCCTGCTGGCCGAAGCGGTAGCGCCGGCCCTGCGCATCCGTGGTGTTGGGCGTCCAGTCGAGGTCGAAGTCGTCCACCCAGCCGTAGGGCCCGTAGTCGATGGTCAGGCCGAGGACCGACATGTTGTCGGTGTTCATCACCCCGTGCACGAAGCCCACGCGCAGCCAGTGCGCGACCATGACCGCCGTGCGCTCGCAGACCCGGGCGAACCAGTCGGCGTAGAGCTGCTCGCCGGTCGACGTGAGCTCGGGGAAATCGCGCCGGATCGTAAAGTCGACGAGCCGCTTGAGCAGCGCGATGTCCTCGCGCGAGGTCGGCAGCTCGAAATTGCCGAAGCGGATGAACGAAGGCGCGACCCGGCATACGACCGCCCCCGGTTCCGCCCTCGGGTTGCCGTTGTAGAACATGTCGCGGATCACGTCCTCGCCGGTTGCCACCAGGCTCAACGCGCGGGTCGTCGGCACGCCCAGGTGGTGCATGGCCTCGCTGCACAGGAACTCGCGGATCGACGATCGCAGCACCGCGCGGCCATCGGCCGTACGCGAGTACGGCGTCGGCCCGGCGCCTTTCAACTGCATCTCCCAGCGCTCGCCGCGGGCGTTGATGACCTCGCCCAGGGTGATCGCGCGGCCGTCGCCAAGTTGGCCGGCCCAGTGGCCGAACTGGTGGCCGCCGTAGTTGGCCGCGTAGGGCTGCATGCCCTCGAGCAGGGCGTTGCCGCCGAACACGCGTGCGAACTCGCCCGACTGCATGTCGGCCTCGGGGATCCCGAGCAGTTGCGCCACGTCCGGGGAGTACGCGATGAGCCGCGGCGCCGCCACCGGCGTGGGAAGGACCCGGGAATACAGCGCGCCATGGACCTGGCGCCGCTGCGGGCTTTCCACGGGGTCGGCGGGCAGGTCGCGGACGAAGGAATTGTCGAAGCGCAGTGCTTGCATCAGTCTTGCCGGATTGGACGGGTCTCCGGCACCCGTTCATTGTAAGGGCTTTCCGGCATCGGAATCGGTGCCGGACTCAAGTTGCACGGCCCCGGCGACAGGCCACCCAAGGCCGCCTCCGCGCCCGCGACCCTCTCACCGGCAGGCGGATGGGCATGTCCAGGGGCCAGGGTGCGCCGAAGGTTTGCACCTTCACGCAGTCCGGGCGGAGCAGCGTCAGGCGAAGGGCGGCGTGACGCCGCGCTTCCCCGTTTCAGGCCCCCGGATTGCCCGCATGCTGCCGGACCCAGGCGGCGATCTGGGCCGAACTCATGGCCCCCGACTGGCGCGCCACTTCCTCGCCGCCCCGGAAGATCGCCATGGTGGGAATGCTGCGGATCCGGTGGCGCATCGCGAGCCGCTGCGCCTGCTCGGTGTTGACCTTGGCCAGGCGAAAACCGGGCTCGAGCGCCCTGGCCGCCTTCTCGAACTCGGGCGCCATCATCCGGCACGGCCCGCACCATGGCGCCCAGAAGTCCACGACGACCGGGACTTCGCTGGCCTCGACGTGGCGCTGGAACGACGCCTCGTCGAGCTCGGCGGGATGGCCATCGAACAGGGCCTGGCGGCACTGGCCGCACTTCGGCCCCTCGCCCAGGCGTTCCCGCGGGACGCGGTTGGTGGCATGGCAATGGGGACAGACGATATGCACGGTGGCCTCTTCCACGGACGGACGCCACGCAGATGGGGCCCGCGCCGGCCAATGCAAGTCCTTTCGCGGCGCGAAACCGGCGCTATCCGCACCAGGTCCGTCCGGCTTATAATGGCCCCTGTCCCGGCAAGGAGACGGGCCTGCACATGGAGATCCACCCCGTAACCGAGACGTTCGCCGCCGAAATCGGTGACCTCGACCTCTCGAAGCCGCTGTCCACGGCGGAGCTGGAACAGGTCCAGGCGGCGTTCGACCGCTACTCGGTGCTCGTCTTCCCCGGCCAGAAGCTGAGTGGCGACCAGCACCTCACCTTCGCGCGCAATTTCGGCCCCCTCGAGACCACCATCCACGCCGTTCGCAAGGACGCGAAGCTGCGCGTGCGCGAGGAATTTGCCGACGTCTCGAACCTGGACCCCGACAACGGCATCTGGGGCAGGGACAGCCGCAAGCGCATGTTCGAGATGGGCAACCGCATGTGGCACACGGACAGCTCCTTCCGCAGCGTGCCGGCGCGCGCCTCCCTGCTCTACGCGCGCAGCATCCCGCCGGTGGGCGGCCACACGGAGTTCGCCGACATGCGTGCCGCCTACGATGCGCTGTCCGACGAGATGAAGCTGCGCCTGCAGGGCCGCGTGGCCGAGCACGCCATCATGTACTCGCGACGCAAGCTGGGGTTCACCGATTTTTCCGACGAGGAGAACCAGCACCTGCCGCCGGTGCCCCAGGCCCTCGTGCGCCGCCATCCCGGCTCCGGACGCACAGGCCTGTACCTCGCCTCGCACGCCGGCCGCATCCTCGGCATGGGCGAGGAAGAAGGCAAGGCCCTGCTCGCAGAACTCATCGAGCATGCCACCCGGCGCCAGTTCGTCTACACGCACCGCTGGCGCCTGCACGACCTGGTGATGTGGGACAACCGCTGCACCATGCATCGCGGGCGTCCGTACGACGACCTGCGCTGGCCGCGCGACATGCAGCGCGCCACCACTTCCGACGTCGGCCCGACCTGCGAGCAGGAAGGCATCCCGGTCCCGGCCGCCGCCTGAATCCCGCGGGAAGCGCGAAGGCCCTGCCGCCCAAGGCCTTCGCGGTGCCCTGCACGCTGGCGCGCGACCCCGGTCCACTGGTGCGCAGGGGCGATCTGCTCGACGCCGTGCGGGGCACCGCCACGTCGGCAAGTCGGTGCTCAAGAGCACCATCAGCGGTCTGCGCGCCGCGCCATATGAAGACGACTTCCCGCCACGGCCACCGCTTCATCGGGCTCCCCGACCCGATGCCTTCCGTGCCACATTCCGGCGCGCCTGATCTGGCGAGACGTTCCGCTGCGCTTGAGCGCCTGCAGCGGGCGATCAGCATGGCGCAAGCAGGACATTGAGCTTGGCGCAAGCGGGACATTGAGCCTGGCGCAAGCGGGACATCGCACCCCGGAAGGAGCGAGGCGGCGTAACAATCTGCGACCGGTGTGCCGGGGTCCACACGCCCTGATACGCTTGCGTCGCCGCCCGCACCAACGCCCGGGAACGTGCTTGCAATCCGGCGTCTCGTCCCCACGTGCATCGCGGGCTCACCCACCGAAACGGAACATGACAACCATTCGTAACAAGTTCGCAAACTGGATGACGGGCGCCACGATGGCGCTCGTGCTGGGCATGAGTTTCGCGCTCGTGGCGCACGACGCGGAAGCGGCCAAGCGCTTCGGCGGCGGCAAGAGCTTCGGCCGCCAGATGAACCGCGACGGGATGCAGCAGCCGGCGAAGCCGCCCGCGCAACAACAGAACGCAGCGCAACCCGGCACGCAGACGCCGCCCGCCGCCGCGCCCGCCGGCAACCGCTGGATGGGGCCGCTCGCCGGCATCGCCGCGGGGCTGGGCATCTTCGCGCTGCTGTCCCACTTCGGCCTGGGCGAAGGGCTGGCCGCGATGCTCGGCAACATGCTGGTCATCGCGCTGCTCGTGTTCGCGGGGCTGTTCCTGTGGCGCATGTTGAAGCGCTCCGCGTCGCCGGGCCTCCAGGCGCCGGCGCGGCGCGAGGCGTTCCAGGGCGCGGCTCCCGTTCCTTCCGGCAACCCGGGTTTGACCAATGCCTTCGGCAATCCCGTGGGTGGACGGACTCCGGAGCCCGTCGCGCAAAGCATCAGCAGCATCCCCGCCGACTTCGACGTGGAAGGCTTCCTGCGCATCGCCAAGGTGAACTTCAACCGGCTGCAGGCCGCCTGGGACTCTCGCGACCTGGACGACATCCGCAAGTTCACCACGCCCGAGGTCTTCGCGGAGATCAAGATGCAGCGCGACGAGGACCAGGCCACGTCCGAGCGCCACGAGGTCGACAATCTCGGCGCGGAACTGCTGGGGATCGAGACGACCGCGGAAGACTACGTCGCCAGCGTGCGCTTCTTCGGCGTCATGCGCGGGAATGGCGGCGCCGCGGAGCCGTTCGAGGAGACCTGGAACCTGGTCAAGCCGGTGAACGGCCGCAGCGGCTGGCTGCTCGGCGGCATCGAGCAGGCGCACTGAACGGGCGGGCGACGCCCGCTCCGTCCGGCAAGCCCCGCGCGCGCAAGCGCCCGGGGCTTTTGTTCGTCCGCAATGGGGCATCGCGCCCGGTGTTATCCTCCGGTCACGATTGCGGGATTTCCCGCGCTGACCCGAGGCACCGGCACATGAACCTGCGCAAGCTTGGCCGCTCCGGCCTGGAAGTCTCCCCCATCGCCTTCGGCGGCAACGTCTTCGGCTGGACGGCCGACGAGGCGATGTCGTTCCGGTTGCTGGACCGTTTTGTGGACGAGGGCTACAACCTCATCGACACGGCGGACGTGTACTCGAAGTGGGCGCCGGGCAACAAGGGCGGCGAGTCGGAAACCATCATCGGCAAGTGGCTGCGCAAGTCGGGCAAGCGCGACAAGGTGGTGATCGCCACCAAGGTGGGCATGGAGATGCCGCCGGACCGGAAGGGCCTCGCGCCGGCCTACATCGCCCGGGCCGTCGAGGATTCGCTCGGGCGCCTGCAGACCGACCGCATCGACCTTTACCAGTCCCACACGGACGACGCGACGGTTCCGCTCGCCGACACGCTCGGCGCCTACGACACGCTCATCAAGGCCGGCAAGGTGCGCGCCATCGGCGCCTCGAACTACAGCGCGGAGCGCTTCGAGGAAGCGCTGGGTACGAGCCGCGAGCACGGGCTGCCGCGCTACGAATCCATGCAGCCCAACTACAACCTTCTCGACCGGGCCGATTTCGAGCAGCGCATGCGCGACGTCTGCATCGAGAACGATGTGGGCGTCATCAGTTACTTCTCGCTCGCGAGCGGCTTCCTCACCGGCAAGTACCGCTCCGAGGCGGACCTCGCCAGGGGCCCGCGCGGCCAGATGGTGAAAAAATACCTCAACGAGCGCGGCAGCCGGGTGCTGGGCGCCCTCGACGCCGTCGCAAAGGACAAAGGCTCCACGCCCGGGCGCGTGGCCATCGCCTGGCTGCTCGCCCAGCCCGCCATTACCGCGCCGATCGCCAGCGCGACTTCGATCCCCCAGCTCGAGGACCTGTTCGAGGCGGCGAGGCTCGCGCTCGATGCCGCTTCGCTGAAGAAGCTCGACGAAGCCAGCCGCTAGCCCGTGGCCATCGCGACCACCTCCGCCCGCAGGCGGCTGCTGCCGTGGCTGGTGGCGGTTGCCTTTTTCATGGAGGCGCTCGACACCACGATCCTGAACACCGCGATCCCGGTCATGGCGAAAGCGCTCGAGGTCGCGCCGCTGAGCATGAAGGCGGTGCTGGCGAGCTACACCCTGAGCCTGGCCGTGTTCATTCCGGTGAGCGGCTGGATCGCAGACCGCTTCGGCACGCGGCGGGTGTTCGCAGCGGCGATCGGCCTCTTTACCCTGGGCTCGATCTGCTGCGGCCTCTCGACCGGCATCCACTGGCTGGTGGCCTCGCGCATCCTGCAGGGCCTGGGCGGCGCACTGATGCTCCCGGTGGGCCGGCTCACCATGGTCAAGACCTTTCCCAAGTCGGAGCTGGTGCGTGCCATGAGCTTCGTCGCCCTGCCCGGGCTCATCGGCCCGATGCTGGGCCCGCTCGCGGGGGGGCTGATCGTCACCCAATTCCACTGGAGCGTGATCTTTTTCGTCAACGTGCCGATCGGCCTGGCGGGCCTTTACCTGGTGTACCGCCACCTGCCGGACTTTCGCGAGACGCGCTCACCCTTCGACACGGTGGGCTTCATCCTGTTCGGCGCAAGCATCGCCCTGCTCTCCTACGTGCTGGAAGTGTTCGGCGAGCACACCCTGAGCGGGCGCGAGATGGCGGGCCTGCTGGCCATTGCCGGCATGCTGCTCGCGGGCTATGCAGTCAACAGCGCCCGCCTCACGCACCCGCTGCTGCGCACCGTGCTGTTCAAGGTCCGCACCTTCCGTGCCGCCGTCAGCGGCAGCTTTTTCTCGCGCCTGGGCATCGGCGGCGTCCCCTTCCTGTTTCCCCTGCTCTACCAGGCGGGCCTGGGCTTCTCCGCCACTCACGCCGGCCTGTTGATGATGGTGCCGGCCTCGGCCGCATTCAGCCTGAAACTCGCCATGCCGCGCGTGCTGGCGCGCTTCGGCTACCGCAGCATCCTGGTGTCCAATACCGTGATGCTGGGCGTGATGATCATGCTGTTCGGCACCATCGGCGCGGACACCCCCGCCTGGCGGATCGTGATCCAGCTGTTCCTGTTCGGGGCCTGCGCCTCGCTGCAATACACCAGCATGAACACGCTGGTCTATGCCGACGTTCCGGACAAGGATGCCGGGGGCGCGAGCACCATCGCCAGCACGTCGCAGCAGCTGTCGGTGAGCTTCGCGGTCGCGCTGGCATCGCTCGCCGCCTCGTTTTTCGTCCCTCCGGCGCTGCGTAGCGACCCGCCTGCGCTGATCGGCGGCATCCACAAGGCCTTCCTGCTCCTGGGCGCCCTCACCATCGTCTCGTCCCTGGTCTTCGTGCGCCTGCGGCCGGACGATGGCAACGTGGTGAGCCGCAGGAAGGTGGTCATGCCCGCGGAAGCGGGTGCGGACAAGGTGGCCTGAGGGCCAGGACGGAGGAGGCCGGTATGCTCTGGATTGGGAGATGGGCCACCGCGGTGGCGCTGCTGGTGGCGGGCGGCGGCGCCATGGCGGACGTGATTCCAGGTGACATCCGTGTCATCGTGCCCGTGGTCGCGGGGAGCAGCCTCGATGCGCGCGCGCGGATGATCGCCGAAGCGCTGTCACAGCGCCTGAAGCGGCCGGTGGTGGTCGAGAACCGCACCGGCGCCGGCGGCACCATCGGCACGCTGGCGGTGGCGAAGGCGAAGCCGGATGGCTCGGTGCTGCTGTTCACCAACAACAGCCACGTCATCAGCCCGCACGTCTACCCCGGCACCGGCTACGACCCGATCAAGGATTTCGCGCCCGTGGCGCAAGCCTACGTTTCCGGCGTGATCCTGGTCACGCATCCCGGCCTCAAGGTCGGCACGCTGCAGGAGCTGGTCGAACTTTCCCGCACGAGCAGGGAGCCGCTCACCTACGGTTCCAGCGGCGCGGGGAGCCTGCCGCACCTGGCGTTCGAGATGCTCAACGAAGTCACCGGCATGCGCCCGATGCACATTCCCTACCGCGGCGACGCGCAGGCGATGGCCGACGTGCTGGCGGGCCGCGTGTCGGCGATGATGAGCGGCTACGTCGTCGCCCTGCCGCTGGTCAAGGCGGGAAAGCTGCGTGCGCTGGCGGTCAGCCAGCCGCGCCGCACACCGATCTTCCCGGACGTGCCCACGATCGCGGAGGCGGGCTTCCCGGCATACGCCCTGGAGGTGTGGACGGGATTCCTCGCACCGGCGGGCACGCCCGCGGCCACGGTCGCGGCGCTCAACGAGCAGATCGCGCTCGCCATCGCCTCGCCGCAAATCCGTGCGCAGTTCGCAGCCACCGGCGCGCAAGCCGCGGTCGGCCCGCCCGCCGACTTCGGCCTGTTCCTGCGTCAGGAGCTCGGGCGCTACGCGAAGATCGTGCAGGGCCTCGGGCTCAAGCCGGAATAACGCCGTCTGTCACCACAGAGACACGGAGGTCGCTGAGATCCGGGCAGGCGCATGGCAATCACCCGAATCTTGCCGGTGACACCGGAGGGGAGCTTCTGCCCGGCACCCGTCACTGGTGTCGCTCCATTTGCCGCTTTCCTCCGTGCCCTCCCAGCCCCTGTGGTGATCCTTTTCCTCGGGCCCTGAAAGACAAAACGCCCCGGGAATGCCGGGGCGTTTCGTTCGGTACCAGTCAGGCCCTAGATCGAATTCGATTCCATCGAGTGGTTGTTGTTCGCGGCGGCGGCAGCGGCGCGCTTGGCGCCGGGCTTGGGTCCGGTGGCGCGCGGCGGCGCATAGGCGGCCATACGGCAGCTCACGCCCTCGATCTTCTTGTCGCCGTTGAACCGGGTGACCTGGCAGCAGATCACCTCGCCGGCGGCGGCGAGCTGGGCGATGTCCTTGCGAATCTGGGCCATGGGGGTCTTCAGGGCCTTGGAAAGGTCGGCGTCGAGCTGCTCGCCATGGGCCTTGAGGTAGGCAAGAAGGGTCGTGTTCATGCGTCGGAACTCCGGGCTGATTGCAGGTGGGCCGCGCAGTCTGCGCTCAAGCGGGCTGCGTGGCAAGCGTCGGGTTTGACAGCGCCGGAGGCATCTGGATTCCCCTTGAATCCTATGAAGATTCCGGGGCTTGCTGAATCCAGCAAGAAGCCCTGGGCAGGTCGTGGGCTCCTCGGACCCGGGAGGCCCTCCCTTGACGGAAGTCCCGGAAAGACCCCGTTCCCAAGCCTGCGGCCCCGACCCGCCTCGCCTTTCCCGCCACCCGCGCCCGTGGGGGCCCCCACGCGCCTGTCGTCGCCTTTCCGGCACGCACTTGCCGCGGACCGGCTACCGGTCGTCCCGCGCGCATGGCACACCTTTGGCCGGATTGTGACCCCGCCGATGACCAGATCCCCGGCGGGACGGACTACAGCTTGGGGATATGCAGCGTCTTGCTGATCATCAGCGTGCCGGAGAGCACGAACAGCAGGGCCAGGGGATGCAGGTCCGCGCCACCGATGTCCCACACGCCCCAGTAGAGTTCCTCGCCGAGGCGTCCCTGCCAGGCGGCGAAAGCGAGGATGCCCGTGAGCACCACGCTGGTGGGGATGGGCGTGCCCTCGAAATACTTCACCTTGCCGGAGGCCGAATCCGCGAGCTTCTCGGCGGTGACGTTGAAGCGCGCCAGCCGGCTCACGCCGCAGCAGGCGAAGTACAGCAGCGCGACCCAGTCCAGCCCCCCGCGCAGCCCCGCGGCGAAGCCCAGCGCGGCCGGTGCGACACCGAAGGAAATCACGTCCGCCAGGGAATCGAGCTCGCGGCCCATGGCCGAATGGGTGTGGCGCCAGCGGGCAATGCGACCGTCGAGCACGTCGAAGAGGAATGCGGCCGGCGAGAGCGCTGCCGCGACGTAGAACCAGGTGACCGACTGCTCGGCAATGTAAAGCATGGCGCAGAACACCCCGCCCACGCCACACGCCGCATTCCCGAGCGTAAAGGCGTCCGCGAGGTGCATCTCGCGGATCATCGAGAAGTGCTTGGGCTTGCCGGCGTTTTCCATGGGGTCGATGTTATCCATCCCGGGCATCCGGGCGCCAGGGGTGTCCGTTCGTTCCGGCCCCGGCGCTTGCGCGATCGACCCGGCATCGCCGGGCTCACTTCGACCGCCGGTCGAAGGGGGAATTACCGGCGCACGGGCACGTTGGGCAGCATCTGCGGGCGCGCCGGCGGCATCATCGCCGGGCCCGACGGCATCGTCCGCCCCTGCAGCGCCAGGGGATCGAACGGCAGGCCGTTGATCGCGACCTGTCCGGCGCGGAGCTCGAGCTTCGATTTCATCAGCGCGCCATCGCGAAAAAGGTACCCCTGCTCCAGCAGGCCGGCGATCTGCCGCTGGCGGCCCTGCAGCTGCGCCGCCGCCATCTCGGGCGAAGCGGCGGCGGGGCCGAAGGGCATCATGAGCAGCGCCTCGGGAACGGCCAGTTCCGCGACAGCGACGACCTTCCGGCCCAGCGCCATGACGTTCTGCGCGTCCTCGGCCGTCACGCCCGGCACCTGGACCTTCGCGGTGAGCATCACCTCGCCACTCGCGGTGTTGAAGCTGAAGCGGTCGATGCGGATTTCCGGGTCCTGCCGGAGCACGCCCATCGCCGCAGCCATCATCGGTTGCAGCGCGGCCATCGGGTCCGTGCCGGGCTTCGGCTTGCGCATGGCCTGCAGGCCGGCAATGGCTTTCTGCAACTCGGCGACGCTGCGGGCATGCAGCCGCCGGCCCGACATGTCGAGATGCGCCGGACCGTAGTTCTGCCCGCCCACGAGGATGTCCGCAACCTGCGCTTTCGCGATGAAGTCCAGGAATTCGCCGTTGACCGGCATATTGGCGTCATAGACGATCCCGCGGGCCACCACGGGCACAGCGCCGGGCACCGGCACGTCGATCCGGACTTCGTCGACGGCGAATTTCTGCGTGCCGGCGCGCAATCCGGGCGTGTCAGGGAAGACGGCCCTCGTGCTCTCGCTCACGCGCAGGCCGCTCATCATCATCCTGCCGCCGTCCCCCAGTTCGACCTCGATCTTCGAAAGGCTCGCCTGGCCGGTGGACTGCGCCATGTTGGGCGTGAACTGCATGCTGAATTCGCCGCCACCCAGGCTAACCTTCTGCGGGCCGCCTGCCGTCGCATCCGGGACGGCGAGCACCGTGGGCTCCAGCGTGCCGCGCGATTCGCCGTTGCCTTCGTAATCGATCACGGAATGCGCCTTGACCAGGGGACCGGGCATGGCGGGCAGGCCGCCGCCGGCCAGGCGGACCTCCGTATCGACCACTGCGCTGGCCATCTGCCCGGTGCCCGTCAGCGGCCCGTGCTGGATCCGCGACACGCTGGTCGCCACCATGGGCTCGCCACCGGCGGCCCGCGCGATGTCGCCGAGGATCTCCAGCTTCACCGTCTCGGTGGAGGTGAACACCCCGCGCTGGTAGTCGCGCCGGACGATCTTCACATACGGGTTGCCTTCGAGGGCCTTGTACGGGTCGGCCAGGGCCACCTCGACCTGCTTGCCGATGTACCAGGCACTGGCGGCGTAGGCGCTCGCGGCGAGCAGGGCCAGCGCGAGGAGGGCGACGAGGAGCTTTTTCATGGGGAAAGGGCGGTCGGGAAAAGTCAGGGGGGACAACGGCAGGAGGGGCAGCAAACTTCAGGCCCGTGCGGCCCGGCCCTTCCAGGGACCATCGGCAGGCAATCGGCATGGCATTTTCGGCCGGTTTGCCTTGCGAAATGCGGGTTTGCCGCAGGACCACGGCAGTGGCGTCCCGCCCTGCGGGGCGCCCGGACCGGGCCGGGCGTCCCCGGCCTGCTGAACGGCGTCACTTATTGCCGGGGATATGACGCGAGCCGGCGCAGCGCCGGCCAGGGGGTCATCCGCGGGGCTTCCCTAACCGGCCCGCGCCTTCTCGATCGCCGCGATGTCGATCTTGCGCATGGTCATCATCGCCTCGAACGCGCGCCTGGCCGCGGCCCGATCCGGGCTGGTGTAGGCGTCGATGAGCGCGCGCGGGGTGATCTGCCACGAGATGCCCCACTTGTCCTTGCACCAGCCGCACTCGCTTTCCTGCCCGCCATTGCCGACGATCGCATTCCACAGCCGGTCGGTCTCGGCCTGGTCGTCGGTGGCGATCTGGAAGGAGAACGACTCGTTGTGCTTGAAGTGCGGGCCGCCGTTGAGGCCGATGCAGGGAATGCCGGCCACCGTGAACTCGACCGTCAGCACGTCGCCCTGCCTGCCGTCCGGGTAGTCGCCGGGCGCGCGATGCACCGCCCGGACGGCGCTGTCGGGAAAGGTTTTCGCGTAAAAGTGCGCAGCTTCCTCGGCCGCGCCGTCGTACCACAGGCAGACCGTGTTCTTGGGGGTCATTCGCTTCTCCTCATCAGCCCAGGCCTGGCTGCGATTGTGGCCCCGGGCGGCGCCGGTTGTCTGTTACATCCTTGCGCACGTGCGCCACGGCCGATCCGAAGGCCTCCGGCGTCAATCGTCGCACCGCATCTCGCTGCAGGAACCCCGGGTCTGGCACCGCCGCCCCCCATGCGGCCCGCGGATTCGCGAACGGCCTCCCCCGGGAATCGGGCACAATCCGGCCAACGACGCAAGGACGTGCCCATGGAAAAGCGGATTGCCGAACTGGAAGTGAAGCTCAGCTTCGCCGAAGACCTGGTGGAAGAATTGAACAAGACCGTCTTCCGGCAGCAGCAGCAGATCGAGCAGCTGCAGAAGGACGTCGTCGCCATGCGGGAGCAGATCCGGCTTTCGATCCCGGCGGAAAAGCGCGACCCGAGGGACGAAGTGCCGCCGCATTACTAGGCCGGCGCCTTTGCGGCTCGAGGATTCCCCCACCCCGATGGAACCCGGACGATGACCCTCTTCGATCTCTTGCTGCCGACGATGAACGCAACGGCCCACGCGAACGAACGGGGATGCCGTCATGGCCATTAGAATTCTGCAATGAACAGGATCCTGCTGGCCCCCATGGAAGGCCTCCTGGACTTCGTCCTCCGCGACGTCCTGACCCGCCCCGGTGGCATCGACCGCTGTGTCTCGGAGTTCATTCGGGTGACGGGCACCCTCCTCCCGGACAAAACCTTCCTGCGCATCGTCCCGGAGCTGCGGAACGGCAGCCGCACCCCCGCGGGCGTGCCGGTGCGGCCGCAATTGCTGGGCTCGGACCCGGCCTGCCTGGCGGAGAACGCCTCCAAGTTGTCGGGCCTGGCCCCGGAAGGCATCGACCTCAACTTCGGGTGCCCGGCCAGGACGGTGAACCGCCATCGCGGCGGCGCGGTGCTGCTCGACGAGCCGGAACTCGTCCATGCAATCGTGGCCGCGGTGCGCCGCGCCGTGCCGGCCCGCCTGCCCGTCTCGGCGAAGATGCGCCTGGGTTACCACTGCACCACCCGCACCCTGGACTGCGCCCGGGCCATCGAGGCCGGCGG
>DASZQJ010000081.1:0-9493 GCA_035549715.1 Burkholderiales bacterium
CATGGTCCCCGCGCATCCCGTCGAACCCGAAGCGGAAGAGTCCGCGAGCCTGCTGCCCGTGCTGCGGCCGCTGTCCCCGGCCGACCCGTTCCGCTGGCTGGCGCTGGGCACGCGGGACTTCCTCCGGGCGCCGGGGATCGGGCTGTTCTTCGGCGGCTGCTTCGTGGCGATGGGCTGGGCGTTGCTCCTGGTGTTCGAGAACGCGCCGGCCTACGTGATCGGCTTGTCGGCGGGCTTCCTGCTCGTCGGGCCCTTCCTGTGCATGGGGCTCTACCACGTGAGCGAACGGCTGGAGCAGGGCGAGCGCCCGCGCCTCGTCGATGCCGCGATGGCCTGGCGCCGCAAGCTCGACACCCTCGCGATCTTCGGGGTGGTCCTGCTGGTGCTGGAGATGCTCTGGGCGCGGGCCTCGCTCGTGGTGTTCGCGCTCTCGTTCCAGGGCTCCATGCCGGACTTCGCGGGCTCGCTGCGCAAGCTCGTCGACCCGGAGAACCTCGAATTCATCGTGGCCTGGACGGCGCTGGGCGGGGTCTTCGCCACGATCATCTTTTCGGTGAGCGTGGTCAGCATCCCGATGATCCTCGATCGCCGGACCGACGCGATCACCGCGGGACTGACGAGCATCCGCCTGGTCCTCGGCCAGCCCGCCGTGCTGCTGCCCTGGGCGGCGATCATCACGGGGCTCGTGGTGCTGGCGATGCTGCCGGGGTTCGCGGGGCTGCTTGTCGTGGGCCCGGTCCTGGGCCATGCCTCCTGGCATGCCTATCGCGCGGCGGTCGAGCCGCTGCCGCCCCGCGCCGGGTGAAGCGGGGCCGGCCGCCTACACCGGAAGTTCGATGCGTGACTGCGGCTTGATGAACAGCATCTGGGCGTCGCCCAGCGCGCGTTCCTCGAAGCCGGCCTCGCAATAGCACAGGTAGAACTCCCACATGCGGAGGAAGGCCTCGCTGTAGCCGAGCGCGCGCACCCGGTCGACGTTGGCGAACAGGTTGTCCCGCCAGGCCCGCAGCGTCTTCGCGTAGTGGGGGCCGATGTCCTCGAGGTGGACCAGGCGCAGGTCGCAGGCGCGCGCCACGGCGCCGCAGAGCGCGGCGAGGCGGGCCCATCCGCTTTCCATGCCGTCGAGCACCTCGCGATTCTGCAGCAGGATGCGCATGGCGGCCGTGAGGTCGTCGGCGCTCCAGAAGCCCTGCATGTAGGCGTCCCCGGCGCCGACGGATCCGCCAAAGGCGGTTTCCGCGTAAAAGCGCGGATCCTGCACGCGCACCGTCGCTGACAGCGGACAGCGTTCGCTGCGCCGGCCGAATTCGGCGTCCGGCTAGTTCGCGCCGGACCCCGCACGCAGGAAGGCCGCCGACCAGGGCGGCGGGCCGGCGCCGAGCATCCGGGTGATGTCCTCGGCGGGAAGGGGCGGGCTGAAGAAATACCCCTGCCCGCAGTTGCAGCCGTGGCGGCGCATGAAGGCAAGCTCGTCCGCGGTCTCGACCCCCTCGGCAATCGTGCGCAGGCCCAGGCTTTTCGCCAGGTTGACCAGGGCGATGGTGATGGAGGCGTCCTTGTCCCCGCGGGCGGTGTCGCGCACGAAGGTGCGGTCGATTTTCAGGTTGTCGATCGGGAAGCGCTTCAGGTAGGACAGCGACGAGTACCCGGTGCCGAAATCGTCCAGGGACAGCAGCACGCCGGTGGCCTTGAGCCGGTGCAGCGCGGCCAGGACCTGCTGGATGTCGTCCATGGTGGCGGATTCGGTCAGCTCGACATCCAGGTAGCGGTGGTCGAGGCCGCTCGTGCGCAGTGCGCGGATGATCAGGTCGGCACAGTCGACCTTGCGGAACTGCACCGCCGAGAGGTTGACGGCGACCGGGATGGCGGGCAGGCCCGCCTGCTGCCACGCCCGGTTCTGGCGGCAGGCCTCGTGCAGCACCCATTCGCCGATGGGCACGATCAGCCCCGTGTCCTCGGCCACGGGGATGAAGCGGCCGGGCGCGATCATGCCCAGCTCGGGATGCCGCCAGCGCAGCAGCGCTTCGACCCCGACGATGGCCCCGCTGCCGAGGTCCACCTGGGGCTGGTAGTGCAGGAAGAATTCGCCGCGCGCGAGGGCATGGCGCAGCCCGTTCTCCATGCGCATGCGTTCGTAGGCGCGCTCGTTCAGCTCCCGGGTGAAGTAGCGGTAGTCGTTGCGCCCGCTGTGCTTGGCAAGGTACATGGCCGCGTCGGCGCTGCGGATCAGCGCATCGGCGTCGTCGCCGTCCTCGGGAAAGGCGCTGATGCCGATGCTGGCGGTCACGGCGAGTTCCTGGGTTTCGACCAGGGCCGGCGCGGAGACCGCGGCGAGGATCTTCTGCGCCACGACCGCGGCGTCGGTGGTGTCCTCCAGGTCCTGGATCAGGACGACGAATTCGTCGCCGCCCAGGCGGGCCACCGTGTCCTGTTCCCGGACCGTCTCGCGCAGCCGTTCGGTCACGATCGTGAGCAGCCGGTCCCCCGCGGCATGGCCCATGGAGTCGTTGACGTTCTTGAAGCCGTCCAGGTCCAGGAACAGCAGGGCGAGCCTGGAGCCGTCGCGCCTGGCCTGGCTGATCGCATGGTCGATGCGGTCCCTGAGCAGCAGCCTGTTCGGCAGTCCCGTCAGCACGTCGTAATAGGCCAGGAACTCGATGCGGCGCTCCTGGGCCTTTTGCTCGGTCACGTCCGTGGCGATGCCGTCCAGGCGCTGCGGACGACCTTGCTCGTCGCGCACGACCCAGGCGCGGTCGCGCAGCCAGCGCTCGCGCCCGTCGGGCAGGACAATGCGGTACTCGACCTGCATCGTGCCTTCGCTTGCCGTGCGCTCGAGCGCCGCCTTGACCGCTTCGCGGTCGTCCGGGTGGATGACCTGGAGCCGCAGGCCCGCATCGGCGAAGAACGCCTCCTTGCGCTGCTGGTAGGTGTCTTCCGCGGGCGCGCTGATGTAGAGCATGCGCTTGCCGTCCAGGCTCGTGGACCACACCACGTCGCCGAGCGAAGCCAGGATGTTGTCCAGACGGCGTTCGCTTTCCGTCGCCTTGCGCTCGGCGCTCTTCTGGCGGCGCGTGGCGAGCACGACCGCCGCGAGGATGGTGATCGAGAATGCCGCCGAGATCCAGATGGTGAGCGTGAACAGCAGCCGCTGGCGGGTGGTGAAGCTGCCCAGCGAACTGCGGATGCGCGCTTCCAGCAGGTCGGTGTCGCGCTCGAAGGCGAGGAAAGTCGTGCGCGCCTCGATGTCAGCGGCGAGCTTCTCCCGCGCGCCCTGCGCCGGCTGCTCCAGCCGGTCACGGAAGCGCCGGATGTCCGCGGCGAGGCCGGTCAGATCGTTGTGCAGGGCAGCCCTGTCCCCGGGGGCCATGAAATCGAGCTGGCCGGGCAACTGCTGCAGGCGGCTGCGCAGGATGTCCGTGGCCTGGTCCATGAGCGCCAATCCCTGCCTCGGGTCGAACGGGGATTCCGGATCCCGCGAGCGGGAGAGGAACAGGTAGCCCTTGGTCACCCGGGCATGGGCGTCCCTGAGGCTGGCCAGGAGCAGGGAGTACTGCTCCAGCGCGTCGCGCTGCCGGAAATGCTGCCAGGTGAGGACGCCGTTCACGCAGATCGCCATGAGGACGATCACGGTCATCCAGAAGGCGGCATCGCGGAAGGATCGCAGCGAATCGCGCATGCCGGGCGGCCTCACTCCTTGCCGCGGCCCAGGATCCTGGCCGTGCTCATGTCCCCCGGCAGCATGTTCGCCGACAGGCCGAACCGCTCGAGCAGGCGGCGATGCCGATCGCTGCCGACGAAGTCCTTCAGCTCCCGATTCCAGGCATCGAGCAGGTCGCGGTCGGTGCGGCGGAAGGCGAAGGCGCCGTAGCCGTGGCTCGCCGAGCCGGCGAGGAAGGGCTGGCGAAAGGGCCGGGCCGCCTCCAGCCTGCGCATGCCGTTCGCCGTGGCCAGCGTCGCCACGGTGACCTCCGACAGGGCGAGCCCCGCGACGAGTCCCGATGCCACGGCGATGACGCCGTTGCGCGCGTCCGGCACTTCCAGGATCTGTTCCGGCGCCGCGCCGGCTTCGATCAGCATGTCACGCTCGATGGCGCCCTGGAGCACGGCGACCTTGATCTGCGGCCGGGCGGCGAAGTCCTCGTAGGCGTGCAGCTTCAGGGGATTGCCGTGGGCCACCAGGAGGCTCTGCGCCACGTGGAACGTGGGTTCGGAGAAGGCGACCTGCCGCGCCCGTTCCGGGGTGATGAACATGCCGGCGGCGATCACGTCGATGCGCCGGGCATTGAGCTCGGCGATCAGCGAGCCGAACTCGACCTGCACCCACAGCACCTGCGGGACCTGCAAGCGCGACGCCACGTAGCGGGCGATCTCGATGGACTCGCCCGTGACCGAGCCGTCCTGCCCCGCGAAGGCGTAGGGCGCCTCCACCGCGTAGCCGATGCGAATGCTGCCGGTGCGCTGGATGCGCTCGAGGCCGGATTCCTCCGAGCGGTGGAAGATGAGGAAGGTGAGGGCCGCCGCGAAGGCGACGATGATCCCCACTCCCGCGGCGACCGCCTTGTTCAGAAACGTGCCCCCCTGGACGCGCCTTCCCCGGCCGGCGGGCCAGGAAAATGCACGGGGCCACAATAGCATGCCGGCCTGCCGGTTTAGGAGCCGGATGCCGGCATGGGGTGGGTCGGCGGGAGGAATGGCCGGGACTGCGGCGCGAATCGCGGCGCGCCGGGCCGGCCGCTAGCGCTGCGCGAAGAGCTTCACCTGGCCCGGTTCGTCGAACACCCAGTTGAGGCCCTTGCCGAACAAGGAACGTTCGGGGCGGTCGACGCGTGCGGCCACGGCGATGGGCACGTCGAGCTTCCAGCGGCCGGAAGCCACGGGCGGGCCGGGCATGAGGATCGCGACCTGGCCGCGGTCACGTTCGTTCTGGACCGCAAGCACGGCCTTGCCCCGGGCCGCCAGTTCGCGGGCCTTGTGCAGCGCAGCCTGGTCGGCGGCCGTGCCGATCGGGGCCCACTTGTCCGGGTGGTTGCGCAGCTCCCACTCGATCTCGACGGCCTTGAGGCAACGGCTGGGCCGGCAGAAATCCCCGATGCCGAACAGCTTCTGCAGCGCTTCGCCCGCGAAGTGGCGGCACGCCGTCCGGTCGAGTCCGGCGGCCCGGCATTCCTGGATCGCGGTCTTCAGCCAGGTTTCGTTGTCCGTCCAGGGATCCGCCAGCGCCGGCGGAGCCGGTGCCAGCAGGAACAGGAGGGCGAGGCGTTGGAGGGCGGGCATGGCCGGGTTCCCGGTGGGGGTCAGAGGTCGGTCTTGTAGCGTTGCGCCACGCCGCGGTCGAACTCGGCGGCGGTTTCTGCCACCATGCCGCCCTGTTCGGCGATTTCCTGCCCGAACGAGATCGGCACTTTCGCCGGCCACGTCCCGGGGTTCCAGAGTTCGCCGCGGAGGAAGGCCTTGGCGCAGTGGAAGTAGCACTCGGTGACGGTGACGCGGATGACCAGCAGGGCCGGGTTGCCCCGCATGGACAGGCGCTCGCACAGGTCGGCGTCGTCGATGAGTTCCGCGGTGCCCTGCACGCGCAGGGTCTCGCAGGTGCCCGGCACCAGGAAGATCAGCCCGACCTTCGGATTGGCGAGGATGTTCTGCAGGCTGAAGATGAGCTTGTTGCCCTTGCGCTCCGGGATGAGCAGGGTGCGCTCGTCGGCGACGTGCACGAAGCCGGCGGGATCGCCCTTGGGGGACACGGTCGCGTGGCCGTTGGCGTCCGCGGTGGAGAGCATGAACATCGGCGACTTGCCGATGAAATCGGTGGCACGGGCATTGAGCCGGCGATGGATCTTGAACGGCACCATCGGGCTGGGGGTGCCGATGAGTTCGCGCAGGGTTGCGAGGTCGCCGATCTTCGCCATTCTGTTCTTGTGCTCCGGGTCGTCGTGCGCCGGGTTGGGGCGCCTTACTTGCCCTGGGCCTCGATGCCCTTGTCGCGTTCCTGCTTTTGCTGCTCCAGGCTGCCGCCCATGTCGGCCGCCTTGTTCATGGTCTTCGCGCCTTCCTGGATATTGCCCGAGGGCAGGGACTCGACGTTCTTCACCGGGTGGGAATCCGTACCGGCGTCCGTCTTCGGTTTCGGCGCCTTGTCCTCGCCACAGGCAGCGAGAAAGGCCAGAAATAGCAGGAGCGGAACAATGCGGAATCGGATCATGTCATCTCCCTAGCCCCTAGCCCCTCACGCCTCGCGGCTACTTCATCGTCGGCATGACGAACTCGGCGCCCTTGCGGATGCCGGTCGGCCAACGGGTCGTCACCGTCTTCAGGTGGGTATAGAAGCGCACGCCCTCGGGGCCGTACGCGTAGTGGTCGCCGAACAGCGAGCGCTTCCAGCCGCCGAAGCTGTGGAAGGCCATGGGCACGGGAATCGGCACGTTCACGCCCACCATGCCGATCTGCACGCGCATGGAGAATTCGCGGGCGCAGTCGCCGTCGCGGGTGAACAGCGACACGCCGTTGCCGAACTCGTGCTTGTTGATGAGGTCCAGCGCCGTTTCGAAATCGGGCACGCGCACGACCGAGAGCACCGGGCCGAAGATCTCCTCCTTGTAGATGGTCATGCCGGGCTTGACGTCGTCGAACAGGCAGCCGCCGATGAAAAAGCCGTCCTCGTGGCCCTTCACCTTCAGCGCGCGGCCGTCGACGACCAGCTTCGCGCCTTCCTTGACGCCGAGGTCGACGTAGCCCTTCACCTTGTCCAGGTGCTGGCGGGTCACCAGCGGGCCCATCTCCGCGGCATCGTCCATGCCGGTGTTGACCTTGAGCGACCTGGCGCGCTCGGCCAGCTTCCCGACCAGCCTGTCCGCGACGTCACCGACGGCAAGGGCCACGGAGATCGCCATGCAGCGCTCGCCGGCGGAGCCGTAGGCGGCGCCCACCAGCGCATCCACCGCCTGATCGAGGTCGGCATCCGGCATCACCACGAGGTGGTTCTTCGCGCCGCCGAGCGCCTGCACGCGCTTGCCGCCGGCGGTGCCGGTGCGGTAGATGTACTCGGCGATCGGCGTGGAGCCCACGAAACTCACCGCGCTGATGCGCGGGTCGTGGAGCAGGGCGTCCACCGCGGTCTTGTCGCCATGGACCACGTTGAAGACGCCGTCGGGCAGCCCGGCTTCCTTGAGCAGCTTCGCGAGGTACAGGCTCGCGGAGGGATCGCGCTCCGAGGGCTTGAGGATGAAGGCGTTGCCGCAGGCGATGGCCACGGGGAACATCCACATCGGGACCATGACGGGGAAGTTGAACGGCGTGATGCCGGCGCACACGCCCAGCGGCTGGCGCACGGAATAGCTGTCCACACCCGTGCCGACCTGCTCGGTGTATTCGCCCTTGAGCAGGTGCGGGATGCCGCAGGCGAACTCGACCACCTCGATGCCGCGGGTGACTTCGCCCCTCGCATCGGAAAGCACCTTGCCATGCTCGCTGGTGATGATCTCGGCGAGCTTGCCGGCGTGCTGGTCGAGCAGCTCCTTGAACCGGAACATGACGCGCGCGCGGCGCAGGGGCGGGGTCGCGGCCCACCCGGGCAGGGCCTTGTGCGCGGCCTCGACGGCGGCCGAGACTTCGGCTTCATTGGCGAACGGCACGCGGGCCTTGACGCGGCCCAGGGCCGGGTTGAACACCTCGCCGGAGCGGCCGCTGCGTCCCGCGACTTCCTGGCCGCCGATGTAGTGGTGCAGCTCTTCCACGACGGATGCCGGGTTGAGTGGTTTGTTCACGTTGCTCTCCTCGATCAGATTTAATTCAACGCCAACCGCAGAGGACGCGGAGGACGCAGAGGAAAAACAAGGGGAAGGAATGGACCTGCATCACCAAGGGCATGCCGACCCGATCACTTGCATCGTCTGTCGTGTCGACCCTGGTCCCTCATCTGCATGAGGCAATCCCTCTCCTGGTCTTTCCTCTGCGTCCTCCGGGTCCTCCGCGGTGAGTGCTTGTCTTCAACCTTCAGGCCGCCGCGGCGCGGCGCTCGAAGGCCTGGTCCAGCGGGTACATCGGGCGGCGCAGCTTGCGGTAGTCGAACTGGGTCCAGTCGGACGACGAGACGCCCGGCGCGTCGCAATACACCATGCCCTTCGAAATCGGGATGAACACCGGCCGGAAGTACATGCGCGACTTCAGCAGCAGGTAGCGGTGCTTGCGCGGGTCGATGCCCACGCTCTCGAACACGCCCAGGTCCCAGGGCTCCTGGTTGCGCTCGGTCACGACCACCAGCGCCGGGCCGGTGTCCAGCACGACGGAGCGGCCCATGAAGCAGCGCATGCCGGTGAACTGGGGACCGGTGATCGTGTATTCGCCGTCGGTGACGTTGCGCACCGTGCCGGTCAGGGTCAGCGGCTCGCCCTTGCGGCCGATGGAGGGCATGTCCATCTTGCCGCCCACGGGCAGGGTGACCCGGGCGCCGACGCCGGCCTCGACCATCTTCGCGACGGCTTCCGGATCCCGGATCGGGGCGACCGCGATGTCGGCCAGGCCCTGGCGCAGCGCTTCCTCGAGCACGAACATGGTGTCCTGCGTCGAGCCGGACGCGCAGTTGTCCGCGTGATCCAGCAAAAGGATCGGTCCGCCGCTTTGCTCGCCCAGTCGCTTTGCCTCGGCGATCGCTTCCGCAAGCGGCCGGCCGCGATAGATGAAGTCTTCCTTCTGCGCCCAGGCCACGTCGAGCATCGCCTTGCAGGCCGCATCGGCGGCCGCCTTGTTGCCGTCGGCCACGGTGACGGCGGAGAGGCCCGCGTCGCGGATGTCCGCCATCTGGAAACCGCCGAACGCCGTGGCGGCCAGCAGCCCCTTGCGCTCCGCTTCGCGCGCCGCCTCGACGAAGGCCTTCATCGCGCCCTCTGCGGTGTTCTGGCGCAGGGTCTGCGCCAGGATGGGTGCGTTGCCCCAGGACATGACCGGCTTGACCTCGCCCTTCATCATGCGCAGCAGGAGCGTGCCCGCGAGCTTGCCGGCCTCGTACTGGTCGATGTGGGGGTAGGTCTTGTAGCCGGCGATGACGTCGCAGTTGCGCACCATCGCCTCGGTCACGTTGGCGTGCAGGTCGAGGGACACCGCGACGGGCACCTTGGGCGCGATCCTGCGGATCTTCTCGAGCAGCGTGCCTTCGCCGTCATCGGTGCGGTCGGCCACCACCATGGCGCCGTGCAGGTCCAGCATCACCGCGTCGCAGCCCGCGGCCACCGCATCGCAGATCGCGCCGCAGATCCGGTCGTAGGCCTTGCCGTCGACCGGCCCGCTGGGATTCGCCCAGGCCGCCACCGGTGTGACGTACGCGGCGCCGGCCTGGTCGGCGAGATCCATGAACGCCGCCATGGCCATGTTCTTGCCCTTCATCGCCTCGCGCGCCGCCTGCCCGAGGTAGGGGCCGCTGGGGCCGAACTCCTCCCACGGCGTGGGCACCGGGGAAAAGGTGTTCGTTTCGTGCTGCATCTGGGCAATGACGAATTTCATG
>DASZQJ010000082.1:0-22230 GCA_035549715.1 Burkholderiales bacterium
TGGGGTTTTTTCGGCGCGTCGAACACCTGCGCGGCGCGCTCGCTGAGGAACTGCTCGTCCTCCTCGTCCTGCGCGAACCAGCGCAGCTCGGGCGGGAAGGCGCGGATCAGCACCAGGTCCTCCTCGAGCTTGCCGATGAAGAATTCGCGGGTGATGCCCAGGTCGCGGGCGAGGGCGGCATTGCGGATGAACTCCCCGCCCTCGGCGCATTCCTTGTAGGGGATGGCGCGCGCCGCGGCGCCGCTCGCCCAGCCCAGGCCCAGGGCGAGGCCGACTGCACATGCAAGGCTTCGGATCATGGTGGTCTCCCTGGCCCCGCGCCACGGCGAGTCTTGGGCAGGTTCGGATGGCGGTTCCTGACTCGCGGGTTCGCGTGGTGCCTGCCTGTCCGGATTGTAGGGGCGAAAGATCGTTCCTGTTAGACTTTTCCCGCGTCCCAGCAGACCACGGGTAACTGCCATGACACAAAGATTCCTCGCAGTGCTTTTGCTCCTCGCCGCGCCGCTGGCGCAGGCCGATCGCATCACCGGCATGAGCCGGGAGGATCGCTGCCTTTACGTCGCCCGCCTGGAAATGCTCGCCCACGAGTTTTTCGGGCAGGGCAGGGCGCGCGGCGACGTCGTCATCCACTGGCACGGCGACGAGACGGAGAATGAAGTCGCCTTCGTCAACCAGACCGTCGACCATGCCTATGCCTGGCTGGAGGCGTGGGCGCAGAGCAGCAACGAGATGCTGCCCGCGCAATCCTTCGGGGAGATGGTGTTGCAGGCGTGCATGGAAGGAAAGCGGCTCTGATCCGGGCGATCGCCGCCGTCCTGCTGGCGCTGCAGGCGCCGGGCGCCGGCGCGCAAAAGGATGCCGCCGAGCGGGTGCGCGAAGGCGACGTCAACCAGTGGGTCGAGTACTACCGCCAGCAGCGCGCCGCCACGCCGCCGCCGAAGGAGGCGACCGCCGACAAGGCGCGCGAAGCCCGCGACGGCCCCCGCAAATGAAAACGGGGTGCGCTTGCGGCGCACCCCGGCAAAGCGCCGGCCCGGGGGAGGCGGGACCGGCGTGCGGCAGCCTTACGTGTTGCAGGTCGTGTCGATGATGCCGGCGACCATGGGGTCCTGCGGATCCTGGTAGAGCGCCGGATCCTGCACCTGGCCCGTCCAGACCGTGTCGCCGGTGCCGATCTCGCCCGCCGTCAGGGTCCAGGCCTCGAAGCCCAGGCTGCGGTCCTCGCAGCGCACCGCGTAGTGCAGGATTTCGGATTTATGCGCAAATGCATCGTCCCCGATGGTCTGGACGGTGCTGTAGCTGCGCAGCACCCGGGCCGTTTTCAGGCCGCCTTCGTCGCGGATGCTGCTGCGATCCACGAACACGATCTGCGCGCCGTCCTGGGCCACCAGGCTCCATTCCCCGGCCATCGCCGAGGCCGTGCCCAGGGCCAGTGCACCTGCAACCAACCAATTGGCCACATTGAGGAAAACCCCTGCCGCCATCCATTTCGCCGTCGTCATTTCGGAACTCCTTTGTCGGTTCACGCCAAGGGGGCCACGCCCCTTGCTGCATGGCAACAATGTAGGCCTTCAGATGGTTTCCAAGAAGCCAGGCAAGTCGCATATCATTCATGCAAGGGCGGCATGAAAAGGGGGGCGTGATGGATCGGCTGATGGCGATGGAAGTGTTCGTGCGGATCGTGGAAACGGGCAGCTTTTCCGCGGTCGCGCGGGAAATGGGGATGACCCAGCCCACGGTGAGCAAGCAGCTCACGGCCCTGGAGAAAAAGCTCCGGACCCGGCTGCTCAACCGCAGCACGCGCCAGCTGTCGCTGACCGAGGCGGGCTCCGCGTACTACGAGAGCTCCAAGCGCATCATCGACACGGTGCGCGAAGCCGAGGGCAACCTGGGCATCCTGCAGACGCAACTCACCGGCGTGCTGCGCGTGAACAGCTCCATCGGCCTCGGGCAGACCTACCTCGGCCCGCTGCTGCTGAAGTTCCAGGACGCGCATCCCGGGCTGTCGCTCGACCTGTCCTACGCCGACCGCTTCGTCGACCTGGTGGAAGAGGGCATCGACGTGGCCATCCGCATCGGCAAGCTCAACGATTCGACGCTGGCCGCGCGGCGCATCGGCAGCTCGCAGCGCTGCGTGATCGCCTCGCCCGCCTACCTCGAGAAGCACGGCCGGCCCAGGGTGCCCGCGGACCTGGTCAACCACAACTGCCTGCTCTACGCCTACCTCTCGACGGGCAACGAGTGGACCTTCCAGGGCCCCGGGGGCGAGATCCGGGTCAAGGTGTCGGGCAACTTCCGCGCGAACAACGGCGAGGCGATCCGCCAGGCGGTGTTCGCCAACCTGGGCATCGCGGTCTCCCCCGACTGGCTGATCCAGCACGAGCTGGAGCAGGGGCGGCTGGTCGCCATCCTCGAGGACTTCGCGCCGCCGCCCGCAGAGATCAACGCCGTGTATCCGTCCGCGCGCCACGTCTCCGCCAAGGTGCGGGCGTTCACCGAGTTCGTGCGCACGGAGTTCCAGACCATCCCGGCGTTGCGCATCCGCTAGGGTAATTCCCGGACCACAGAGGACACAGAGAACACAGAGGAAAACAGGACATCAAAGATCGGCCGGGACCGACCGTTGCCTCTCGCAAATGTCTCCGGTGCCGGTGCCTCATGTTCCGCCTGTGACATCCAGGGGCTTTTTCTCTGTGTCCTCTGTGCCTCTGTGGTGAATGAATCCTGGAAACTGAAGCAACTGGCATGCACCACCGAAGGCCCGGCTGACACAAAGGAATGCACCCGGCTTCCCTCCGTGCCCTCTGTGTCCTCTGTGGTCCATGTCGATCGGGAAAGGTTTCCCGGACCGGCGGCCGCGCCGCTCCTGTAGAATTTCCCCCCAGCATTCCATCAACCGACGACCGCGGCCGGCGAGCCGCAGCGTCCCGAGGAGATCTCCCGCCATGGCAGCAAAGCGCACCAAGAAGGACCCGTCGAAGCTCCGTTCCCGCCAGTGGTTCAAGAACCCGGACAACCCGAACATGACCGCGCTGTACCTGGAGCGCTACATGAACTGGGGCCTCAAGCGCGAGGAACTGCAGGCGGGCAAGCCGATCATCGGCATCGCCCAGTCGGGCTCCGACCTGTCGCCCTGCAACCGCCACCACCTGGAGCTCGCCCATCGCGTGCGCGAGGGCATCCGAGAAGCCGGCGGCATCGCCTTCGAGTTCCCGGTGCACCCGATCCAGGAAACCGGCAAGCGGCCCACGGCGTCGCTCGACCGCAACCTGTGCTACCTGGGCCTGGTGGAGACGCTGTACGGCTACTTCATCGACGGCGTGGTGCTGACCACGGGCTGTGACAAGACCACGCCGGCGCAGCTCATGGCCGCCGCGACGGTGGACATCCCGACGATCGTGCTCTCGGGCGGCCCCATGCTCAACGGCTGGTTCCACGGCCAGCGCACCGGCTCCGGCACCATCGTCTGGAAGGCGCGCGAGCTGCTCGCCGCCGGCGAGATCAACGACGAGGAGTTCATCGACCTGATCGCCTCGTCCGCGCCGTCGCCCGGCCACTGCAACACCATGGGCACGGCCTCCACCATGAACTCGCTCGCCGAGGCGCTGGGCATGTCCCTGCCCGGCAGCGCGGCGATCCCCGCCCCGCACAAGGACCGCGCGGTCAACGCCTACGAGACGGGCAAGCGCATCGTCGAGATGGTGTGGGAGGACCTGCGCCCCTCGAAGATCATGACCCGTGAAGCCTTCGAGAACGTGATCGTGGTCAACTCCGCCATCGGCGGCTCGACCAACGCGCCGATCCACTTCAACGCCATCGCGAAGCACATCGGCGTCAAGCTCGACAACAACGACTGGGAGAAGGTCGGCTACGAGATCCCGCTGCTGGTGAACCTGCAGCCCGCGGGCGAATACCTCGGCGAGGAATACCACCGCGCCGGCGGCGTGCCGGCCGTGGTCCACGAGCTGATCAAGGCCGGCAAGATCCGCAAGAACACCCTCACGGTGAACGGCAAGTCGCTGTACGAGAACTGCCGCAAGGCCGAGACCCTCGACCCGCTGGTGATCTGGCCGTACGAGGCGCCGATGAAGGAGGCCGCCGGCTTCCTGAACCTGAAGGGCAACCTGTTCGACAGCGCGATCATGAAGACCAGCGTCATCTCGGACGACTTCCGCGAGCGCTACCTGTCCAACCCGAAGGACCCGAACGCCTGGGAAGGCCGCGCCATCGTGTTCGAGGGCCCGGAGGACTACCACCACCGCATCGACGACCCGAAGCTCAAGATCGACGAGAACTGCATGCTGTTCGTGCGCGGCACCGGCCCCAAGGGCTACCCGGGCGCCGCCGAGGTCGTGAACATGCAGCCGCCCGCGAAGCTCATCAAGGAGGGCATCACGGCCCTGCCGTGCATCGGCGACGGGCGCCAGTCGGGCACCTCGGGTTCGCCTTCGATCCTGAACGCCTCGCCGGAGGCGGCGAGCCTGGGCGGCCTGGCCATCCTGAAGACCAACGACCGGGTGCGCATCGACCTCAACAAGCGCACGGCGAACATCCTCATCAGCAAGGCCGAGTACGCGCGCCGCATGAAGGCGCTGGAGAAGGCCGGCGGCTTCCGGACGCCGCCCAGCCAGACGCCCTGGCAGGAAATCCAGCGCGGCATGGTCGACGAGCTCTCCAACGGCATGGTGCTCAAGCCCGCGGTCAAGTACCAGCGCATCGACAGGACCAAGGGCACGCCGCGCGACAACCACTGACGCCCGGTCCGGGCGCCGGGAGCGGCCGTGCGGCGGGCCGGTCCCGATGCTAGGATGGTCGCGTCGACCCATCAAGGCGGGGCTTCATGGCAGGTGCCCGATTCGCAAGCCGCTGTCCCCCGTGCCGTGCGGCCGTCACTGACGCATTGCGACGCCCCCCCCGGTGACGATGCTCGATACCGGGCATCGAAACCTGCTGGAAATGGTCGCCGGCGGCGCCTCGCAGGAGGCGGCGCTGGAGGCGATCGTCCAGTTGGTCGAAACCGAAGCGCCGGCCGCCCTCTGCGCCATCCTGCTGGTGGAGGCTGGCGGCACTCGCCTCACGCTTGCCGGCGCGTCCGCGCCGCTGCGGGCCCATGCCGCCGCCCTGGCCGGCGCGACCGTCGGTCCTGGCGGTTGCGCCGCGGCGGTCCATCGCCGGGAACTCGTCGTCACCCCTGACATCGGGGCCGATCCACTCTGGGCCGGCCAGCGCGAGGCCGCGCGGGCGCTCGGTCTGGAGTCCTGCGCCTCCCAGCCCATCCAGACTCACGGCGGCCAGATCCATGGCGCGCTCGCCCTGTTCCACCGGGCGGCGCGGGCGCCCACGGACGCCGAGATCGCGCTGCTGCGCTCCGCGGCCTTCATGGCCGGCATCGTCATCGAGCTCACGCGCACCCGGCAGCAGCACCTGGAAAGCCTGGAACGCTTCCAGTACGTCGCGCGCGCGACCAACGACGTGGTCTGGGACTGGGACCTGCAGTCCGACTCGATCTGGTGGAACGATGCCTACCGCGCCCAGTTCGGCTACAAGGCGGACGAGATGGGCGCTGCGACGCAAACCTGGATCGAGCGCATCCACCCGGAAGACCGGGACCGCATCCTCGCCGGCATCCGCGCCGTGCTCGACTCGGGACGCGGCGCCTGGTCGGACGACTATCGCTTCCGCCGCCGCGACGGCAGCTACGCGAACGTCTTCGACCGCGGCTTCGCGATCCGCGACACGAGCGGCAAGGCGGTGCGCATGATCGGCGCGATGCAGGACATCACCTCGCGCAAGGCGGTCGAGGGGGCGCTGCGCGACGCGGAGAACCGGTACCGCCGGCTGGTCGAACTGTCGCCCGAGCCGATCTTCGTGCACCAGGACATGCAGTACGCCTACGTGAACCAGGCCACCGTGCGGCTGCTGGGCGCGGCGCAGGCGGAAGACCTGCTGGGCCGGTCCGTGCTCGACTTCGCCCACCCGGACCTGCGCGAGGTCATCCGCGAGCGCGTGCGCCTGCAGCTCGATGAGGGGCGGCCCGCCCCGGTCATGGAGCAGGTGTACCTGCGCATGGATGGCAGCCCGGTGGAGGTCGAGGTCTCCTCGGCGCCGTTCCAGTTCCACGGGCGCCCCGCGGTGCAGGTGATCGCGCGCGACATCAGCCAGCGCAAGCAGGCCGAGCGCGCCTTCGCCGAGCTGCAGGCGCGCTACCGCCAGCTCGTCGAGCTTTCCCCGGACGCGATCCACATCCACCAGGAGGGCCGCCTGGTGTTCGTCAACAGTGCCTGCGTGCGCCTGTTCGGGGCCGCCTCGGCGGAGCAGCTGCTGGGGCGTTCGCTGCTGGATTTCATCCACCCCGACCAGCGCGAGATCGTGCGCGACCGCATGCGCTACCTCTACGAGGAAAGGAAGAGCCTGCCCGGGATGGCGCAGCGCCTGCTGCGGCTCGACGGTGCGGTCGTGGACGTCGAGATCAAGGCCGCGCCCTTCACCTTCGAGGGCCGGCCCGCCGTGCAGACCGTGGTGCGGGACGTCACCGAGCGCCTGCGCGCCGAGGAGGCGCAACGGCGCTTCCGCGCCGCGATGGACCTGTCGCCGGACATCATCCTGCTCATCGACCGCGCGGCGATGCGCTTCGTCGACATGAACGACACGGCCTGCCGCCTGCTGGGCTACACGCGCGAGGAACTGCTGCAGCTCGGCCCTCAGGACGTCGCCCCCCTGTCGCGCGAATCGCTCGGGGCGGCCTACGACCGTGTCGCCACCGGCGAGGCCGAGGGCGAGACGCTGGAAATGTTCCACCGCCGCAAGGACGGCAGCCTGCTGCCGGTGGAACTGGTGCGGCGCGGCGTGCCGGGCAACGACGGGCGCATCATCGTGGTCATCGCGCGCGACATTTCCGAGAAAAAGAAGGCCGAGGCGCAGTTCCGCCGCGCGGCCGAACAGACGCGCAACATCCTGTCCAGCATCACCGACGCCTTCATCGCCGTGGACCCGGGTTGGCGCTTTACCTACCTGAACGCGACGGCCGAGAAGCTGCTGCAGCGCAGCGCCGAGTCGCTGCTGGGGCGCAACCTCTGGGAGGAGTTCCCGGATTCCCTGGGAACGATCTTCGAGGTGAACTACCGCAAGGCGATGGCGGAGCAGGTGCCCGTCGATTTCGAGGAGTTCTATCCGGCGCTGCAGACCTGGTTCGAGGTGCACGCCTATCCCTACGAGGGCGGCCTGTCGATCTATTTCCGCGACGTCACGGAACGCAAGCGCACCGAGGAGCGCCTGTCCTACCTCGCGCAGTACGACCCGCTCACCGGCCTGCCGAACCGCACGCTGTTCCGCGACCGCCTCGAGCAGGCGCTCGCCCGCGCGCGGCGCGAAGGCCACCTCCTGGGGGTCATGTTCCTGGACCTGGACCGGTTCAAGGAGGTCAACGACAACCTCGGGCACTCGGTCGGCGACGAGCTGCTGGTCAAGGTCGCCGAGCGCCTGAAGGAGAACCTGCGCGACATCGACACCATCGCGCGCCTGGCCGGCGACGAGTTCACGTTCATCATCGAAGGCGCGGAGCGTGCCGAGCAGGTGACCGCGGTGGCGGAGAAGATCCTCAAGGCCTTCGCGCGGCCCGTCATGGCGGGCGGCCAGGAGATCTACGTCACCGGCAGCATCGGCATCGCGATCAGCGCCAATGGCAAGGACACGGTCGACGAGCTGCTCAAGAACGCGGACATCGCCATGTACCACGCCAAGGGCGAGGGCCGGAACAACTACCAGGTCTATTCCGACGCGGTGCACGCCATTTCCTCCGAGAAGCTGGGGCTGGAGACGCGCCTGCGCCGGGCCATCGAACGCGAGGAATTCGTGCTCGCCTACCAGCCCCAGGTGGACATCCGGACCGGCCGCATCGTCGGCGCGGAGGCGTTGATCCGCTGGCAATGCGACGACCTGGGCCTCGTGCCGCCGGCGCGCTTCATCCCGCTCGCCGAGGAAACCGGGCTGATCGTGCCGATCGGTGAATGGGTGCTGCGCACTGCCTGCCGCCAGAACCGGGCCTGGCAGGACGCGGGCCTCGCGCCGATCGTCATCTCGGTCAACCTGTCGCCGCGGCAGTTCCGCGCCCGTGGACTGCTCGACACCGTGGTCGCCATCCTGGGCGAATCGCGGCTGGAGGCGCGTTTCCTGGAGCTGGAAATCACCGAGTCGAGCGTCATGCAGCGGCCCGACGAAGTCTCGGCGCTGCTCGAGCATCTGGAGCGGATCGGCGTGCGGCTGGCGATCGACGATTTCGGCACCGGCTACTCGAGCCTGAACTACCTCAAGCGCTTCCCGGTCCACAAGCTGAAGATCGACCAGTCCTTCGTGCGCGACATTTCCACCGACAAGGACGATGCGGCGATCGTGGGCGCGATCGTGGCGATGGCGCGCAGCCTCGAGCTGCAGGTCATCGCCGAAGGGGTGGAGTCGGAGCAGCAGCTCGACTTCCTGCGCAAGCTCGGTTGCGACGAGTTCCAGGGTTACCTGTACAGCAAGCCCATCCCGGCCGCGGATTTCGCCGGCCTGCTCGGAAAACGGCCGGCCGCCCGGAAGAAGGCGGCCGTGCCCCGCAAGCGGCCCGCGGCGCGGACCGCCCCGGCGCGGCCCAACCCCGCCAACGGCCGCCGGCGCTAGCCGGGGCGCCGGGAAACGCAACCGCGCCAAGGACCTGCGATGCGGCGCCGGCGCGCGCCGCAAACCTCCCAAAGTGTGAGATTTGACATCGCCCGGGCGCCGGCACAGAGTGGCCCGAGGGGTACGGTTACCCGATCGTCATAACAGGCCAGACCGATCAACGCTTGCGCAGGGCAGGGGAGCGCGCGCTTGGGTCCGCAGCTGGTGCAGCCGCTTGCCGGCGGGCTGCCGAACGCAATGGGGCAGGGCGAGGAGCCCGGCCGCGCCGCCGTGGCGTGGGCGCTGTCGGCGCTGTGCCAGTACTTCCACATTCCCTTCGACGAGAAACTGGTCCTCGACCAGGTGCCGCCGCCGCACGGCCCCGCGGCGCTGGCGGCGGCCGCGCAATCCCTGGGGCTGGAGGCGGCCTGGAAGTCCCGGCCGCTCGCCGCGCTCGGGAAGGCGGCGCTGCCCTTCGTCGCCCAGGTCGCTTCCGGCACCGGGGCTGCCCGGTATGCGTTCGTGTTGCGCATGGCGCAGGGGCGCGTGGCGTTCGTGGAGCAGGGCCGGGCGGGCCACGCCATCCTGCCGGTGCACGAGTTCGCCGCCCGCTACCTGGGGCAGGCGCTGCTGGTGGCCCCGCGCCGCAGGCCGGCGGCGGACCCGGACGCGCCGGCGCAGCCGCGGGCGCCCTTCGGGTTCGCCTGGTTCGTGCCGGAGCTGCTGCGGCAGCGGCGCATCTTCCGCGACGTGCTGCTCGCCTCGCTCGCCATCCAGCTCATGGCGCTGGCGGTGCCGCTGTTCACGCAGGTCGTGATCGACAAGGTGGTCGTGCACCACGCGCTGGGCACCCTCGCGGTCGTTGCCGCGGGCCTCGCGGTCATCCTGGTCTTCGGCGCCGCGATGACCTGGATCCGGCAGGCCCTGGTGCTGCACGCGGGCAATCGCATCGACTCAGCGCTCGGGCTGCGCGTGTTCGAGCACCTGCTGCGGCTGCCGCCGCGCTATTTCGAGCGCCGGCCCACCGGCGTGCTGGTCGCGCGCCTGCACGGCGTGGAGACCATCCGCGCGTTCATCGCCGGCGCCGCCGTGAGCGCCATCCTCGACCTGCCGTTCATGGGCGTGTTCGTGGCGATCATGTTCTGGTACTCGTGGCCGCTCGCGCTCGTCGCCCTCGGCCTGCTGCTGGCCGTCGCGGCCCTGAGCGCCGGCGTGGCGCCGGTCCTGCGGCGCAGGCTCGACCAGGAATTCCTGCTGGGCGCCCGCAACCAGGCCTTCCTGACCGAATACATCGCCGGCGTGGAAACCGTGAAGTCGCTGCAGATGGAGCCGCAGCTCCAGGCGCGCTATGGGGACTGCCTCGCCGCCTACCTGGAGGCGGCGCTGCGCACGCGTTCGCTGGCCAATGGCTACCACGTGGCCGCCGGCGCCCTCGAGCAGCTGATGACGCTGTGCGTGCTGTGCCTGGGCGCGTGGCTGGTGATGCAGGAATCGGGATTCACCATCGGCATGCTGGTGGCGTTCCAGATGTTCGCCGGGCGGCTGTCCCAGCCGGTGCTGCGCCTGGTCGGGCTCTGGCAGGAGTTCCAGCAGGCCGGCATCGCCGTGCGCCGCCTGGGGGACCTGATGGACGCGCCGCCCGAGCCGTGGAGCGCCGTCCCCACCCGGGAACGCCGCCGGCAGGGGCGCATCGACATCGAGAACCTGGCCTTTCGCCATGGCGACGACCTGCCCTGGCTATTCCGCAACCTGGATGCGCGCATCGAGCCGGGGGAATGCGTGGCCATCGTCGGGCCTTCCGGCTGCGGCAAGAGCACGCTGGCGCGGTTGCTGCAGGGCTTCCACCCGCCGGGCGAGGGCCGCATCTGCATCGACGGCCACGACATCCGGCACCTGTCGGCCAACGAGCTGCGCGGCAGCCTGGGGGTGGTGCCGCAGGACACGGTGCTGTTCTCGGGCACGATCCACGACAACCTCGTCCTGGGGCAGGCGTCGGCCAGCTTCGAGGACGTCGTCGCGGCCTGCAAGGCGGCGCGCGTGCATGAGGCGATCGAGGCGCTGCCGCTGGGCTACCAGACGGTGATCGGGGAGCACGGCGCCGGTCTTTCCGGCGGGCAGAAGCAGCGCATCGCCATCGCGCGGGCCCTGCTCAGGCGGCCCGCCATCCTGCTGCTCGACGAGCCCACGAGCCAGCTCGACGACGAGACGGCGGCGCGCCTGGGCGACACCCTGCGCGAACTGGCGGGGACGGTGACCATCGTCCTCATCACCCACCGGATCCCCGCCGGATTGCAGGCGGTCCGCAAGATCGAGCTCTGAAGCCCATGCGCGCGCCCGGATTCGCCACGCCCATTGCCCGCCTGCGCGACGCGGAGGCGCCGCCCATGCCCCGGGCCGTGCTCTACGCCATGCTGGCGCTGCTGGCGGCGGCGATTGCCTGGGCGGCGATCGGCCGCCTCGACATCATCGCCGTGGCCCAGGGCAGGCTCGTTCCGGCGACCTACGTGAAAATCGTCCAGCCGGCGGAGCCCGGTGTGCTGCGCGAGATCCTGGTGCGGGAGGGCGAGGTAGTGCGCGCGGGGCAGGTGCTGATGCGCATGGACGCCGAGGTCTCCGATGCCGAGGGGGCCGCGGTCGAGAACGACCTCGCGCTGCGCCGCCTGCAGCTGCGCCGGATCCAGGCGGAACTCGACGATGCGCCCTTCGCGATGGCGAAGGCGGACCGCCCGGCGCTGTTCGCGCAGGCGGCGGCGCAGTACCGCGCCAACCGCGAGGCCTACGCCAGCCAGGTCGAATCGGAGCGCGCGGTGCTCGCGCGCGCCGAGCAGGACCTCAACGGCGCGGTCGAGATGGAGTCGCGGCTGGCGCAGACCGTGCCCATTTATCGCGAGCAGGAGGCCGCGCACGGCAAGCTGGTGAAGGACGGGTTTTTCTCGCGCCTGTCGGGGCTGGACAAGACCCGCGAGCGCATCGAGAAGGAGCAGGAGCTCAAGGCCCAGGCGCACCAGGTGGCGAGCCTGCGGGCGGCAATCGAGCAGTCCAGGAAGCGCCTGGCCCAGATCGCCTCGGGGCACCGCCAGCAGCTGGAGAACGAGCGCGCGGAGGCCAATGCGCAGCGCCTGCGCCTGGAGCAGGAAGGGGCCAAGCAGGCCTACCGCCGCGGCCTGCTCGAGCTCAGGGCCCCGCACGACGGCGTGGTCAAGGACCTCGCCACGCACACGGCGGGCACGGTGGTGGCGCCCGGCACCATCCTGATGACCCTGGTGCCGCGCGACGAGCCGCTCAAGGCCGAAGTGTGGATCACCAACGAGGATGCGGGCTTCGTGGAAGTCGCGCAGCCGGTGAAGGTCAAGGTCGCGGCCTATCCGTTCCACAAGTACGGCATGGCGCAGGGCCGCGTCGAGTACCTCAGCCCCGACGCGGCCGAACTGCCCGACGTGCGCGAGCGCGACCGCAAGGACGGCCGCAGCCACGTGATGCCGCCCTCGGGGTTTCGCGCGCTGGTGGCCCTCGATTCGCCCTACCTCGAGCGCGACGGCCGCCGGTTGCGGCTGAGCCCGGGCATGCTGGTGTCGGCCGAGGTCAACCTCGGCCAGCGGACCGTGCTGGAGTACCTGCTGTCGCCGGTGCAAAAAACCGTGCTGGAAGCGGGCCGGGAACGTTAGGCGGACGCCCTCCCGCGCCGGGCCGCGCGCATCCGGGGCGCGCAAACGCCGCCCTCCCAACGCTGCCATACTTCGCGCATGGCGATGACCCCCGGCGCCGGCGCATGAGCCGGCGAACCCTGCTGCTGGTGGATGACCACGCGATGGTGCGCGAGGGCCTGTGCGCGCTGCTGCGGGGGCCGGACCTCGAGTGCGAGGTGCTGGAAGCGCAGACCTGCGCGCAGGCGCTGGCCGTGCTGTCGGCGCGCGCCGGCGTCGACTGGATCCTGCTCGACCTCGGGTTGCCGGACAGCCACGGCATCGAAGCGCTGGAGAAGCTGCGCAAGCGCCACCCCGAGGTCCCGGTGGTGGTCGTGTCGGGTTCGGAGGACCGCGCGCTGGTCCTCGAATGCATCAACGCCGGCGCCATGGGCTTCGTCGGCAAGTCCTCCAATGGCGCCGACCTGGTGCGCGCCCTGGAGCACGTGTTCGCCGGCGGCATCCACCTGCCCCCGGCGCTGTTCGCCGCGGCCGCGCCGCGGCCGGCGGGCAGGAAGCTGGCGACCGCGGGGGTGCGGCCCGCGCTGGCGCGGCTGGGCCTCACCGAGCGCCAGGCCCAGGTGCTCGAGCTGGTGGTGCAGGGGCTGTCGAACAAGCTCATCGCCCACCGCCTCGGGCTGTCGGAGGCGACGATCAAGACCCACGTGGCGGCCGGCCTGCGGGCGCTGAACGTGCGCAACCGCACCCAGGCGGTGTTCACGCTCGCGAGCTGGGGTCACCTGGGCGGGGAAGGCGGCGGGCGCAAGGCGGATGGATAGGGCCGCGGCCGGCGTGGGCGCGCCGCGGGCCGGGCCGGACCCGCGCGTGCTGGCGGAGCAGGTGCGCATGATCGTCGCGCAGACGCCGCAGGGCGTGGCGGCCCCGGCGGCGATGGCGCTGATCCTCGCGGCCGTGGCGTGGGACGCGGTGCCGCGCCCCCCGGTGGTCGCCGTGCTGGCGCTGCTGTTCGCCGTGCAGGCCTGGTGGCTCGCCTACTACGTGCGTTACCGGCGCGCCGATCCGCCCGCCACGCAGGCGCACGCCTGGGCGCGCGGCATGACGCTGCGGGCCGCGGCGCACGGCGCGTGCTGGGGCGCCTACAGCCTGGCGCTTTTTCCTTCGGGTTCCGCGACCTTCCAGAGCCTCGACGTGGCCTTCATGTACGGCCTGGTGGCGGGTGCGGTCGTGGTGGACGGCCCGCACCTGCGGACCTTCCTGGCTTTCGCCGTCCCGACGCTCGGACCCGTCATCGTGCGCTGCCTGCTCGAAGGCACGGTGACCAGCGTGGCGGCGGGCGCCGCCGGCCTGGTGGGCCTGGCGCAAAGCATCTTTGCCGCGCGCCACGCCGCCGGCCTCACCGAAACGGCGATTCGCGCCCGCTTCGAGAACCAGGACCTGCTCGCGGCCGTGCAGCGGCAGGGGCAGGCCGCCGACCGTGCGCGCGCCGAGGCCGAGGCCGCCAACCTCGGCAAATCCCGCTTCCTCGCCGCCGCCAGCCACGACCTGCGCCAGCCGATGCACGCGCTCGGCCTGCTCGCGGCGGCGGCCAGGCACGCCGGATCGGAAGCGGAGCGCGGCCGCATCGTCGACACCATGGCGGCCTCGGTCGATTCGCTCGGGGCCCTGTTCGATTCGCTGCTGGAAGTCTCGCGGCTCGATGCCGGCACGCTGCAGCCGCGGGTCGCGGCCGTGCCGCTGGCCGGGTTGCTGCGCGGCCTCGAGGCGGAATTCGCGCCGGAGGCCCGCGCCAGGCAGCTGGCGCTGCGGCTGCATTGCCGCGACCTTTGCGGGCGCAGCGACCCGCTGCTGCTCGAGCGCATCCTGCGCAACCTCGTGGCCAATGCCCTGCGCTACACCCCGCGCGGGGGCGTGCTGCTCTCCTGCCGCAAGCGCGGCGGCTTCGCGCGCCTCGAGGTCTGGGACACGGGCGTGGGCATCGAGCCGCACCAGCAGGCGCAGGTGTTCGAGGCGTTCTACCAGGTCGGCAACCCGGAACGCGACCGCCGCAACGGCGTCGGGCTGGGGCTCGCGATCGTCGAGCGCCTCGCCGGCCTGCTCGGCCATCCGCTGCGCCTGCACTCGCGCCCCGGCCGCGGCAGCCGGTTCGGCATCGACGTGCCGCTCGCGCCGGCATCGCACGAGGCGCGTGCGGCGGCCGGCGAAGAGGCCCGCCTGCCCGGCGTCGTGGTCGCGCTCATCGACGACGACGCCGCGATCCTGGAGGCCATGGGCCTCGTGCTGCGGCAGTTCGGCTGCGTGGTGGTGGCGGGCGCATCCGGCGCCGAGCTGATCGGCCGGCTGCGGGCCGGCGGCGTCGAGCCGGACCTCGTGCTCGTCGACCAGCGTTTGCGGGCGGGCGAACTGGGCACGCAGGCGATCGCCTCGCTGCGCACTTTCCTGGACCGGCCGGTCCCGGCGATCGTGATCACCGGCGACACGGCTCCGGGACAGCTTGCCGCGATTCGCGCCGCCGGCTTCGACGTGCTCGCCAAGCCCGTCAGCGCGGACGCGCTGCGCCGGGCGCTGGCGCGCCAGCTTGCCTGAGGCGCCGGCGGACGCTCACACGATCGTGAAATCCGCCGCGTCGATCGCAGGGCGTGTGGTGAGCGTCGCGAACTGGACCGCGGCCGCGCCCCCGGCGCCGTCGGCGTCGTAGAGCAGGGCGCCGCTGGTGCTGTTGTAGAGGATGCGGTCGTCCGCGTCGACGGCCGCCGCCAGTCCGGCGCCGGCGCGGAAGGCCGCCGGATCGAGCGCGCCCGCCGGGAGGCCGGCGTAAATCCCGGCATCGAGTTCGATCCGGTCGGCGCCGTGGGCGAAGTCCGTGATGTTGTCCCGGTTGGCGGTGGAGGGCGCGGTGTCGAAGCGGAAGACGTCCTCGCCCAGACCGCCGGTCAGGGTGTCGTTGCCCGCGCCGCCGGCAATGCGGTCGTTCCCGGCGCCGCCGTTGAGCACGTTGCCGGCGGCGTTGCCGCTCAACTCGTTGTCGAGCCCGTTGCCGGTGCCGTTGATGGCCCCGGTGCCCGTCAGCACGAGGTTCTCGACATTGGCCGCAAGGGTGGCCGTGACGGCCGATTCCATGGTGTCGGTGCCTTCGCCGGAATTCTCGACCACGGTGTCGCCGGCGCCGAAGACGAAGCGGTCATCGCCCAGCCCGCCGATGAGCCGGTCCGCGCCGGCGCCGCCGTTGAGCACGTCATTGCCCGCGCCGCCGCTGAGCACGTTGGCGCCCGAGTTGCCGGTGAGGCGGTTGTCGAGCTCGTTGCCGGTGCCCGAGAGGCCGGCCGTGCCGGTGAGCGTGAGGTTCTCGAAGCCCGCGCCCAGGGTGAAGGCGATCGAGCTCTGCACGGTGTCGATGCCGCCGCTGTCGGCCAGGTTGTCGGTGCCCTGGCCGATGACGTAGGTGTCGTTGCCGTCCCCGCCGTTCAGGTTGTCGTTGCCCGCACCGCCGACGAGGATGTCGTCGCCGTCGCCGCCGAGCAGGATGTCGTTGCCCGCGCCGCCGTCCAGCGTGTCGTTGCCTGCCGCCCCGCCCAGGGTGTTGGCCGCGGCATTGCCGGTGATCACGTTGGCGAGCGCGTTGCCGAAGCCGTTGATGATCCCGGTGCCGGTCAGGGTCAGGTTCTCGAGGTTCGCCCCCAGGGTCCAGGTGACGGCCGACTGCACCAGGTCCACCCCTTCGCCGGCATGCTCGACCAGGGTGTCCCCGGCCTCGTTGACGACATAGGTGTCATCCCCGGCGCCGCCGGACATCGTGTCCGCGCCCGTTCCGCCATCGAGCCGGTCGTTGCCGGCATTGCCGAACAGCACATCCGCGCCGTCGCCGCCGTTGAGCGTGTCGTTGCCGCCGCCGCCGGCCAGCGTGTCGTTGCCACCCAGCCCAGAGAGCACGTTCGCCGCCTCGTTGCCGGTCATGCCGTTGTCGCCGGCGTTGCCCGTGCCGTTGAGCGCGCCGGTGCCCGTCAGGGTGAGGTTCTCGACGTTGGCGCCCAGGGTGGCGGTGACGGTGGAAAAGACCTGGTCGGTGCCGCCGTTGAGGGCTTCGACGATCGTGTCCCCGGCGCCGAGCAGGTAGGTATCGTCGCCCGCGCCGCCGCGCAGCGAGTCGGCGCCGGCGCCGCCGTCGAGGACGTCGTTGCCGTCACCGCCATCGAGGACGTTCGCGCCGGCATTGCCGGTGATGACGTTGGCGAGCGCGTTGCCGGTGGCGGCGATGGCCGCCGTGCCCAGGAGCACGATGTTCTCGATGTGCTCACGCCCGGCAACCGCCAGCGAAAACGCGACGCCGCTCTGGACGGTGTCGGTGCCCCCGCCGGCGCCCTCGATGAGCGTGTCGCCGGTGCCGAACACGAAGGTGTCGTCCCCGGCCCCGCCTTCCATCACGTCGGCGCCGTTGCCGCCTGCGAGGGTGTCGTTGCCCCCGCCCCCGCGCAGCGTGTCGTTGCCGTCGCCGCCGGTCAGGACGTTGTCGCCGGCATTGCCGGTGATGAGGTTGGCGGCCGCATTGCCGGTGCCGTTGAAGTTGCCCGTGCCCGTGCCCGCGAGCGCGAGGTTCTCGAAGTTCAGCGCCAGCGTGAAGCTGCGGTCCGCCACCACGGTGTCGGTCCCGGCGTTGGCGGCCTCGACCAGCGTGTCGATCCCGGCGCCCAGCACATAGGTGTCGTTGCCGCGGCCGCCGGCCAGCACGTTGTTGCCCGCGTTGCCGGTGAGCACGTTGTCGCCGTCGTTGCCGGTGGCGTTGATGGCCGACGTACCGGTGAGGGTGACGTTCTCGACGTCGGCGCCGAGGGCGTAGGAAATGGAGGCGAGGACGGTGTCCGTGCCTTCGCCGGGAAGCTCGAAGACGATGTCCCACGGCGAGTCCACGGCGTAGGTGTCGTCGCCGGCGCCGCCCTGCATGAAGTCGTTGCCGGCGCCGCCTTCCATGAGGTCGTTGTCCGCGGTGCCTGCCAGCTCGTCGTTGCCGTCGGTGCCCGGGACGACGTTCTGGCCCACGGAGAGGGAGAACGTGTCCTGGACGCTGCCGCCATGGCCGTCGGTCACCGTCACCTTCACCGAGAGGATGCCGGCGTCGGCCCCCGCGGGCGTGCCGGAGAAGGTGCGCGTGGCGGGGTCGAAGGCCAGCCACGCCGGCAGCGCGGTGCCATCGGCGAGGGTGGCAGCGAAAGTCAGGACATCGCCGTCGGCGTCGTCGAAGGCGTCCGCGTCGAGCGTGAGCGAGAAGGGCATGCCGGCGCGGGCTTCCCGGTCCTGCAGGGGCTCGGCCACGACCGGGGCGTCGTTGACGTTTTCCACGACCAGGGACAGGCCGGCCACGCCGGTCGAGGCGCCGTCGCTCGCCACGATGCGGATGTCGAGGACGCCGGCATCGCCGTCGCCCGGGGTGCCGGAGAAGGTGCGCGTGGCCGAATCCAGGACGAGCCAGCCGGGCAGGGCGGCGCCGTCGGCGCGCACCGCGGTGTACGACAGCGCATCGCCGTCAGGATCGAGGAACAGCCCGGCGTCGAACTGGAAGCTGAACGGGGCGTCCTCCGTGGCCACGCGATGCGGCAGGGTCTGGACCGCGAAGGGCGCGAAGTTGGCGTCCGCGACGACGAGGCGGAACACGTCCGAGGCGCTGAGCTGGCCGTCCGAGGCCGTGATGCGGATGTCGATCGTGCCCACGTCCGCCTGGGTGGGGGTGCCGAGCAGGGTGCGCGTGTCGGCGAGCAGTTCCAGCCAGTCGGGCAGCGGGCTGCCGTCGGCGAGTGTCGCCGTGTAGGAAAGCACCGTGCCCGCGTCGATGTCGGTGAACGTGGCGCGCGGGAGGTTGAGGATGAAGGCGCTGCCTTCCGTGGCCGCCTTGTCCGGGATCGGCGCCGACACGAACGGCGCGTCGTTGACATTCGCCACCGCCAGCACGAACACGTCGGAAACGCTGGCGCCCCCGGCGTCGGTGGCGGTCACGGAGATGGCGATGTTGCCGACGTCGCCATTGCCCGGCGTGCCGCTGAACGTGCGGGTGACCGGATCGAAGGTGAGCCAGGCGGGGAGTTCGCCGCCCGCGGCGAGCGCGGCGCCGAACGTGAGGGTGTCGCCGGCATCGATGTCGGCGAAGACCGACGTGCCGATGGTGTGGGAAAACGCCTGGTCCTGCGTGGCCACCCGGTCCGGCAAGCCGCCGGCGACGAGGCGCGCCAGCGCGAAGGCCGCGTTGTCCAGGTCGATGGAGCCGAAATTGGGCACGCCGGACCCGCCGGCGACCAGGAGCGCGCCGCCGGCGTCGAGGGCGATGCTGGTGGCCAGGCTGCCCGGGTCGCCGCCGAAGGCGAAGGTCACGGTGCCGCCGTCGCCGAAGGACGCATCCTTGCTGCCGTCCGCCTCCAGGCGCTGCACGATGGCCACGGTGCTCGACAGGTTCAGCATCGCCGTGCCGGCGACCAGGATGGCGCCATCGGGCTGGACCAGGAGGGAGGAGGCGATCGCGGGCAGGCCGAAATCGACGCTCGCCACGCCGAGGTTGCCGAAGGTGACGTCCAGCACGCCCGCGGCCGTGTAACGGGCGACCGAGGTGCCGTCGATGGCGGTCTCGAGGACGAGGATGCCGCCCGCGGCGTCGAAGGCCGCGCGCTGGCCGACGTCGACCTGTCCCGGCTCGAGCGCGGTCTCGAGCTGGCCATCGCTGCTGAACGCCGCATCCAGGCCGCCGGCCGCGGTGAGCTTCACCAGGTGGACGTGCGCGCCCTCCGGCGAAGCGTCCTCGACGACGCCCGCGAGCAGGACGCCGCCATCGCCGTCCAGCGCCAGGCTTTCGAGGTTGGCGGAGTAGGGCACGCCCGCGACCGGCACGGTGAAGATGCCGTCGCCGCTGAAGCTGGTGTCGAGGCTGCCGTCCGCGTTGTAGCGAATCGCGCCGAACTGGTCGTACGCGGCCTGGACGCCCACGACGATGCGGCCGTCGTCGAGCAGGGCGATGCCGCGGCCGGCTTCGCCGATGCCGGCGAGGCCGGTGGTCACGATCCCGTCGCCGCCGCCGAAACTGGAGTCGTACTCGCCGGCCTCGGTGAGGCGCACGGTGAGGACGCTGCTGTTGCCGAACTGCGTGGTCTGGCCCGTGATCACGATCCGCCCGTCGGCCTGCACCGCGACCGCGGAAGCGACGTCGGTGGAACCGGCGCCGATGTCGAGCAGCACGAAGCCGTCGCCGGCGCCGAAGCCGGCATCGAGGCTGCCGTCGGCGTTGTAGCGCGCGACGATGATGTCGGTGTCGCCGCCGGAGGGGGCCGTGCCGACCACGACGGTCTTGCCGTCCGGGGTCGTGGCCACCGCACTTGCGAGCATGGAGCCTGGCACCAGCTCGCTGACCGTGGTGCCGTCGCCGGCGAAGGTGGCGTCCAGGCCGCCGGCGCCCACCACGAACGGGGCGTCGTTGACGTTGGCCACCGTGATGGAAAAGGTGCCCGAGGCCGTGAAGTGCCCGTCGGTCGCGCTCACGCGGACGTCGAGGAGGCCGACGTCGTCGTTGCCGGGCTGGCCGGAGAACGACAGCGAGCCCGGATTGAAGCCCAGCCAGGAGGGCAGCGGGCTGCCGTCGGCCAGCGTGGCGTCATAGGAGAGCGTGTCGCCCGGGTCCGCATCCGTGAACGACGCCGGGTCGAGCGCAAGGGAGAACTCCGTGTCCTCGGTGGCGACCTGGTTCGCGGGCGCCACGCCGAGCGCGGGCGCATGGCCCACGTAGAGGGTAAAGACGTCCGTCGCGCTGGCTTCGCCGTCGGAGGCGGTGACCTGCACGTCGAAGGCGCCGGCGTCCGATTCCCCCGGGGTGCCGCCGAAGGTGCGGGTGGCCGGGTCGAACGTCAGCCACGCGGGCAGGGCATCGCCGCCGAAAAGCATCGCCGAATAGGCCAGCGCGTCGCCGGCATCGACGTCGATGAACGTGCCGGCGGCGAGCTGGAACGCCAGGGCGGAGCCGATGCCCGCGCCCAGTTCCGCATAGCCGGTCGCGGTGAAGACCTGGCCGGCGATCGAGCTGGCGAGCATGGGGGCGTCGTTGACGTTCTGGACCTCGAGGGCGAAGGTGTCCGAGGCGGACAGCGAGCCGTCCGAGGCCGTGACGCGGACCTGCAGCGTGCCCACGTCGTCGTTGGAGGGCACGCCCTGGAACACGCGGTTGACGGGATCGAAGAACAGCCAGCCGGGCAGCGCGTCGCCGCTCGCCAGGGTCGCGCTGTAGGCCAGCGTTTCGCCGGCGTTCGGGTCGGCGAAGGCGTCCGCCGGCAAGGTGAACTCGAAAAAGGCCTCTTCCGTGGCCTGCTGGTCGGCGAGGGGATGCGCGAGCACCGGCGAGCCGTTGACCTTGAGCGTGGTCACCTCGCTGGTGGACAGCGAGCCGTCGGAGGCCGTGATGCGGATGTCGTAGCTGCCGACGGCGAACTCGTCGGGGGTGCCGGAGAGGGTCTGCGTGCCCGCGTCGTAGGACAGCCAGGCCGGCAGCGGGGAGCCGTCGGCCAGGTCGACGGCGAATGACAGCGGGTCGCCGTCGGGATCGGTGAACAGGTTCGGCGCAATCGCCAGGTGGTAGGCGCTGCCCGCATCGACGGTGGTTTCGCCGGGCAGGCCGTCGCCGGTGAGGCGCGCCACGGCGAAGCGGCCGTCCGACTCGCCCGCGACCACGATGCGGCCTTCGGCGTCGAGGGCCACGGAGGTGGCGCGATCGTCGCCGCCGAAGTCGATCACCAGCCTGCCGTCGCCGGAAAATCCGGTGTCGAGGCTGCCGTCGGCGTTGTAGCGCGCGATGGCGAAGTCGTACCCGTCCGCGCCGTGGGTGTAGCCCGCGGCCACGATCTTGCCATCGGGCAGGATCAGGAGGCTCCTCGCCACGTCCTCGCCGCCGAAATCGGTGGTCGCGATCGAGCCGGCGCCGAACGACGGGTCCTGCGCGCCGTTCGCCTCTTCCAGGCGCACCAGCAGGAAGTCGCCGCCGCCCTGGGTGCTGGTGGTGCCGGCCACCACGAGCTTGCCGTCGGCCTGGCGGGCGAGGTCGAACGCCTGTTCGACGCCGCCGAGGTCGACGACGGCGTAGCCGAGGATGTTGCCGAACCCGTACTCGGTCTGCCCCTGCGCGTCGAGGCGGCCGACGACGATGTCGGCATTGCCGAAGTCGGTGATGTGGCCGGCGACGACGGCCTTGCCGTCCGGTTGCACCAGCGTCGCGGTCACGCTGCCGCCCATGAAGGAATTCGGGCTCAGCTGGTAGCCGCCGGCGCCGAAGTTGCCGTCGAGGCTGCCGTCGGGCAGCAGGCGGGCCGTGACCACCTGCACCCAGGGGGCGTTGAACGGGTCGCCCGTGGTGCCCGACACGACGATGCTGCCGCCGGCGCCGAGGTCGATCGATCCGGCCCAGTCCTCGGAGCCGGGAATGAGCACCGTGCTGCCGTTGTCCTCGTAGGCCAGCCCGGGTGTAACGCCGAAATGGACGATGCCGCCGCTGCCGAAGGACGCGTCCAGCGTGCCGTCGAGCTCGAAGCGCGCGACCGCGATGTCGAGGTCGCCGGTTTCGGCGACCGCGTAGCCGACCATCAGCACCTTGCCATCGGCCTGCGTGACGAGCGCGGTCGGGACGATGCCGGCGGCGTTGGCCGTGCCGTCGCCCGCGAAGGCCGCGTCGGGGACGCCGTCCGCGTCGATGCGCACCAGGACCGCGCCGGCGTCGTCGAAGCCCGCGAGCAGCAGCGAGCCGTCCTCCAGCAGGGCAAAGGCGTTCGAGGTGTCCGTCACCGGTGTGACGCCGGCCACGGACAGCGCCAGCGTGCCGCCGCCGTTGTAGGTGGCATCCGGCGTGCCGGCGGGCGTGAGCATCGGCGCGTCATTGGTGTTGGCCACCGTGATGGCGAACGCCTGCGAGGCGGACAGCAGGCCGTCGGAGGCGGTCACC
>DASZQJ010000083.1:0-2315 GCA_035549715.1 Burkholderiales bacterium
ACCCGGAACTCGCGGCTTCCCCTACTCCTTGTACGGCTCCACGCTGCTGGCCTGCATGGCGTAGCCGACGTCGATGTCGGCGGCGCCGTCGACCAGGCTGAGCGATTTTTTCGCAGCGGTCGTGGACATTTTCCCGGTCACCCAAATGGGCGCGAAGACCTGCAGGTTCGCCACCGGCTTGTCGGGCCGCACGTGCACGATCTGGTTGGGCGGGGGCGGCGGGCTGTGGATGCAGGCGCCCACGTAGGGCACCAGCAGGAACTCCGTGACCTCCTTGCCCGAGAACTCCAGGGGCAGCAGGTAGCCCGGCATGCGCACCACCTGCCCGTCGAGCTCCCCGTTGACGACCTGGGTCTTGAGCTTCCTGTGGTCGCTGATCTCCTTGCGCCGCGCCAGGATCGCCTCGGCGTCGATGCCGGCTTCCCGGAGCTTGCGCAGGTTGCCCTGCTCGTCTTCGGCATCGATGGCGGACACCTTCTCGCCCCGCTCGCGGCGGTCGCGGACGGTGGCAATGTCGTGCAACTGCAGGGCCTGCTGCTTCGTGAGCCGGGGCATGGTGGCATCCGCCGCCAGCGTCGGCACCAGGTCCTTCCACTGGATCTGGCGCGGACCCTCGACCGCGGCGGCGGCCGCAGCCACGCCGGCAAGCGCCAGCCAGAAATACCTTCCCATGCCTCCCCGCATCGCAGCTCCGTTCAGGTCCGGATCGTCATGCCGTCGGCGAGCGACAGCCGGTACACCCGCCATGCCGGCACCAGGCCGATGAGCAGGCCCGCCAGGGCGACGATGCCCATGAGCGCCAGCTCGCGCGCCGGGGGCCAGCCTACCACGATGACCAGGCCCAGGCGCGATTCGATCCAGCCCTGGCCGCCGAGCAGGAGCGCGTACAGCGCCATCACGCCGAGGGCGATGCCGGCAACGGTCAGCAGGCCCGCCTCGCCGAGCAGGAGCGCGAAGATCTGCGCCGGCCGCGCGCCCACCGAGCGCAGCACCGCCATCTCGCGCCGGCGTTCGCCCAGGCTGGTGAGCAGCGCCACCAGCATGCCCGCCAGGCCGACGGCCACCACCAGCGCCGACACGCCGAGCAGGGTGCGCTCGACGGCCGCCGTGATTTCCCACACCTCCTGCAGCGCGACGCCGGGGAGGATGGCCGTGAGTGGCTCGCCCGCGTACTCGTTGACGCTGCGCTGGAAGCCCAGGGCGGCCGGCCGCGACTTCAGGCCGACCAGGAAGGCGCTGATGGCCTTCGGCGGATGCCCCTGCCCCGCCGCGTCCTCGCGCAGCGCCGCGGCAATCGGGTCCTCCTCGACCGCGCCCTCGTCGTGCACGGCGTCCAGGCCCTGCAGCGAGACGTGCACGGTGCGGTCCGCGGGCGTGCCGGTGCGCGCAAGCACGCCCGTGATGGTGAAGGGATGGCGCTCGTGCTGCAGGAAGCTCACTTCGCCGGCGCCGTGGGCGATCACGATCGCGTCACCGGCCTTGTAGCGCAGCGCCTGGGCGACCTCCGCGCCGAGCGCCGCTTCGCCTTCGTCACGCGGCGCGCGCCCCTGCACGAATTCGAGCCGCCGCCCGCGGCCGAAGCGCAAGTGCTCGTAGTAGCCGGCGTCGGTGCCCAGCACGCGGAAGCCGCGATGCGAATCGCCCAGCGACAGCGGGATCGTCCAGGCGACTTCCGGGCGCTGCGCCAGCGCGCGGTAGCTTTCCCAGCCCACGTTGCTGGCGACGTTGCCGATGTGGAACACGGACGCGAGCAGCAGGTGCACCGGGCTCGTGCGGGCGCCCACGACCAGGTCGGTGCCCGATACGGCCGCGGCGAAGCTTTCCCGGGACGCCTCGCGAATGCGCTCCACGCCCAGCAGGAGCAGCACGGACAGCGCGATCGACGCCACCGTCAGCGCGGCGGTGGCGCGACGGTTGCGCAGGCTTTTCAGGGCGAGGCCGGCGATCACGCGGCGAGCCCTTCGGCGCCGGACGCGGCGCGGTTGACGGAGGCGATCGACAGCGTGCGCCCGAAGGCCGGCGCCAGCGCCGGATCGTGGCTCACGAACACCAGCGTGGCGCCTGCCCGCCCGCATTCGGCGAACAGCAGGCGCAGGAAATCGGACCGCCGTTCCGCGTCGAGGGCCGAGGTCGGTTCGTCGGCAATGACCAGCGCCGGCGCCCCGATCAGCGCCCGGGCCGCCGCCACGCGCTGCTGCTGGCCGACGGAGAGGGCGGTGACCGGCCGGCGCAGCAGCGCCGCGTCGCCCAGCCCCAGGTGCGCCAGCAGGCGGCGCGCTTCGGCATCGACCGATCCGCCCGCGGCCGCGGCGCGC
>DASZQJ010000084.1:0-3519 GCA_035549715.1 Burkholderiales bacterium
GACCTACCAGTTCGACACGCTGAGCCTGCACGCGGGGCAGCAGCCCGACCCGCAGTTCGGGGCGCGGGCGCAGCCCGTCTACTACACCACCTCGTACGTGTTCAAGGACACGGACCAGGCGGCCTCGCTGTTCAACATGGAGCGGGCGGGCCACGTCTACTCGCGCATCTCGAACCCCACGAACGCGGTGCTCGAGGAGCGCATCGCGTCGCTGGAGGGCGGCGTGGGCGCGGTCGCCACGGCCAGCGGCCAGGCCGCCATGCACCTGGCCATCGCCACGCTGATGGGCGCGGGCTCGCACATCGTGGCCTCCCGCTCGCTCTACGGCGGCTCGCACAACCTGCTGCAGTACACCCTGCCCCGCTTCGGCATCGAGACCACCTTCGTCGACCCGCGCGACGTCGACGCCTTCCGCAAGGCGATCCGGCCGAACACGCGGCTGCTGTTCGGCGAGACACTGGGAAACCCGGGCCTGGATGTGCTCGATGTGCCGCGCGTGGCCGAGGTTGCGCACGATGCCGGGCTGCCGCTGATGGTGGACTCGACCTTCACCACACCCTGGCTGATGCGGCCCTTCGACCTGGGCGCCGACCTGCTGTTCCATTCCGCCACCAAGTTCCTCGGCGGCCATGGCGTGGCCATCGGCGGCCTGGTCGTGGACAGCGGCAGGTTCGACTGGGAAAAATCGGGCCTGTTCCCGACGCTGACGCAGCCCTACGAGGGCTTCCACGGGATGGTCTTCAGCGAGGAATCCAGCACCGGCGCCTTCCTGTTGCGCGCGCGGCGCGAGGGCATCCGCGATTTCGGCGCGGCCATGAGCCCGATGAACGCCTTCCAGATCCTGCAGGGCATGGAAACGCTCGGCCTGCGGATGGAACGTCACATCGACAACACGCGCAAGGTCGTCGCCTACCTCGCCGGCCACGAAGCCGTCGAGTCGGTGTCCTATCCCGAGCTGCCCACCCATCCCGACCACGCGCTCGCCGCGAAGCTGCTGCCCCGCGGCTGCGGCGCGGTGTTCAGCTTCCGCCTCAAGGGCGGGCGGCCCGCCGGCAAGCGCTTCATCGAGACCCTCAAGGTGTTCTCGCACCTGGCGAACGTCGGCGACGCGAAATCGCTGGTCATCCATCCGGCCACCACGACGCACTACCGCATGGACGAGGCGGCGCTGCGGGCGGCGGGCATCACCGAGGGCACCGTGCGCCTGTCGGTCGGGCTGGAGGACGCCGGCGACCTCGTCGAGGACCTGGGCCGGGCCCTGTACGCCTCGCAGAAGGCGTGAGGCCATGACCATCACGCTGGGCTTCGACGTCTACGGCACCCTGATCGACACCGCAGGCGTGACGCAGGCACTGCGGCCGCTGGCGGGTGACAGGGCCCCGGCATTCGCCCAGCTCTGGCGCGACAAGCAGCTCGAGTATTCCTTCCGCCGCGCGCTGATGCGCCGCTACGCGGACTTCTCGGTCTGCATCGCGCAGGCCTTCGATTACACAGCGCGGGTCCACGGTCTGGACGTGCCGTCGGCGGACCGCGAACGGTTGCTGGGACTTTACCGGGCGCTGCCCGCCTTCCCCGACGTCGTGCCGGGACTCGCCGCGCTGTCCGGCCTGCCTTTGCGCCTGATGGCCTTCTCCAACGGGCGGCGCGACGACGTGGACGCGCTGCTCTCCCACGCCGGCATCCGCGACCGCTTCGAGCGCGTCGTCAGCCTGCTCGACATCCGCACCTTCAAGCCGGATCCGGCGGCTTACGAGCACTTCCGGCAGGCCGCCGGCGGCGGGGAAGCCTGGCTGGTGTCCAGCAACCCGTTCGACGTGATCGGTGCCCTGGCGGCAGGCCTCAAGGCGGCGTGGGTGCGCCGCGCCGCCAGCGCCGTCTTCGACCCGTGGGACGTGGCGCCGACCGCCACCATCGGCAGCCTGGGCGAACTGGCCGGCCTGTTCCGCGGCAGCACCGCCACGGCCTGACCGACGAGGGACCCATGCAACTGAGCGTCGACGACCGCAAGACCTACGCCTACACGGCGAACCGTGCCTTCGATCCGAAGCAGCCGACCGTGGCGTTCCTCCACGGCGCCGCCAACGACCACAGCGTGTGGGCGCTGCAGAGCCGCTACTTCGCCTACCACGGCTGGAACGCGCTGGCGCTCGACCTCCCGGGCCACGGAAAATCGGAGGGCGCGCCGCTTTCGTCCGTGCAGGAAGCCGCCGACTGGGTCGCGCGCGCGCTGCAGGCCGCGGGTGCCGGGAAGGCGGCGCTCGTCGGCCACAGCCTGGGTTCGCTCATTGCCCTGGAAGCGGCGGCGCGGCACGCCGGCCGGGTGAGCCACGTGGCGCTGGTCGGCACCGCCGTGCCCATGCCGGTTTCCGAGCCCCTGCTGGCCGCGTCGAAAGCCAACGCCCCCCTCGCCTACGACATGATCAACGTGTTCTCGCACAGCGCGCAGGCGCAGCTTGGCGGCAACCGCGTGCCCGGCCTGTGGATGATGGGCAATGCGATGCGCCTCATGGAGCGCTCGGCGCCGGGGGCCCTGTTCGCGGACTTCAGCGCCTGCAACGGCTACGCCGGCGGCCTGGAGGCGGCGTCGCGCGTGCAGTGCCCGGTGCTGCTGGTGCTGGGCAAGCGCGACCTGATGACGCCCATGAAAGCGGCGCAGGCGCTCCTGTCCGCGCTGCCGAAGGCGAAGGTCGTTGCCCTGGAAGGCGCGGGCCATGCGCTCATGGCGGAGAAACCGGATGAAGTGCTGGACGCGCTGATCGGTTTCCTGAAATGAAAAAGCCGGCGCAAGCCGGCTTTTTTCCGGGTCGGGCCGCCGTGACTCAGGGCAGAAACTGGGTGACCTTCTCCGCCTGCTTGAGCAGGGTGCCGGCATCGCTCACCTCGAACTTCCCCGGCGCCTCGACGTTGAGCGTCTTCACCTCGCCATCGACTACCAGCATCGAGTAGCGCTGCGAGCGCACCCCCATGCCGCGCTGGACCAGGTCCAGTTCCAGACCGAGGGCCTTGGAGAACAGGCCGCTGCCGTCCGCCATCATGCGCACCTTGCCCTTGGCGCCCTGCTCCCGGCCCCAGGCGCCCATGACGAAGGCGTCGTTCACCGAAACGCACCAGATCTCGTCGACCTTCCTGTCCTTGAACTGCTGCACGGACTGGATGTAGCCCGGCAGGTGCTTGGCGGAGCAGGTCGGGGTGTAGGCGCCGGGCAGGCCGAAGACCGCGATCTTCTTGCCCTTGACCAGGTCGGAGACCTGGAAGGCATTGGGGCCGAGGGTGCAGCCCGGCGTTTCGTCCTCGATGAATTCGTAGAGGGTGGCGCTGGGCAGCTTCTCGCCGACCTTGATCGTCATGGGGAATTCCTCCGGAAAAGGTTGTAATGAGACAATTCCATTGTACAACCGGCGCCGGGCGACCATGAGCAAGGCTTTCACGAAGGAATCGGAACAGGACGACGAGGACGGGGACGCCGCCGTTCCCGCCCTCCCCGGCGGGACGAAGAACTACATCACGCCCGCCGGGTTC
>DASZQJ010000085.1:0-4739 GCA_035549715.1 Burkholderiales bacterium
GTTGCGAGGACAAGTCCCCGTGGCCAGCCTGACCCGGCTGCAGGACGCAGTCGCGGATGATACCGGCGCGGTGCAGTACGTGGTCGACGGCTTCATCGATGACCAGGGCAAGCCGGCGTTGAAGCTTTCGGTGTCCGGGGATCTCAGGCTGGTATGCCAGCGTTGCCTCGGCCCCGTGGATTTCCGGCTCGATTCGCAGCGGACCTTCCAGCTTCTGCCGCAGGACGTGTCCCTGGGGGATCCCGCGGATGAGGCCGAGGATGTGGAACAGATCCACGCCGATCCGAAGCTTGACGTGATCCAGATGGTGGAAGACGAGGCGATTCTCAGCCTGCCGATGGCGACCAGCCACGGGGCGGGGCAGTGCGAGGCGCCGCAAGCGGGCGTTGCGGATGCGGCGCAGCGCTCCCCGTTCAGCAAGCTGTCGACCTTGAAGCGGCAGTGAACAAGATTCGATTTGAAGGAGTAATCTCATGGCAGTCCAACAGAACAAGAAGTCGCCCTCGAAGCGTGGCATGCATCGTTCGCACGACTTTCTCAGCAACCCGCCGCTGGCCGTGGAGCCGACCTCCGGCGAAGTGCACCTGCGCCACCACATCAGCCCCAACGGCTATTACCGCGGCAAGAAGGTCGTCAAGACCAAGGGCGAGTAACGCCCCTGCGGCCAGCTGCGGCGCCGTGCACGTCCCAGCGCCGTGAATAACAGCGTCGTGGATCACCGCGTCCCGGATCATTGCGCCACGGATTATTGCGCGGTGGATCATCGCGCGGTGGATCGTTGCTTGGCGCATCCCGGCCGCAATTCCCCGCTGCGCCGCCCGCCGGTGCGCCCTGCCGAATGACGGTCACCGTCGCCCTGGATTGCATGGGGGGTGACCACGGCGCGCACGTGACCGTGCCCGCGGCGCTCGAGTTCATCGCGCGCACGCCGCAGGCGCGCGTCATCCTGGTCGGGCTCCCCGACGTCCTGTCCGCGGAACTGAAGCGCAACCGCGCCGCGCAAAGCGAGCGCGTCGTGGTCAAGGCCGCCAGCGAGGTCGTCGAGATGGACGATCCGCCGGCGACCGCGCTGCGCCGCAAGCCCGATTCCTCGATGCGCGTGGCCATCGAACTGGTCAAGTCGGGCGAAGCCGACGCCTGCGTGAGCGCAGGCAATACCGGCGCCCTCATGGCGATTTCCTGGTTCGTGCTGAAGATGCTTCCCGGCATCGAGCGGCCGGCCATCGCCTCCTTCCTGCCCACGCAGAAGGGCCGTACCTGCGCCCTCGACCTGGGCGCCAACGTCGATTGCACCGCCGAGCACCTGCTCCAGTTCGCCGTCATGGGGGCCTGCCTGGTATCCGCCGTCAGCCGCATCGAGCGTCCCAGCGTCGGGCTGCTCAACATCGGCGAGGAAGAGATCAAGGGCAACGAGGTCGTGAAGCAGGCGGCGGAACTGCTCCGCGGCAGCGACCTGAATTTCCACGGCAACATCGAAGGCACGGACATCTACAAGGGCACCACCGACGTGGTCGTGTGTGACGGCTTCGTCGGCAACGTGGCGCTGAAGACCTCCGAGGGCGTGGCGCAGATGCTGGGCACCTACCTGCGCGAGGAGTTCAACCGCAACCTGTTCACCCGCCTGGCCGGTGCCGTCGCCATGCCGGTCCTCGGCGCCTTTCGCAAGCGCGTCGACCATCGCCGTTACAATGGCGCCAGCCTGCTGGGCCTGAAGGGCATCGTGGTCAAGAGCCACGGATCGGCGGACAGCTTCGCCTTCGGCTTTGCCATCGAGCGGGCCTTCGACGAGGCGCGCAACGACGTCCTGGCCCGCATCAGCGAACGCATCGCCACCATCCACCAGAAAGCGGCATGACTTATTCGCGCATCATCGGGACCGGGCGCTACCTGCCCGAGAAGGTCGTGACCAACGACGACCTCGCCCGCGTCGTGGATACCTCGGACGAGTGGATCCGCACGCGCACCGGCATCCGCAGCCGCCACGTGGCGGCCGAGGGCCAGCTCACCAGCGACCTCGCCCTGCTCGCCTCGCAAAAGGCCATTGCCGCAGCCGGCCTCCAGGCAAGCGAGATCGACCTGATCATCGTGGCCACGACGACCCCGGACATGATTTTCCCCGGCACCGCCACGATCCTGCAGTCCAAGCTCGGGATCGCCGGCTGCCCGGCGTTCGACTTGCAGGCCGTCTGCAGCGGTTTCGTGTACGCGCTGACGGTGGCCGACCTGTTCATCAAGGGTGGCCAGGCCTCGCGCGTGCTGGTGGTCGGTGCGGAAGTCTATTCGCGCATCCTCGACTGGAACGACCGCGGCACCTGCGTGCTGTTCGGGGACGGGGCCGGGGCCGTGGTTCTGGCCGCCTCCGACCGGCCCGGCATCCTTGCCGCCCGGCTGCACGCCGATGGCAGCTACAAGGACATGCTGTGCGTACCAGGTACGGTCCACGCGGGAAAGGTGTGGGGCACGCCCTTCGTGAAAATGGACGGCGGCTCCGTGTTCAAGTTCGCGGTCAAGGTGTTCGAGGAAGTGGCGCACGAAGTGCTCGACGCCGCGGGGCTGGCGGTCGGGGATGTCGACTGGTTCATTCCCCACCAGGCCAACATTCGCATCATGGAGGCCACGGCCCGCAAGCTGGGGCTTGCGCCGGAGAAACTCATCGCCACCGTCGACCACCATGGCAACACGTCGGCCGCCTCCATTCCGCTGGCGCTGGACGAAGCCGTCGAGGCCGGACGCATCAAGGCGGGCCAGACGCTGCTGTTCGAAGGCGTCGGCGGCGGCTTTACGTGGGGTGGCGTGCTGCTGCGCTGGTGACACAACTCAACAAGCTCAAACCATGAAGATCGCATTCGTCTACCCGGGGCAGGGGTCGCAGTCCACCGGGATGATGGCCTCGTTTGCGCAACTGCCGGGGGTGAAGGAAACCTTTGCCGAGGCCTCGGCCCGGCTCGGGCAGGACCTCTGGAAGCTGGTGGCCGAGGGTCCCGCCGAGGAACTGAACCTCACCGTCAATACCCAGCCCGCCATGCTCACCGCCGGCATTGCCGTGGCGCGGGCGTGGCAACTGGCCGGCGGCACGGCACCTGCCCTCAGCGCAGGACACAGCCTGGGCGAGTATTCGGCACTGGTGGCCGGGGGCGCGCTGGCTTTCGGCGACGCCGTGGAACTGGTGCGCTTTCGCGCACAGGCGATGCAGGAAGCGGTGCCCGCAGGCACCGGCGCGATGGCCGCGATCCTGGGCCTGGACGATGACGCGGTGCGCGCCGCCTGTGCGCAGGCGAGCCAGGGCGGCGACGTTGCCGAGCCCGCCAACTTCAATTCACCGGCTCAGGTCGTGATCGCAGGAACCCGCGCCGCGGTGGAGCGGGGCATGGAGGCGGCGAAGGCCATGGGCGCCAAGCGCGCCGTGCTGCTGCCGATGAGCGTCCCGTCGCATTGCAGCCTGATGCGTCCCGCGGCACAGCGCCTGAAGCTGCAGCTCGACGGCATCGCGGTCAAGGCGTCCTCGGTCCCGGTGATCCACAACGCCGACGTGAGCGTGGCCTCCACGCCGGAGGCCATCCGCGACGCGCTGGTGCGCCAGCTGTACCAGCCGGTGCGCTGGGTGGAAGTGGTCCAGGCGCTGGTCGCCGCGGGCGCGACGCACATCGTCGAATGCGGGCCGGGCAAGGTGCTGGCCGGGCTGAACAAGAGAATCGCGCCGCAGGTGCAGGTCCTGTCGCTCGGCGATGAGGCCGCATTGCGGGAAGCGCTGGGAGCATTGACGTGACGGGAGGCAGGATGCTGGAAGGCAAGGTCGCACTGGTGACGGGCGCGAGCCGCGGGATCGGGCGCGCCATCGCCATCACGTTGGGCAAGGCCGGCGCGAAGGTGGCCGGCACGGCCACGAGCGAAGCGGGCGCGGCCGCCATTGCGGAATACCTCAAGACCGAGGGCATCACCGGCCTCGGGCTGAAGCTGGACGTCAACGACGCCCAGGCGTCGGAAAGCCTCATCGGCACCGTGGAAGCGGGGCTCGGGCCGGTCTCGATCCTGGTGAACAACGCCGGCATCACGCGCGACAACCTGCTCATGCGCATGAAGGAGAGCGAGTGGGACGAGATCATGGACACGAACCTGAAGTCCGTGTTCCGCCTCAGCAAGCTCGTGATCCGGTCCATGATGAAGGCGCGCGGCGGTCGCATCATCAACATCACCTCTGTCGTGGGTGCGATGGGCAATGCCGGCCAGGCCAACTACGCTGCGGCCAAGGCGGGCATCGTCGGCTTCAGCAAGTCCCTGGCCCGCGAGATCGGCAGCCGAAACATCACCGTCAACTGCGTCGCCCCCGGCTTCATCGACACGGACATGACCCGCGGTCTGCCGGAAGAGCAGAAGGCATCGTTGCTCGCGCACGTGCCGCTGGGCCGGTTCGGCCAGGCGGAGGAAGTGGCGGCCGCGGTGGCGTTCCTGGCGTCCGAGGGCGCCGGCTATGTCACGGGCAATACCCTGCATGTCAACGGCGGGATGTACATGGATTGACGCCGGGGACGGGCCGATTTTTTGGTAAACTGTCGCGCGAGTTGTAGGCCGGGCCGGTTCCAGGGCGCCGCCGCCGCGTGAAACTGCATCTTCAAGACCAAGGGAAGGGACCTTAAATGGAATCCGTAGAACAGCGAGTCAGAAAAATCGTTGCCGAGCAACTGGGCGTGAACGAGGCGGATGTCAAGAACGAATCCACCTTCGTCGACGACCTCGGAGCC
>DASZQJ010000086.1:0-14552 GCA_035549715.1 Burkholderiales bacterium
TGGCCACGAGCACGGGCACCACCACGACCTCAACCTCAAGTCCGCCTACCTGCACGTGATCGCCGATGCCGCGACTTCCGTGCTCGCCATCATCGCCCTGGCCGGCGGCTGGCTGTATGGCTGGGCCTGGCTCGACCCCGCGATGGGCATCGTCGGCGCCGCACTCGTGGGCTGGTGGGCGAAGAACCTGCTCAGGGAAACCGGCGCCGTGCTCCTGGATCGCGAGATGGACCATCCGGTCGTGGCGGAGATCCGCGAGGCGGTGGAAACGGGCCCCGAGGCCGGCGATACGCGAATCTCGGACCTGCACGTCTGGCGCGTGGGCCGCAATGCCTATGCGTGCGCGCTCGGGCTCGTCACCCATGATCCGAACCTGACGCCGCAGCACGTGCGCGGCCAGCTCGCGATCCACGAGGAGATCGCGCACGTGACGGTGGAGATCCAGCACTGCCCGGACAGCCACCCGGTCCTCCCCACGCCGGCTTCCTAGCGCCTTGCCGGCACCCGCTTGACAGCCGGACAACATTTCCATAATACTGGAAATGTGAAAACGAACGATGCGATCCGAAGCCTCGCGGCGCTGGCGCAGGCCACGCGGCTGGAAATCTACCGGCTGCTCGTCCAGAAAGGGCCGGCCGGCCTCGCGGCCACGGCCATCGCCGAGAAGCTCGCATTGCCGAACGCCACCCTGTCATTCCACATCAAGGGCCTGACTCAGTCCGGCCTGGTGACCTCTCGCCAGGAAGGCCGCTTCATCTATTACGCAGCGAACTATCCGGCGATGAACGAGCTGGTCGGGTTCCTCACCGAGAATTGCTGCGGCGGCGCGGATTGCGATGATGCGGCGTGCGAACCCGTCAAACCTTCCAGGAGGAAATCCGCATGAAGCGCTTCCATGTCCATGTTTCCGTCGACGACCTTGACCGGAACATCCGTTTCTACAGCACCCTATTCGGCGTCGGCCCTGCCGTTCTGAAGGACGACTACGCCAAGTGGATGCTCGACGATCCGAAGGTGAACTTCGCCATCTCCCGCCGCGGCGACAAGGCCGGCGTCAACCACCTCGGCATCCAGGTCGAAAGCGACGAGGAACTGGAATCCATGCGCGCGCAACTCACGCTCGCGGACCAGCCCGTCGTCGAGCAAGTGGAGGCCTCGTGCTGTTATGCGAAGTCCAACAAGCACTGGGTGCAGGATCCCCAGGGCGTGGCCTGGGAGACCTTCCACAGCCTTTCGAACATCCCGTTGTTCGGGGAAGACACGCAGACGACCCTGAGCCGCATCCCCGTGAAGGCCGCGGCCTGCTGCGTGCCCAGGATCGGCTAAGGCATGGCCGGCAGGACGTACAACGTGCTGTTCCTGTGCACGGGGAATTCGGCGCGCAGCATCATGGCCGAGGCCCTGCTGAACCAGGCCGGGGGCGGACGCTTCAGGGCCTACAGCGCGGGGAGCCACCCGACGGGCAAGGTCAACCCCTACGCGCTCGAAGTGCTCAGGCAATCGCGCATGCCGGTCGACGACCTGCGCAGCAAGGCATGGGACGAGTTCGCCGCGCCGGACGCCCCCCGCCTCGACTTCGTGTTCACCGTGTGCGACAACGCGGCGGGCGAGGCCTGCCCCGTCTGGCCCGGGCAGCCCATCTCGGCGCACTGGGGCGTGGAAGATCCGGCGGCCGTCGATGGCGCGGAAGAGGCCAGGCACCGCGCCTTCACCACCGCGTTCAACCAGCTGCGCAACCGCATCGGCATGTTCGTCAGCCTGCCACTCGACAAGCTCGACGCCATGGCGCTGAAGCAAAAGCTGGACGACATCGGCACGGCGCAGGGATGACGGCATCCCGGCAGCTCGCAGGCGAGTTCGCCGGCACCGCGTTGCTGCTGGCCACCGTGATCGGTTCCGGCGTGATGGGCGAACGGCTGGCGGGCGGCAACGCCGCCATCGCGCTGCTGGCGAACACGCTGGCGACCGGGGCGATGCTGTACGTGCTCATCACCTGCTTCGCCCGCGTGTCGGGCGCGCACTTCAACCCGGTCGTAACCCTCGCGGCCGCATGGCTGGGCTGGCTCCCATGGAAGCGCACCGGCCCCTACATCGCCGCCCAGGTCGCGGGCGCGCTGGCCGGCGTGGCGGCGGCGCACTGGATGTTCGGGCTGCCGACCTATTTTCCCTCGGTGCACGCGCGCGCCGGGGCGGCCCAGTGGTGGAGCGAGGTCGTGGCGACGTTCGGGCTGGTGACGGTGATCCTCGCCTGCTCCCGCCACAAGCCGGAGGCGGTCGCCGCCGGCGTCGGCGCCTATATTGCCGCCGCCTACTGGTTCACCGCCTCGACCTCTTTCGCCAATCCCGCCGTCACGCTCGCGCGCGCCGCGTCGGATACGTTCGCGGGCATCCGTCCGCTGGACGTCCCCGGCTTCGTCCTCGCGCAGTTCGCGGGCACGATCCTGGCGCTGGCCTTCGGCCAGTGGCTGCTGCGCGAGCCCGGGACATGAACGCGCCGGCATTCCGCAGGGCGCTGGCATCCGACTGGCCCGACATAAGCGCCCTGCTCGCCGCCAGCAAGCTGCCGCTGGAGGGAGCGCAGGACCATCTGGGCCATTTCGTCGTGGCCCATGATGGGGCCGGGCTGGTCGCCTGCGGGGGCCTGGAACTGTACGGGCCGGCAGCGCTGCTTCGATCGCTCGCGGTAAAGCCGGCACACCAGGGCAGGCGGCTCGGCCATGAGATGGTGATGCGCCTGGTGACGCTCGCCCTGAACGAGGAGGTCGGCGAACTGGGACTGCTCACGGAAGGGGCCGAACCTTACTTTCGCCGCTTCGGGTTCAAGACCGTGTCCCGGGAGGCGTTGCCGCGGGCCCTCGCGGCGTCCGCCGAGTTCCGCGGCGCGTGCCCCGCGTCCGCCACCGCGATGTTGCTGGACCTGCGGCCGCATTGACGGCGACGCCGCACTCGCAGTCCGGCTGGCGCCTGGTCGCGGTGCTCGGCATCACCCAGATCATCGGGTACGGCAGCGTCTTCTACAGCTTCTCGCCGCTCATGCACCCGCTGCAGGAGTCGCTGCAGGCAGGCAAGGGTGCGGTGGTCGGCGCCTTCTCCGTGGCGCTGCTCGCGGCCGCGCTTGGCGCAATGCTCGTGGGCAAATCCATCGACCGCGGCCATGGCCGGCCCGTCATGGCGGCGGGCTCCGCGGCAGCGGGCCTGCTCCTGCTGGCGCTGTCCCGCGTGGAGACGATCGGCTTGCTGTACCTGGTCTATGCCGGCCTCGGCGCCTGCATGGCGGCGATCCTCTACGAGCCGGCGTTCGCCATGCTCACGCGCAGCTTCGGCGCCGATGCGCGCCGCGCGATCACCCACCTGACGCTCATCGCGGGATTCGCCAGCACCGTGTTCTGGCCCTTGTCGCAAGTCCTCATCGAGACGCTCGGCTGGCGCGGCGCCGTAACGGTCCTGGCGGTGCTGAACCTCGCGATCTGCACGCCGCTGCACCTGCTTTTCCTGCCGCGGGGCGGGGCCGCCCGCCCGGCGGCGAGGCAGGATCGCACGCTCGGGGACGCCTTGCGGCTGCCCTCTTTTTACCTCTTCGCCGGCACGCTGGCGTGCAACGGGCTCATTTTCTCCACCCTGTCCGCGCACATGATCCCGATCCTCCAGGCAAAGGGTCTGCCCGGCCTGGCCGCCGCAGGCATCGCGGCGCTCGTCGGGCCCATGCAGGTGAGCGGCCGGATCCTGGAGATGACGGTGGGCCGGCGCTTCCCCGTCGCGCGGGTGGCGCTGATTGCGCTCGGCGCCATGCCGGTGGCGCTGCTCACCCTATGGGCCGCGTCGGCGGGCTCCTGGATGATCATGCTTTTCGCGGGGCTCTATGGCGCCAGCAACGGCGTGTTCACGATCGTGCGCGGGGCGCTGCCGGTGGAGTTGTTCGGACGCGAGCACTACGGCGCGATCAATGGTGCCCTCTCCGCGCCTTACCTCGCCTCGCACGCGCTCGGGCCTTTCCTGGCCGCAGCACTCTGGACGATGACGGGCGGGAGTTACGACCGGGTGCTGGAAGTCCTGGTCGGCGTGTCCCTCGTGGCCGTCGTCCTTTGCCGATTGGCAACCGTCCGCCGATCGGCGCAGGGTTGAACAGGCAACATTGCCGGCGGCGAGGATGAGGAAGACCTTGAACGCGGCGACCTTGGCGTTCGTGCGCCCCGCGCCTCGACGCTCGAAGGGGCTCAGCCCTTCTTCGGGGTGCCGCCCCTGGCTTCGCATTCCTTGGCGGTAAGCGACTCCCAGCCTTGTCCCTTGCAGGCGTTCTTGCCATTGCAGGCATTCTTCGCCGAACTGCAGGCGCTCTTGCCCTTGCACGCGTTCGACCCTTCGCAGTGGACCTTGGCTTCCGCCGCCGGCACCTGCGTAACCGGCAGCAGGAACAGGCCCGCGGCGGCGGCGGCCAGGGCGACGCCGGCAGCTGGGTTAAGGGACTTGCGACTGGATGCGTTCATGGCTTTCTCCTTTCCGGGTTGACGACAAATGCGCGGCACGGCGATGCCGGCCGCGATGCAAGAGATAATAGGCTGCCGGCAGCACAAGCATGGACAACAGGGGCGCCGTGATCATTCCGCCGACCATCGGCGCCGCAATGCGCTGCATGACCTCCGAACCGGTGCCGCCGCCGACCATGATCGGCATGAGGCCGGCCACGATCACGGCCACGGTCATCGCCTTGGGTCGGACCCGCAGCACGGCGCCCTCGATCACCGCATCGCGCAGGCCCTCCGGCCGCCCGCCCGACCGTGCCACGGCATGGTCCAGGTAAACAAGCATGACCACGCCAAACTCGGCGGCCACGCCCGCGAGCGCGATGAAGCCGACAGCGCTGGCCACCGACAGGTCATGCCCCAGCAGGTAAAGCAGCCAGACGCCGCCGCCGAGCGCGAAGGGCAGCGTCGCCATGATGAGCAGCGCCTCGCCGATGCGCCGGAACGCGAGGAACAGCAGCAGGAAGATGATGGCCAGCGTCACCGGAACCACCACTTTCATGCGCTCGGCGGCGCGCTGCAGGTATTCGAACTGCCCCGACCATGCCACGGAGTATCCGGGCGGCAGCTTCACTTCCGCAGCCACTCGCCGCCGCGCCTCCTCGACGAATGAGCCGAGGTCGCGGTCACGGATGTCCACGTAGACCCAGCCCGATGGCCGGGCGTTCTCGCTCCTCAGCATGGGCGGCCCGTCCACGATCTCCACCTGCGCCACGGCGCCGAGCGGAATGGTGGCGCCGGCCGCCGTCACGATGGGCAGGTCGCGCAACCGGGGAACGCTGTCGCGCAACTCGCGCGGGTAACGCACGTTGATCGGGTAGCGCTCGAGGCCTTCCACGGTCTCGCCGATGTTCTCGCCGCCAATGGCGCCGGAAACGACTTCCTGCACCGCGGCAACGCTCAGGCCGTAGCGCGCCGACTGGCGCCGGTCCACGCGCACCTCGATGTAGCGGCCGCCCGACAGGCGCTCGGCCAGCACCGAGGAAGCCCCTGGCACGCCACGCACCACCGCCTCGATGCGCCGTCCGACGTCCTCGATGACGGCCAGGTCGGGCCCGGACACCTTGATGCCGACGGGACTCTTGATGCCGGTGGCGAGCATGTCGATTCGATTGCGGATCGGCTGCACCCAGACGTTGGCGAGCCCGGGAACCTTCAGCGCCGCGTCCATCTCGGCGATGAGCCGCTGCGTCGTCATGCCGGGCCGCCATTGCCCGCGCGGCTTGAACTGGATCGTGGTCTCCATCATCTCCAGCGGCGCCGGATCGGTGGCGGTTTCCGCGCGCCCCATCTTGCCGAACACCGACTTCACTTCCGGGAACTGCTTGATGATGCGATCCGTCTGCTGCAACAGCTCGGCGGCCTTTGCCGCCGACAGTCCCGGCAGGGCACTCGGCATGTACAGCAGGTCGCCTTCATCGAGCGGCGGCATGAACTCGGTGCCCAGGTGCCGCAGCGGATACAGGCTCGCGGCCGCCAGCAGCGCGGCAACCAGCAGCGTCGGCACCGGGAAGCGCAGGACGATGCCGATCGCCGGCCGGTACATCGCGATGAGCAGCCGGTTCAGCGGATTGCGCGACTCATCGGCGATCCTGCCGCGGATGAACGCGGCCATCAGCACCGGAATCAAGGTCACGGACAGGCCGGCAGCCGCCGCCATTGCGCACGTCTTCGTATAGGCCAGCGGGGCGAACAGCCGGCCCTCCTGCGCCTGCAGCGCGAACACCGGCACGAAGGACAGCGTGATCACCAGCAGGCTGAAGAACAGCGCGGGCCCGACTTCCACCGCCGCGTCGCCGATCAACTGCAGGCGCTCCGCGCCTTGCGCTTCGCTCCCGTGCGCGTGGCGCCAGGCCTCCAGGCGCTTGTGGGCGTTCTCGATCATGACGACAGCGGCGTCGACCATGGCGCCGATTGCGATCGCAATGCCGCCCAGCGACATGATGTTGGCGTTGATGCCCTGCTGGTGCATGACGGCGAACGCCGCCAGCACGCCCAGCGGCAGCGTCACGATGGCGACCAGCGCCGATCGCAGGTGCCACAGGAAGAGCACGCAAACCAGCGCCACGACGGCGAACTCCTCCACCAGCCGGGCCTTGAGCGTGTCGACCGCGCGCAGGATCAGGCCGGAGCGGTCGTACACGGGCACGACCTCGACGCCCTCCGGCAAGCCAGCCTTCAACTGCGCCAGGCGGGCCTCCACCAGGCGGATGGTTTCCAGCGCATTGCCGCCGGAGCGCATCACGATCACTCCGCCGACCACCTCCCCCTCGCCGTCCAGTTCCGCGATGCCGCGGCGGATCTCCGGGCCGACCTGCACCCGGGCCACGTCGCCGAGGAACACGGGCGTGGCGTTGGCGCCGAGCGCGACGGGAATCGCGCGAAAATCGTCCAGCGAACGCAGGTAACCCGTGGCGCGCACCATGTATTCGGCCTCGCCCAGTTCCAGAACCGCGCCGCCCGCTTCGCCATTGGCCTCGCGCACTGCGCGGACGATCGCCTCCTGCGGTACGCGCAGGGCGCGCATGCGATCCGGGTCGAGGACGATCTGGTACTGGCGCACCATGCCGCCGACCGTCGCCACTTCGGCGACGTTGGGCACGCTTTTCAGCTCGTACTTCAGGAACCAGTCCTGCAGCGAGCGCAGCTGCGCGAGGTCGTGACGTCCGGAACGGTCCACCAGCGCGTACTCGTATATCCAGCCCACGCCGGTCGCGTCCGGCCCGATCGCCGGCCGGGCGTTCGGGGGCAGCCGGCCCTGCACCTGGTTGAGGTATTCAAGCACCCGCGAGCGCGCCCAGTACAGATCCGTGCCGTCCTCGAACAGCACGTACACATAGGAATCACCGAAGAAGGAGTAGCCGCGCACGGTCTTTGCACCGGGCACGGACATCATCGTCGTCGTTAGCGGGTAGGTGACCTGGTCCTCGACGACGCGCGGCGCCTGGCCCGGGTAGGTCGTCTTGACGATCACCTGTACGTCGGACAGGTCCGGAATCGCGTCGAGCGGCGTCTGCAGCAGCGAGTAGCCGCCCCAGGCGGCGAGCAACAGGGACGCCAGGAGCACCAGGAGGCGGTTCCGGAGGGACCAGCGGATCAGGCGCTCGATCATGGCGGCACTCCTCTCAAGGCAAGGTGGTGATCCGGGAGATCACGAACGCGTCGCCCGATTCCGCGAACTCGAACTCAACCCGGCTTCCGGGCGCCAGCCCGGAGAGCAGCGCCTTGTCGGCCACCGCGAAATCCATGGTCATGGCGGGCCAGTCGAGGCTCGGTACCGGTTCGTGCCGGAGGGTGAGCTTGGCTGAGGCTGGATCCACCTTGCGCACCTCGCCCACGGCCTTGTGCGTGGCGGCCCTGGTATGGCCGCCGGGGTCCGGCGCGGCTTGCGCCGCGGGCTCGAGGCGGGTGAGCGCCGACCCCAGGCTGGCCTCGGAATCAATCAGGAACTGGCCCGAGGCGACGACCTCCTGCCCGGCATCGAGCCCGCGCAGTACCTCGGCCCGGCCGTCATCCTCCGCGCCGGTCTCCACCGCCTGGGCACGGAAATGCCCGGCGCCATCCGCGACGATCACCACGTTGCGACGTCCGGTGCGGATGATCGCCTCCGCCGGCACGAGCACCGCTTCACGCCCGGCGGTGGTCGCGATTGCGACCTGTGCCACCATGCCCGGCCGCAGCTTGAGGCCGGGATTGGGCAGCACGACGCGCACGCGCAACGTTCGCGTCATGGCGTCGACCTGCGGGTAGAGGTAGTCCACCCGGCCATGGAACGCCTGTCCGGGAAAGGCTGCGAGCGTCACCTCGGCCCCGGCGCCCTGTCGAACCGCGCTGACCCGCTGTTCCGGCACCTCGGCCAGCATCCATACGCTCGACAGGTCGAGCAGGCTGAGCAGGTTCATTCCCGGGTTCACCTGCATGCCCTGGCGCACGCCGAGTTCCCAGACAACACCGGAAGACGGTGCGTGGATCGCAAATCGATCGCCTTCCTTCGACGCGGGCAGTGCCTCGATCTGCACCTCGTCCAGGCCCAAGAGGCGCAGGCGCTCGCGGGCGGCCTCCCTGAGTGGCGCGTCCGTGCCGCGCGAAAGCAGCAGGTACTCCTCTCGCGCCGCGATGAAGTCCGGGGAACGGATCTCCGCAACGAGCTGGCCCCTGGCGACGGGGTCGTTCAGGGCGCGCACGTGCAGTTCCTCGACCCAGCCGGAAACGCGGCTCTGCACCGCCTCGACCCGGTTCTCGTCCGCCTGGATGGTGCCCACGGCATCGATGCGCGCTTGCAGGCGTCCTTTTTCGGCCTTCACGATTCTGATCCCGAGGTTTTGCGCCATGCGCGGGCTGACCGTGACGCCACCCGAATCCCCCCCGTCGGCATAGACTGGCTGCAGGTCCATGTCCATGAAGGGCGACTTGCCGGGTTTGTCGAACTTTTGCTGCGGCACCATCGGGTCGTGCCAGTAAAGGACACGTCGCTCCGCGCTCTTCCCCGACGGGGCTTCGCCGGGTGCCGGCGCCCGCGACGTGCCGGCGCGTGAAGCGAGCCAGTATCCGCCCGCGCCCCCCGCCACCAGGGCAACGATCGAGATGCCGGCCATCCACGACAGGCGCGCGCTCACCGGCCGCCTCCCGCCACCGCGAAATAGTCGAGCTGCAGGCGGGTCCGTGCCGCCTGGCTTTCGCGCTCGAGCCGTTCGAGTTGCAGCATAAGGAACGCGCGGCGCGCCTCGATCACTTCTGCAAGTGCGCCCTTGCCGCCGCGGTATGCCGCCGCGGCGGCGTCCGCGCGCGCCTGCGCCTGCGGCAGGATGCGGTCGCGAAAAGCAGCGGCACGGGCATCCGCGATGTCGCGTTCCGCGACCAGTCGCGCCATTTCCGCGCGCATCTGGCGCAGCTTGTCGTCGCGCAATGCACGGGCGCGGGAGGCTTCGGCGGCCTTCGCGAGCACCTGCCTGTCCTGGCGATCGCGTTGGAACAGCGGCAGGTCGATGCCGAACTGGATCGACACCATGTTGGAGTAGGCGCTGCCGCGCTGTGCATAGCCCACCTCCACGTTCCAGTCGGGCTTCGTTGACGCCTGCGCGAGACGCGCGTCGGTTTCGGCGATCCTCGCCTGCACCGCCATGGCATCGAAGTCGGGATGTCGATCCAGGTCCGCGGCGAGCTCCGCCATGGGCGCCGCGGGCGCAAGGCGGGGAGCCTCCGCCGGCAGGGGCCGGGAGGACGCCGTCCCGATCCAGCGGCCGAGGTCCGCGCGCGCGACGGCGGATCGCCGCAAATACTCCGCCTCGCGGTCGCCGAGGAGCTCGAACTCGACCTGGGCGGCGGCCGCATCGGCAGCGGCGACCCGGCCGGAGCGCACGCCGATGGCGAGGGTGTCCACCAACGTGCGCGTCTGCGCCTGCAGGGCATGCACCAGGTCGACGGCACGCTCGGCATGCCAGGCGTCCAGCCAGGCAAGTCCCGCATCGCGCCGGATCATGCGGATGGTGAAGTCCAGCGCCAGCTTTTTTTGCTCGGAATCCAGGCGCAACAGGTCGCCCCGCAGCCGGCGCTTCTCCTCACGCGGGAACGCCTGCATCACGCTGACGGCACGCATGGTCATCGACTCGCGCCCCAGGGTGAATGCCTCGGCGCCCTCGATGGGCACGTTGAGCACGCCGGCCTTGAGCGTCGGATCGGGAAGCTGGGCGGCGGCAACAGCGGCCTGCTGGCCCGCTTCGACGCCGGCTCGCTGCCCAGCGAGCAGGGGTTGGTCTGTGCCGGCGAGATCCTGCGCTTCCGCGAGGGAGAGCGCCTGCGCGGCGACGGGTCCGGCCGCGAAAACGCAAGCCAGGACGGCGAATACTATGACGGGCCCGGGGCCCGGAACACGGGGAAAATCCATGATGCCTCCACGAACAAAGCACGAACGGCCGCAGGTGCGGCGGATTCAGCCAGTCCGGTGGAGGCTACAACTGGTAACTGCAGAAACGAATTGAAGGCGGGGGGTCGGGAGAATGCGATTCGCAGGCCAGGTTTCGCAGCGGGAGCGGGATGCCTTCGACGGGCATTCGCACCGCGAGGACCGCGACGGCTGGCGGCCCGGCAACCACGGCGACCGGCGTCGCGGACGTTTGGTCACCGCCGTTGCAGTGCTGCAGGCAGGCGTTGGGATTGCCGGCAACGGCGGGCGAACCATCCGTGCAACCAGGCGGCATCTCCTCGTTCGAGAATGCCATCGCCGGCGTGGTGTCACTGGCGCAAACCTGGGCAATGCCGATCATCTGGGCAAAGACGAGCGCCCCGGCCAGGGACCAGGAGGCAAGTCTTCGCCGCGCATCGGTCTTCATGGGGAAGATTCTAGGCATGGCCAGGCCCGGTTGTCGAGGCACCTGCCCGCCCTGTCCCGTGTGGTCGAAACGAAACGGCTCATTGGGACGAGCGCAGCCGCAAGGCGTTGCCGATGACGGACGCCGAACTCAGGCTCATGGCGAGGGCCGCGATCATGGGCGACAGCAACCATCCGGTGACGGGATAGAGGAGGCCGGCCGCCAGCGGGACTCCCAGCGCGTTGTAGACGAATGCGAACCCAAGGTTTTGCTTCATGTTGCGGACCGCCCGCCGTGACAGGGCCAGGGCGGCACCGATGCCGCGCAAGTCGCCCTTGACCAGGGTCACCTGCGCGCTGCCCATCGCGACGTCCGTGCCCGTGCCCATCGCGATGCCCACGTCGGCCCTGGCAAGTGCCGGGGCGTCATTGATGCCATCCCCCGCCATGGCGACGATCCTGCCTTCGCGCTGCAGGCGTTCGACCAGCGCGAGTTTGTCCGCAGGCTTGACCTCGCCGTGGATCTCGGAAATGTCCAGGCGCCTGGCAACGGTACGCGCGGTGGTCAAGCCGTCGCCGGTGGCCATGATGACCCGCAGGCCCTGGCTCCTCAGGAATTCAAGGGCTTCGCGCGAGCTCGGCTTGACGGGATCGACGACGGCCAGGACGCCGGCCAGTTGGCCACCGACGGCAACATGGACGATGCTCGCGCCTTCGGCCCGCGCCGCTTCAGCGGGTGCCCGCAGCGCGCCAACCGGCACCCCGAGCTTGTCCATCAACGCCGTGTTGCCGAGGGCAACGTCCTTGTCCCCGATGCTGCCGCGCACGCCGATGCCGCTTTCCGAATCGAACGCAGCCGGCGCCTCCAGCCGCAGGTCCTTTCGGCGCGCAGCCTCCACGATCGCATGGGCGAGCGGGTGCTCGCTGGCCTGGTCGAGGCTGGCTGCAATGCGCAGGACCTCGTCGGCGGAGAACCCTTCTGCCGCGATGACGCGATCGAGCGCGGGCTTGCCTTCGGTGAGCGTGCCCGTCTTGTCGACCACCAGCGTGTCGACCTTGCGCAGATTTTCAATGGCGGTGGCGTCACGATAAAGAATGCCATGGGTCGCCGCCCGCCCCGTCGCCACCATGATCGACATCGGGGTTGCGAGGCCCAGCGCGCATGGGCAGGCAATGATCAGCACTGCCACCGCATTGACGAGGCCGTAGACCCAACCGGGCTCGGGGCCGAACAGTCCCCAGGCGAAGAATGTCAGCACGGCGACGAGGACGACGGCGATCACGAACCATGCGGCGACCTTGTCAGCCATGCGCTGCATCGGCGCCCGCGACCGCTGCGCCTGCGCCACCAATTGCACGATCTGGGCCAGCACGGTGGCGGAACCGATCTTCTCGGCCCGCATGACCAGCGCGCCGGATCCATTGACGGTTGCGCCGATGAGACGGTCTCCCGTCGCCTTGGCGACGGGTACGGGCTCCCCGGTCAGCATGGACTCATCGACGGCGCTCCTGCCAGCGGTCACGACGCCATCCACCGGAACCTTTTCCCCCGGGCGCACGCGCAGCAGGTCGCCGACGTGGACATGTGCGAGGGGGATGTCGGACTCCGTCCCATCCGCGGCAATCCGGCGGGCCGTCCTCGGCGCCAGCCCCAGCAGCGAACGGATGGCGGCGGAGGTCTGGGCGCGCGCCTTGAGTTCCAGCATCTGGCCCAGCAAGGTGAGGGAAATGATCACAACCGCCGCCTCGAAGTACACCCCGACACGGCCCATCGAGCTGAACTCTTCGGGAAACATCCCGGGCGCCACGGTGGCTGCCACGCTGTAGACGAACGCTGCCCCGGTGCCGATCGCGATCAGGGTCCACATGTTGGGACTGCGGTTGACGACGGACTGGACGCCGCGATGGAAGAACGGGAAACCTGCCCAGAGGATCACAGGCAGGGCGAGCACCAGCTCCACCCAGCTTTGGACTCCCGGGTCCAGCCAGTTCAACCGGTGCCCGAGCATCGCGAGCACCGTTACCAGGATCGTCAGCGGCAAGGTCCACCAGAACCGGCGCCGGAAATCGGCCAGCTCCGGATTCTCGCGCTCGTCCGACGCCGGCAGTTCGGGCTCCAGGGCCATGCCGCACTTGGGACAGTTGCCCGGATGATCCTGGCGGACTTCCGGGTGCATGGGACAGGTGTACATGGTGCCTTGCGGCGCGGGAACGGCCGGCGGAACCGGTTCTGGGCTCAGGTAACGGACAGGATTCGCCCGAAACTTCTCGAGGCAGCCGGCGCTGCAGAAATGGTAGGCCACGCCGTTGTGAACATGGTGGTGAGGCGTCGCCGCCGGGTCCACGTCCATTCCGCACACCGGATCCTTGACGGCGGCCGGGTGTCCAGACGACCCGCTTTCGTGCGCCTGCTCATGACCGGCATGCTCATGGCCGACATGGCTGTGGCCCGCATGGCCGGCGCAGCACGACGTCCCATGCGATGCATCCGCCGCGTGCCCGTGTGTCTTGTCATTCATAGGAACCTCCCGATCATTCGTTGATAACTGTTGCCCATGGCATGTACCCTAAGTCCGTACCCGGGTACGGAATCAACACATGGCCACCAACGCTTCAATGACCATCGGGCAGCTTGCCCGCGCCGGCGGCGTGGGCGTGGAAACGGTTCGCTACTATCAAAGACTTAAGCTGCTCGACAGCCCGCCGCGCAGTTACGGCTCGGTAAGGCGTTACGGCCCGGATTCGCTGGAACGCGTGCGGTCCATCAAGCGTGCGCAGCGCCTCGGCTTCACGCTCGCCGAGATCAAGGTTCTCTATCTCCTCGATGCCAAGCGCGGCCGTCATCAGGCCCATGCGCTGGCGGCCAGGAAGATCGTGGAGCTCGACCGGCGGCTTGCCGACATGCGCGCCATGCGATCGGCGCTCGCGGAGCTGATCGCGGCGTGCGAAAAAGGCGAGGAAAACCTGCCATGCCCCATCGTCGTCGCGTTTGCCGGCCCACTCCGCGCCTAGCCGCCCGCGCACGCGGGCGGCCGGCACAGGGAGCGGGCTCAGTTCTCCGGGGAAATCCCCATGATGTGGTAGACCCCGCCCATCTTCATCAACTCGAACTTCACCAGCATGCCGGGCTCGATCCCGTCCAGCATCGCCGCGTCGTGTACCTTGAAGTCCATGGTCATCCTGCTCCACCTCAGGCTTGCGATCGGATCGTGCGCGATTTTCACCGTCCCGGCCTTGACGTCGACGGCCACGACCTTGCCGCGGCCGGCATGCATCGGCCTGGCCTCCTGCTGGCCGGCACCGTCACCATGGGCACCGTGCTCGTCGGCGGCGAATGCGGGAACGCCCGCCGCCAGGAATGCGAATGCCACTGCTGCTGCGTAGTTCTTCATGCTGGATCTCCGTTTCGTTTGTGAATGATGCCCGGGTTGAACCCATCCCGGATGCGGTTTTCGACCGGCGGGCCGTCGAAGGCCCGCCCCTACCTTCCGGCGTGCTCGTGGGAATGGGCTCGTGATTGCCCCTGCGCCGGCGTTTCGCGCCCGCCCTCGTGGGAATGCACGCCATGTTCGTGCGGTGCCCCACCCGCGCCGTGCGCCGGCAATGGCACCATCTTCCTGTAGTCCTCCGGCGAAAGCTCCGGCAGCACCTGGACAAAGGCGACCAGGCCCCAGATGCTCGCGTCGTCGTGGGTCCGGCCCCAGGCGGGCATGCCGCTCATCTTG
>DASZQJ010000087.1:0-55228 GCA_035549715.1 Burkholderiales bacterium
CAACATCGGTGGCGAGGAGGATCAGTCCACCACCACCGACATCGACCTTGGCGAGGGCGGGGCCGGCCTGGCCCATGCGGAGGTGATCGACCTGGGGCAGGAAGCGGCGCCTTCGCTCGATGACACCGCGGCGATCGAAGCAGCCCCCGACGTCGAGCAGACGATCTCGTTCAATGTCGACCTGCCGGCGACACCCGAGCCCGCGCCGGCGCCCGAGCCGGAGAAGTCGGGCGGCCTCGATTTCGACATCGACCTCAATTCGTTCAATGCGACGGCGGCCACGCCGGCCGCGGTCGAGCCCGAAGCGGCGCCCGCCGGCGGCAACGCGCTCGATTTCGACATGAGCGGCCTGTCGTTGGGCACGCCTGCCGCCGAACCCAGGATGGAGGCGCCGGCGGCGGCACCCGAGATCGACCTGTCCGGCATCAGCCTCGACCTGGGCGGGGATGCCGAGACCTCGCCGCGCATCTCGGCCTCGGGCAAGGACGACCATTGGTACGACGTGCAGACCAAGTTCGACCTGGCCAAGGCCTACCAGGAGATGGGCGACAAGGACGGCGCGCGCGAGATCCTCAAGGAAGTGCTGCAGGAAGGCGACGCCGAGCAGAAGACCGCGGCGCAGGCCGTGCTCGCCAGCCTGGATGCCTAGGGACAGCGAAAAGACGAAAGGTCAAAGGGGAACGTAAGAGGCGCCCTGGTTTTCAACGTCGGCTTTTGCCTTTTCACGCTTTCATGCCGGGGCCTTCGCGCCCCGGCGTCGTTTTCGGGACCTGCATTTGAGAATCGCGATCGGAATCGAGTACGACGGCGCCGCCTTCTGCGGATGGCAGACCCAGCCCGGCGGCTGCGGCGTGCAGGATGCGCTGGAGCAGGCGCTTTCCGGCGTCGCGGGCCAGCGCATCGAAACGGCCTGCGCCGGCCGCACCGACACCGGCGTGCATGCGATCGGCCAGGTCGCCCATTTCGACACCACGTCGCAGCGGCCGCTCAGCGCGTGGACGCGCGGCGCCAATGCCCTGCTGCCTTCCGGCGTCGCCGTAACCTGGTCACGCCAGGTCGGCGACGGATTCCATGCCCGATTCTCGGCCTCGGGACGCCGATACGTGTACTGGCTGCTCAGCCGGCCGCAGCGGCCCGGGCTGCTGTCGGGGCGCGTCGGCTGGACCCATCGCGCGCTCGACGAAACCGCGATGCAGGCCGCCGCGCAATGCCTGCTCGGCGAGCACGATTTCAGCGCCTTTCGCGCCGCCGAATGCCAGGCGAAGACTCCCGTCAGGACGATGCGCGAGCTGCGCATCTCGCGGCGCGGCGACCTGCTGCGCCTGGAATTCGCCGCCGACGCCTTCCTGCAGCACATGGTGCGCAACATCGTCGGCTCGCTGGTGTACGTCGGCAGCGGGCGCCAGCCAGCGCAGTGGATCCGCGACCTCCTGGAGGGGCGCGACCGCACGCGCGCCGCGCCGACCTTCTCGCCGGCGGGGCTGTACCTCGCCGCCGTGGAGTACGATGCCGCATGGAACCTGCCCACCTCCGCCGATGCCGGCCGCATCGAGGACCTGCTCGCCGCCGGCTGAGCTAGGAAACATGGCTACGGCAGTCAAGATCTGCGGCATCACGCGCGTCGAGGATGCGCTCGCCGCCGCGCGGGCGGGCGCGCACGCGATCGGCCTGGTCTTTGCGCCGGGCAGCCCGCGGCTGGTGGACCAGGACAGGGCCGCCGCGATCGTGCGCGCCCTGCCCCCGTTCGTGACCCCGGTGGCGCTGTTCGTGGACGCGGCGCCCGCGCTGGTGCGTGCGGTGATCGAGCATGTGAAGCCGCAGTTGCTGCAGTTCCACGGTGCCGAGGAACCCGGCTATTGCGCGGGCTTCGGCCTGCCCTTCCTCAAGGCGGTGAGGGTGAGGCCGGGGGTGGATTTGCTACAATACGCGCGCCATTACGCACGCGCCCAAGGGCTGCTGCTCGATGCCTTCGTCGAGGGAAACCACGGTGGCACCGGCGCGGTTTTCGACTGGTCGCTCATCCCCCGCGATTTTGCGCTGCCGATCGTCCTGGCCGGCGGGCTCGATCCCGGCAACGTCGGGGAGGCCGTGAGGCGGGTGCGCCCCTGGGCCGTGGACGTCAGCAGCGGCGTGGAAGCGTCGAAGGGCATCAAGGATGCGGCCAGGATCGCCGCCTTCATTCGAGGAGTCAGAGATGCAGATGTATGAGGGCGTGTCCACCTACGACCTGCCCGACGCCACGGGCCACTTCGGCCCCTACGGCGGCGTGTTCGTCGCCGAGACCCTGATCCACGCGCTGGACGAGCTGCGCGGGCAGTACGAGCGCATGCGCAAGGACCCGGAGTTCATCGCCGAGTTCGAGTACGAGCTCAAGCACTACGTCGGCCGTCCCAGCCCCGTCTACCATGCGCGCCGCCTGTCGGAGCATTGCGGGGGCGCGCAGATCTGGCTCAAGAGGGAGGACCTGAACCATACCGGCGCGCACAAGATCAACAACACCATCGGCCAGGCGCTGCTCGCGCGGCGCATGGGCAAGAAGCGCATCATCGCCGAGACCGGCGCCGGCCAGCACGGCGTGGCCTCGGCGACCGTGGCCGCGCGCTACGGCATGGAGTGCGTCGTCTACATGGGCTCCGAGGACGTCAAGCGCCAGTCGATGAACGTGTTCCGCATGAAGCTGCTCGGCGCCACCGTCGTGCCGGTGGAAAGCGGCTCCAGGACCCTCAAGGACGCGCTCAACGAGGCCATGCGCGACTGGGTCACCAACGTCGAGAACACCTTCTACATCATCGGCACCGTCGCGGGACCGCATCCGTACCCGATGATGGTGCGCGACTTCAACGCCGTGGTGGGCAGGGAGCTGCGCACGCAGATGCCCGAGGCGATCGGCCGCCAGCCCGATGCCATCATCGCCTGCGTGGGCGGGGGCTCGAACGCCATCGGCGCCTTCTATCCCTACATCGGCGATCGCAGCGTGCGGCTCATCGGCGTGGAGGCGGCGGGCCTGGGCATCGCTTCCGGCAAGCATGCGGCAACGCTTTGCGCCGGCAGGCCCGGGGTGCTGCACGGCAACCGCACCTACCTCATCCAGGACGAGAACGGCCAGATCGTGGAGACGCACTCGATTTCCGCGGGCCTCGACTACCCCGGCGTCGGGCCCGAGCATGCCTGGCTCAAGGACAGCGGCCGCGCCGAGTACGTGCCCATCACCGATGACGAGGCGCTCAACGCGTTCCACACGCTCACCCGCATGGAAGGCATCATGCCGGCGCTGGAATCCTCCCACGCGGTGGCGCACGCGATGAAGATCGCGCCCACCCTGGGCAAGGACAAGGTGCTGCTCGTCAACCTCTCCGGCCGCGGCGACAAGGACATGAACACCGTCGCGGAACGCTCGGGGATGAAGCTGTGAAACCGGTGAGGCGGGAGGCGAGAGGCGTGAGGCGCGGGAACAGCGTGCTATGCGCCCAGGTTTTTTGCGCCTTGCGTCCTTGCACCCCTCGCCTCGCGCCTCACGCCTTACGCCTCACCTAAAATCCCATGTCCCGCATCGCACAGGCATTCGCCCGCCTCCAGGCGCAGAAGAAAAAAGCCCTCATCCCCTTCGTCACCGCGGGGGATCCCGACCCTTCGGCGACCGTGCCCATCATGGAGGCACTGGTGGCGGGCGGCGCCGACATCATCGAGCTCGGCGTGCCGTTTTCCGACCCGATGGCCGACGGCCCGACCATCCAGCGTTCCAGCGAGCGCGCGCTCAGGCACGGCGTGTCGCTCGCCGGCGTGCTCGGCATGGTCAAGGCGTTTCGCGCGAAGAACGACGCCACGCCGGTCGTGCTGATGGGGTATGCCAACCCCATCGAGGCAATGGGCGCGGAACAATTCGCCCGGGCCGCGCAGGCGGCCGGCGTGGACGGGGTGCTGGTGGTGGATTACCCGCCGGAGGAGAGCGGGCCGCTGGTCGGGACGCTCAAGGCGCATGGCATCGACTCCATCTTCCTGCTCTCGCCCACGACGGAGGAAAAGCGCATGGACGCCGTGGGGCGCCTCGCCACGGGTTACATCTACTACGTTTCGCTCAAGGGGGTCACCGGGGCGGCCCACCTCGACCTCGAGGAGGTCGCGGCGAAGATCCCGAGGATCCGCTCGCACATCAAGATCCCGATCGGTGTAGGCTTCGGCATCCGCGATGGCGAGACCGCCAGGGCGATCGCTTCCGTGTCGGACGCCGTGGTGATCGGCAGCCGCCTGGTGCAGGAGATCGAGTCCTCCCCGGCCGACAAGCTGATCGGCAACGTATCGAGCCTGATCGGCGGCATCCGCCGGGCGATGGACGGCGCGTGACGGGAGCCGCGGGATCGTGATGGGCGCTGACACGACGCGCCGGGCGCGAGCCCGCCGCACGACGGGGGGACGGGGATGAGCTGGTTGCAGAAACTGCTTCCGCCAAAGATCAAGCGCAGCGCCGGCGCCGTCAGGAAGGCCGTCCCCGAGGGTCTCTGGAGCAAGTGCGAAGTCTGCGAGACGGTGCTCTATCGCGCCGACCTCGACAAGAACCTCAACGTCTGCCCGAAGTGCGGGCATCACAACCGGCTCACCGCCCGCGAGCGCGTCGACCTCACCCTGGATCCTGAAGGCCAGTTCGAGATCGGCGCGGAGGTGGAGCCGATGGACTTCCTCAAGTTCATCGACAGCAAGCGCTACACGGAGCGGCTCGAGCAGGCCAGGGCCGACACCGAGGAGGAGGATGCCCTCGTGGTCATGCAGGGCTCCATCAAGAACGTGCCCCTCGTGGTCGCCGCCTTCGAGTTCCGTTTCCTCGGCGGCTCGATGGGCTCGGTGGTGGGCGAGCGCTTCGTGCGAGGCGTCCAGTCCTGCTGCGAGCAAAACCTGCCTTTCGTGTGCTTCTCGGCGAGCGGCGGGGCGCGCATGCAGGAAGGCCTGATGTCCCTCATGCAGATGTCAAAGACCACTGCCGCGCTCACCCAGCTTTCCAGGGCGCGGCTGCCGTTCATCTCCGTGCTGACGGACCCGACCATGGGCGGCGTGTCGGCGAGCTTCGCCTTCCTCGGCGACGTGGTGATCGCGGAGCCGGGTGCGCTCATCGGTTTCGCGGGGCCGCGCGTCATCGAGCAGACCGTGCGCCAGACCCTGCCGGAGGGTTTCCAGCGCGCGGAGTTCCTGCTGGAAAAGGGTGCAGTGGACATGATCGTCGACCGCCGCCAGATGCGCGACAAGCTCGCCAGCCTCATCACCCTGCTCATGCGGGCGCCGGCTGCCTCCTGATTTCGATCGAACACCCCTGCCGCACAAGCGCGGACAGCACCGGGGAAGCCCAAAGGCGGACCGGAGGGGTTTCCGGACGCGTCCTGGATTCGCCACGCAGTGAGCCACAATGGCCTGCGGCCACGCAATCGTTGCTCCTGTTTTGCTTTTCCTCCGCGTCTCTGCATTGAGGTTTCGACGGAAGGCTTTCCTTGCCAGCTGAAAGCGCACCACAGTCGCGCTCGCTGGGCGACTGGCTCGCCCGCCTCGAGCGCCTCCATCCCTCCGCCATCGCCATGGGCCTGGAGCGGGTCACCCGGGTTCGCGATGCGATGTCGCTGGCGCTTGCGTGCCCCGTCATCACCGTCGGCGGCACCAACGGCAAGGGTTCGGTCTGCGCCCTGCTCGAAGCCGTGCTGCGCGCCGCGGGCTACAGGACCGGCCTCTACACCTCGCCGCACCTGCTGCGCTACAACGAGCGCGTGCGCGTGGCGGGCGGCGAGGCTGCGGACGAGACGCTCGTGGAATCCTTCGCCCGCATCGAGGCGGCTCGCGGCGACGCGCTGTTGACCTACTTCGAGTTCGGCACCCTGGCGGCCATCGACGTGTTTGCGCGCGAAGCCGTCGACGTCGCCATCCTGGAAGTCGGCCTGGGCGGGCGGCTCGACGCGGTGAACGCCTTCGAGCCCGACTGTGCGGTGGTCACGACCGTGGACCTGGACCACATGGAGTATCTGGGTCCGGACCGCGAGAGCATCGGGCGGGAGAAGGCGGGCATCTTCCGGCGCGGCGTGCCCGCCATCTGCGGTGACGAGGAGCCGCCCGCCACGTTGCTCACGCACGCCCGAAGCGTCGGAGCGCCGTTGCTCCTGCGCGGACGCGACTACGGGTACAGCGAGCAGGCGACGCAGTGGCAGTTCTGGAGTCCGGCGGGCAGGCGCGCCTCGCTGCCGCATCCGGCCCTGCGCGGGGCCTACCAGCTCGCGAACGCGGCGACCTCCCTCATGGCGCTCGAGACCCTCCGGGACCGGGTGCCCGTGGACATGGGCGCGATCCGGCGCGGCCTGGTCGAGGTGCAGTTGCCCGGACGCTTCCAGGTGCTGCCGGGCCGGCCGCTGACGGTCCTGGACGTCGGCCACAATCCCCATGCCGCCCGTGGCCTCGCCGACAGTCTGGGCAGGCTGCCTGCGGGCGGACGCACGTACGCGGTGTTCTCGATGCTTGCCGACAAGGACATCGAAGGCGTGGCTGCGGCCATGAAGGGATCGGTGGACGAATGGCTGGTCACGGGGCTCGACGTGCCTCGCGGCGCCGACGCGGACCGCGTGGCCGCCGCGCTCGCCGCGGCGGGGGTCACGGCACCCGTTTCCGCCTTCGCGACGCCCGCGCTGGCGCATCGCGAGGCGCTCAGGCGGGCCGGGCAAAATGATAAGATTTTGGTGTTCGGTTCTTTCCATACCGTGGGCGCGGTGCTGCAGCCGGAAACCTGAGCGGCAGCCCGTTCCCGCCACATCATGGCGAAAGCGATCAGCGACGAAGAGTTGCAACTGAAGAAGCGTGCGCGGCGCCGGCTGGTGGGCGCCATCGCACTGGTCCTGCTGGTGGTGGTGTTCCTCCCGATGTTCCTCGACAGCGAGCCCCGGCCGCTCAACCAGGACATCGCGATCAACATCCCGCAGATCCCCAACCCGGAAACGACCCCGCCGCCGTCGGGCCCGCCACCGGTGGCCGGCATGCCGCAACAGGCGGCGCCGCCCCCCGCGCCCGAAGCCGCGCCGCCCCCCGCGCCTGCCGCCGCCGCGCCTGTCCCGAAACCGGAGGCGTCCGCCGCCGAGGAAAGGCCCAGGGCGCAGCCCGAACCCAGGGCGGCTGCCAGGCCGGCCGCGCCCGTCCCCAGGCACGAGGCCAAGCCCGCTTCCGGCGGTGATGCCTACGTGGTTCAGCTGGGCGCCTTCTCCAACGCCGCGAACGCCAGGGCGCTGCAGAAGAAGCTGCAGGAGAACAGGTTCAAGGCTTACACCGAACTCATCAAGAGCCCCGGCGGCGATCGCACGCGGGTGCGGGTGGGGCCGTATCCGACGCGCGAAGCAGCGGACAAGGCCCGCGACCAGCTCAAGTCGCGCAAGCTGATCATCGGCGACGCGACCGTCGTGCGCCAGGGTGACTGAGTCCGCGTGGCGCCGCGCCCGGACTTGAATTTGCGCGCGGCCGCCGCCATCTTCCAGACATCGGGCTGCGGGCGCGCATGACGCTGTTCGACATCGGCGTCATCGCCACGTTGCTCCTGTCGGTCGGCTTCGCGATCTGGCGCGGCCTGGTGCGGGAGGTGTTCTCGCTGGCCGGCTGGATCGGCGCCTTCTGGATCGCCAAGGAGTTCGCGGGCGCCGTCGCGGGCTGGCTCCCGGCATCGATCACCAACGAGGGCCTGCGCCTGGTGATCGGGTTCCTCGGCCTGATGCTGCTGGGCCTGCTGGCGTTCAGCCTCGTCACGCTGCTGATGGTGCACCTGGTCAAGGTGGCCGGACTGAAATCACCGGACCGCACGCTGGGAGCGTTTTTCGGTCTGGTGCGCGGCCTCGTGATCGTCGTCATCCTGGTGCTCGCCGGGGGAATGACCTCGGCGCCGAAGCAGCCCTTCTGGCGCGACGCGCTGCTGGCGAGGCCGCTCGAGTACGTGGCGTCGTGGGTGAAGCCCTGGTTTCCCGACGAAGTGGGCCGGCGGGTGAACTTCTGAGCCCGGGCGGAATCTGGGGCGGTCGGCTTTGGACTATACTTGCAACTGCAAATCCTGCCGCGCCGACGGCGCGCCCGACGGGGGCCTGAAGCCATGAGGGAAATCCAGCGATGTGTGGAATTCTTGGCGTAGTCGCCACGACCCCGGTCAACCAGCTGCTGTACGACGGCCTGCTGATGCTCCAGCACCGGGGCCAGGACGCCGCGGGCATCGTCACCGCCGACGGCAGCAAATTCCACATGCACAAGGGCGGCGGCCTGGTGCGCGACGTGTTCCGCACGCGCGACATGCGCCAGCTCGGGGGCAACATGGGCATCGCCCATTGCCGCTATCCCACCGCAGGCTCCGCCACCTCGTTTGCCGAAGCCCAGCCGCTCTACGTGAATTCGCCGTTCGGCATCGTGCTGGGCCACAACGGGAACCTGACGAACTCCGAGCAACTCAAGCGCGAGATGTTCCGCCAGGACCTGCGCCACGTGAACACCAACTCCGACTCGGAAGTGCTGCTCAACGTGCTGGCGCACGAGCTCCAGGAGGCGGCGCACGACTACCGCCTGGATCCGCCGACGATCTTCCAGGCGGTATCGGGCGTGCATCGGCGCTGCCGGGGCGCCTATGCCGTGGTGGCGATGATCGCCGGGTACGGCCTGCTCGCCTTCCGCGATCCCTTCGGCATCCGTCCCCTGGTGTTCGGCATGGCCCGCACGCCGAAGGGACCCGAGTACCTGGTCGCTTCCGAGAGCGTGACGCTGGATACGCTGGGCTTCGAGCTGGTGCGCGACGTGGCACCGGGCGAGGCGATCTTCATCGATTTCGACGGCAAGTTCTACAGCCGGCAGTGCGCGCCCAACCCGCAGCTCAATCCCTGCATTTTCGAGTTCGTCTACCTGGCGCGCCCCGACTCGGTGATGGACGGCATATCGGTTTACGAGACGCGCATGCGCATGGGTGCGAGCCTCGCGGAGAAGATCAAGCGCGAGTACCGCGACCTCGACATCGACGTCGTCATCCCCATCCCCGATTCGAGCCGTCCCTCCGCCATGGAGCTCGCCGACAAGCTCGGCAAGCCCTATCGCGAAGGCTTCATCAAGAACCGCTACATCGGCCGCACGTTCATCATGCCCGGGCAGGAGGTGCGCAAGAAATCGGTGCGCCACAAGCTCAATGCGATCGGCATGGAGTTCAAGGGCAAGAACGTGCTGCTCGTGGACGACTCGATCGTGCGCGGCACCACGAGCCGCGAGATCGTGCAGATGGCGCGCGATGCCGGCGCGCGCAAGGTGTATTTCGCCTCCGCCGCGCCACCGGTGCGTTTCCCCAACGTGTACGGCATCGACATGCCCACGGCGCGCGAACTGATCGCCACCGGCCGCACGGACGAGCAGATCGCCCGCGAGATCGGCGCCGACCGGTTGATCTACCAGGACCTCGACGCCCTGGTCCGGGACGTGAAATCCGTCAATCCCGGCGTGCCGGCCTTCGAGACCTCCTGCTTCAACGGCGAATACGTCACCGGCGACATCACGCCGGAATACCTGGCGGGCGTGGAAGCGCAGCGCAACGACGGCGCGCTGAACGGCCAGGACTCGGCGGGCATTACCCAGCTCGACCTGAACCTCGCCACCGCCGAGTGATTTCCGGCGTGGCCCCGCGCCCCGGTTGACAACCCGGGGTCCGGGGCGTAGCTTGTGCACCTCGCGCCGATTTGAGAACAGCTTGCGGGCGCGTAATAAATCCTGCTAAAGCGTGTCGGCACACCCGAACCCGCTTGGCGAACGCGCAAGCGGGTTTTTCATTCCGGGGCCCCGGCAGACACGGCACGGCACACATCATGCGATGGGACGAACTTGAACTGGACACGCTCGCCGTTCGCGCGGGCATACATCGCAGCCAGTTCAACGAGCACTCCGAGGCGATGTACCTCACCTCCAGCTTCGTGTTCCGCGACGCCGCCGAAGCGGCCGCGCGCTTCGCGGATGCCGGGGACGGCATGGTCTACTCGCGCTACACCAATCCGACGGTGCGGGCGATGGAGGAGCGCCTTGCCGCGCTCGAAGGCGCCGAATGCTGTGTTGCCACCGCCTCGGGCATGGCGGCAATCCTGGGCTGCGCCATGGCGCTGCTCAAGTCGGGCAGCCACATCGTGGCTTCGCGCAGCCTCTTTGGCGCCACCGTGCAGCTATTCGGCGGGCTGTTGCCGCGCTTCGGGGTGGAAACCACCTTCGTCGACGGCGCCGACCTGTCCTCCTGGGAGAAAGCCGTGCGCCCCGGGACCCGGTTGCTTTTCCTGGAAACGCCTTCGAATCCGCTCACCGAAATTTGCGATATCGCCGCGGTAGCGCAGGTCGCGCATCGTGCCGGTGCGCTGCTGGCGGTCGACAATTGCTTCTGCACCCCGATGCTGCAGCGCCCCCTGGCCCTCGGCGCGGACATCGTGATCCATTCCGCGACCAAGTACCTGGATGGTCAGGGCCGGGTGCTGGGCGGCGCGGTGCTCGGCCGGCGCGACCTGATCCGGGACAAGCTGGTCGGGTTCCTGCGCAGCGGCGGCGCCGCGCTGTCGCCGTTCAACGCCTGGGTCATCCTCAAGGGACTCGAGACGCTCGGGTTGCGCATGCAGGCGCATTCACGGTCGGCCCTGGAACTGGCGCAATGGCTGGAGGGCCACCCCAAGGTCGAGCGTGTCTACTATCCGGGCCTGCCATCCCATCCCCAGCATGCGCTTGCCATGCGCCAGCAAAAGACCGGCGGCGGCATCGTTTCCTTCGACGTGAAGGGCGGCAAGGACGAAGCATGGCGCGTCGTCGACGCGACGCAGCTGATCTCGATCACCGCCAACCTCGGGGACGCCAAGAGCACGATCACGCATCCGGCGAGCACGACGCACGGCCGCCTCGCCCCCGAGGCGCGCGCGGCGGCGGGCATCGGGGAAGGACTGTTGCGGGTGGCGGTGGGGCTGGAAGCGGTCACCGACATCCGGGACGACCTCGCCCGCGGGCTTTCGAAGGTCTAGGGCGACCTGCCGCCGAGGAAAAGCGGCACAAGAAGGAAAAGCAGGGAAGGGCAGGGGGAAGCGAATGACGGGTCGATATAGATCTCGCGGTGCCGGACCGCCGGATTTCGCCGGTTCTGCGCACCATGCTTCCGCAGAAACGCAAGTTGCCTCGTAGGCCTTGCTTGTTGTTCTTTCGTTGCCTTCGTGCTCGCGCCTTTCCCGGTGTCCTCTGCGCCCTCCGTGGCTGAAGTGGCCTAGCCCAGCGGCTGCGGCGAGCAGCCGCTCGCGTCGCAGCGCAGGTACGATCCATGCTCGTACCAGTCGGCGAGCACCCAGCGCTCGCAGGTGGCCCCGTCGACGATGTGCTCGTGGCGTGCGGGCCGGTGCGTATGTCCATGGATCAGCCGCGGCCGGCCATGCCTGCGAAGGACGGCCCGCACCTCCTCCGGCGCGACATCCATGATGGACATCGCCTTGCCCTGCTTGGCCAGGGCGCTCTTGCCGCGCAGGCTGCGCGCGACCCATCCGCGCAGCGCGAACGGCAGGGCCAGGAACAGCCGCTGCACGAGGGGATTGCGCACCTTGCGCCGGAACCTCTGGTATTCGACGTCGTCGGTGCACAGCGTGTCGCCGTGCATGAGCAGGGTGGGCGTACCGTAGAGGTCGACCAGCGCCGGGTCCTCCAGGATCGTCATGCCGCATTCGCGCGCGAAGCGCGCGCCAACGAGGAAATCCCGGTTGCCCCGCATGAAATACACGGGCACCCCGGAATCGGACAGGGTGCGGAAGGCACGGGCGAGCCCGCCTTCGAATGGCTGGCCGAGCGCGTCGTCCCCGATCCAGGACTCGAACAAGTCCCCGAGCACGTAGAGCGCATCGGCGCCGGGCGCGGTCTCGCGCAGGAAGCGCAGCAGGGCCGCATTGGCTTGCGCGGTGCCTGGGCCCAGGTGCAGGTCGGAAATGAAGAGCGTGTGGGGCATCGGCGGGCGCCGCGACCCCGGGCTAGACGACTTCGGCCTTCTTGATGACCACGTCCTCGGCCGGCACGTCCTGGTGGAATCCGCGGCTGCCGGTGCGCACCTTGCGGATCTTGTCGACCACGTCGGCGCCCTCCACCACCCGGCCGAACACGCAGTAGCCAAAGGCGTCGGGCGTGGGGGCGCGGAAGTTGAGGAAGTCATTGTCGGTGACGTTGATGAAGAACTGCGCGGTCGCCGAGTGCGGGTCCGACGTGCGCGCCATCGCCACCGTGTAGCGGTCGTTCTTCAGGCCGTTGGCGGCCTCGTTCTTCACCGGCGAGCGCGTCGGCTTCTGCTTCATGCCGGGCTCGAAACCGCCGCCCTGGATCATGAAGCCGTCGATGACGCGGTGGAAAACGGTGTTGTCGTAGAAACCCTCCTGCGCGTACTGCAGGAAGTTCTTCACGGTGTCCGGGGCCTTCGCGTCGTCGAGCTCGATGACGAAATCCCCCTGCGACGTCTGCATCTTCACGCGGCTCATTTCACCTCCAGCAATTTGACATCCTGAATCACGATTTCCTGCTTCGGCACGTCCGTGGGAAACGGGCCGCCGCTGCCGGTGGGCACGGCGATGATCCTGTCCACCACGTCCATGCCCTTCACCACCCTGCCGAACACGGCGTAGCCCGGCGCGCCGGGAGAGCGATAGTTGAGCGCATCGTTGTCGGCGACGTTGATGAAGAACTGCGCAGTCGCCGAGTCCGGATCGCGCGTGCGTGCCATGGCGATGGTGCCGCGCCGGTTCTTCAGGCCCGTGTCGGATTCGATCGCGATCGGTGCCCGCGTCGGCTTCTGCTCGAATTTCCGGGTGTAGCCGCCGCCCTGGGCCATGAAGCCGGGGATGACGCGGTGGAAGATGGCGTCCCGGTAGAAGCCGCTTTTCGCGTATTGCAGGAAGTTGTCCACCGTCCGGGGCGCCTTGTCAGCGTAAAGCTCGAGTGTGATGGCGCCCAGGCTCGTCTCGATCTCGACGTGCGGATTGGCCGCGCGGGCGCTTGCGGCGAGCGAAAGGCCAAGCGCCAGGGCCGCGATCAGGCCCGCGGAAGCTTTCATCGGGAGCTCCTCCAGGATGCCGGTTGGACTGGGACGCCGGCCCGCCGGTTCCGGCGCGGCGCCGCGGGGATCAGGCCGCGCCCTCGTAGACGATGCGCCAGCGGCCGTCTTCCCTGAGCCAGTACTGGCGCTTTTTCATCCGGTTCGACAGGTTGCTGCTCGAATAGTCCTGGTCGAAGATGGCCACGGCGAGCTCCTGCTTGCCCGGGTAGAGCAGCAGCGTCATGTCGGAAAGCCTCACCTTGATCCACGCCTTGCCGGCGTTGACCTGGCGTTTTTGCGCCGACCATTGCGCCAGATTGGCGCCGCCGGAGGAAAAGCTCCTCGCGTAGTGGCGCAGGTAGGTGTCCGTGTTGCGGCTTTCCCAGTCGCGCCGCCAGCGCTCGATCGCCGCCGACAGGTCCGACTTGAGCGCCTCGACCTCGTCGGGCTTCGCCCATTCCAGGGAGTCGGCGATCACGACGGGCGTGGAGCCGATCTGCAGGCGCCGCTCGAGCGTCTGCAGGTCGTCGTTGGTGAGCACGATGCAGCCATCGCTCGCGCGCGGGGGGCGGCTGTAGGTGTCACGCGGCGTGCCGTGGAGCCAGATGCCGTAGCCGTTGCGCCCGCGCATCATGTCCCATTCGTTGGGATAGTTGATGGGGAAGGCGCCGCTGCCGTAGAAATCGGTGAGCTTGTTCTTCGACAGCTTGCTGGTGACATGGTAGACGCCGATGGGCGTGCGCTTGTCGCCTTCGCGCAGCTTTTCCGTGCCGTTCTTGCCGACGGTGACATAGTAGTCGGCCACGTAGCGCGGCTTGCCCCCGTCGTTCTGGAACACGAACAGCGTCGAGTTCGCGGAGTCCAGCACCAGGGCGAACTTCTCGCTCTCCGGCAGTTGCAGCAGGTAGCGGGGCGCGAGGTCGGACGGGGGCTCGATGCGGTATCGGGCAAGCCGCGCGCGCGCTTCCTGGCGCAGGCCGTCCATCTGGTCCGCCGTCGCGCCCGCGGCGTTGCCGAGCGTGCTGATCGGCCGCGAGCGGGCGAGCAGCAGGTCGCCCTTCACCAGCTGGGCGAGGCGGAAATTCGGGTTCGCGGCGAGCGCCGTGTCGACGTGCTCCAGCGCGGAGGAAAAATTGTGGTCGCGGATGTCGAGCAGGGCGCGGACCAGCGAGGCTTCCGGGGCGGCAAGGTGGCGCACCGGCGGCGGGGGCGTGAGGCCCATGGCCCAGGCGTAGGTCGCGCCTGCGGCAAGGATGGCCACGACGGCCTGGGCCAGCGTCTGGCGCGATCCGGCCTGCTGACGGCGGTTGCGCGCAGCCACTAGTTCATTTTCTCCTGCAGGATCTGCCAGCGGTCGTTGTTCTTGACCATGACCAGGGTCTTCGCCCCGGATGTGTCGAGCGTGTCGGACTTGTAGCGCTGGCGGAACTTCACCGTGGCGCGGCCGCCGGCATCGAAGGCGACCTTGGGCGACCCGACCGTGACCTGGATCATCTTCGGCCGGGTGATGCGATCGCGGCGCGTGGCTTCCCAGGCGGAGCGGGCTTCGCCGCCGGGCACCTGGAATCCGGTTGCGTAAGCAGCAAGGTAGCCGTCCACGTTCTTGGACGACCAGGCCCGGGCCCAGGCGTCGACCGCGGCAAGCACCGCATCGGCATCGCCCCTGGCGGGGACTGCCGGGGTCGCGGGCCTGGCCGCGGCGTCCCTGGCTTCCGGCGCCGGCGGCTTCGCCGGCGCAGCCGGTTCGGGCGTTTCGGCCTGCGCCGCGCCGGCCTTGCCGGGCACCACGCTGCTCGAGAACAGGTCCTTGATCATCGCCAGCTTGGTCTGCGCGGCGGCGTTGTTGCGGTCCAGCTGCAGGGCCTTGTCGTAGGCTTCGCTCGCCATCTTGGCGTAGACGTCGCCAAGGTTCTCATGGGCCACGGCGTAGCTCGGGTGGGTGCGGATCGCCATCTCCAGCGACTTGCGCGCCTTGTCGTACTGGCCCTGGCCTGCATAGAGCACGGCGAGGTTGTTGTAAGGCTCGGGCAGCTCCGGGTATTCCTCGGTCAGTGCGGTGAACACGCCGATGGCTTCAGGCGCCTTGTTCTGCTCGGTGAGGATGAGTCCCTTGAGGAAGCGCGAGCGCGCATCGCGGGGATTGGCCGCGATGGCCGCGTCGGCCCTTTCCAGCGCGGCAGCATAGTTCCCCTGCTTGAACAGCTTGCTGGCATCGTCGTAGGGCGCCGCCGCGGCGGCGCCGGACAGTCCCACGATGACCAGCGTTGCGAGGCCACACGCGACTAGACTTCTCGCTGCAAGGGGGAGTCGGATCATTGTGTTAAACTTCGCTTCAATAAGAAACGGTAGGTTATTGTAAACACTGGCAGATTCTACCAGCAGCCCGCCCGTCTCCACAATGGGAGGCTGCAGCCGGCAGGGTGCCCGCGCGGGTGCCGCCGCCGCCCCGGTCCGGACCCTGGTTCCCGATGCTGAAAATCCACAACTCGCTCTCGCGCGCCAAGGAGCCTTTTACCCCGATTTCCCCCGGCAAGGTGGGGATGTACGTGTGCGGGATGACGGTTTACGACTACTGCCACCTCGGCCACGCCCGGGTGATGGTGGTCTTCGACGTCGTCAAGCGCTGGCTCGCGGCCTGCGGCTATGACGTCACCTACGTTCGCAACATCACCGACATCGACGACAAGATCATCAAGCGGGCGGCGGAGAACGGGGAACCGATCGACGCGCTGACCGGCCGGTACATCCGGGCGATGGACGAGGACGCGGCGGCGCTCGGCGTGCAAAGGCCGGACATCGAGCCGCGCGCCACCGGCAACGTGCCGCAGATGGTCGCCCTCATCGGCCGCCTGTTCGAGCGCGGTCTCGCCTACCGGGCGGACAACGGCGACGTCTGCTACTCCGTGCGCGACTTCGAAGGCTACGGCAGGCTCTCGGGCAAGTCGCTCGACGAGCTGCGGGCGGGCGAGCGCGTCGAGGTCGACGCCGGCAAGCGCGACCCGCTCGACTTCGTGCTGTGGAAATCCGCCAAGCCGGGTGAACCGGCCTGGGATTCGCCCTGGGGCAGGGGACGTCCCGGCTGGCACATCGAGTGCTCCGCGATGAGCGAGCGCCACCTCGGCAGCCATTTCGACATCCACGGCGGCGGCCAGGACCTGCAGTTCCCGCACCACGAGAACGAGATCGCGCAATCCGAGGGTGCCCACGGGCATGCCTTCGTGAACTACTGGATGCACAACGGCTTCGTGCGCGTGGACAACGAGAAGATGTCCAAGTCGCTGGGGAATTTCTTCACGGTGCGCGAGGTGCTGGCGAAATACGACGCCGAGGTGGTGCGGTTCTTCATCGTCCGTGCGCACTACCGCAGCCAGCTCAACTATTCCGACCAGCACCTGGATGACGCGCGCAGCGCGCTCACGCGCCTCTATACCGCGCTGCGATCGGCCGCCGCCGCACCCGGCGGGATCGACTGGAAGGACCCCCAGGCGGCGCGCTTCCGCGAGGCGATGGACGACGACTTCAACACGCCCGAAGCGGTTGCCGTGCTGTTCGACCTCGCCAATGAGGTGAACAAGTCGGGTTCGGCGCGGGCCGCCGCCCTGCTGAAGTCGCTGGCCGGCCTGCTGGGCCTGCTGCGGCGCGCGCCCGCCGAGTTCCTGCGCGGCGACCTGCCCGAGGGATGGACGGCGGAGAGGATCGAGCAGCAGATCGCGGCCCGGACGGCCGCCAAAAAGGCGCGCAATTTCGCCGAGGCCGACCGCATTCGCGCCGATCTCGCCGCCGCCGGCATCGCGCTGGAGGACGGCGCGGGCGGCACGACCTGGCGACGCAGCTGAGACGGCGGAGGAAACAAGAAGGGCCGCTCGCGCGGCCCTTTTGCATTGCGTTGCCGACGCCTACTCGGCGAAGAATTCCCTGACGCGGTCCATCCAGCTCTTCGCCCGCGGGTTGTGGCGCCCGGAGTCGCGCTCGATGCTCTGCTCCAGCTCCTCGAGCAGCTCCTTCTGCCGCGACGTCAGGTTCACCGGCGTTTCCACCACCACGTGGCACAGCAGGTCGCCGAAGGCCTGGCTGCGAACGCCCTTGATGCCCTTGCCGCGCAGCCGGAACACCTTGCCCGACTGGGTTTCCGCGGGGACCTTGATCTTGGCGTAGCCGTCGAGGGTCGGAATCTCGATCTCGCCGCCCAGGGCCGCCTTGGTGAAGCTCACGGGCATCTCGCAATGCAGGTCGTTGCCCTCGCGCGTGAACACCTCGTGCGGCTTGATGTGGATGACCACGTAAAGGTCGCCGGCGGGGCCGCCGTTGACGCCGGCCTCGCCTTCCCCCGACAGGCGGATGCGATCGCCCTCGTCGACGCCGACGGGGATCTTCACCGAGAGCGTCTTCTGGTGCTTCACGCGACCCGCGCCGTTGCACGTGGCGCAGGGGTTCTGGACCACCTTGCCGCTGCCGTGGCACTTGGGGCAGGTCTGCTGGATCGAGAAAAAGCCCTGCGTCATGCGCACCTGGCCGTGGCCGCCACAGGTCGCGCAGGTCGTGGGCTGGGTGCCTGGCTTGGCGCCGCTGCCGTGGCAGGTCTCGCATTCCTGCATCGTCGGGATGCGGATGCGGGTTTCCGTGCCGTGCGCGGCCTCTTCCAGTGAGATTTCCAGGTTGTAACGCAGGTCGGCGCCGCGATAGACGCTGGAGCGTCCGCGGCCGCCGCCGAAGATGTCGCCGAAGATGTCCCCGAAAGCGTCGGCGAAGCTGCCGAAGCCGGCGCCGCCCGCGGCCCCCATGCCCGACTGCGGATCGACCCCGGCGTGGCCGTACTGGTCGTAGGCCGACCGCTTCGCCGGTTCGCTCAGCACCTCGTAGGCTTCCTTGGCCTCCTTGAACAGCTCCTCGGCCTTGGGGTTGTCCGGATTGCGGTCCGGGTGGTGCTTCATGGCCAGCTTGCGATAGGCCTTCTTGAGGTCTTCCTCGGAGGCGTCGCGGTTGACGCCGAGCACCTCGTAATAGTCGCGCTTTGCCATTCGCCCTTCCGTCCGGTGAGTCCGTTATCGTGGACCGCGCACAAGCCAAGGGGAGGGCGGCTGCCGCCGCCCTCCCCGGGGGTTTGCTCTTGCCGCGATCGTGATGCTCAGGCCGACTTCTTCTTGTCCTTCACTTCCTCGAACTCGGCGTCGACGACGTTGCCCTCGTCCTGCGCTGCGCCCTCGCGGCCCTTCGCGCCCGCATCGGCCTGCGGGCCTTCGCCCGGGGCGCCCTGCGCCTGCTGCTGAGCGTACATTTTCTCGGCCAGCTTGTGCGAGGCCTCGGCGAGCGCCTTGGTCTTCGCCTCGATCTCGTCCTTGTCGCCCGACTTGAGCGATTCCTCGGCCGCCTTGAGGGCCGCCTCGATCTTCGACTTCTCGTCGGCGCCGACCTTGTCGCCATGCTCGGCCAGGGTCTTCTTCACGGCGTGGACCATGCCGTCGGCCTGGTTGCGCGCCTCCACCAGTTCGCGGGCCTTGCGGTCCTCGTCGGCGTGCAGCTCGGCGTCCTTCACCATGCGCTGGATTTCCTCTTCCTTGAGGCCCGAGTTCGCCTGGATCTTGATCTTGTTCTCCTTGCCGGTGGCCTTGTCCTTCGCCGACACGTGCAGGATGCCGTTGGCGTCGATGTCGAAGGTGACCTCGATCTGCGGCATGCCGCGCGGCGCCGGCGGAATGTCGGACAGGTTGAACTGGCCGAGGCTCTTGTTGCCCGAGGCGACGTCGCGCTCGCCCTGCAGCACGTGGATCGTCACCGCGGTCTGGCTGTCCTCGGCGGTGGAGAACACCTGCTGCGCCTTGGTCGGGATCGTCGTGTTCTTCTGGATGAGCTTGGTCATCACCCCGCCCAGGGTCTCGATGCCCAGGGACAGCGGCGTCACGTCGAGCAGCAGCACGTCCTTGACGTCGCCCTGCAGCACGCCGGCCTGGATCGCGGCCCCGATGGCCACGGCCTCGTCCGGGTTCACGTCCTTGCGTGGCTCCTTGCCGAAGATCTCCTTCACCTTCTCCTGGACCTTGGGCATGCGCGTCATGCCGCCGACCAGGATCACGTCGGCGACGTCGCTGATCTTCACGCCCGCGTCCTTGATGGCGATGCGGCAGGGCTCGGCGGTCTTCTCGATGAGTTCCTCCACCAGGCTCTCGAACTTGGCCCGGGTGATCTTCATCGTCAGGTGCTTCGGTCCCGAGGCGTCCGCCGTGATGTAGGGCAGGTTGATCTCGGTCTGCTGGCTGGAGGACAGCTCGATCTTCGCCTTCTCGGCGGCTTCCTTGAGCCGCTGCAGCGCGAGCACGTCATTGCGCAGGTCGAGGCCCTGCTCCTTCTTGAACTCGTCCGCGAGGTAGTCCATCAGGCGCTGGTCGAAGTCCTCGCCGCCCAGGAACGTGTCGCCGTTGGTGGACAGCACCTCGAACTGGTGCTCGCCGTCGACTTCCGCGATCTCGATGATCGAGATGTCGAACGTGCCCCCGCCCAGGTCGTAAACCGCGATCTTGCGGTCGCCTTCCTTCTTGTCGATGCCGAAGGCGAGCGCCGCGGCCGTGGGCTCGTTGATGATGCGCTTGACCTCGAGGCCCGCGATGCGGCCGGCATCCTTGGTCGCCTGGCGCTGCGAATCGTTGAAATAGGCGGGCACCGTGATGACGGCCTCGGAGACCGGCTCGCCGAGGTAGTCCTCGGCGGTCTTCTTCATCTTCATGAGCACCTGCGCGGAGATCTCCGGCGGCGCGATCTTCTTGCCGCGGACTTCCACCCAGGCGTCCCCGTTGCTGTTCTGGACGATCTTGTAGGGCATCAGGTCGATGTCCTTCTGCACCTCCTTCTCGGTGAACCGGCGGCCGATGAGGCGCTTGACCGCGAACAGGGTGTTCTTGGGGTTGGTGACCGCCTGGCGCTTGGCGGGGGCGCCGGTCAGCACCTCGCCGTCTTCCATGTACGCGACGATGGAAGGCGTGGTGCGCGCGCCCTCGGAATTCTCGATGACCTTGGGCTGCCCGTTTTCCATGACCGCCACGCAGGAGTTCGTGGTGCCCAGGTCGATGCCGATGATCTTAGCCATGAAGTGTCCTCAATCCGGAAGTTGAATGTGCCTTGTTGTCGAAGATTTGGCCGGCCGCCCCGAAATCAAGCGGAATTCCGGGGCTTGGCGATGCTCACCAGCGCCGGACGGATGACGCGGTCGTTGAGCGCATAGCCCTTCTGCAGCACCCCGACCACGGTGTTGGGCTCGGCTTCGGACTCCACCATGCTCATGCCCTGGTGGCGGTGCGGGTCGAACTTCTCGCCCAGCGGGTTGATCTCGCGCAGCGCGAACTTCTCGAAGGCGGAAGTCAGCTGGCGCAGGGTCAGCTCGACGCCGCTGCGCAGCGTTTCCAGGGTGGCGTTGGGGGTGGCGAGCGCGGCTTCCAGGCTGTCGCGCACCGCCAGCAGTTCCGAGGCGAAGCCCTCCAGCGCGTACTTGTGGGCGTTTGCGACGTCGGTCTGCGCGCGCCGGCGGATGTTCTCGGTCTCCGCCTTGGCCCGCAGCCAGGCATCCTGGTGCTCGCGCGCCGCCGCTTCGGCCTTCTTCAGCCGTTCCTCGAGGCCGTTGCCGGTTTCGGCCGCGCGCGCGTCGTTTGCCGCCGGGTCCGCCAGCGGGGCTTGCGGGTCGAACGGCGGCTCCACCTTTTCGTGGTCTTGCATGCATCCTCCTTGGGGCAAATCCCTACCGACATTGGGGCGAGCGCAATGTCTTCAAGGGCGGCCCCCGAAATTCGACCGGTGCCGCCGCGCCCCCAAAGAAACCCGTGCCATCATGGATTTAGCCCTATACTTGCGGCCGTCCCAGAACCTGCAAGGAGCCGAGAATGCTGCGCCTGACCTTCGTCGCGGGCCTGGTCCTCCTGACCACCCAGGCCGCCGCGGAGCCGCTGACCCGCGTCCATACCAGTTACTACTATGTTTCCGGGGCGTCGGCGACCGTGCTGGCCGCCCAGCTCGACCAGAAAGGTCCGGCGGGCGAGGATGGCAAGCGCTACGCCGCCAGGACCCGCTGGGACGTGCAGTGGAAGTTCAACCACGAGCAGCAGGGCGAAACCTGTGCGGTGAAGGACGTGACGGTGGCCGTCGGCATCGCCCAGAACCTGCCCAAGTGGAGCGGGGAGGACAAAGGCCCGCCCGCGCTGCGCAAGCGCTGGGCGACGTTCGCCGAGGCGCTGCGCAAGCACGAGGACGAGCACAAGAGCCACGGGATGAAGGCCGGCAAGGAGATCGAGGCGGCGCTGGCGGCGATCAAGCCGGCCAGCAATTGCGAGGACCTCGACAAGGCCGCCAATGCCGCCGGCGAGAATCTCATCGAGAAGTACCGCAAGCGCGACCAGGAACTCGACCGCAGCACCGACCACGGCCGCAAGCAGGGCGTGACGCTGCTTTAGGTCAGGCCTTCGCGCCCAGGGCAAGCGCCCGGGCCCTCGAGGCCGCCGCCGCCTCCGCGGCCGCCTTCGCGTCCCAGTCCTCCCCGGCCCAGCCGTGCAGGTTCTCCACGACGATCTGCGCCAGCGCGTCGATCCAGGGGTGGCTTTCGTTGAGGCAGGCAATGAGGTTGAACTCCCTGCCGCCCGCGGCCAGGAAGGCGGCCTTGTTCTCCATGCCGATCTCCTCCAGCGTCTCCAGGCAGTCCGAGACGAAGCCCGGGCAGAAGACGTCCAGCCGGCGCACCCCGGACCTGCCGAGCTGCGCAACCGTGTCGATGGTGTAGGGCTTGAGCCACTCGGCGCGCCCGAAGCGCGACTGGAATGTGACGACGACCTGGTCGGAGCCCAGGCCGAGCGCCGCGGCGAGCAGCCGCGCAGTCTTGTGGCACTCGCAGTGGTAGGGATCGCCGCGCGTCAGCGTGAACCTCGGCACACCGTGGAAACTGAGCAGCAGGCGGTCGGGCCGGCCGCTCGTGGCGGTCCAGAATTCCCGCACCCGGGCGGCCAGCGCGGCGATGTAGGCGGGATGGTCGTGGAAATGCCGGACCAGGCGCAAACCAGGCACGTTGCGCATGGTCGACAGCGACTCGAACACCGCGTCGTACACGCTGGCCGTGGTGCTCATCGCGTACTGCGGATAGAGCGGCACGACCAGCACCCGGTCGCAACCCCGTTCGCGCAGCCCGGCGAGGGCCGTTGCCACCGAAGGCTGGCCGTAGCGCATGCCCCAGGCGACGACGTGCGGCGATTTCAGGCGGCTGCCGAGGTAGCCCTGCAGCAGGCTGGCCTGTTTTGCGGTGTGCACCGCCAGCGGCGAACCTTCCCGGGTCCACACCTTCGCGTACTTGGCCGCGGACTCGGCCGGGCGCTTGCGCAGGATGAACAGGTTCAGGATCAGCCACCAGGGCAGGCGCGGAATTTCCACCACGCGCGGGTCGGACAGGAACTCGCCCAGGTAGGCGCGCACCGCCGCCGGGGTGGGGGCAGCCGGGGTACCGAGGTTGACCAGCAGGATGCCGGTCTTCGGGATGCTGCCGTGCGGGAACGTCGGCTCGGGCGCGAAACGCATCAGCCGCGGCCGTCGCCGGGAGCGCCGCGGTGGTCGGTGACGTGCAGCGACAGCGCACTCGACAGCAGCTTGGCGGTGATGTCGACGATCGGAATCACGCGCTCGTAGGCCATCCGCGTCGGGCCGATCACGCCCACCGTGCCCACCACCTGTCCGTCCACCTCGTAGGGCGCGGTGACGACGCTGCATTCGTCAAGCGGTACCAGGCCGGATTCCCCGCCGATGAAGATCTGCACGCCGTGGGCGCGGCTGCTCACGTCGAGCAGCTGCAGCAGGCTGGTCTTTTGCTCGAACATGTCGAACAGCTTGCGCAGGCTCGCCATGTTCGACGACAGGTCCTGCACGTGCAGCAGGTTGTGCCCGCCGGAGAGGACGTAGTCCTCCGCACTGTGCCCCATGGCCTCCGTGCCGGCGTCGAGCGCGCGCGTCATCAGATCGGTCATGTCCTCGCGCAGGCGGCGCAGCTCCTCGTGCACGCGTGCCTTGATCTCTTCGAACGTGAGGCCGGCGTAGTTCTGGTTCAGGAAATTCGCCGCCTCCGTGAGCTCCGACGGCTTGTAGGCGCGGTCCGTGAGCAGGATGCGGTTCTGCACGTCGCCATCGGGGGCGACGATGATCAGCAGCAGGCGCTTTTCCGACAGCGCCAGGAACTCGATGTGGCGGAACGCGGCGGCGGCCCGCTTCTTGGGCGTCATGACCACGCCCGCGAAGCGGGTGAGATCGGAGAGCAGGTGCGAGGCCTGGGTGACGAGCTGCTGCGCGTTGTAGGGCTTGAGCTGGCCTTCGAGCTGGCTGATCTCCGCCTGGTCGAGCGGGCGCACCCTGAGCAGCGTGTCGACGAAAAAACGATAGCCGCGCGGGGTCGGCACCCGGCCCGCGGACGTGTGCGGGCTGGCGATGAAGCCCGACTCCTCGAGGTCGGCCATGATGTTGCGGATGCTGGCGGGGCTCAGGTCCAGGCCGGAGAAGCGGGCGAGCGCCCGCGAGCCCACCGGCTGGCCGTCGGCGATGTAGCGCTCGACCAGGGTTTTCAGCAGGACCTGGGCGCGTTCGCCGATGACGGGATCGTTCGCGGACATGGGGGCATTCTACAAAGCTTTGCGGCGCGCCGACAGGCGGCCGCAAATCCCCGGGCAAGGGGTGCCCGCGCCGGGAAATGTGTTCTAATTCAAGCCATGCCCAACGCCTTCCAGACGGTCGCCCTGATCGGCAAATACAAGAGTCCCGAGATCGCGCCGCCGTTGCTGAGGCTGGCCGGTTTCCTGCGCAAGCGCGGCATCACCGTCCTGCTTGACCCGTTGACTGCGGCGCACGTGGGAACGGGCGACCATCCGGCGGTGGACCTGCAGGAAGTGGGACGCAGCGCCGAGCTTGCCATCGTCATCGGCGGCGACGGAACGATGCTCAACATCGCGCGCACCCTGGCCCCCTTCGACGTCGCCCTCGTGGGCATCAACCAGGGCCGCCTGGGTTTCCTGACGGACCTGGCGATGAACGGGATGCTGGATTCGATCGGCGCCATCCTCGACGGCGAGTACGCCACCGAGTCGCGCATGCTGCTGCAGGCCGAGGTGGTGAGCGGGGGGCGCCAGGTCCTCGACGTCATCGCCTTCAACGACGTGTCGGTGAACAAGGGCGCCGAAGGCAGCCTCATCGAGATCGAGGTGCGGATCGACGGCCGCTTCGTCTACAACCTGCGCTCCGACGGCCTGATCGTGGCCACGCCGACCGGGTCCACCGCGTATGCGCTGTCCTCGGGCGGGCCGATCCTGCATCCGAGCCTGGATGTGATCGGGCTGGTGCCCGTGTGCCCGCATACGCTGTCCAACCGGCCGATCGTGGTGAACCGCGACTCGGTCATCGAAGTCCTCATCCTCAAGGCGGCCGACGCACGCGCGCACTTCGACAGCCACTCCCACCAGGAGCTCGTGGAGGGTGACCGGGTGGTGGTACGGCGGTGCCCGCACGCCATCCGCCTGCTGCACCCGTCCGGCTACGACTATTACCACATGCTGCGCGAGAAGCTCCACTGGAGCGAGTCGCCCTAGTCACGCCCGTTTTCCCATGCTGCGCAGCCTCGGCATCCGCGATTTCGTCATCGTCGACCGCCTCGACCTCGAGTTCGGCCCCGGCTTCACCGTGCTCACGGGGGAAACCGGCGCGGGCAAGTCGATCCTCATCGATGCGCTCGCCACGGTGCTGGGCGAGCGCGCCGAAGCCGGGCTGGTGCGCGAAGGCAGGGACAAGGCGGAGGTCAGCGCCGAGTTCGACATCGGCGGCAACGCGCCGGCGGCGCGCTACCTCGGGGACAATGACCTCGCCGGGGACGACGGCACCTGCATCCTGCGGCGCGTGGTGGAATCGGCGGGCCGTTCCCGCGCCTACGTCAACGGCCGGGCGGCCACGGTGCAGCAGTTGCGCGAGATCGGCGAGTTCCTGGTCGACATCCACGGCCAGCACGCGCACCAGTCGCTGCTTCGCGCCGCTTCCCAGCGTGAGCTGCTCGACGGCTTCGCCGGCAACGGCAAGCTGGCGGCGGAGGTGGCCGCCGCGTTCCGGGACTGGCAGCAGATCCGCCGCCGCCGCCTCGCGCTGGAAACCGACGCCAGGGCGCTCGCCGCGGAGAAGGAACAGCTCGAATGGCAGGTGCAGGAGCTCGACGCGCTCGGCTTCGACGCCGGCGAGTGGGAGGCGTTGCAGGGTGAGCACAAGCGGCTCGCCAACGCGGCGAGCCTCATCGAGGCCGTCGAGCACGCCATGCAAACGCTGTCCGATGGCGAGTCCTCGGCCCTGAGCGCGGTGGATGCGGCGGGCAGGCGCCTTGCCGACATGACCGACTATGACGCCGGGCTCAGGGAAGTGACGGACCTCCTGGAGCCGGCCCGCATCCAGCTCCAGGAGGCCGTTTACGGCCTGCGCCATTACCAGCAGCGCCTGGAGCTCGATCCGTCGCGGCTGCGCGAGGTCGAGGAACGGCTGGACGCCGTGCACACGGCCGCGCGCAAGTTCCGCCTCCCGATCGCGGACATCCCGGAGCGGCTGGCGGCGATGAAGTCCCGCCTGGCCGAGCTGCGGACGGGGTACGACCCGGACGTGCTGCGGGAAAGCGAGGCCGGTGCCGAGGCGGCTTACCGGGTGCGGGCGAAAAAGCTGTCGGCGGCGCGGCGCAAGGCCGCGGCGGAACTCTCCGGGAAGGTCACCGCCAACATGCGCGAGCTCGCCATGGGCGGCGGGGCATTCGAGATCGCGCTGGAGGAGCTGCCGGAGGGCGCCTCGCACGGGCTCGAACAGGTGGAATTCCGGGTCGCGGGACATGCCGGGGCCACGCCCCGGCCGCTCGCCAAGGTGGCCTCGGGCGGGGAGCTCTCCCGCGTGAGCCTCGCCATCCAGGCCGTCACCAGCCAGGTCGCCGCCGTGCCGACGCTGATCTTCGACGAGGTGGACGCCGGCATCGGCGGGCGCGTGGCCGAAATCGTCGGCCGGATGCTGCGCGAGCTGGGCAGGCGCCACCAGGTGATGTGCATCACCCACCTGCCGCAGGTGGCCGCGGCCGGCGACCAGCAATGGCAGGTGGCGAAGGCCGCCGCGAACGGCAAGGTGAAGAGCCAGGTGGCGGTCCTGGACCGCGCCGCGCGCGTGGAGGAGATCGCGCGCATGCTCGGCGGGGTGAAGATCACCGAGACCACGCGCCGGCACGCGGCGGAGATGCTGGATGAGAAACGGTGAGGCGTGAGGAGGATTCGGGGCCTCCACCCCCAACGCCTTGCGCCTATCGCCTCACGGCTTCGGCTTGTTCGGGCAGTTGACCTTGACGCAGTCGGCGTAGAGTTGCAGGGAATGCTCGTGGATGTTGAAGCCGCGGTCCTTGGCCACCTTCGCCTGGCGGCGCTCGATCTCGGCGTCGAAGAATTCCTCCACGTGGCCGCACTGGATGCAAACGAGGTGGTCGTGGTGGCCGCCCTGGTTCAGCTCGAACACCGCCTTGCCGGACTCGAAATGGTGGCGGATCAGGATGCCCGCCTGCTCGAACTGGGTGAGCACGCGGTAGATGGTGGCGAGCCCGATCTCCATGCCTTCGCCCAGCAGCAGCTTGTAGACGTCTTCCGCCGTCAGGTGGCGCACGTTGCTGTGCTCGAACAGGTTCAGGATCTTCAGCCGGGGCAGCGTGGCCTTCAATCCGATGTTCTTGAGGTCGTGGGTGGCGCTCATGGCGGGACTGACACGGGGAACCGGGACAATTTATGATACGGCTTTGCCCCCCGTTTGCAAACCGCGGAACCATGCGTCCAATCCTCCTGCTTTTCCCCCTCCTGCTGGCCGGCTGCATGCTTGCGCCCCACAAGATCGACATCCAGCAGGGCAATTACGTCGACCAGGAGATGGTGGCGAAGCTCAAGCCGGACATGACCCGGTCCCAGGTCCGCTTCGTCCTCGGCACGCCGCTGGTGGCCGACCCCTTCCACCCGGACCGCTGGGACTACGTCTTCATGACCGGCAAGGCCGGCAAGGTGCGCAGCGAGCGCAAGCTGACGGTGGTCTTCGACGGCGACCGCCTCAAGCGCGTCGAGGGCGCGCAGGGCCTGGAAGCCACGCTCAGCCAGGCCCCGCAGGATTCCGCCGCGGCCACCGGCAAGCCCTGATCCCGCGCCAGGAGCCCGGATGAATCCACAGCAGATCGCCATTGCCGGCGCCGCCGGCCGCATGGGGCGCGCCCTCCTCGAGGCGGTTGCCCAGGCGCCGGATTTCCGCCTCAAGGCGGCCCTCGAGATGGCGGGCAATCCGCTGCTTGGCCGCGATGCCGGCGAGCATGTCGGGGCGGCCACCGGGGTGGCCATTTCCTCCGACATCGAAGGGGCGCTGCGCGGCTGCGACGTGCTCGTCGATTTCACGCGGCCCGAGGGCACGCTCGCGCACCTGGAGGCGTGCCGCCGACTGGGGGTGCGCATGGTGATCGGCACCACGGGCCTGAACGCAGCGCAAAAGCAGGCGATCGCCGCCGCCGCGGGCTCGATCGCCATCGTGATGGCCCCCAACATGAGCGTGGGCGTGAACCTCACGTTCAAGCTCGCGCAGATCGCGGCGAAGGTGCTGGACGAGGGCTTCGACGTCGAGATCATCGAGGCGCACCACCGGCACAAGGTGGATGCGCCGTCGGGCACCGCGTTGCGCCTGGGCGAGGTCATCGCCGAGGCGATGGGACGCGACCTCGCGAAGGATGCGGTCTACGGCCGCGAAGGGGTGACCGGCGAGCGCAAGCCGACGACCATCGGATTCGCCACCGTCCGCGGCGGGGACATCGTCGGGGACCACACGGCGCTGTTCGCCGGCACCGGGGAGCGCGTGGAGATCACGCACAAGGCGGCGAGCCGCGCGACCTTCGCGCTGGGCGCGCTGCGGGCGGCGCGGTTCATCGCCGGCAAGCGCGGCGGCCTGTTCGACATGCAGGACGTGCTCGGACTGAAGTAAACGCGGATTGAACGGCCGCGGCCCTTCCTCTATAATGGCGGGTCATGAAAGCGGGAGGGGCGCGCGCCTCTCCCGCTTTCCACGTGCAGCCCTCAGAAATACGCGCAGTCCCCAGCGGCTGGCGTAGTTCGTAAAAACCGCGTTTCCCGGGAGCCTTACTTGCCTGCGCTCGACCGTCAGCCTGCCATCCTCGTGCTAGCCGACGGGACGGTATTCCGGGGCTATTCCATCGGCGCGGAATCCCATACGTCGGGCGAGGTTGTTTTCAACACCGCGATGACGGGTTACCAGGAAATCCTGACGGACCCGTCCTATTGCCGCCAGATCGTCACGCTCACCTATCCCCACATCGGCAACGTGGGCGCCAATCCGGAGGACGAGGAGTCGGCCGGCATCCACGCCGCCGGGCTGGTGATCCGCGACCTGCCGCTGCGGGCGAGCAATTTCCGCCGCACCATCGACCTGCCTGATTACCTGAGGGCGCACAACGTCCCCGGCATCGCCGGCATCGACACCCGCAAGCTGACGCGGATCCTGCGCGAGAAGGGCGCCCAGGGCGGCTGCCTGATGGGCGGCAAGGTGGACGAAGCGTTCGCGCTCGCGCAGGCCCGGGCTTTCCCCGGGCTGGCCGGCATGGACCTCGCGAAAGTCGTCAGCTGCGCAAAGCCGTACGAATGGAACGAGGGCGAGTGGGTCCTGGGCCAGGGACACAAGCCCCAGACCTCGCCCAGGCACCACGTGGTTGCCTACGACTACGGGGTCAAGCGCAACATCCTGCGCAAGCTCGCGAACCGCGGCTGCCGGCTCACGGTGCTGCCGGCGCAGGCGCCCGCGGAGCAGGCCCTCGCGCTCAAGCCCGACGGGATCTTCCTTTCCAACGGCCCGGGGGACCCGGAGCCCTGCGACTACGCCATCGCCGCGATCCGCAAGTTCCTGGAGGCCCGCGTGCCGACCTTCGGCATCTGCCTGGGCCACCAGCTCCTGGGCCTGGCAAGCGGCGGGCGCACCATGAAGATGAAGTTCGGCCACCACGGCGCCAACCACCCCGTGCAGGACCTCGAATCGGGGCGCGTGATGATCACCAGCCAGAACCACGGCTTCGCGGTGGATGCGTCCACGCTGCCGGGCAACGTCAAGGTCACGCACGTGTCCCTGTTCGACGGCAGCCTGCAGGGCTTCGCCCGCACCGATACACCCGCCTTCTGCTTCCAGGGCCACCCGGAGGCGAGCCCCGGCCCGCACGACGTCGACTACCTGTTCGACCGCTTCGTGGGCCTGATCGAAGAGCACAAGAAGCATCGCTGAGGCGACGCCGAGTCCACCATGCCAAAGCGCACCGACATCCACAGCATCCTGATCATCGGCGCCGGGCCCATCGTCATCGGCCAGGCCTGCGAGTTCGACTATTCCGGGGCGCAGGCCTGCAAGGCGCTGCGCGAGGAAGGCTACCGGGTCATCCTGGTGAATTCGAATCCCGCGACCATCATGACGGACCCGGAGATGGCGGACGTCACCTACATCGAGCCGATCAACTGGCAGATGCTGGAGAAGGTGATCGCCATCGAGAAGCCGGATGCGCTGCTGCCCACCATGGGCGGCCAGACCGCGCTCAACTGCGCGCTGGACCTCGCGCGCGAGGGCGTGCTCGAGCGCCACGGCGTGGAGATGATCGGCGCGTCCAAGGAGGCGATCGACAAGGCCGAGGACCGGGAGAAGTTCAAGAAGGCGATGACCGGGATCGGGCTGGCGAGCCCGCGCTCCTCCATCGCGCACAGCATGGAGGAGGCGATGCAGGTGCAGGCCATGGTCGGCTTCCCGACCATCATCCGGCCTTCCTTCACCATGGGCGGCACGGGCGGCGGCATCGCCTACAACAAGGAGGAGTTCGTCGCGATCTGCGAGCGCGGCCTCGAGGCCTCCCCCACCCACGAGCTGCTCATCGAGGAATCGGTGATCGGGTGGAAGGAGTTCGAGATGGAGGTGGTGCGGGACCGCAAGGACAACTGCATCATCGTCTGCTCGATCGAGAACTTCGACCCGATGGGCATTCACACCGGCGACTCGATCACGGTGGCGCCGGCACAGACGCTGACCGACAAGGAATACCAGATCATGCGCGATGCCTCGATCGCGTGCCTGCGCGAGATCGGGGTCGACACCGGCGGCTCCAACGTCCAGTTCGGCATCAACCCGAAGGACGGGCGCATGGTCATCATCGAGATGAACCCGCGCGTCTCCCGCTCCTCGGCGCTCGCCTCGAAGGCGACCGGATTCCCGATCGCCAAGGTCGCCGCCAAGCTCGCCGTCGGCTACACGCTCGACGAGCTCAGGAACGACATCACCGGCGGGGCAACGCCGGCTTCGTTCGAACCGACGATCGACTACGTCGTCACCAAGATCCCGCGCTTCGCGTTCGAGAAGTTCCCGCAGGCCGATTCGCGCCTGACGACCCAGATGAAATCGGTGGGCGAGGTGATGGCCATGGGCCGCACCTTCCAGGAGTCGCTGCACAAGGCGCTGCGCGGCCTCGAGACCGGCATCGACGGCCTGGACGAAAGGACGACGGACCGGGGCGCCATCGAGAAGGAGCTGGGGGACGCCGGCCCGGAGCGCATCCTGTACGTGGCTGACGCCTTCCGCGCCGGCATGACGGAAACCGAGGTCCACCAGCTCACGCACATCGACCCGTGGTTCCTGGTCCAGGTCGAGGACCTGGTCCGCCAGGAAAAGGCCCTTGCGGGCAAGAACCTGGGCGACATCGACGCGCAGGCGATGCGCGCGCTCAAGCGCTCGGGCTTCTCCGACCGGCGCCTCGCAAGGCTGCTCAATGCCACGCAGGACGCCGTGCGCGCGAAGCGCTGGGACCTCGGCGTGCACCCGGTCTACAAGCGCGTCGACACCTGCGCGGCGGAGTTCGACACGCGCACCGCGTACATGTATTCCACGTACGAGGAGGAATGCGAGGCCCGGCCCACGGACCGCAGGAAGATCATGGTGCTGGGCGGCGGGCCCAACCGCATCGGCCAGGGCATCGAGTTCGACTACTGCTGCGTGCACGCCGCGCTTGCCCTGCGCGAGGACGGGTACGAGACCATCATGGTCAACTGCAACCCGGAGACGGTGTCGACGGATTACGACACGTCGGACCGGCTCTACTTCGAGCCCCTCACCCTCGAGGACGTGCTCGAGATCGTCGAAGTGGAGAAGCCGGCCGGGGTGATCGTCCAGTACGGCGGCCAGACGCCGTTGAAGCTCGCGCAGGACCTGGACGCCAACGGCGTGCCCATCATCGGCACCAGCCCCGACATGATCGACTGCGCGGAGGACCGCGAGCGCTTCCAGAAGATGCTCAACGAGCTCGGGCTCAAGCAGCCGCCCAACCGCACCGCACGCAACCCGGAGGCGGCGCTCGCTCTGGCGCAGGAGATCGGCTACCCCCTGGTCGTGCGTCCCTCCTACGTGCTGGGCGGCCGCGCCATGGAAATCGTCCACGAGCAGCGCGACCTCGAGCGCTACATGCGCGAAGCGGTGAAGGTTTCCAACGATTCCCCCGTGCTGCTGGACCGGTTCCTCAACGATGCGATCGAGGTCGACGTCGACGCGATCAGCGACGGCGGGCAGGTCCTCATCGGCGGGATCATGGAGCACATCGAGCAGGCCGGCGTGCATTCCGGCGACTCGGCCTGCTCGCTGCCCCCCTTCAGCCTGCCGGCGAAGCTGCAGGACGAGCTGCGGCGCCAGACGGTCGCCATGGCGAAGGCGCTGCAGGTCGTCGGCCTCATGAACGTGCAGTTCGCCATCCAGAACGACGTCGTCTTCGTGCTGGAGGTGAACCCGCGGGCCTCGCGCACCGTGCCCTACGTCTCCAAGGCGACCGGCCTGCCGCTCGCCAAGATCTCCGCCCGCTGCATGGTCGGCAGGACGCTGGAGTCGCAGGGCATGGCCGGCGAGGTGATCCCGCCGTATTACTCCGTCAAGGAGGCGGTGTTCCCCTTCATCAAGTTCCCCGGCGTGGACACCATCCTCGGGCCGGAGATGAAGTCCACGGGCGAGGTGATGGGCGTGGGCGAAAGCTTCGCCGAAGCCTTCATCAAGTCGCAGCTCGCGGCCGGGGTGCGCATGCCTTCCGGCGGAAAGGCCTTCATCAGCGTGCGCAATGCCGACAAGCCCAAGGTGGTCGAGATCGCCCGCACGCTGGCCCGTCTCGGGTTCACGCTGCTGGCCACGCGCGGCACGGCGGCCGCCCTGGCGGAGGCCGGCCTGCAGGTGACGCCGGTGAACAAGGTGACGGAAGGCCGGCCGCACATCGTCGACATGATCAAGAACGGCGAGATCTCGCTCATCGTGAACACCGTGGACGAGAAGCGCTCCACCATCCAGGATTCGTACTCGATCCGGCGCTCGGCCCTGCAGGGGCGGGTCACGTACTTCACCACGGTCTCCGGCGCCCGCGCCGGCTGCACGGGGATGCAGCACATGCAGGAGCTCAAGGCCTATTCGGTCCAGGGGCTGCACGCGCGGCTGCGTTGACCTCGCGTTGCGGCACGAGCGGCTTTATCATCCTTTCCACGATGTCTGAAAACCCGTAGAGGTCCCGGCATGAACAAGGTCCCGCTTACCGTCAAGGGCGCCGAGCTGCTGCGCGCCGAGCTGCACAACCTCAAGACCGTCGAACGGCCGAACGTCATCGCGGCCATCCAGGAGGCCCGCTCCCACGGCGACCTGTCCGAGAACGCGGAATACGACGCGGCCAAGGAGCGCCAGAGCTTCATCGAGGGACGCATCGTCGAGCTCGAGTCCAAGCTCGCCAACAGCCAGATCATCGATCCGGCCCACCTCGACGCCGACGGCCGCTGCGTGTTCGGCGCCACGGTCGAACTGGAGGAAGTCGGCAGCGGCGAGACGGTGACCTACCAGATCGTCGGCGACGACGAGGCCGACATCAAGCAGAACAAGATTTCCATCAGCTCGCCGATCGCGCGCGCCCTGATCGGCAAGTATTCCGGCGATGTCGCCGAGGTGAAGGCCCCGGGCGGGATCAAGGAGTACGAGATCCTGGATGTGAAGTACCTTTGAGGTGAGGCGAGAGGCGTGAAGCGTGAGGCGTTTCAAGCCGTGATCCGATCGAAACTTCGCCTCACGCTTCACGCCTGACGCCTCACTTGAAGTTCATCGCCGACGCCCTGCATTCCATCGCCGTCACCCTCTGGGTGGGCGGGCTCTGGGTCGTGGGGCTGTTGGTCGCACCGCTGCTGTTCCACACCCTTGCGGACCGGTCGATGGCGGGGAACCTCGCGGGCCAGTTCTTCGCGGCGATCGCCTGGACGGGACTGGGTTGCGCCGCGTACCTGCTGCTGTTCCGCCTGGCGCGATTCGGTCCGCAAGCCCTGCGCCAGCTGGCGTTCTGGTGCGTGCTGGCGATGGGCCTGCTCGCGGCGGCCGGGCATTTCGGGATCCAGCCCATCATGGATAGGCTCCGCGAGCAGGCGCTGCCCGCCGAGGTGATGCAAAGCCTGGTCCGCGACCGGTTCGCCATGTGGCACGGAATCTCGAGCGTGCTCTACCTCATCCAGTGCGCGCTGGGCCTGGTGCTGGTGGTGAGCCTCGGCCGCGGCAAATAGCCTTCAGGCGCGGTTCTGGAAGGTGCGCTTGAGCTGGCGTCCGGGCTTGCGCCGCGGCCGGGCCTTCGGCTTCGCCGGTTTTTCGGCCCTTTGCCGATAGACCACGAGGATCTTGCCGATATGCTGCACCGGGGCGGCTTCCAGTTCCTGGCAGATCCGGCGCAGGATGTCGTCGCGGGCGGCGCGGTCGTCGCCGGACACCCGGATCTTGATCAGCTCATGCGCCTCGAGGCTGCGGCCGACTTCCTGCAGGACGGCGGGGGTCAGGCCGTCCTCGCCGACCATGACCACGGGGTCGAGCCGGTGGGCGCTGGCGCGAAGCGCGCTGCGTTCGCGCGGGCTCAATGTCGGCGCGTTGCGTTCGCGCGGGCTCTGTGAGACGGTCATTCATGTACCTCCGCGGGGAATTGTAGGCAATGGCACGGACCAAGACCAGCAAGGCGTGGATGCACGAGCACGTCACCGACCCCTTCGTGAGGCGCGCGAAGCAGGAAGGCTACCGCTCGCGCGCGGCCTACAAGCTGCTGGAGATCCTCGAGCGCGACAAGCTGGTGCGGCCGGGCATGACCGTGGTGGACCTCGGTGCGGCGCCCGGGGGATGGTCGCAGGTGCTGGCGCCGCTGGTGGGCGAAAAAGGCCGGGTGATCGCCCTCGACGTGCTGGAAATGGCGCCGATTTCGCATGTGACCTTCCTGCGCGGCGACTTCACCGCGGACGAGGCGCCCGCCCGCCTCGACGAGGCGCTCGCAGGGCGGGCCGTGGACCTTGTCGTATCCGACATGGCGCCCAATATCAGCGGGGTGGGGATGGTCGACCAGGCGCGCGCCATCCACTTGGCCGAGCTGGCGCTGGACTTCGCCGCCGCGCGCCTGAAACCGGGCGGGAACCTCCTAGTCAAAGTGTTCCAGGGCTCGGGCCTGGATGAATATCGCCGGCAACTCGGCAATGCCTTCCAGACGGTGGTGGTGCGCAAACCCAAGGCCTCCCGGGACCGGTCCAGTGAACTGTTTTTGCTGGCAAAAGGGCGAAAGGCGGCGGGCTGACCCCGAGGGCGCGGGGGCCGTCAATTGGGTTTAGAATGCGTCCAAGGCACAGGCGGATGGCTCCGCCATTGGCAGTGGCGGACCGGGTCCGCCCGTGAAGGAAACGAATGAACAATCTCATCAAGAACGTCGCGATCTGGCTGGTCATTGCTTTGGTGCTGATGACGGTCTTCAACCAGTTCAACCAGCGCCAGCAGCAGACGACGTCGATGGACTACTCGCAGTTCATCGAGGCGGTCAAGCGCGGTGATGTCTCCAAGGTGACCATCGAGGGCCGCGTGCTCAAGGGCGTGAACAACGACAACCGCAGGTTCACGACCTATGCGCCGGAGGACCCGTGGCTGGTGTCGGACCTGCTCAAGGCCGGCGTGGTGATCGAAGCCAAGCCCCAGGAGGAGCCGTCGCTGCTGATGACGATCTTCGTGTCCTGGTTCCCGATGCTGCTGCTGATCGGCGTGTGGATCTTCTTCATGCGCCAGATGCAGGGCGGGGGCCGCGGCGGCGCGTTTTCGTTCGGCAAGAGCCGGGCGCGCATGCTCGACGAGTCCACCAACCCGGTGACCTTTGCCGACGTGGCGGGTTGCGAGGAAGCCAAGGAGGAGGTCTCCGAGCTGGTCGACTTCCTGCGCGACCCGAGCAAGTTCCAGAAGCTGGGCGGGCGCATCCCCCGCGGCGTGCTGATGGTGGGTTCGCCCGGCACGGGCAAGACGCTGCTTGCGCGCGCGATCGCCGGCGAGGCCAAGGTGCCCTTCTTCTCCATCTCCGGATCGGACTTCGTCGAGATGTTCGTGGGCGTGGGCGCGGCCCGCGTGCGCGACATGTTCGAGCAGGCCAAGAAGCACGCCCCCTGCATCGTCTTCATCGACGAAATCGACGCGGTCGGCCGCCAGCGCGGGGCCGGCCTCGGCGGCGGCAACGACGAGCGCGAGCAGACGCTCAACCAGCTGCTCGTGGAAATGGACGGCTTCGAGACCGGCTCGGGCGTGATCGTGATCGCCGCCACCAACCGGCCGGACGTGCTCGACCCCGCCCTGCTGCGCCCGGGCCGTTTCGACCGCCAGGTGGTCGTGCCGCTGCCCGACATCCGCGGCCGCGAGCAGATCCTCATGGTGCACATGCGCAAGGTCCCGGTGGCCCCGGACGTGCGCCCCGACATCCTTGCGCGCGGCACGCCGGGATTCTCCGGCGCCGACCTCGCCAACCTGGTCAACGAGGCCGCGTTGTTCGCCGCGCGCGCCAACAAGCGCCTGGTGGACATGGAGGACTTCGAGCGCGCCAAGGACAAGATCATGATGGGCGCCGAGCGCAAGTCCATGGTCATGCCGGAGCACGAGCGCCGCAACACGGCCTACCACGAGTCCGGCCACGCGCTGGTTGCCCGCCTGCTGCCCAAGACCGACCCGGTGCACAAGGTCACCATCATCCCGCGCGGGCGCGCGCTGGGCGTGACCATGCAGCTGCCCCAGGAGGACCGCTACAGCATGGACCGCGAGCAGCTGCTGCAGAACATCTCGGTGCTGTTCGGCGGCCGCATCGCCGAGGAGGTGTTCATGAAGCAGATGACCACCGGCGCCTCCAACGACTTCGAGCGCGCCACCGAGATGGCGCGCCGCATGGTGACCCAGTGGGGCATGAGCGACGAGCTCGGACCCATGGTCTACGGCGAGAACGAGGGCGAGGTCTTCCTCGGCCGCTCCATCACCACGCACAAGAACGTGTCGGAAGCGACGATGCAGAAGGTCGACGGCGAGATCCGCCGCATCATCGACCAGCAGTACGCGCTTGCGCGCAAGCTGATCGAGGACAACCGCGACAAGATCGAGGCGATGGCCAGGGCCCTGCTCGAATGGGAGACCATCGACAGCGACCAGATCAACGACATCATGGAAGGCCGGCCGCCGCGCCCGCCCAAGCCCAGCGGCACGCCGACGCCGCCGTCGGGGCCGCAAGGCAGCGCACCCGCGCCCGCGGCCACCACGACACCGGCGCAGGAGGCGTGAGGCCCCGTGAGGGGCGGGGCGTGAGGGGTGAGGAGTGACATCCTCACCCTTTTTGTTTGTGCGCCCGCCGAGAATCCCCCGTCCTTCTTCGATGCAAGCCACGGTTTCCCCCCGTCCCTCGTCCCCCGACCCGCGCCCCTCGCTCCGCGCCGGGCGCTTTTGCCTCGCGCTCGACCGTCCGCTCATCATGGGGGTGGTCAATGTCACGCCCGATTCGTTTTCCGACGGTGGGCAACACTTCGGCACCGAAGCGGCGGTGGCCCACGCGCGCCGGCTGGTCGACGAAGGCGCGGACCTCCTGGACGTGGGCGGGGAGTCCTCGCGGCCGGGCGCGCAGCCGGTCGCCCTGGAAGACGAGGCGCGCCGCGTCCTGCCCGTGCTCGAGCGCCTGGCCGTCCTCGACGTGCCCGTCTCCATCGACACCACCAAGCCCGCGCTCATGCGCCGCGCCATCGAGGCGGGCGCGGCGATGATCAACGACATTGCGGCACTGCGCACCGCGGGCGCGCTGGAGGCGCTGGCGGGTTCGCAGGCGGCCGTTTGCCTCATGCACATGCAGGGCGAGCCGCGCACCATGCAGGCCGCGCCCCGCTATGGCGACGTCGTTGCGGAAGTCGCCGGGTTCCTGCGCGAACGCGCGGCGGCGGCGATGGCAGCCGGCATCGCCGCCGAGCGCATCGTGCTGGACCCGGGCTTCGGCTTCGGCAAGACGGCGGCCCACAACCTCGAGCTGTTGCGCGCGCTGCCGCGACTCGCCCAGATCGGCCCGCCCCTGCTCGCCGGGCTGTCGCGCAAATCGCTCTTCGGTAGAATCACGGGGCGCGGTCCGGCGGAGCGCACCCACGCCAGCGTCGCCGCGGCCCTGCTCGCGGCCCAGCGCGGAGCGGCCATCCTGCGGGTCCACGACGTCGCGGCGACCCGGGATGCCCTGCTCGTGCTGCGGGCGTTCGAAGACCCGGAGTTCATCGTCGAATGAAAAAAACCAGGAAATACTTCGGCACGGATGGCGTGCGCGGGCGCGTGGGCGAGCCGCCCATCACGCCGGATTTCGTCATGCACCTGGGCTACGCGGCCGGCAAGGTGCTCGCCGCGGGCAGGAAGCTGCCCAAGGCGGAGCACGCCGGGGTGCTCATCGGCAAGGACACGCGCATTTCCGGCTACATGCTGGAGTCCGCCCTGCAGGCGGGCCTGTCGGCGGCCGGCGTGGACATCTACCTCGCCGGGCCGATGCCCACCCCGGCGGTGGCCTACCTCACGCGGGCGCTGCGCCTGCAGGCCGGGATCGTCATCTCCGCTTCGCACAATCCCTTCGAGGACAACGGCATCAAGTTCTTTTCCGGCGACGGCAACAAGCTGCCGGACGACATCGAGCGCGCGATCGAGGCGCGCCTGGATTCGCCGGTCGAGGTCATGCCCTCCGCAGACCTGGGCAAGGCGCGACGCATCAACGATGCCGCCGGGCGCTACATCGAGTTCTGCAAGAGCACCTTCCCCACGGACCTGGAGTTGCGGGGGCTGAAACTGGTCGTCGATTGTGCGCACGGGGCGACCTACCACATCGCGCAGCACGTCTTTCACGAGCTCGGCGCCGACGTGACGGCCATCGGCGTGCAGCCGGACGGCATCAACATCAACCGTGATTCGGGGGCCACGCACCCGCAGGCCCTGGCCGCGGCGGTCAAGGCGCACAAGGCCCACCTGGGCATCGCCTTCGACGGCGATGGCGACCGCCTCGTGATGGCGGACGAGAAGGGCCGCGTCTACGACGGGGACCAGTTGCTGTACGTCATCGCGCGGTTCCGCAAGTCCCGGGGCCTGCTCAAGGGCGGGGTCGTGGGAACGCTCATGACCAACCTTGGCATGGAACAGGGCCTGCAGCGGCTCGGCATCCCGTTCGAGCGCGCGGCGGTGGGCGACCGGTATGTGCTGGAAAGGATGCTCGCGCGCGGCTGGCAGCTGGGCGGCGAGAATTCCGGCCACATCATCTGCCTCGACAAGCACACCACCGGCGACGGCATCGTCTCCGCGCTGCAGGTGCTGCACGCCCTCCAGGCGCAGGGCAAGTCGCTGGCGGCGCTGTGCAAGGACGTGCGCCTGCATCCCCAGGTGCTGGTGAACGTCAAGACCCGCAGGGGGTTCGATTTCGGTGCCGATGCGCGCATCCGTTCGGCCCTGCGGGCGACGCAGGACAGGCTCGCTGGCAAGGGCCGGGTGCTACTGCGGGCGTCGGGGACGGAACCCGTCATCCGGGTGATGGTGGAGGGCGAGGCCCGGGCCTCCATTTCCGCGCTGGCCCATTCCCTGGCCGAGGTCATCCGCGCCCGGGCGGCGGCCCAGGACTGAGCCGTTTCCCGCCCCCTTCCGGGGTTCCCGGCCCGCCGGCCTGTCGTCGTTCCCCGGCGCCGGGGATGCAATGAAACTGTCACATTGCCTCCCTAGAATGCCCGCGTCAGCCCAATTTGGCCAATCCTTCAGGAGACTTACGTCATGTCCAAGGCCCACCGCATCGCCTTTGCCACCCTCGCCGCCGTGTTCGCCGGCGCGCTCGGCGCAAGTGCGCCCGCCGCCCACGCCCAGCTCGTCAAGATCGACGGTTCCAGCACGGTGTTCCCGATCACCGAGGCGATGGCCGAGGATTTCCAGAAGTCTTCCAGGGGCAAGTACCGCGTCACCGTGGGCATTTCCGGCACCGGGGGCGGTTTCAAGAAGTTCTGCCGCGGTGAAACCGACATCTCCGACGCCTCCCGCCCGATCCTCAAGAAGGAAATGGACGACTGCAAGGCCGCCGGCGTGCAATACATCGAGTTGCCGGTGGCGTACGACGCGTTGACGGTCGTGATCCATCCGGAGAACAAGTGGGCGCAAACCCTGACCGTCGCCGAACTGAAGAAGATGTGGGAGCCGGGCGCGCAGGGCAAGGTGAAGAGCTGGAAGCAGGTCAACCCGGCCTGGCCCGACCAGCCCCTGAAGCTCTTTGGCCCGGGCGCCGACTCCGGCACCTTCGACTACTTCACCGAGGCCGTGAACGGCAAGTCCAAGGCGAGCCGCGGCGACTTCACCGCCTCCGAGGACGACAACGTCCTGGTGCAGGGCGTGTCCCGCGACGTCAACGCCCTGGGCTATTTCGGCTTCGCGTACTACCTGGAAAACAAGGACAAGCTCAAGGCGGCGCGCATCGCCGAGAAGTCCGGCGGCGGCGTCGAACCTTCCTTCGAGGCGGTCATCAACGGCTCCTACACGCCGCTGTCGCGCCCGATCTTCATCTACGTCAACGCCAAGTCGCTCGACCGGCCGGAAGTCCGGGACTTCGTGGACTTCTACATGAAGAACGCGGACACGCTGGTGCGCGAGGTGAAGTACGTGCCGCTGCCCGCGAATGCCTATGCGTACAACGTCGATCACGTGCGCAAGAAGGTGGTGGGCACCAAGTTCGGCGGCGAGAACAAGGTCGGCCTCACCATCGAGCAGTTGATGAAGCTCGAGGCAAAGCTCTGAGCCGCCCCACCTGCAGCTGAGGCCCGGCGGGAGGGCCGCGACCCCTCCCGCCTTCGGTCCGCGTCCCGGTCGCCGCCGCAATCTGTAATAAAATCACCGCCGCCCGAAAACAATGAGCGCAGTGGCTCCCATCCCGAGGTTAAACGTGCCGGCGGACAACTTTGTCAGCGACAGGCTGGCGAAACGTAGAACACGCCACCTGCGCGAGCGGCTGATCGAGGGCCTCCTGTTCCTCGCGGCATCGGTTTCCGTGGCGGTCACGATCGGCATCGTCGTCATCCTGGTGACGGAGTCCTACCAGTTCTTCAAGCACGTCTCGATCGTCGATTTCCTGACCGACACGCAGTGGACGCCGCTGTTCGACGACGCCCACTACGGGATCATGGTGCTGCTCTCCGGCACCCTGGTCAGCTCCCTGGTCGCCCTGGTCGTGGCGATCCCCCTGGGGACCGTCATCGCCATCTACCTGTCCGAGTTCGCGCCCTTCACCGTGCGCGAGGTGGCAAAGCCGTTCCTCGAACTGCTCGGCGGCGTGCCGACCATCGTCTACGGTTACTTCGCGCTGCTGTACGTCACGCCGGCGCTGCAGTACTTCTTCCCGTCGCTGCCCGGGTTCAACCTGCTGTCGGCCGGGCTGGTCATGGGCATCATGATCATCCCGTACATCAGCTCCGTCTCCGAGGACGCGATGCGTTCGGTGCCGATGGCGATGCGCGAGGGGTCGTACGCGATGGGCGCCACGCGCTTCCAGACCGCGATCCGCGTGGTCACGCCGGCGGCTTTCTCCGGCATTGCGGCGGCCTACATCCTGGGCATCTCGCGTGCGGTGGGCGAGACCATGATCCTGGCGGTGGCCGCGGGCATGCAGCCCAACCTGACCTGGAATCCGGCCGAGCCCGCGGCGACCATCACGGCGTTCATCGTGCAGGTGGCGCTGGGCGACCTGCCCCACGGCAGCATCGGCTACCAGACCATCTTCGCGGCCGGCCTCACGCTGATGCTGCTCACCCTGTTCTTCAACATCCTCGGCCACGTCCTCAAGCGCCGATTCCGGCAGGCCTACTGACATGGCCGACATGACCGTTGCGCAGATCCGGGCGCTCATCACCAGGCACAAGCGCTGGGACGTGATCTTCTCGGTGGTCGGCCTGCTCGCCCTGATGGTCGGCGTGCTGACCTTCGTGACCTTGTTCGCCGGCATGGCGATGGACGGGGCGCACCGGCTGTCATGGGATTTCTTCACCAATTTCCCCTCGCGGCGCCCGGAGCAGGCCGGCATCCTCTCCGCCTGGATCGGCAGCACGCTGGTCATGCTCGTGACCGCCTGCACCGCGGTGCCGCTGGGCGTGGCCGGGGCGGTCTACCTCGAGGAATACGCCCCCAAGAACTGGGTCACGGACATCATCGAGATCAACGTCACCAACCTGGCCGGCGTGCCCTCGATCATCTACGGCCTGCTCGCCCTTGGCCTGTTCGTCTACCAGTTCGGCTTCGGCCAGAGCATCCTGTCGGCCGGGCTGACGCTCGCGCTTCTGATCCTGCCCGTGGTGATCGTCGCCACGCGGGAGGCGATCCGCTCCATCCCGGCCATCATCCGCGAGGGCGCGTACGCCGTCGGCGCGACCAAGTGGCAGACCACCGCCGACCACATCCTGCCGTACTCCCTGCCGGGCATCCTGACGGGCGTGATCATCGGCATGGCGCGCGCCATCGGCGAAACCGCGCCCATCATCACCATCGGCGCGCTGACCTTCATCGCCTTCCTGCCGCCGGCCCCGTTCACCGGCGACCCGGCCGCCGGCCCGTTCGACTGGCTGTTCGCGCCGTTCACCGTGATGCCGATCCAGATGTTCAACTGGACCTCCCGCCCCGAGGCCGCTTTCCACCAGAATGCCGCGGCGGCCGGCCTGGTGCTGGTGGTGATGACGCTGTCCATGAACGCGATCGCGATCTACATCCGCTATCGCCTGCGCAAGAACATCAAGTGGTGAACTGACATGTCCAAGATCACAGACGGAGGCCAGGACAACCTGGTGCTCAAGGCGGAATCCCGCGACCTCAACTTCCACTACGGCAGCTTCCATGCCCTCAAGGGCATCAACATGCCGATCTACGAGAAGAAGGTGACGGCGCTGATCGGGCCGTCCGGCTGTGGCAAGTCCACGTACCTGCGCTGCTTCAACCGCATGCACGACCTCTACCCGGGCAACCGCTACGAGGGCGAGATTCGCCTGCACCCCGACAACACCAACCTGCTCAACCCGCACGTCGACCCGATCGAAGTGCGCATGCGCATCAGCATGGTGTTCCAGAAGCCGAACCCGTTCCCGAAGTCCATCTACGAGAACGTGGCCTACGGGCTGCGGGTGCGCGGCGTGCGCAGCGTGGCCACCCTCGACGAGAAGGTCGAGCAGGCGCTGCGCGGTGCGGCGCTGTGGGAGGAAGTGAAAAACCGCCTCGACGACCTCGCGTTCAACCTGTCCGGCGGCCAGCAGCAGCGCCTGTGCATCGCCCGGGCGCTCGCCACCGAGCCCGAGATCCTGCTGTTCGACGAGCCGACCTCGGCGCTGGACCCGATCGCCACCGCGAGCATCGAGGAACTGATCGCCGACCTCAAGGACAAGGTCACCATCCTGATCGTGACCCACAACATGCAGCAGGCGGCCCGGGTCTCGGACTTCACCGCCTACATGTACCTGGGCGAGATGATCGAGTTCGACGCCACCGACACGATCTTCATCAAGCCCAGGAACAAGGCCACCGAGGACTACATCACGGGAAGGTTTGGCTGAGCCAAACCGCACGTGCTGTAGCGGCGGACACCAACCTTCAGGTTACGTGCGAGCCAGTACATCACCGGCCGGTTCGGCCGATCTACACCCAACACGGAGCCACAGAGGACACAGAGAAAAGCGACAAAGGGGTAGAAGGTCTTCGGGGTGGGGATGGAATTCCCGGGCGGATCCCCCGGGCGGGCAGCATGCCCTTGCCGACGAATCCCTTGCTCTCCATCGTCGTTCTCTGTGTCCTCTGTGGCTTTGTGTTGGGTGCAGGCCCTGGCGCCCGAATCCCCTCCGTCGCCCGATCCCGGGGCGGCGCGCATTGACCCTCCCCCCCGCCGGACAGTAAAATTCACCAGTTTTTTCGGTGGGATAGCGCATGCGGCAGCGGCTGGCGGTGGGCAACTGGAAGATGCACGGCAGCCTTCCGGAAAACCGGGCCCTGCTCGACTCCCTGACCTCCGCAGCATCCGGGCTGACCCGGGCGATTTGCGCGGTTTGCGTGCCTTTTCCGTACCTTGCGCAGGCCCAGGCCGCCCTGGCGGGTTCCCGGGTCGCGTGGGGTGCGCAGAACGTCAGCCAGCATCCCAAGGGAGCGTTTACGGGCGAGGTTTCCGCCGCGATGCTCCGCGAATTCGGTTGCCGCTACGTGCTGGTCGGGCATTCCGAGCGCCGCCAGATGTATGGCGAGGAGGATGCGACGGTGGTGGCCAAGGCGAAGGCGGCCCTGGCGGCAGGCTTGACGCCGATCGTCTGCGTCGGGGAAACCCTGGCGGAGCGTGAAGGCAACCTCACCGAGGCGGTGGTCGGGCGGCAGGTTTCGGCCGTGGTCGACGGCTTGAGCCAGGACGGCCTGGGGGCCGTCATCCTGGCCTACGAGCCGGTGTGGGCGATCGGGACCGGCAAGACGGCCACCCCGCAGCAGGCGCAGGCGGTGCACGCGTTCATCCGCGGGCTGCTCGATGCCCGTTCGGCGCCGCTCGCCGACAAGGTGCCGGTGCTGTACGGCGGCAGCGTGAAGGCGGCGAATGCCGCGGAGTTGTTCGCCATGGCGGATGTCGATGGCGGGCTGGTGGGCGGCGCGTCCCTGGTCGCCGAGGAGTTTGCAGCGATCTGCCGGGAGGCAGATCGCAAAACATAAGCGCGGCTCTGCCGGGCGGCAGGGCGCAAAACATAAGTGCGGCTCTGCCGGGAGGCAGGGCGCAAAACATTTAAGCGCGGCCCTGCCGGGAGGCAGGGCGCGACAGACAGGACAACATGGAAACCGTGATTCTCATTCTGCATGTGCTCGCCGCCCTGTGCGTCATCGGGCTGGTGCTGCTCCAGCACGGCAAGGGCGCCGACATGGGCGCCGCTTTCGGCAGCGGCTCCGCCGGCAGCCTGTTCGGCGCCAGCGGCTCGGCCAATTTCCTCAGCCGCACGACGGCCGTCCTGGCGGCGGCGTTTTTCCTGACGAGCCTGGGGCTCACCTACCTGACCAGCCATCGCGGCACCGGCGGCGGGGTGATGTCCACGCACCAGGAGGCGCCGGCGGACCCGGCCAGGGCGATCCCGGCGCCCACGGCGCCGCAGGCCGGCACGACGGATTCGAAGGCAAGCACGGATTCGAAGGCGAACGAGGTGCCGAAGTAACGCAGAACATCCGCGCGCGGGCGCAGGGCCCTCGAGCCTGCAGCCATGCCCGCGAGCGGTGCGGTGCCCTGAGTACTGCCGACGTGGTGAAATTGGTAGACACGCCATCTTGAGGGGGTGGTGGGGTAACCCGTGGGAGTTCGAGTCTCCCCGTCGGCACCAGATGCGTTGGAGCGCCGCCAGGCGAAGTCCGCCCCATACCGGAATCGGGGCGCGCGGATGATCCGCGGGGCCTGGCGCGACAGGAAGCAATGATTCCGAGCCTGCCTGCGGGCGGGGCGAGAACGGGCGATGCTTGAGCAGTACTTCCCGATCCTGCTGTTCATTTTCGTCGGCCTGGCCGTCGGGGTGGCGCTGCCCCTGATTGGCGGCGGCTTGAGCCGCGTCCTGGGCGTCAATCGCCCCGACCCCGAGAAGCTTTCCCCCTACGAGTGCGGCTTCGAGGCCTTCGAGGACGCGCGCATGAAGTTCGACGTGCGCTATTACCTGGTGGCCATCCTGTTCATCCTGTTCGACCTCGAGATCGCGTTCCTGTTTCCATGGGCCGTCGTGATCCGCGAGATCGGCCTGTTCGGCTTCGTCTCCATGATGGTGTTCCTCGCCATCCTCGTGGTGGGTTTCATCTACGAATGGAAGAAGGGGGCGCTCGAGTGGGACTGACACTGCATTCGCGCCTTGCGGCATTCGAGGTTCGGGACCGATGAGCATCGAAGGCGTCACCGAGAAGGGCTTCGTCACCACGACGATCGACAGCGTCATCAACTGGACGCGCACCGGTTCGATGTGGCCGATGACGTTCGGCCTGGCCTGTTGCGCGGTGGAGATGATGCATGCCGGCGCCGCGCGCTACGACCTCGACCGTTTCGGCGTCGTGTTCCGGCCGAGCCCGCGCCAGTCCGACGTGATGATCGTGGCCGGGACGCTGTGCAACAAGATGGCGCCGGCGCTGCGCAAGGTCTACGACCAGATGGCCGAGCCGCGCTGGGTGATATCGATGGGCTCCTGTGCGAACGGCGGCGGCTACTACCACTACTCGTATTCCGTCGTGCGCGGGTGCGACCGCATCGTCCCCGTGGACGTCTACGTCCCGGGGTGCCCGCCCACGGCCGAAGCGCTGCTGTACGGGATCATCCAGCTGCAGAACAAGATCCGGCGCACCAACACGATCGCGCGCTGACCCTCCCATGCCCATTGCCGCCGCCGCGCTCGCCGAGAAAGTGAAGACCGTCCTGGGGGACAAGGCCCGGGTGTCGGAATCGCTGGGCGAGCTGACGGTGGTCGTGGCCGCCGCCGACCTGCTGGAGACGGCCGAGGCGTTGCGCACCCATCCCGAACTCGCGTTCGAGCAGCTCGTGGACCTCTGCGGCCTGGATTACCGCAACTACGGGGGCCTGCATCCCGACGAGCGTCCGGCCGGCTCGCGTTACGCCGTCGTTTACCACCTGCTTTCGGTTTCGAAGAACGCGCGCCTGCGCCTGCGGGTGTTCGCGCCGGACGACGAACTGCCCGCCGTGGATTCCGTGACCGGCATCTGGGCGGTCGCCAACTGGTTCGAGCGCGAAGCCTTCGACCTGTTCGGCATCGTCTTCCCCGGCCACCCGGACTTGCGGCGCATCCTCACCGACTACGGTTTCATCGGTCACCCGTTTCGCAAGGATTTCCCGGTCTCGGGCCATGTCGAGATGCGCTATGACCCGGACCAGCAGCGCGTGGTCTACCAGCCGGTCAGCATCGAGCCGCGAGAGATCGTGCCCCGCGTGGTGCGGGAAAAGCATTACGGGGATGTGGAATGACAAGCAGAGGCACGAGGCACGAGGCGCGAGGCACGAGAGGACGACCGGCGCTTCGCGCCGGCAAAACACCTCGCGCCTGGATTTGCCATGGCTGAGATTCGCAATTACACAATGAATTTTGGCCCCCAGCATCCGGCGGCGCACGGGGTGCTGCGCCTGGTGCTGGAGCTCGACGGCGAGGTCATCCAGCGCGCGGACCCGCACATCGGCCTGCTGCACCGGGCGACCGAGAAGCTGGCCGAAACGCGCACCTTCCTGCAGTCCGTGCCCTACATGGACCGCCTCGACTACGTGTCCATGATGTGCAACGAGCACGCGTACGTCATGGCGATCGAGAAGCTGCTGGGCATCCAGGTGCCGGAGCGCGCCCAGTACATCCGTGTCATGTTCGACGAGATCACGCGGGTGCTCAACCACCTGCTGTGGCTGGGTGCGCATGCCCTCGACGTCGGCGCGATGACCATGTTCCTGTACTGTTTCCGGGAGCGCGAGGACCTCATGGATTGCTACGAGGCGGTGTCGGGCGCGCGCATGCACGCGGCCTACTACCGCCCGGGCGGCGTCTACCGGGACCTGCCGGACGCCATGCCGCAGTACCAGGCCTCGAAGATCCACAACGAGAAGGCGGTGCGCGAGATGAACGCCAACCGCCAGGGGTCGCTGCTCGACTTCATCGAGGATTTCACCGACCGCTTCCCCGGCTGCGTCGACGAGTACGAGACGCTGCTCACGGACAACCGCATCTGGAAGCAGCGCACGGTCGGCATCGGCGTCGTCAGCCCGGAACGGGCCCTGAACCTCGGCTTCACCGGGCCCATGCTGCGCGGCTCCGGCATCGCGTGGGACCTGCGCAAGAAGCAGCCTTACGAAGTCTACGACCGCATGCAGTTCGACATCCCGGTCGGCGCCAACGGCGACTGCTACGACCGCTACCTGGTGCGCATCGAGGAGATGCGCCAGTCGAACGCCATCATCCGCCAGTGCATCGCCTGGTTGCGCAGGAATCCCGGCCCGGTGATCATCGGGGACCACAAGGTGGCGCCGCCCCCGCGCGTGGACATGAAGATGAACATGGAAGAACTGATCCACCACTTCAAGCTCTTTACCGAGGGCATGCACGTGCCGGCGGGCGAGGCCTACGCGGCGGTCGAGGCGCCGAAGGGTGAATTCGGCATCTACATGGTCTCCGACGGGGCGAACAAGCCGTACCGGGTGAAGATCCGCGCCCCCGGGTTCGCCCACCTGGCCGCGCTCGACGAGATGTCCCGCGGCCACATGATCGCCGACGTGGTGGCCATCATCGGCACGCAGGACATCGTGTTCGGGGAGGTGGACCGGTGAACGCCGCGCGCCTCGAGGCCCCGCCGTCCGTCCTGTCCCCGGAATCCCTGGCCCGCATCGACCAGGCGGTCGCCAAGTACCCGGCCAGCCAGAAGCAGTCCGCCGTCATGGCCGCGCTGACCATCGCCCAGGACGAGAAGGGCTGGCTGTCCACGGAGACCATGGACTTCGTCGCGGCCTACCTGGAGATGCCGCCGGTGGCCGTGTACGAAGTGGCGAGCTTCTACGGCATGTACGACCTGAAGCCGGTGGGCCGCCACAAGATCACCATCTGCACGAACCTGCCATGCGCCCTCTCGGGCGCGGCCGACGCCGCCGAGCACCTGAAGAAAAAGCTCGGCGTCGGCTTCGGCGAAACCACGCCGGACGGCGTCTTCACGCTCAAGGAAGGCGAATGCCTGGGGGCGTGCGGGGATGCCCCGGTGTGCCTGCACAACGGCAAGAAGATGCTTTCGTTCATGACGCCGGACAAGCTCGACCAGCTCGTCGCGGAGCTTTCCGGAACCGGCGGGGAGCCCTCCAGGTGAACGCGCCGCTGCCCCCGTTCGCGCCGGACGTCTACGGCCCCGACGCGATCATCCTCAAGGGCCTCACGGGGCTGAACTGGCGGCTCAGGGACTACGAGTCGCGTGGCGGCTACCAGGCCCTGCGCAAGGTCCTGTCCGAGAAGATCCCCCCCGACCAGGTGATCGCCGAGCTGAAGAAATCGGCATTGCGCGGCCGCGGCGGCGCGGGTTTCCCGACCGGGCTGAAGTGGAGCTTCATGCCGCGCGCGTTCCCGGGCCAGAAGTACCTGGTCTGCAACTCGGACGAGGGCGAGCCCGGCACGTTCAAGGACCGCGACATCCTGCGCTACAACCCGCACATCGTCATCGAGGGGATGGCGATCGCGGCCTACGCGATGGGCATCACCGCGGGCTACAACTACATCCACGGCGAGATCTGGGAAACCTACGAGCGCTTCGAGGAGGCGCTGCAGGAGGCGCGTGAGGCCGGCTACCTCGGCGAGAAGATCCTCGGCTCGGAATTCAACTTCGACCTGATCGCGCACCACGGCTGGGGCGCCTACATCTGCGGCGAGGAAACGGCGCTGCTGGAGTCCCTGGAAGGCAAAAAGGGCCAGCCGCGCTTCAAGCCGCCGTTCCCGGCGAGCTTCGGCCTCTACGGCAAGCCCACGACGATCAACAACACCGAGACCTTCGCCGCCGTGCCCTGGATCATCATGAACGGCGGCGAGGCATTCCTCGGGCTGGGCAAGCCCAACAACGGCGGCACCAAGGTGTTCTCGGTCTCCGGCCACGTCGAGCGCCCCGGCAACTACGAGGTCAGGCTCGGCACGCCCTTCGCGAAACTGCTGGAAATGGCCGGCGGCATGCGCGGCGGGCGCAAGTTGAAGGCGGTGATCCCCGGCGGCTCTTCGATGCCGGTGCTGCCCGCCGAGGTCATGATGCAGACGGACATGGACTACGATTCCATCGCCAAGGCCGGCTCCATGCTGGGTTCCGGGGCGGTCATCGTGATGGACGAGACGACCTGCATGGTGCGGGCGCTGCAGCGGCTGTCCTATTTCTACTACGAGGAATCCTGCGGCCAGTGCACCCCGTGCCGCGAAGGCACCGGCTGGCTGTACCGCATGGTCAACCGCATCGAGCACGGCAAGGGGGTGCCGGAGGACCTCGAGCGCCTCAATTCCGTCGCGGACAACATCGCCGGCCGCACCATCTGCGCGCTGGGCGATGCCGCGGCGCTCCCGGTCAAGAGCTTCATCAAGCATTTCCGTGCCGAGTTCCAGCACCACATCGACCACAAGGACTGCCTCGTGAAGGGTCCGGGGTCGCAGCAGGGGATCAAATAGACATGGCCAAGCTCGAGATCGACGGCCGCGCGGTCGAGGTTCCCGACAACAGCATGGTCATGGATGCCGCGAACAAGCTCGGCATCTACATCCCGCATTTCTGCTACCACCGCAAGCTGTCGATCGCCGCCAACTGCCGCATGTGCCTGGTGCAGGTCGAGAAGGCGCCCAAGCCGCTGCCGGCCTGCGCCACCCCGGTGACCGAGGGCATGAAGGTCCAGACGCACTCCGATGCGGCCGTGAAGGCGCAAAAGGGCGTGATGGAGTTCCTGCTCATCAACCATCCGCTCGACTGCCCGATCTGCGACCAGGGCGGCGAGTGCCAGCTGCAGGACCTCGCGGTCGGCTACGGCGGCTCGAGCTCCCGCTACGCGGAACCCAAGCGCGTGGTGCCGCACAAGGACCTCGGTCCGCTGGTGTCCGCGGAGGAGATGACCCGCTGCATCCACTGCACGCGCTGCGTCCGTTTCGGGCAGGAGATTGCCGGCATCATGGAACTGGGCATGATCGGCCGCGGCGAGCACTCCGAGATCATGCCCTTCGTCGCCCGCACGGTGGATTCGGAGCTGTCGGGCAACATGATCGACGTCTGCCCGGTCGGGGCGCTCACGTCCAGGCCCTTCCGCTACAGCGCGCGCACCTGGGAGCTTGCGCGCCGCAAGTCCGTCGCCCCGCACGATTCCCTGGGCTCGAACCTCGTGGTGCAGGTCAAGGGCGAGCACGTCATGCGCGTGCTTCCCCGCGACAACGAGGAGGTCAACGAATGCTGGCTGTCGGACCGCGACCGGTTCTCGTACGAGGGCCTGAACTCGGAGGAGCGGCTCACCGCGCCGATGGTCAAGCGCGACGGCCAGTGGGAGCGCGTCGAGTGGCAGGAGGCCCTCGAGCTGGTCGCCGGCGAACTGAAGCGCATCGGCCAGGCCCACGGGGCCGCGTCCATCGGCGCGCTCGCCACGCCGCAGGCCACCCTGGAGGAACTGCACCTGCTGCAGAAGCTGGCGCGGGGGCTGGGCAGCGACAACGTCGATTTCCGCCTGCGCCGGTCCGATTTTTCCGCCGATGCCGACCGCGCCGGCGCGCCCTGGCTCGGCATGCCGGTGGCCGCGCTGAACGCCCTCGACTGCATCCTGGTGGTGGGTTCGACGCTGCGCAAGGAGCAACCCCTCATTGCGCAGCGCCTGCGCATGGCAGTCCGGAAGAACGCGACGCTGTGCCTCGTCAACCCCGTCGACGATGACCTGCTGGTGCGCGTCGCCGCGAAGTCCATTGTGGCGCCCGCGCAGATGGCGCAGGCCCTGGCGGCCGTCGTGAAGGCGGCCGCGGGTGCCAGGGGAACGGCCGTGCCGGCCGCGGTTGCGAATGTCGACGTCGACGCCGCCGCCCGGGCGATCGCGGAGCACCTGGCGTCCGGACAGAACGGGGCCATCCTGCTGGGCAGCCTCGCGGCCAACCATCCGCAGGCGGCGCAATTGCACCGCCTTGCCCGGGAACTGGGCCGCATCACGGGGGCGAAGGTCGGCTTCCTCGGCGACGGCGCCAATGCCGTCGGCGGCTATCTCGCCAACGCGGTGCCCGGCGGGGGCGGCAGTAACGCGGCCGCCATGCTCTCCAGCCCGCTGAAGGCCTACCTGCTGCTGCACGCGGAGATGGACCTCGACACCCAGGACGCGAGCGCCGCACATGCCGCCATGCAGGGCGCGGAGTTCGTCGTGGCGATGTCCGCATACCGCCACAAGGCGCTGGAATACGCCCAGGTCCTGCTGCCGGTCGCGCCTTTCACCGAAACGGCGGGCACCTTCGTCAACATCGAGGGCCGCGTGCAGAGCTTCCAGGGCGTGGTTCGTCCCCTGGGCGAAACCCGCCCGGCGTGGAAGGTCCTGCGCGTGCTGGGCACGCTCCTGGGCGTCCCGGGCTTCGGATACGAAACGGTCGAGCAGGTGCGTGCCGAGTGCCTGGCTGCGGCCGGCGACATCCCCGCGAAACTGTCCAACGACCTGCGGGGCGCGCCTGCGGCAGTCACGGCGTCCGGCCCCGGCGGCGTGCAGCGCATCGGCGAAGTGCCCATCTACCACGGCGACTCGATCGTGCGCCGCGCGCCTTCCCTGCAGGCGACGCGCGACGCGCAGGTGGTTGCGTCGCTGCCCGGCAGCCTGGTCGAGGAACTGGGCCTGAAACCCGGCGACAGCCTGCGCATCTCGCAGTCGGGCGGCGCCGCGCTGGTGCCCTTCGTGCGGGATGACCGCCTGCCCGGGAACTGCGTGCGCTTCGGCGCCGGTTTCACGCAAAGCGCGGGCCTCGGGCCGCTGTTCGGCGAAGTCACGCTGGAGCGCGTGGCGGGCCAGGAAGCCGCCGCGCGGGAGAGGGCGACGGCATGAACCTCGAATCCCTGCAGGCGATGATCGGCGTGGAGGCCTTCACGGTCGCATGGACGCTCGCCAAGATCCTGGCCATCACCGTCCCCATCATCCTGTGCGTGGCCTACCTGACGCTCGCCGAGCGCAAGGTCATCGGCTTCATGCAGGTGCGCATCGGGCCCAACCGCGTCGGCCCCTGGGGGCTGCTGCAGCCGTTCGCCGACGTGCTCAAGCTGCTGGTCAAGGAAGTCATCGTCCCGTCCGGCGCCAACAAATTCCTGTTCATCCTGGCGCCGGTGCTGTCCATCATGCCCGCGCTTGCCGCCTGGGCGGTGGTGCCGTTCTCGCCGGAACTGGTGCTGGCCAGGGTCGACGCCGGCCTGCTCTATGTCATGGCCATCACCTCCATGGGCGTGTACGGGGTGATCGTTGCAGGCTGGGCTTCCAATTCCAAGTACGCGTTCCTGGGCGGCATGCGTTCCGCGGCGCAGATCGTCTCCTACGAGATCGCCATGGGCTTCGCGCTGGTGTGCGTGCTCATGATGTCCGGCAGCCTGAATCTCGCAACCATCGTCACCGAGCAGAAGTCCGGCTGGGGCCTGCTGGGCTGGAACCTGATCCCGCTGTTCCCGATGTTCCTGGTCTATTTCGTCGCGGCGGTGGCGGAAACCAACCGTGCGCCCTTCGATGTCGCCGAAGGCGAATCGGAAATCGTCGCCGGCTTCCACGTGGAGTACTCGGGCACGGCCTTCGCGGTGTTTTTCCTGGCCGAGTACGCGAACATGATCCTGGTGTCGACGCTGGCCGCGATCCTGTTCCTGGGGGGCTGGCTCTCGCCGGTGCCGTTCCTCCCGGACGGTTTCGCGTGGCTCGCGCTGAAGGTCGCGTTCCTGCTGTTCTGCTTCCTGTGGTTCCGCGCCACCTTCCCGCGCTACCGCTACGACCAGATCATGCGCCTGGGCTGGAAGGTGTTCATCCCGCTCACCATCGTCTGGCTGGTATTGGTGGGGGTGCTGATGCGAATGGCGTGGTGGCCATGGTAATGGCCAGGTTGATGGCAGCGGCTCTGGTGATGCGGCCATGATCGAGCGCGTCCGCGATTTCTTCCGCACCTTCCTGCTCTTCGAGCTGGTGAAGGGCCTCGCCCTCACGGGGCGCTACTTCTTCGCGCGCAAGATCACGGTGCAGTTCCCCGAGGAAAAGACGCCCCAGTCCGGGCGCTTCCGCGGGCTGCATGCGCTGCGGCGCTACCCGAACGGCGAGGAACGCTGCATCGCCTGCAAGCTGTGCGAGGCCGTCTGCCCCGCGCTGGCGATCACCATCGAGTCGGAGCAGCGCACCGACGGCACCCGCCGCACCACGCGCTACGACATCGACCTCACCAAATGCATTTTCTGCGGCTTCTGCGAGGAGTCCTGCCCGGTGGATTCCATCGTCGAGACCCGCATCCTCGAGTACCACGGCGAGAAGCGCGGCGACCTGCTGTACACCAAGGAAATGCTGCTGGCGGTGGGCGACCACTACGAGGAGCAGATCGCCAGGGACCGGGCGCAGGACGCGGCCTACAGATAAGCAGTGACAAGTGACCAGTGACGGGATGCGGGCGTGAGGCGTGAGGAGTGAGGAGTGAGGGGTTTCCCCGATCCTCAATCCTCAATCCTTACCAAGAAAAACATGGAATATTTTCAGGGAGCGATGTTCTGGTTCTTCGCCGGGATCCTGGTGGTCTCGGCGTTGTGCGTCATCCTCCTGCGCAACCCCGTGCACTCGGCGCTGTTCCTGGTCTTGTCGTTCTTCACCGCGGCGGGGCTGTGGCTGCTCCTCGAGGCCGAGTTCCTGGCCATTGCCCTGGTGCTCGTCTACGTGGGCGCGGTCATGGTGCTGTTCCTGTTCGTCGTGATGATGCTCGACATCAACCTCGATCGCCTGCGCGAGGGCTACTGGGACTACCTCGTGCCCGCGCTGATCGTCGCCGGCGTGATGGTGATCGAGATGGGGCTCATCCTGTTCGGCCGCTATTTCGACCTCGAGGGCATGCCCGTGCCGGAGCCGCGTGGTGCGGACTACAGCAACACCCGCGAGCTGGGGATGCTGCTCTACACGGACTACGTGTACCCGTTCGAGATCGCGGCGGTCATCCTGCTCGTCGCCATCGTGGCGGCGATCGCGCTGACCCTGCGCCAGCGCAAGGACACCAAGTACCTGGACCCGGCGGCGCAGATCAAGGTGCGCCGGCAGGACCGCGTGCGCCTGGTGTCCATGCCGGCCGAGAAGCAGGATTGAGGATCGAGGAGCGAGGATTGGACGGACAAGGCCAAACGGCGGGAGCAGGAGGGGGCATGAGGACAGGTGCTCGTCCCTCGATCCTCGATCCCGGATCCTCGGGGAACCCGCCATGATCTCGCTCTCCCACTACCTCGTGCTCGGCGCGATCCTGTTCGCCATCAGCGTGGTCGGCATCTTCCTCAATCGCAAGAACGTGATCATCCTGCTGATGGCCATCGAGCTGATGCTGCTGGCGGTGAATTTGAACTTCATCGCGTTCTCGCACTACCTCGAGGACACGGCCGGACAGATCTTCGTGTTCTTCATCCTGACCGTCGCCGCCGCCGAGTCGGCGATCGGCCTCGCCATCCTGGTGGTGCTGTTCCGCAACGTGCGCAGCATCAACGTCGACGACCTGGACAAGCTGAAGGGGTGAGGCGTGAGGCGCGAGGCGGGAGGCGAAATGGAAATGCTCAAGAATCGGCCGGCTGGAGACGATGAGGTTGCGCCTCACGCCTCGCGCCTCACGCCTCACCCATGAAAACCCTCTACCTCATCGTCCCCCTGGCGCCGCTCGCCGGCGCCCTGGTCGCCGGCCTGCTCGGCTGGCTGATCGGGCGCCGCGCCGCGCACTGGGTCACCATTGCCGGCATGGTGGTCTCCACCGTCTGCGCGTTCCTCGTGTTCCGGGACGTGCAGGCGGGCAACACCTTCAACGGCCCGCTGTACACCTGGATCACCAGCGGGGACGCCACGCTGTCGATCGGCTTCCTCGTCGACGAGCTGTCGGCGCTGATGATGGTGGTGGTGACCTTCGTCTCCCTGATGGTGCACGTCTACACCATCGGCTACATGGCCGACGATCCCGGCTACCAGCGCTTTTTCTCCTCTCTCTCGCTTTTCACCTTCTCGAGGCTGATGCTGGTGATGAGCAACAACTTCCTGCAGCTGTTCTTCGGCTGGGAGGCGGTGGGGCTGGTGTCCTACCTGCTGATCGG
>DASZQJ010000088.1:0-3633 GCA_035549715.1 Burkholderiales bacterium
CACTCGGCGTATCATCTCCCCATGCTCCCTTCCTCCTCCTGCTGCGAAGACAAGGCTTGCGCCCTCGATGCGCTGCGCGAGCGCCAGGGCAGGACCCTGAAGGCGGTGCTGGGCATCAATGCCGTGATGTTCGTCGTCGTGCTGGCGGCGGCGCTGGTCGCGGGCTCGGTGGCGCTGCTGTCGGATTCCCTGGACAACCTCGGCGACGCGCTGACTTACGCCGTCAGCCTGTACGCGGTGTCGCGCGGCGCGCGCACCAAGGCCCGGGTCGCCGTCTTCAAGGGCGCGCTGATCCTGGCGGCGGGGCTTGCGGTGGCGTCGCAGGTGGCGTGGAAGCTCGTCCATCCCGAGGTGCCCGTGTTCGAGGCGATGGGCGCTGCCAGCGTGCTGGCCCTGGCCGCCAACGGCCTGTGCCTGGCGCTGCTCACGCGGCATCGCCACGACGACGTCAACATGAGCTCGGTGTGGGAATGTTCCCGCAACGACATCGCCGCCAACGTTTCCGTGATCCTGGCCGCGCTCGGCGTCTGGCTCACGGGTTCCTGGTGGCCGGACGTGCTGGTCGGGTTCGCGCTCGCAGTCCTGTTCCTGCGTTCCGCCGTTCGCGTGTTGCGCGCCGCGGTCCGGGCGCTGCGAACCGCCGGTGCGCCAGCATCCACGGCCCGTCCGGTGTCCGTCCCGGCGGCCGACCTCCAGCGCAATCGGGGCTGACATGCATTCCGGCAGGATGGACAAATACCCTCATGGGGTATAGGATGCCGGCCATGAATTGGGTACGCCTCCTGGTCGTGGGCTGGACGGTGGCCTGGCTGGGCGCCAGCGGTGCGCTCGCGGCCGTCATGCCCTATTGCGACCATGCCCGGACCTCCGCCGCCGTCGACGCCGACGAGGCTTCGATGTCGCCGGAGCATCACGCCCTGCACGAAGGGCACGGGTCCGCGGCCACCCATGACGCGGGCGCGCCTCACGCGACCGATGCCGGCGATGCGCATGCCGGGCTCGCCTGCGACGATTGCGGTTCGTGCCATCTGCTGGGTTCCGGCATCCCGGCCGCCCGGCTGGCCGATTCCGCCCTGCCCCCCGGCACGGAACACCGCGCTTCGTTGGCCGAGGCGTCCGGCGGGCACATTCCAGAGCAACCCTACCACCCCCCGAAGACCGCGCCGGCCGCCTAGGTCGCCGACGGTTCCCTTGCTTGTCGCCGAGGTCCGCCCCCCGGGCCTTGCGCCGCTTTCATGGCCTCCGCCGGCAGTCGTCCATGCCTGTCGATGAGAGGTTGCCATGCGCCACTTGCTCCTGATCGCCGCGTTCGTTGCGCCCGTTGCGCTTGCGGATGCGACCCACGTTCGTCCCGAAGACCCCGAGGCCCCGCGCGGCCCGGCTGCCCCGACCCCATTGCCGCCGCCGTTCGAGCCGGTGCTGCGCGGCGAGGGGGTGCAAGCGCTCCAGCGTTCGGACATCGCGTCCCCGCCCGCGCCGGCGCCGCACGGGAGGCATCACCACGAACACGAGGGGCATCCGCGATGAGAAGCCTGGTTTCGATCCTGGCGCTGGCCACCCTGGCCGGTTGCGCCTCCGCCCCGACGCCCGAAGGATTCCGCGACGTCGAGCAACTCGTCACGGAAAGGACGGGCGCGCGCACGCAGTGGAATCGCGGCGCCGACGACGACCGCGCGGCGGCCGAGGCCGTCCAGCGCCTGCTGGAGCAGCCGCTGGCGGCGGATGACGCAGTCCAGGTCGCGCTGCTCAACAACCGCGGCTTGCAGGCTTCCTACGGCGAACTGGGCGTGGCGCAGGCGGACCTCGTGCAGGCCGGGCTGCTGCGCAACCCGGTCTTTCGGGCGAGCCGCATTCGGTCCTCCGACCTCGTGACGACCGGGCTCGGCGTGGAGTTCGATTTCCTCGGGCTGCTGCTGCGACCGCGGGCCCGGGAAATCGAAGCGGCACGCGTCGAGTCCCTCAAGCTGCGGGTCGCGGACGAGGTGCTGCGGGTGGCCGCCGAAGTGCGCGTGGGCTATTACCGCGCCCTGGCGTCGGCGCAATCCGCCGCGATCCAGCAAAGCATGCTGGCGGCGGCGGAGGCGGCGGCGGAACTGGCCGCGCGCCAGTACAACGCGGGCAACCTCAACCTGCGCGACCAGGCGCGGCGGCAGGTCGCGTACGTCGAGGCGCGTGCCCAGCTCGCGCGCGAGCGGCAACGGGAGGCGAACGACCGCGAGCGCATGAACCGCCTGCTCGGGTTGTCGGGAGCGCAAACCGCCTGGCGCCTGCCGCAGAAGCTTCCGGAGCCGCCGCGTTCGCGTCCCGACTACGGCGACCTGGAACGCCTTGCCATCGTGCAACGCCTGGACGTCGGCGCGGCGCGGCGCGACGTGGAGTATGTGGGCAAGGTGCTGGGCATCACACGATCGACGCGCTACCTCGCCGTCCTCGACCTCGGCATCGATTGGGAAAAGGACAGCGGCGAGCCGGCGCAGGTGGGGCCGACGCTGCGCCTGGAGCTGCCGCTGTTCGACCAGGGGCAGGCGAGGATCGCGCGCTACGAGGCGTTGTTCCGCGGCGCGGCCGAGCGGCTCTCCCAGGTCGCGACCGACGCCCGGTCCGAAGCGCGCGAGAAGCAGGGCGACCTGCACGCCGCATGGGAGATTTCGCGGCAGCACGCCGAAGCGCTCGTGCCCCTGCGCGGCAGGATCCTCGCCCAGACGCAGCTTTTCTACAACGGCATGCTGGAGGGCGTCTACGACCTGCTCGCCGACTACCGCGAGAGCGCCGCCGCCGCGCAGGCCCTGGTGGAGGCGCAGCGCGACTACTGGATCGCGCTTGCCGAACTGGAGCGTGCGGTCGGCGGAAGGCTGCCGCCGCCCGGGCCCGCCGTCTCCGATGCGCCGCCCCCCACTGAAAGCGGAGGCTTCGATGCGAAAAAGCCTTCCGCCCACGACCATCATTGAGGACACATCCATGGATCGCAGAAGTTTTTTCAAGTCGGGAACCGCCGCGCTCGCAGGGGCCGCGCTGCTCAGGCCGACGTTCGCGCAAGCCGCCGCCGCCGATGTCCCCACGACGACGCACCCGCCGCTGCATCCCGACCACGGGCCGGAGTACAACCCGGTGGTGACGCTCAACGGCCGCTCGCTGCCCTGGGAATGGAAGAACGGCGTCAAGGAATTCCACCTGGTCGCCGAGCCGGTGAGACGCGAGTTCGCGCCGGGCATGGTGGTGAACTGCTGGGGCTACAACGGGACCTCGCCGGGGCCCACCCTGGAAGTGGTGGAAGGCGACCGGGTCCGCATCCTGGTCACCAACAAGCTGCCCGAGCACACCACGATCCACTGGCACGGCGTGCTCCTGCCCAATGGCATGGACGGCGTGGGCGGGCTCACGCAGCCGCAGATTCCGCCCGGGGCCACGTACGTCTACGAGTGGACGGTGCGCGGCAGCGGCACCCACATGTACCACCCGCACGCCGACGAGATGGTGCAGATGGCGATGGGGATGATGGGGCTGTTCATCATCCATCCGCGGGACCCCGGCTTCCGGCGCGTGGATCGGGACTTCGCCTTCCTGCTCTCCTCGTTCCTGGTCGAGCCGGGCACCTACACGCCCAACACCGCGGAGATGACGGAGTTCAACCTG
>DASZQJ010000089.1:0-21827 GCA_035549715.1 Burkholderiales bacterium
TTTCTGCGGCGACTGCCGCAGCCAGTTCACGGTCACCGTTGGCACCGTGTTCGAGCGTTCCAAGATTCCCCTTCACAAGTGGGTTTACGCGACCCACCTGATGTGCGCGTCCAAGAAGGGCATTTCCAGCAAGCAGCTTGAACGCATGCTGGGCGTGACCTACAAGACCGCATGGTTTATGTCCCATCGCATTCGCGAAGCCATGAAGCCCGCTGGCGGCGGCCTGCTTGGCTCGAATGGTTCGCCGGTCGAAGCCGACGAAACTTTCATCGGCAAGAAGCCCTTTGAAGCCAAGCGCAAGGGCGGCTATGCGCACAAGGAAGCCGTGTTCTCGCTGGTCGAGCGCAATGGTTCGGTGCGTTCCTTCCATGTGCCGGATGTGAAGGCCGAAACCCTTAAGGAAAAACTGATTTCGAACGTGGCGAAGGATGCCCGCCTGATGACCGACAAGGGCGGTCAGTACCGCAAGACCAAAGACACCTTTGCCAAGCATGAGCAGGTCGATCACGGCATTGGAGAATACGTACGCGGTTCTGTGCACACCAATACGGTCGAAGGCTTCTTCGGCATCTTCAAGCGCGGTATCTACGGCACGTATCAGCACGTTTCCTCGCACCACCTTGAGCGCTACACCACAGAGTTCGATTTTCGTTACAACAACCGCATCGCGCTCGGCGTGAATGACAGCCAGCGCACCGATGCCGCGCTCAAAGGCATCGAAGGCAAACGTCTAACCTATCGGCGGATTGGCGGACAGGCGTAATGAGTTCATCGCGGACTACTTGGCCCGCCAAATTCGAAAGAAGCTCAAATGAAGAAAACACACGTCCAGCCACCGAATCATCAATACAGTTTCCTTGAAGTATTAGCGATGGCCATCACGGGCTGGCAGTTTATTGAACTTAATTTACTGCTGATTTACTGCTACCTAATTAACAACAGAGACGGTCGTGCTACGGCCGCCGCTTTTCAGTCTGTTGTGAACTTCAATATCCGTCTTAATATGACCGATGCCGCCGCGCAGGTTGCGCTTGAAAATCACAAACTCTTGCCGGAATGGAACCATTTGCATAGCAAACTGGGCAAGCGGTCAAAAAAAAGAAACGATCTTGTTCATTTCATGGCCTTGCCCAAAGACTTCAGCGACGACCCCGAGATGATCTTGCGTTCCAGTATCTTCGATGTTGGAAACGCAGAGCCGCGCGAATACGATAAAAAGCAATTGATGGAAATCAATACATCATTCCTTAATCTGAAGGAGGAAATGGATTTTTTCCTCGCAAAGCTTGGTGACTGGCGGCGACCATCGAAGAAAAAATCTCACGCACGACCATCGGGTCAGCACGAACTTTAAAAATTTCATTTTCGAGCAGGCCGGAATCCTCTAGCACCTTGATGCCTGCTTGCTCCATCTCCGGCGTAATCTGAATTGAATTGTCAGGTTCCACGGACTAGACTCCACCGATGCCAAAGACAAAATCACCCGAACCAGTACCACCGAAAGCCGATGAGGTTCTGGCCCGTCTGCTTGCGATGCCGCCGGACCCAAAGAAGGCGCCACCCAAGAAACCAACAAAAAAGCCCCGGAAATAACCGGGGCTTTTATTTTAGCGTTTCTCAGGTATATATACTGGTATTATGTCCAGTATGCCGCTCAAGACAGTCAACGGTGACCACGGCTCGGCCCACAAGGGCCGCGGTGCGACGCTCAATCCGGAAGGCCGCTTCGAAACGTCGCGGCGCGAGGCGTTCGACGACGGCTGGAGCTTCGCACCCGGCGAGGGGCCGGGGCGGCCGCGGACCGTCGTCACCGCGGAGACCGTCAAGGGCATCATTTCGCGCAACTCGTCCCCCGACATTCCCTTCACCTTCAGCATCAACCCCTACCGCGGCTGCGAGCATGGCTGCATCTACTGCTACGCCCGCCCCAGCCATGCGTACCTGGGCCTGTCGCCGGGGCTGGACTTCGAGACGCGCCTGTTCGCCAAGGTGAACGCGGCGCAGAAGCTGCGCGAAGAGCTCGCGAAGCCGTCATGGGCGTGCGCCACCATCTCCATCGGCGCCAACACCGACCCGTACCAGCCGGCCGAGCGCGAATGGCGGATCACGCGCTCGATCCTCGAGGTCGCGGCCGGCTGCAACCAGCCCGTGGTGATCATCACCAAGAACGCCCTGGTCGAGCGCGACATCGACCTGCTCGCGCCCATGGCGGGAAAGGACCTGCTCCGGGTATTCGTCTCGGTCACGACCCTCGACCATGACCTGGCGCGGCGCATGGAACCGCGGGCGTCGGCGCCAGCCCGGCGCGTGCAGGCGATCCGCAGGCTGTCGGAGGCCGGAATCCCGGTGGGCGTGATGGTGGCGCCCATCGTGCCGCTGCTCACGGACGCCGAAACCGAGAAGATCCTTGAAGCGGCTGCGGACGCGGGCGCACAATCGGCAGGGTACGTGCTGGCGCGCCTGCCCTGGGAGGTCAAGGATCTGTTCAGGGACTGGCTGCGGCACCACTATCCCCTGAAGGCGGACCACGTGATGAGCCGCGTGAGGCAGATGCGGGACGGCAAGGAGAACGACCCCGAATTCGGCTCGCGCATGCGCGGCAGCGGCGAATTCGCGGACCTGCTGCGCATGCGCTTCGGGAAGGCTTGCGCGCGGCTGGGCCTGGACGGGCACCGGCGCCCGCTCGACACCTCGAAGTTCGTGCGCCCCCGGCTCGACGGCCAGCGGGACCTCTTCGGCTGAAGGCGCGTGAAGCGCATCTATTCCGCGGCAACGCTGCCCGACGCCCACCTCGTGCTGGGGCTGCTCGCGCAGGCCGGCATCGAGGCGAAGGTCTTCAACGAGAACGCGCAGGGCGGCATGGGCGAAATCCCGTTCACGCATGCCTGGCCGGAGGTGTGGATCCTCGACGATCGCGACGCGTCGCGCGCCCGCGAGCTCGTGCGCCAGTTCGAGCGGCCGCAGGCATCGCCGGGGGCCAAGCGCTGCGCGCCGTGCGGCGAGGAAAACCCCGGCAACTTCCAGGTTTGCTGGCATTGTGGCGCCGAGATCTGATGGCCTGGGGTCCGCGTCGCGGCGCACGGTCCTGCGGGCGCTGGCGGGCGGCATGGGGTACGCGTTGATGTCATCCCGCTCGATGGCGGCCGAAGGCGGCGCCGCCCTCTATGCGGACGCCGGACTGGGCGCGTACGGATTTCCCGCGGGCCATCCGCTGGGCGTCGATCGCCAGGGCGCGTTTCTCGCGGAAGCGGCGGCGCAAGGTCTGGTCGGGCGCGTGGCAAGGCACGCCTCGCGCAAGGCAACCCGCCAGGAAATCGAGCGCTTCCATACCGCGGCCCATGTCGAGCGCGTGCGCGACGCCGAGCGCAGCGGGCTGGAGTTCCTCGACCAGGGCGACACGCCCGTCTTTCCCGGGGTGTTCGAGGCGGGTTCCGCCGTGGTCGGCGCCGCGCTCGACGGACTCGCCAGGATCATGCGCGGCGAGTTCGAGCGCTCGCTGCAGCCGGTGGGCGGGCTGCACCACGCCGGGCGCGGCCATGCCGCGGGTTTCTGCGTGTTCAACGACCTCGGCGTGGTCATCGAGACCCTGCGCTCGGTCCACGGGATCCGTCGCGTGGGCTACGTCGACATCGACGTCCATCACGGCGACGGCGTGTTCTATGCCTTCGAGCAGGACCCGGAGCTCATTTTCGCGGACATCCACGAGGATGGCCGCTTCCTCTATCCCGGCACGGGACAGGAGGAGGAAACCGGCAAGGGCGCCGCGGCCGGCACCAAGCTGAACATTCCGCTGGCGGCCGGCTCGGGGGACGAAGAATTCGCGCGCGCCTGGAAGCGGGTGGAGGCCCACCTCGCCAGGTTCGAGCCCGAGTTCCTGCTGTTGCAATGCGGCGCCGACGGGCTCGACGGCGATCCGCTCGCGCACCTGCGCTATTCCTCCGCCACGCATGCGCTGGCGGCAAGGAGCCTGCGCGCCTTCGCACGGCGCCATTGCAGCGGGCGGCTGATGGCGTTCGGCGGTGGCGGCTACGATCGCAAAAACCTGGCCCGCGCCTGGAGCGCGGTGCTGCGGGAACTGGCCTGAGGCGCGGTCAACTCGCGCTGGCGAACCCGGTGAGCGTCCCGATCGCCGCCGCGTTGGCCCGGCAGGAGCTGGGCAGCTTCGGCGCGATGCCGATGGTGTTCGCCGGATCGGCGCCGCAGTCCCACGCATTGATCGCGCCGCCGCCCGTGACCGGCCCGGAGCGCGCCACGTCCGGCCATGGGCGCAACACGATGGCCTGGTCGTTCACTTCGCTGCTGACGTTCGTGATCGTCACGCGGATGGCGCCCTCGGCGCTCGTTTCGATGGACTTCACGTAGGAGGATTTCGGCGCTGCGCCCGATCGGGTCTCGCAGTTCCAGCCGCCGGCGGCGGGCAGGTTCGCTTCGGACTGCACGATTTCCGCGATGGTCGTGCGGCAGTCGCTGGCGGCAAGGATTGCCTCGGAGATCTTGGCGCGGATCGTGTAGTTCTGGTACGCGGGCAGGGCGGTGGCGGCCAGGATGCCGATGACCGCCACGACGATCATCAGCTCGATGAGGGTGAATCCCCTTGCGGATGGCATGGTTGCCTTTCGTGAGGCCCGGCCGTGCCGGGCGACCCCGGATCATCGCAGGAGCCATGCCAAGCCGCCCGCGTCCCCTGCGCCGAATCCCCGGCCCAGCGCAAGGGCTTGTTCCGGCGGCCCATGTCGCGGGCGGCATGCACGGCGGGCGCTGGACCCGGCGCGGGCGCTTGTCGCGGCGTGGAGACGGCCATTGCGGCCGCCGCACGAGCCGGATGGGAGGAAAGGGCGCGTACCCGCGCAAATCGGATGGAATGCGCGCGCTTTGCGGGTCGAAAGCCGGCGGAATCCACGTCCGGCCGGCCGATGGCTTCGATGCGGCGTCGTGCGGCTCAGTCGCCGGTTGGAGACAGCCGGAACTCCAGGACGTCACCCTGGCGTCCGAGCGTTTCGGCCAGCGTGCGCGCATTGGCCGCCTGGTCCGAGCGGATCACCATGCGGTACTCGAAATAGCCTGCCACGTCGTCCAGCCGATAGCTCAGGTTGGCGATGCTGAATCCGTGCGCCTTCACCAGCTCACGCAGCGAATCCTCCGAGACCACGGCGCTGCGCGCATAGCGCACGTAGAAGTGGGCGTAGAACTGCGCCGGGATGCGCGCCTCGATCCAGCGAAACGCGCCCAGCGTGCCCAGCGTCATCGCGGCGGCGACGACCGCCGGGAAATAGAAGCCGATCCCCATCAGGATGCCGATGGCCGCCGTGATCCAGATCGATGCGGCGGTGGTGAGGCCGCGGACGGACAGGCCTTCCTTCATGATCGCGCCGGCGCCGAGGAAGCCGATGCCGGTCATGATCCCCTGCGACATGCGAGTCGGGTCGATTGCGGTGCGCACGTGCTCGGACGATTCGAACCAGCGCGCTTCGTAAACCGTGACCAGCATCAGCAGGCTGGTCGACAGGCAGACCAGGGCATGCGTGCGAAAGCCGGCCGGGCGGCCGTGGTAGCTGCGCTCGAGCCCGATCAGCCCGCCGATCAACAGGGCCAATACCAGGCGCAGCAGGATCTCGCCGTAGACCGGGTCCAGGTAAGCCATGTGCACAGCATCGCCAGCGTGCGCACGCGCGTCAAGCCTCGGGCCCCGCGTCCACGGGCGGCCTCGCGCGCCAGCCGACGACCTTCTCGAGCGCGACGTTCGCCCCGCAGGCGATGACGACGACGCTCGCGCCCCGGGCGACGGGGATCTTGCCTTCGACCAGCGCGGCCACGGAGCACGACGTGGCGGGCTCCGTGAGCAGCTTGTCCCCCTCGAGCAGCCCGAGCAGGGCGCGCACGGCCGCGGCGTCGGAGACGGTCACCACGCTGGCGGCCAGGCGCGAGACGGTTTCGAACTGAAATGCGCCGGTGCGGCGCGCCCCCAGCGTTTCCGCGATGGACGTGATCCGCGACAGCTCGACGATGCGGCCCGCCGCAAGGCTCTGGCCCATCGAGTCCGCGCCCGCGGTTTCGACGCCATGCACGCGCGTCGCCGGACACAGGTGGGCGGTCGCGGAGAGGATCCCGGACACCAGGCCGCCGCCGCCGATGGACGCCACGATCATGTCCGGCGGGGCGGGCAGATCGGCAAGGATCTCCGGCACCAGCGTGGCCTGGCCGGCCATGACCGCGGGATCGTCGAACGGGTGGATGTAGCTGCGCCCGGATTGCGCCGCGGCCTGCATCGCGAGCGCATTCGCGTCGTCCCAGGAGGCGCCGTGGATGACGACCTCGGGGTTGAGGCGGCGGATCGCGGAAAGCTTCGCCTCGGTCGCCGATTCGGGCAGGTAAATGGCGGCCGGGATCCCCAGGCGCAAGGCGGCGTAGGCCACCGCGAGGCCGTGGTTGCCCCCCGAGGCGGTGACCACCCCGCGTTTTGCCTGCTCCGGTTCGAGACGCGTCAGGGCGCTGAAGGCGCCGCGTACCTTGAACGAGTGCGTGGGTTGCAGCGTCTCGAGCTTGAGGAAGACGTTGGCGCCGAGTTGATCGCCGAGCCGCAGTGAGCGCACCAGAGGCGTGGGCGCGAGATGGCGGCGGATGCGTGCCGCCGCGGCTTCGATCTCCTGGAGGGCAATGGGCATGGTCCGGGTCCCTTCCCCGTGCGGGGACAGGGCGTCATTAGACCATGCCCGCCGCTCAGCTCGGGCTCAGCGCGAAGCTCGTGAGTGCACCGAGGAGCGAAGCCGGCGCGCGGCAGGACGCGGGGACCAGCGTCGAGATGTCGAAGGCGTTGGCCGGATCCGGTCCGCAGTCCCACACCGACGCCTGGTCGCCCGGGAGGATCGGGCCCGCGCGCGCCGTGTCGGGCCAGGGCCGCATGATGATGGCGTTGCCATCGGCATCGGCGCTGATGCCCTGGAGCACCACCCGGATCGCGCCTTCCGCGCTGGTCTCCACGGACAGGACGTTCTTCGACAGCGGCGGGGCGCCGGCCCGGGATTCGCATCCCCACAGGCCCGCGCCGGGCAGGGTGTAGGAGGACTGCGCCGTCTCGCCAACGGTCGTCTTGCACACGCTGACGGTGAGCAGCGCTTCCGACACCTTCGCGCGGGCGGTGTAGTTCTGGTAGGCGGGCAGTGCGACCGCGGCGAGAATGCCGATGATCGCGACGACGATCATCAGCTCGATCAGCGTGAACCCTGACGTTTGCGGCTTCATGCGGACTCTCCAGGCAAGCTTCCGCGCCAGGGCGCGGCTCTACGGCAGGACATGGCAAATGACATGCCATGCGCATGGGGGGTGTCGCGCGCCGTCACAAACACCAGTTGTTACAGCTGGTTGGAGAAGTTCGCGGACGAATGGAGCCTGCAGGGCGCGGCAAACCGCCAACGCCGCCGGCGGGCACTATTGACGGAAATTGCCAGTCGCCAGGGGGCGCCGTCGGGGTGGGCCGGCGCCAGGGAAAGACTGTGGCGGAAGGGGATTGCGCCGCGGCAGGGCAGGCTAGCCGCGGGAGCCGGTCCTGCGGCGACGCTCGTTCATCGGCGTCACGTCGGTCGTGCGGCGATCCGACAGGCCGGCACGGCGGATCAGGTCGTTCCAGAACGCGTCGCTCTTTTCGGACTTGAAGGAAACGTACAGCTTCACCTGCTCGGGATAGGCCTGGTCGGCGCCCAGCCTCGGCAGGTGGCGCACCGGGGACTTGTTCGCGTAGTTCTGGCGATCCGCCTCCCATGCGTGCAGGATGGTGTGCCACAAGGAGCGCTCGAACGGGTCGTCCTCCTCCTCGAAGCCGTATTGCCACTTCAGGAAGGAGACCTCCACCGGCGTCAGGTTCTTGCCCTTGAATTCGATGCTCATGCCTGTCTCGTTGCTCCCGCGTCTGCCTGGCCTGTGACCCCGAATGATAGGGGAAAATTCCTGCGGGAAGCCAGCCGATCCGGCCCCGGCCCGCGGGAACGGCGCGTTCGGGCCCGCCACGATGCACGTCCCGCGGTATGCTCGAGATGACGATGATTCCGGAGGTCGACGCATGAAGCCGCTGCTGGCCGCCTGCCTGCTGTTGCCCGCCTTCGCCGCTTTGGCGGCCGTCCCCGCGACGGCGGCCGTGTACCGCTGCCCCGATGGCAGCTACCAGGACAAACCCTGCGACAAGGGCGGAGGCAGGGCGGTGAACACCGACCGCGGCGCCGTCGTGCGGGCTTCGCCCGACCCGGCGGCCCCGTCCGGCATGGACTGCGGGCAGCTGGCCAAGCGGCGGGACGAGATCGTCGAGCGGCAGCGCCTCGGCGCCAGCAAGGCGAAAATGGGCAAGCTCGAGCGTTCGCGCAAGGACGTGGCCCGGCAGATGGCCGTGAAGAAGTGCGGCAAGTGAGGCGGCGGCGCGGGCTGGCACCGCGCCGCCGGAAGTCGCGCGGCGGCTAGTTCGCCGTGGCGGATTTCTCAGGCCCGGGCGTCCACCCGCCTCCCAGCGCCTTGAACAGGTCGGCCGTCGCGGAGAGCTGTGCCCGCTGCGCCTCCACGCGGTTCAACTCGGCCTCCAGCAGGGCGCGCTCCGAGATCAGCACGTCGAGCAGGCTGGACACCCCGTTGTCGTAGCGCATCTGCGCGAGGCCGAGCGCGGTCCTCAATGCGTCACGGCGGACCGTCTCGGCCTCCAGGGTTTCGCGGGCCTTGCGCTGGATCACCAGCGCATCGAGCGCGTCCTTGAAGGCGCGCTGGATCGAGGACTGGTACTGCGCCAGCGCCTGCTGCTCCCGCGCCTGGGCGGCCTCCACCTGGGAGCCGGTGCGGCCCGCATCGAAGACGGTCTGTGCGGCGTTTGCACCCAGCGTCCAGTAGCGGGACGAGGTCCTGAACAGGTCGCCCAGCGAGGTGCTTTCCACGCCCAGGATGCCGGTGAGGGAGATGGACGGGTAGTAGGCGGCCCTGGCCTGCCCGATGCGCGCATTGGCCACGACCAGGGCCTGCTCCGCCGCCCTCAGGTCCGGACGCCGCTCCAGCAATTCGGAGGGCAGGCCGGCGGGCACCGCCGGCGGCGGCACGATCGCTTCGATCGCGGTGCCGCGGTCCACCGGCCGGGCGACGATCTCGCGCGGGCTGCGCCCGACCAGCACCGCCAGCGCCGTTTCCTGCTGGGCCTGCCGGCTCTCGATCGTCGGCAGGAGGGCCTGCGCCTGCGCGGCTTCCGCCTCGCTCTGGCGCAGGTCGAACTCCGAGGCGAGGCCGGCTTCGAAGCGCTTGCGCTGCAGGGCGGTCGACGCCAGGCGCGAGGAGATGGTGCGCCGCGTGACTTCCACCTGGGCATCGAGGGCGCGCAGCGCGAAATAGCCCCGCGCCACGTCCGTCACCAGCGTCAGGCGCACCGCGTCGCGGTTGAAGCGGGAAGCCAGCAGCTCGGCCCGCGCGGCTTCGGTGGCGCGCCGGTACTTGCCCCAGAAGTCGATCTCGTAGCCGACGTTCAGGCTCGCGCGATAGTCGCTGTACTCCGGGTCCACGCCGGGGAAGGCAAGGATGCTGTTCTCGCTGGTGCGGTTGCGCGAGGCGCCGGCCTGGGCGGTGACGCCCGGATACCGGTCGGCGCGAGTGATGCCCAGCGCCGCGCGGGCTTCCGCGACGCGCGCCACCGCCTGGCGCAGGTCGAGGTTGTTGAGCAGCGCGTCGTCGACCAGCCTGTTCAGGACGGGATCGTTGTAGGCGAGCCACCAGTCAGCCGGGACCGGCGCGCCCTGCGCCGGCGTGCCCGGCCATTGCTCGGGGACATCCGTTGGCGGACGTTTGTAGTCCGGACCAACGGTCATGCAGCCCGCGAGCAGGGCGGCGAGGAAGGCTGCGGCCGGAAGGCGGCTGCGCATCATGATTGGGTTCCTTCGTCCGTTGCGGCATGGCCGTGCCGGTGCGGCGCCGGCGTTGCGCGCTCGACGTTGCGCCGGTGGTGCTCGATTTCCGCGCGAATTTGCGAGGTGGATCGCTTCTCCGTCAGGTGCCGGTCCGTGATGAGCTTGAAGAACATCGGCACGAAGAAGATCGCGAGGAAGGTGGCGGCCAGCATGCCCCCCATGACGCCCGTGCCCACCGCCACGCGGGCGCCGGCGCCGGCACCGGTCGAGAACGCGAGCGGCATGACGCCGAGGATGAACGCGAGCGAGGTCATCAGGATCGGGCGGAAGCGCAGCCGTGCGGCCTCGACGGCGGCGGCCGAGGGCGACAGGCCCTCGTGGTGCTTCAGGGAGGCGTATTCCACGATCAGGATGGCGTTCTTGGCGGCAAGGCCCAGCAGCGTTACCAGGCCGATCTGGAAGTACACGTCGTTGGTGAGCCCGCGCAGGTGCACGGCCGCCAGCGCGCCGAAAGTCCCGAACGGCAGGGCGAGCATGACCGACAGCGGCAGGGACCATTTCTCGTACTGCGCCGCCAGGATCAGGAACACCATGATCGCCGCGAGGCCGAGCGCCAGGGTCGAGGTGCCGCTCGACTTCTTTTCCTGGAAGGAGGCGCCCCCCCAGTCGTAGCTGAAATCGGCCGGCAGCACCTCGTTGGCGATGCGTTCCACGACCTGGATGGCCTGCCCGGAGGACACGCCCGCCGCGCCCTGTCCCAGCAGCTTCACCGCGGGCAGGTTGTTGAAGCGGTCCACCGAGTCCGGCCCGGAGGTATACGCCACCTTCGCAAGCGTCTTGATGGGCACCATCTGGCCCTTGTCGGAGCGCACATACAGCTCGCCCACCGAATCAGGGCGGTTGCGATAGCCCGGCTCGGCGGACATGAGTACCTGCCAGGTACGGCCGAACTTGTTGAAGTCGTTGACGTAGTAATAGCCCATCGTGGCCGACAGCGTGTTGAACACCTCGTTGATGGGCACCCCCAGCGCCTTGGCCTTCTCCCGGTCCACGTCCACGCGCAACTGCGGCACGTTCGAGCGCCACAGGGTCTGGACCCCGGCGAGTTGCGGGTCCTTGTTCGCCGCGGCGAGGAACTTGCCCATCTCCGCCGCGAGCCGCTGCGGACCGCCCTCGCCGCGATTCTGGATGTAGAACTCGAAACCGCCCGCGTTGCCCAGGCCGAAGATGGGCGGCGGCGCGAAGGCGAGCACGAGGCCCTCCTTGATGTGCATCGTCTTCATGAAGTAATCCTGCAGCAGCTGCTGCGTGCCCACGCCGGGGCGCTCGTCCCAGTGCTTCTGGGTGACGAAGATGGTGGCCGCGTTGTTGCGGAAGCCCCCGCCGATGAAGTCCAGGCCGGTGAAGCCGATGGCATAGTCGTTGGCCGGGTTGGACTTGATCGCCTGCAGCACCTCGTTCACCACCCTGTCGGTGCGTTGCAGGGTGGCGCCGTCGGGCAGGAACACCGCGCCGATGTAGTAGCCCTGGTCCTCGTCGGGCACCAGGCTGCCCGGCGTTGCCCGCCACAGCCAGCCGGTGACGGCGACCATGCCCGCGAACAGGAGAACGCCGATCACGCCGCGCCGGATGATCCACGCCGCGCCGCCGGTGTAGCGGGTGGTCACGCGGCCGAACCAGTGGTTGAACCAGCGGAAGAAGCCGCCCGGCTCCCGGTGCTGGCGCTTGAGGATCAGCACGCACAGGCTGGGCGTGAGCGTCAGCGCGATGATGCCGGAGAGCACCACCGCGATGGAGATGGTCACTGCGAACTGGCGGTAGAGCTCGCCCGTCAGGCCGCCCAGGAAGGCGATCGGCACGAACACCGCGCACAGGGTGAGCACGATGGCGATCACGGGTCCCGAGACTTCGCGCATGGCCTTGATCGCGGCATCGCGCGCCTCGAGGTGCTCCTCGTGCATGATGCGCTCGACGTTCTCCAGCACCACGATCGCGTCGTCGACGACGATGCCGATCGCCAGCACCATGCCGAACAGCGTCAGGGTGTTGATCGAGTAGCCGAGCATCAGCAGTCCGGCGAAGGTGCCGATCAGCGACACCGGGACGGCGGCGAACGGGATGAGGGTCGCGCGCCAGTTCTGCAGGAACAGGAACACGACGAGGAACACCAGCGCCATCGCCTCGGCCAGGGTCTTGACCACCTCGCGGATCGACACTTCCACGAAGCGCGTCGTGTCGTACACGTTCTGGTATTCGAGGCCGGCGGGGAATCGCCTGGACAGGTCCTTCATGACCTTGTCCACCTCCTCGGCGACGTCCAGGGCGTTGGCGCCTGGCTGCAGGAAGATGCCCAGCAGGGCCGACTGGCGCCCGTTCACGCGGCCGATGAAGTCGTAATCCTTGGAGGCGAGCTCGACCCGTGCCACGTCGCGCAGGCGCAGCGCGGAGCCGTCCCCGTTCGAGCGGATGATGATGTCCTCGAATTCGCGCGGTTCCGAGAGCCGGCCCTTGGTGGTGACCGTGTACACGAGCTCCTGCGGGCCGCCGGTCGGCGCCTGGCCGACCTTGCCCGCCGCGAACTGCGCGTTCTGCTCGTTCAGCGCCCGCACCAGGTCCGCCGTGGTGACCTTGAGCTGCGTCATGCGGTCGGGACGCAGCCAGATGCGCATGGCGTAGTCCTTGGCGCCGAAGATCTGCACGTTGGTCGTGCCCGGCACGCGCTTGATCGTGTCCAGGACGTTCAGCGTGACGAAGTTGCTGACGTACAGGTCGTCGAAGGTGCCGTCCGGCGAGTTGAAGGCCAGCACCTGCAGGAACGAGGTCGAGTTCTTCTCCACCGTCACGCCCTGGCGCCTGACTTCCTCGGGCAGCCGCGCCTCGGCCTGCTTGACGCGGTTGTTGACATTGAGCGCAGCCTGGTCGACGTTGGTGCCGATCTCGAAGGTGACGTTGATCTCCACCACGCCGTTGGAGGACGAATTCGAGGCCATGTAGAGCATGTCCTCGACGCCGTTGATCTGGTTCTCCAGCGGCGCCGCGACGGTCTGCTCGAGCACCTCGGCGGAGGCGCCGGGATAGATGGCGCGCACGGTGACCACCGGCGGGGCGATCTCCGGGTACTGCGCGATGGGCAGCACGCGCATGGCGGCGAGGCCGGCGAGCACCATGAAGATCGAGATGACGACCGCGAAGATCGGGCGGTCGATGAAAAAGCGGGAGAACATGCGTGGGGGCTCCGCGGTTCGGGTGGCTGGCCGCTACTTCCTGGCGGGGGCGGCGGGTTCCTGCTTGCCGGTGGCATCCGGCCTGGCGGCGGGCGCGGCTTCGGCCGGCTTCGTGGCTGCGGCCGGGGCGCCGCCGGGCGCGGCGGGACTGGCCTGCGCGCCGACCGGGGGTGCCTGCGCGATCTTCACCGGCTTGCCGGGCGCGGCCTTGACCATGCCGTCGACGATGACCTGGTCCCCGGCCTTCAGGCCGCCGGTGATGACCCAGTCCTGCCCGGACCAGTCGCCCACCTGGACCGGGCGCGGCTCGACCAGGCCCTGCGCATTCACCAGCAGGACGATCTTGGTGCCGGGGCCCTCGAGCACCGCGCGTTGCGGGATGGCGATGGCGCCCGGGCGCACGCCGCCGGAGAGCTTGACGCGGGCGAACTGGCCGGGGCGCAGCAGGCCCTGCGGATTGGCGATGACCGCGCGCGCCTCGATCGTGCCGGTCTGCGGGTTGACGCGCACGTCGGTGAAATCGACCTTGCCCGGCCGGGCGTACTCGCTGCCGTCGGCCAGCGTCAGCTTGACGTCGAACCTGCCATCCTTCGGCAGCCTGAGCGTGCCGTCCGCCACGGTGCGCGTGAACTTCAGGTGCTCGGCCTCGGTGAAGCTGAAGATGACGTGCACGGGATCGATCTGGGAGATCGTGGTGAGCAGCGTCTGCTGGGCCTGCACCAGGCTGCCCTCGGATTGCAGCGCGCGGCTGGTGATGCCCGATATCGGGGCCTCGACTCGCGTGTAGGAAAGATTGAGCCGCGCTTCCGTGACGGCCGCCTGGGCCGCCTTGAGCCCGGCATTGGCGACCAGCTCGGCGGACACGGCGTCGTCGTAATCCTTCTGGCTGACGGCGCGGGCCTCGATCAGCGGCTTCAGGCGCGCGGCATTGCGCGTCGCCGTCTCGAGGTTGGCCTGAGCGCTGGCGAACTGCGCCTCGGCGCGGGCGAGTTCCGCGCGAAAGGGCGCCGGGTCGATCGTGAACAGGCTCTGGCCCGCGGAGACGCGCGCACCCTCCGTGAAGTTCCATTTCTCCAGGATGCCCGACACGCGCGGGCGGACCTCGACTTCGCGCACGCCGGCGATCTGGGCGACGTACTCGAAGACGGCCGGCATGTCGTGGGGCTGGGCGACGAACACCACCACTTCCGGCGGCGGCATCCCGCCCTGCTGGGGCTGCGACTTCTGGCAACCGGCGATCGCGGCCAGGACGAGGGCGGCGGTGATGCCGCGAACAACGGGCGAGGACGGGACGTGCACTTGGCGCTCCTGTGAAGGCTCTGGGGTTCTGGCGGACCGATGCAACGGCACACGCCGCGGTTGCCGATGCGTGGGGGCGGCGGATTGTGGACCGGTGTCAGCGAACGGCGCCAGTTTATTTACATACAAGAATGTATGTAAAGTACGTTCTTGCTGTTCCGCAGCCGACATCGGTCCGCCAGTATGACGGGGGAATCGGCGCGGGAGCATCGGGAATCGGGAGAGACATGGTCAGGCGAACCAAGGAAGAGGCGCTGGAAACCCGCAATCGCATCCTGGATGCCGCCGAGCTGCTGTTCCTGGAAAAGGGCGTCTCGCGCACCTCACTGGAGATGATCGCCGCCGCCGCCGGCCTGACCCGGGGCGCGATCTACTGGCACTTTCGCAACAAGGCGGACCTGTTCGACGCCATGATGAGCCGCGTTGTGCTGCCGATGGAGGAGATGGCCGCACGTGCCTCGGGGGAGGACCTGGACGATCCGCTGGCGTACGTGCGCGGCTGCGCAATCAACGTGCTGGACCACCTGGCCACCGATCCGCGCTGCCAGCGCGTGTTCGAGATCTGCTGCCACAAGGTGGAGTACGTCGACGAGATGCTGCAGGTGCGCCAGCGCCACATCGAGGCCCGCAACAACTGCCTGCAGCACATGGAGCGCGGGTTGCGCAATGCCGCGCGCAAGGGCCTGCTCGCACCGACGGTGAATCCGCAACTGGCCGCGACCGGCCTGCATGCCCTGGTCGACGGCCTGATCATGAATTGGGTGCTCGACCCGAAGCACATGGCGCTGGGGCGTGATGCCACGGCGCTGGTCGACCAGTACCTGGACGCGCTGCGGCCCGCGTCGTCGGGCGCGGCGGCGCGCAAGCCCTCGCGCCGGCCCGCCGAGAGCGAAAGCGCCTAGACGCCGCGCCCCGGGGCGCTATTCGAATCCGGCGAGCGTGCCCGTCAGCTGGACGGCGCGCCCGAGGGCGTCGCGCTCGGTCACCCGCCCCAGGGCGAGGATGTGTTTCCACGGTCCCGGCCTCGCGCGCACCCGGAACTGCGCCCGAAAGGCGCGGGAACGGCCCTTGAACGCCGCGACGAGCGCCTCGCGCAGGGCCTCGCGGTCATCCGGGTGCAGCAATTCGGCAAACCGCCTCGCCGTCATCGGCCCCGCCTCGTCCGTGCCGCCCGCCAGTGCGTGCCACTGCCTGCCCAGCACGATCTCGCCGGAGGGCAGGTGCCAGTCGAACAGCGCCAGCTGCGCGTTTTCGAGCACGAGCTGCAGGCGCTCTTCGCTGCGCCGGAGCGCTTCCTCGGCATTGCGGCGCTCGGTAACGTCCTCGACGGTCGCGACGTGGCCGATGAGGCGCCCGGCATCGGTGATGCGGGCGGCCTTCATCGAGACCCAGACGACGGTGCCGTTGCGGTGCAGGAAGCGATGCTCCGAGGCGAAGTCCGGGCCGCCGGCGAGCAGCGCTGTCCATGCGTTGCCCACCTGCTCGCGGTCGTCCGGGTGCAGGGCGGACTGCCATCCGGGCTCGGCCAGGAGCGTTCGCGCCAGCCCGGTCATGCGCTCGAACGCGGCATTCGACTGGCGCACTGTGCCGGCGGCGTCCGTGGAGAACATGCCCAGCGGGGTGGCGTCGTTCACGCCCTGCAGCGCCGCGCTGGACTCGCGCGCGTTGCGTTCCGCCGTTTCCCTGGACCTGGTCTGGCGCCGCAGGCGCAACAGCGTGCGCCCGAGCAGCAGGGCGAGCGCCGCGCACATGAGCAGGAGCGCGACCGCGCGCACCCGCATCCAGTCGGCCACGTCGTCCGATTCGGACTCCACGGTGGCGCGGGCGGCGGCGACACGCTCTTCCTGCAGCCGGGATGCCGCCGCGATTTCCTCCCGGATGCGCGCCGCCAGGGGGTCGCCGTGTGCGCCGCGCAGGCTCCGCACGATCTCGCGCATGCTCTCGTTGCTGCCGGCGCCGGCATCGCGCTTGACCACGAGCGGCGAGAGTCGCGTGTCGAGCCACCGGCGCGACAGGTCCAGGACTTCGCGCAGCCGCGTGTTGAGCGCCCCGTCGTCGCCGGCGCGGCCGGCGATGGCCTCGATGGCCCCGGGCAAGCGGGCCGAGGCGGCCCGGTAGCGGCCGAGTTCCGTCCGCTCGCCGGTCAGCAGGTAGCCACGGACCCCGGATTCCATGTCGAGGATGATGGGCGGCAACTCCCCCAGCATCGATTGCAGCCGTGCTTCGGCGGCAAGCCGCGAGACCGCGTCGTCGAAGCGCCTTGCTGCCGCCAGCGCCGAGAGGTCCAGGGCGAGCAGCAGGCCGAGCACCACCAGCGTGGCCAGCACCGGCAGCGACAGGATCGGCGCCAGCCTCACGGTGCGGGGCAGCGTGCCGTTGCCCGCACGCCTGTCGCTGTCATCGTCATTGCGGTCCTCCTCGCGGTCCATCGGTTGCACCAAGTTGGCGCGCCGCCGCGGCGGCGCGCACCATGGTGTTCCCCGAGGAGTCTACTCTCCCCGTTAACACATTGTTTATTCGCGTGATCCGGTTTGGCACGGCGGTTGCACAAGGGGTCTTGGCGCAAGGGTCGATGGACAGGCCAAGCAGACCGGGACCGATGCGGTGATGAATGTTTCGAATTGCCTCAAGGAAATCGCGCGGGCGGACGCCGCCCGTGACCTGACGGAGCAGGATGCCCATGACCTGTTCGCCGCCATGCTCGATGGCGGTGTGCCGGACCTGGAACTTGGCGCCTGCCTGACGGCGCTGCACATGAAACCGGAGTCCGCCGTCGAATTGCTGGGGTTCTACCGGGCGGTGTCCGGGCGGGCCTATGCACTGCGCGTGCCGCCGACGGGGCTGCGCCCCCTCGTGTTCGGCAGCTATGGCGGCGCGCACCGCGAGGCCAACCTGCTGCCGCTGCTGGTGCTGCTCCTGCGGCGCATCGGCGTTCCGGTACTGTTGCATGGCACGCTCGAAGGCGCGGGGCGCGTGGCGAGCGTCTATATCCTGCGCGAGCTCGGCGTGCTGCCGAGCGGGTCGCTCGCGCAGGCGCAGAAGTCCATGGACGAGGACCTGCTCGCCTTCGTGCCCACCGCAGTGCTGTGCCCGGGCCTGGCGAACCTGCTTGCGCTGCGCAACCGGCTGGGCATCCGCAATCCCGCGCACAAGCTCGTGAACCTGCTCGATCCCTTCGAAGGCAATGGCCTGCGCGTGATCAGCGCCGGCGACGCCGCCTGCCTCGGGAAAATCGAGGCCTTCCTCGGGGCAACCGGTTTCGACGCGTTGTTGTTGCGGAGCACTGAGGGCGAGGCCTTCGCCAATCCGAGGCAGCGCCCCAGGATCCTGTTCTATCGCCACGGCGAGCCGCTCGCACTGTTCGAGGAAGAGATGGCGCCCGCGCGCGCGCTGCCGGGCGGGCCGGCAAGCATCGAGGCCGCGGCGACGGCCGCGTGGATCCGCCAGGCGCTCGCCGGGGAGGTGCCGGTGCCGCATCCGCTGGTCAACCAGCTCGCGTGCTGCCTGTTTGCCTCGGGATACACGGACGACATGAACCAGGCCAAGGCCATCGCAGCCGTCGAGGCAGGCTGCCTGGTCCCGGCCGGTCGCAGCCGGGGCGCGGAGGGCAACCTGCCGCGTGCGGCGGGATGATCGTGGCCGGGGCCCCGACGGACCGCCACCCATCCGCGGCCCTGGGCGAGGGCCGGGTCGAGGCCGCTGCGCCCATCCGCCTGGGCATCACCCCGGGCAAACCGCCGTTGCAGCTGCGACTGGGCCACGCGAGCGCGGCGGTGGCGGGCAAGGCCAACGAGGATTTCTACGGCGTGGTCACGCCGGCGCAGGAGCCGCAGGTGCTGGCGCGTGGCGTTGCCGTGGCCATTGCCGACGGGGTGAGCGCGACGGGGGAGGGGCGCCTGGCCTCCGAGACCACGGTCAAGAGCCTGCTGCGGGACTACTACGGCACGCCGCCGGGCTGGGGCATCCCCCGGTCGCTCGACAAGCTGCTGCGCGCGACCAACGACTGGTTGCTGGCGTTGAACGAGCGCCAGCCGCACCGCGACGGTGCCGTCAGCACCCTGAGCATGGTCCTGTTCAGGGGCAACGGCTACTACCTCGCGCACGTCGGGGACACGCGCGTCTACCGCTGGCGCCGCGACGTCTTCAAGCAGTTGACGAGCGACCACACCTGGCGGCGCAGCGACATGCGCCACGTGCTCAAGCGCGCGGTGGGCCTGGACAGCCACCTGGTGGTCGATTACACCGACGGCGAGCTGCTGGAGGGCGACGTCTTCGTGCTGGCAAGCGACGGCATATGGGAAGTGCTGGGCGACCACGCGATGCGCGAGACGCTCGCGCAGGCGCCCGACGTCGCGACGGCGGCCCGGCAACTGGTGGAACGATCGATCGAGAACCAGGTCAAGTACATGGGACGCAACGACGCCACCGCGGTCGTCGTTGCGGTGGAGGCGTCTTCCCCCGCCGGATGACGCGGTTTTTCCCGCGCGCGCATTCCGTTACACTGGCGCGCCGCCCGCCCGCGCGGCGGGACATCCGAACCGATCCTTGAGGAGAATTCGCCGTGCAACACCAGCTCCCCCCGCTTCCCTATGCCCCCGACGCCCTGCAGCCCCACATCTCGAAGGAAACCATCGAGTTCCATTACGGCAAGCACCACCAGGCCTACGTCACCAACCTGAACAACCTGGTCAAGGGCACCGAGTTCGAGAACCTTGCGCTCGAGGACATCATCCGCAAATCCGCCGGCGGCATCTTCAACAACGCCGCGCAGATCTGGAACCACACGTTCTACTGGCACTGCCTGTCGCCGAAGGGAGGGGGAACCGCCACGGGCCCGCTCGGCGACGCGATCGCGAAGAAGTTCGGCGGCTTCGATGCCTTCAAGGAAGCCTTCACCAAGAGCGCCGTGGGCAATTTCGGCTCGGGCTGGACCTGGCTGGTGAAAAAGGCCGACGGCTCCGTGGACATCGTCAATACCTCGAACGCCGCCACCCCGCTTACCGGCGCCGACAAGCCGCTGCTCACCTGTGACGTCTGGGAGCATGCGTACTACATCGACTATCGCAACAAGCGCCCGGACTACGTGGGCGCGTTCTGGAACCTCGTGAACTGGGAGTTCGCCGGAAAGAACTTCACCGGCTGAGCACGCGTTTGCGTGGCCGGCAATCCGGGGCGCCTGCGGGCGCCCTTTTGGTTTGCGCGCTGCATGACGACGGGTTGTTGCGGCCGCGTGCCCCCGGCGACTACACTGGGCCCGCCTTTCACCATGGAGGGGTAGACATGAAGAATCCGCTGGACTCGCTGTGGGGCACGGTGATTTCGGGGCTGGTTCTCACCGTGGTTTTGTACTTCGTCGTCAAGTCACTGGCCGGAGGCTGACACCATGGACTTCGTTCCTGCGATTTCCCGCTGGATACACCTGCTCGCGGGCGTGATGTGGGTGGGGATGCTCTACTACTTCAACTTCGTGCAGGTTGCCGCGCTGAAGGCCGCGCAGGCGGACGGCACGGCTGCGGGCATCACCAAGCATGTGGCGCCGCGCGCGCTGTTCTTCTTCCGCTGGTCGGCGCTCGTGACCTGGCTGGCGGGTGCGGCGCTGCTCGGGGCGAACTTCGGCAACGCGTTCCTGCTGCGGCCCAGCCATGCGGCAATCGGCATGGGTGCATGGCTGGGCACGATCATGCTGCTCAACGTGTGGGGGATCATCTGGCCCAACCAGAAGAAAATCCTCGGCCTCAAGCCGGCCACCGACGAGCAGAAGAACCGGGCGCGGCGCCTGGCCTTCCTCGCCTCGCGCCTCAACGTCATGCTCTCCATCCCCATGTTGCTCATGATGGCGGCGGGAGCGCATACGGCGGTGTTCTTCGGCGCCTGAGCCGGGAGGGCGGAGCAGGCCGAGGGCGCACGGCAGTCCCGTGCGCCCTTTTTCATTGCGGCGCCGGGAGGCCGGCGAGGCCCTCGACGCGGTCGCCGGGCTTGATGCCGCGCCTGCCGAACCAGCCCTTGTTCATTTCCAGGGCGTAGGCGGCGGATCCCTTCGACCCATGCGCGTCCTCCGAGAACGGGACCATGTCCTCGATGTTGAGGATGCGTCCCTTCGCGTCGATGAAGGCCACCGACAGGGGGATGCGCGTGTTCTTCATCCACATCGCGGTGACCTCGGGAAGGGGATAGACGAAGATCATGCCGCTGTTTTCCGCCAGGCGGTCGCGGAACATCAGCCCCTGGCGCCGCGCCGCCTCGGTGTGCGCGATCTCGGCACGGATCTCGTGCCCGCGTATCTTCAGGGGATAGGTCAGCAGCGGGTCGGCGGCCGAGGCGGTTGCCAGCAGCAGGCCGGCAAGCAACCAGGCCACGCTTCCAGGTCCTAGGGATCGCATGATGTGATTTCAGGAGATGAAATGAATTTTCGGGCCATTTCGCAAAGCGTCCGGGAGCATACCCAACAATCCCCCGACATCTTTTCCGCACGGGCTTCCAATCCGTAACGTTCGAGGCCGGAATCGGTCACGCCGGTTCCGGACGCCACCCGCACGCATCACTGCGAATGCACAGGGAAAGTTCTGCGCGCGCGGCGCGCGTGCAGCGGCGCAGTCCCGGCATCATGTGGAAACAAATTGTGCGATGCAAAACGGCGGACCACGCAAGTTCTTGGCGCAAGGGCAGAAATGTATTGACAACCCAGGGGGATACTCTTAATTTTGGAACCGCTGTAAAGCTTGAAAGTATCTGAGGTCTTGGAGAGAGTTTCTCAGTTGTCCTGTCTCGCTTTACGCATCGAAGCTGTAAATCAAAACCAATGCGTGGCGTCGTCTCAAGGTGCTGCGCGCTTCTTCGGGAGGTTCCTCTAAAAATGGTGAAGCAATCGTCGCACTTCAAACGTGCTGCGGTGTCCCTCGCTGCCTTCGCAGCGATCGGCGCTTCCGGGCTCGTCTCCGCGCAGGGTGTGGATACGCTTGAATCCAAGCTGTATCCGAACTACGTCACGGACGACATGCTCCTGAACGCCGACAAGGATGCCCAGAACTGGCTCCACTACGGCCGTGACTACCAAACCACCCGCTACAGCCCGCTGACCCAGGTTAACCGGGAAAACGTCAAGAAGCTGAAGCCCGTCTGGAACCTGTCGTTCGGTGTTCTGGAAGGGCAGGACAGCCAGGCTGTGGCCGTGAACGGGATGATCTACGTCACGACTTCCTTCAACAAGGTCATCGCGGTCGACGCGATCACCGGCAAGGTGCAATGGAAGTACGAGCGCGAGCTCCCGGGCGATGTGTTCCCGAAGCTGTGCTGCGACGTGGTGAACCGCGGTGTTGCCGTGTACAAGAACAAGGTGTACCTGGCGACCCTGGACGCGCACATCGTGGCGCTCGACAACGCGAGCGGCAAGGTGGTCTGGGACAAGAAGATGGGTGACTACACCTACGCCGAGACCTTCACGCTG
>DASZQJ010000090.1:0-38005 GCA_035549715.1 Burkholderiales bacterium
CGCCGGCCCAGATCGAGAATGCGATGGGATACGCCTTTGGCGGCCAGCAGATCTCGCAAATCTACGCCGCGTCCGACCAGTATTGGGTAATGCTGGAACTGTTGCCGCAATATCAACGCAATCCCAACGCGCTGAACACGCTCTACATCACGTCCAGCAACGGCAATCTGGTGCCCCTGAGCGCAGTCACGCGCCGGGAGGTCAGCACCATGCCGCTGTCGATCAACCACAGCGGCCAGGTACCGTCGGTCACCATATCCTTCGACCTGGCGGCGGGCTATTCGCTGAGCGACGCGGTGAAGGGCATCGAAGCAGCCAGCCGCATTGTCGAAGTACCGCCCACCATCCAGGGCAGCTTCCAGGGCACCGCAGGCGCCTTCCAGACCGCCACCGCAAACATGCCCGAACTGCTGCTGATCGCCATCGTCGTGGTCTATATCGTGCTGGGCATCCTGTACGAGAGCTTCATCCACCCGCTGACGATCCTGTCGGGCCTACCCAGCGCGGCGGTGGGGGCACTGCTCACCCTGTTCATCGCTGGGCTGCCGCTGACGCTCTATGCCTTTGTCGGCATGATCATGCTGATCGGTATCGTCAAGAAGAACGCGATCATGATGATCGACTTCGCGCTGCACCGTCAGCGCGCCGATGCCGGCGTCTCGCCCGAACAGGCGATCCGCGAGGCCGCCATCATCCGCTTCCGCCCCATCATGATGACCACCATGGCGGCAATGATGGGCACGCTTCCTATCGCCTTCGGCCAGGGCGTGGGCGCCGAATCGCGCCGTCCGCTGGGCTTGTGCGTGGCCGGTGGCCTTTTGCTGTCGCAGCTTCTGACGCTCTACATCACGCCGGTGCTCTACATCTATCTCGACCGGCTGAGCGGCCGCTTCTTCGGCCGGCTCGAAACCGCCCACGCGCCCGCCGAATAATCAGGACTTGGCGGTCAGCCGATCGACCTCTGCGACCTCGTCGGCCGAGAGGATCCAATCGGCGGCCCGGACATTCTGCTCGACCTGTTCGGGCCTGGTGGCGCCTGCGATCACGCTGGCGAGCGCGTCGCGCGACAGGAGCCAGGCGAAAGCCAGATCGAGCAGCGTGCGCCCGCGGCCGGCGCAAAAGTCCTTGAGCCGCTCCACGATCGCCCAGTTCTCGTCGTTCATGTAGCGGTCGCTGAAGCGCCTGGACCTTGCGAAGCGCGTGCCGGCGGGGATGGCGGCGTCGCGGCCGTATTTGCCGGTCAGCATTCCGCTGGCGAGCGGGAAATAGGGCAGCAGCGACATGCCGCACTCGCGGATCGCCGGAAGCAGGTCCCGCTCGGCGCCGCGGACGAGCAGGCTGTATTCGTCCTGCGCCGTGGCGAAGGCGGCCAGGCCCTCGCGGGCGCAGATCGCCACGGCTTGCCGCACGCCCTCGGCCGGGAGGTTCGAGCAGCCGATGGCGCGAACCTTGCCGGACGCAACCAGGTCGTCGAGCGCGCGCAGCGTCTCCTCCAGCGGCGTCCCGGGATCGGGGGTGTGATACTGGTAGAGATCGATCCAATCGGTCCTCAGCCGCTTCAGGCTGGCCTCGACCGCCGCCACGATATAGGCGCGCGAGCCGCGGGCCTTGTCCGCATCGTCGTCCATCGCCATTCCGAACTTGGTGGCGAGCACGATGTCCTTGCGGCGCGGGCCGAGGATCTGGCCGAGTTGCTCTTCGGAGCCGCCGCGATTGCCGTAGATGTCGGCGGTGTCGAACAGCGTCACGCCGAGATCGAGCGCGCGCTCCACCACGCGCCGCGAAGCCTCGATGTCCAGAATGCCGAAATTGTTGCAGCCGAGGCCGACGACGGAGACGTCCGGTCCCGACTTTCCGAGGCGGCGCGATTTCATGGCGATCCCTTCCTGCGCATTACGTAACGCACGGACGAAAAAAGGGCGCCGGATATTCCGGCGCCCTTTTGGTCGTTCGGGATGAGACTAGAACTTCGCGCCGACCTGAATGCCGACGGTCCTGGGCTCGCCGTAGAACATGCCGGTCCACAAACCCGACGAGGAGCTCGTCAGATATTCGCCGGTGACGTGGCTGCCGCCCAAAAGGTTCCTGGCGTAGGCCTGCACGTACCAGGCGTTGTCGGGCGCGTTCAGCGTGAACAGCGCGTTCATGACGCCGTAGGAATTGATCCGGTCCGCCGGCCCGTTGAAGATCCGGCCCCACATCGCCGCCTGCCAGAAATAATCGATGCGGGAGACGAGATTGAAGCCGCCGCCGACCGGCGTCGTGTACTGGGCGCCGAAGCTGACCGAATAGGGCGGCGTATTGGCGAGCTGGTTGCCGTGCAGATCGACCGGCACGCCCGTGGTCGTCGAGCCCGGATAGGCGGGATCGCTCTCGGCGAAGGGCAGCCCGGAAGACGTCAGCGCGTCCAGCACGGATTTGGTGCAGACGCCGAACGAGGCGTGGGCGATGCCGTATTGCGCCAGCGCGCTCGTTCCGCCCGGGGGCGCGAAGAACACCCCGCCCGAAGCCGCGTTCAGCTGGGCGAAGGCCGCATCGAACCCGCCCTGGGGGCCGGTGTAGTAGATCACGCAGTTCTGCGCGTTCGTCGTCGACAGCGTGCCGTCCTTGATGACAAGGGCGTTCGGATCGTTGCCGCCCGGATTGCGCGTGTCGATCTGGAGCGACTGGCCGATCTGCGACTGCGTCCAGTCGGTGTTGAGGTTGAATTGCCAACGGTCCGTCGGCGCCCAGATGAACTCGCCCTCGAAGCCGCCGAGGAAGGCCTGAATGTTGGTGTTGACCGAGGTGTTGGCGATGATCGACGAAATCTGGTAGCCGCCGTAATTGTAGTACCACGCCGTCAGATTGGCCTGCATGCGGCCGTCGAGCAGCGTGTTCTTGGCTCCGATTTCATAGGCGTCGATCGTTTCCGGCTCATAGGTCCCGGGCACGCCGAGATTCTGGGTCTGAGCGCCCGGGTTGGAGCCGCCCGCCTTGTAGCCTCTGGCGTAGGACGCATAGAGGAAGGTGGCGTCGGTCAAGTCCCAGTGCGGGTTGTAGTTCACCACGAAGCGGCCGGTGAGCTTGTCGAAGGTGCGGTGGGTCTCTTCCCAAAGCTGCGCGCCGGCCTTTCCGGCGTCGAAGTCGCAACCGGACTGGCCCTCGTTAAAGCACTGCAGCAGAGCGCCGTCGTTGCTTGTGGAGCCGATCGGCTCGAAGCCGTTGAAGATGGTGATGCGGCCCTGGAAGTCCTTGATGTCTTCCGTGCCGCGCAGACCCAGCGTGAACTTGAGGGTGTCGGGAATGGCGTCCCAATAGGCTTCGCCGTAGATCGCCTTCGATTCGATCGTGCTCCTCTGCGTGCGATTGTCGTAGTAGGACGTTCCAAAGATGCAGCCCTGGGTCGAGCATTCGGGAATGCCGCTCGCCACGGGCCCGAAGATCGCGCCGAGCAGCGTCTGGCCGTAGTCCAGCGTGTTGGCGCCGACATAATAGTCGCCCCACTGGATGACGTTGAGGTAGTAGGCCGCCAGCATGAAGTTCAGCGGGCCGGTGAAATTGGTGTTGAAGCGAAGATCGGCCGATTCCTGCTTGCTCGAACCGTTCGACTGGTCATAGGCGAAGGGATTGGCGGTGTAGCGGTTGATCGAGCCGCCGATGATGCCGTTGTTGGTGAAATTCGAGGTCGGCAGGGTCCCGGCGAAGGTCGGGTTCAGGATGAAGGCGTAGGGCCCGTTGACCGGATCGGCGTAACTCGCCGGCACCAGGCCGAGACCCACATAATTGTCGAGGACCGCCTGGAAGGTGGCGAGCGAGACGTCCAGCGACGGAGGCGTCGCGCCGCGCGCGAACGGCGCGCCGGGCGAGTTGGTGTAGCTCTCCTGCGACACGACCTTGCCGTCGGCGTAACCGCCGACCAGGGTCATGTCCAGCCAGTCCGACCACCTCTGCTTCACCTCGCCGGTGAGCGAATTGCTGTGCTGCTTCAGCGTCGGGGTGAAATCCGAGTTGATCGAGCGCGGATCGGACGGCACGGCCCCCGGCGGAGCGACGTAGGGCTGGGTCAGATCGAACAGGCCGAGAAGACCGGCGGCGCCGCCCAGCACCGGATTGAAGACTTCGGACGTCGCCTGAACGCTGACGGGAATGTTGAAGAACGTGGCGTTCGGGTTGACGGGCTCCGAGGCGAGCGAATCCGGCAAGCAGCCGAGCACGCCGGTCGGATCGGTGTGGCAAAGCTGCTTTTCGCCGCGCATGCGGGTGTCGTTCTCGTTTGCATGCGAATAGATCACGTCGATCGTAGTGTCCTGGGTCGGCTGCCAGCGGATCAGGCCGCGCGCGGACCATTGGTCGCGAGAGTCCGGATGGCGATCGCCGGCGACCGGATCGATGTTGGTGGCATAGCCGTCGTGGCGCACCCAGTCGGCCGCCACGCGAACGCCGAGCTCGTCGGTGACGATGGGCATGTTGACCATGCCCTTGACCTCGGTGGTGTCGTAGGTGCCGTAGCTGGCGTCGATGCTGGCCGAAAACGCGTCGAGCTGCGGCTTGTTCGAGAAGACGTTGACCGCGCCGCCGGTCGCGCCGCGTCCATACAACGTGCTCTGCGGGCCGCGCAGCACTTCGACGCGTTCGATGTCGTAGAACTGGCCCGAATCCACGGGCGCATTGGCGTAGTAGACGTCGTCGATGTTGAAGGCGATGCCCGATTCCGCGTCGCCCGAAATCACCTGCGTTCCGATGCCGCGGATCTGGAAGTTGGTGCCTGTGAAATTGGCCTTGGTGTAGGTGACGTTCGGGGTCGAGAACTGAATGTCCTTGAATCCGTTGACCTGGTGCGCCGCAAGATCCTGCGCGCTGTAGGCGGTGACCGCGATCGGCGTCGACTGAATGTCTTCGGCCTTCTTTTCCGCCGTCACCACGACGGTCTCGATCTGCGCGAAAGCCGGCGCCGTGAAGGCGGTGGTTACGAGCAGCGCATTGACGAAAGTCAGGGACTGAATCGTCCCGAGCGAACGCTTGGCAGGCATTTCGGACTCCCCGTTGCGGCCTTTTTGAAGTTGAAGGCCATCCATGAGCCAACGCGTCCTGCTCTCATCCCGAGCAGACCCAGAACGACGCAATTTGGCGTCTTTAAGATTGATGGAATGTCATTAGGCCGGCAAGCAGATTATCCCAAGCCCCCAAACCGCCGCGCAATTTCGCGAAAGGTTTGTACCCATAATGCCACACTGAAATGCGCGCGGCCGCGCCGGGGGCGCTGGGCCGGCAGGCGCGGCGACATATTGTAATGTGTCGATCTTGCCGCCCCGAACGCTCGGCGCGCTGTCCCAGCGTCAACTCGATTTCGGAAACGGTCCGAGCGGGAACGGCCTGTCATCGCGCGCGAAGGCGATGAAGGCGAGCAGCTCCCAGAGATACTGCGTCAGCCTGAGCGAGAATTCCTTGAGTTCGTCATTGACCCGTCCGTTGATCGCGACAACGACAAATTGGACGAGGGCGAGGATCAATGTGATCCATAGAACGAGCCAGGCGATGATGGCGTAGCCGACCGCGAAAAGCAGCCGCGCCACCGGGAACGGCTCGCGCGAAGGGACCGGAAGCGCCTGCGCGCCGCCGGGAGGTGCGTCGGTCATTGGATCGTCTCCTTGGCGGGACAGGCCCGCCTTCTATTTGTAGCTAGGACGCCCGAGCGCCATTTCAAGCGCCGGCGTCGGCTTCGGAGCCTGTCCGCCCCCCGCGCGACAGGCTGTCGAAGGGCCCGGAAAGGACGAGGCCCACGAAATAGCCGCCCAGATGCGCCTCCCAGGCGATCAGGTGGCTTTCGCCGACGATGCTGAGCCCGGTCAGGCCGAAAACTAGGTTAATGACGACCCACAGGACCGAGAAGGCGATCACCTGGGTGGACAGGATTGGGGCCAGCCGGCCCGCGGACGCCGGCTCGGCCAGGCGCGGGATGTGGAGCATGCGCACGCCCGCGCCCATCAATCCCGATATGGCTCCCGAGGCGCCAATGACAGCGGCCGGCGATTCCCAGTTGAAGGCGAGGTGAATTGCGGCGGCCCCGACGCCGCAGATGAGAAAGAAGGCGATGAACCAGGCTCCGCCGAAGCGCCTTGCGACCACCGCGCCGAAGGCCAGCAGCCAGAGGCAGTTGACGATCAGATGCGTCCAGTCGGCGTGAATGAACATGTAGCTGACGAAGGGAATGGCGCGCGCCAGCACGCTCCCGGGGGCCAGCGCATGCGGCGAATAGCGCAGCGGAATAAAGGCGTATTCGTTGATCAGCGAGTCGCCGGCCGGAAGCAGAATGCGCCCCAGATGGGCGGCGACGATGGCCCCGATCAGGACCAGCACCGGCGCGGGAGCCTTGATCGCGGGCTCGCGTCTCGGTCCGGGGCGAAGGAACGCCACCGCCGGCCTCAGCGCGTCAGCGCCGCTTCCACGAGCGGCAGCCGGTCATTGCCGAAATACATATCGTCGCCGTTGACAAACATGGTGGGAGAGCCAAAGCCGCCGCGGCCGATCAGCGCCTCGGTATTGGCCCGCAATCGCTCCTTAATCTCCGGCGCCTGCGCGCGCTCCAGAATCGCGGCCGGATCGAGATTCGCCTTCGCGGCGACCTGCTCTATCACGGCGGGGTCGTCGATGTCCTTGAGTTCGCCCCAATAGGTCTCGAAAACGGCGCGCGCAAAGGGAACGAGCGCGCCCAGCTCGTCTGCGGCGAGCGTGGAGCGCATGGCCAGAACCGAGCGCGCGGGGAACGCGGCCGGCTTTCCGATCCTGACTCCGGCGAGCCTGGCCCAGTCCTTCAGGTCCTTTTCGCCATAGGCGGCCTTGCGCGGGTCGGGATTGGCGCGCCGCGCATAGACGTCGCGATTGACGGCGTTGAACACGCCGCCGACCAGGATCGGCCGCCAGACGATCTCCGCTCCCGTTCTCTCCAGAACGGGGAACAGGCGCGCAAACGCAAGATACGTCCAGGGCGAAGAGCAATCGAAAAAGAATTCGAGCCTGGCCACATCCGTCTCCGTCGCCGTGTGGATAAACGCACGGCGGCGGCGGGGAGACAATGGTTCGACGGGCGCGGCCGCGGCTCTTTTTTTGCTCGCCCGGACGCGTCATGTTGCGCGCGCAGGAAGGGGAGACGGACATGCAGGCGGACGGCGCCAAGCTCGAATTCACGCTGAGGGGGCTGATCCTCGGCGTGCTCATCACCCTCGTCTTCACCGCGGCGAACGTCTATCTCGGCCTCAAGGTGGGATTGACCTTCGCCACCTCCATCCCGGCCGCCGTCATCTCCATGGCCGTCCTGTCCGCCTTCAGGGACTCGACCATCCTCGAGAACAACATCGTGCAGACGGTCGCCTCGGCGGCGGGCACGCTGTCGGCCATCATCTTCGTGCTGCCGGGCCTTCTCATCGTCGGCTGGTGGGTCGAGTTTCCGTTCTGGGAGAGCTTTCTGATCTGCGTCTCCGGCGGCATCCTGGGCGTGCTGTTCACGATCCCGCTGCGCCGCGCGATGGTGGTCAACACCGACCTTCCCTATCCCGAAGGCGTCGCCGCCGCCGAAGTGCTCGAGGTCGGGGACGCCGCGCGCAGCCAGGCCGGCGCCGAATCGCGCGAAGGATTGCTGGCGGTCGTCTATGGCGCGATCGCGTCCACGGGGCTCGCCATCCTGGCCGCGACGCGCATCGCCACCGCCGAATTTACGACCTTCTTCCGCGTGGGCGCGAGCGCGGCGAGCGGGATCGACATGGGATATTCGCTGGCGCTGGTGGGTGCGGGATATCTCGTCGGCCTCAGCGTCGGCATGGCGATGCTGGTCGGGTTGCTGATCTCATGGGCCGGGTTCGTGCCCTATCTGACATCGCTCCATCCCGTCACCGGCTCGCTCGCCGACTACGCCGACGGAATCTGGCGGCGCGATGTGCGCTTCATCGGCGCGGGCGCGATTGCGGTCGCATCGGTCTGGACCTTGCTCAAGCTGATCGGGCCGGTGGTGAGCGGCGTGGTCTCGACCTTGAGCGCCAACCGCGCGCGGAAGGCCGGAACGGCCGAGCGGACCGACACCGATCTTTCGCCTTCGTGGATCGGGCTGATCGCGCTTCTCTGCCTCGCCATCATCGGCTGGCTGCTCTACGCGTTCATCCTGCCGACGCCGCTCGCCGGAGACATGACGATCCTGATCGCGACGGCAATCCCCTTCATTTTCATCGGCGGATTCCTCATCGCCGCCGTGTGCGGCTACATGGCGGGCCTGATCGGCGCTTCAAACTCGCCGATCTCGGGCGTGGGAATTCTCGCGATCCTGTTCTGCTCGCTGGTCTTCGTCGCGGTCGCCCATCCGCCGGCCGAGGCGCAGAAGGCCCTCGTCGCCTTCGCGCTGTTCGCGACCGCGATCGTGTTCGCCATCGCCACCATCTCCAACAACAACCTTCAGGACCTGAAAACCGGCCAGCTCGTGAAGGCGACGCCGCGCGCGCAGCAATGGGCGCTGATCGTCGGCGTGATCGCGGGCGCCGCCGTCATCCCGCCGGTGCTCAACCTGCTCGCCAATTCGATGGGGTTCCTCGGCGCTCCCAATCCCCATGTCGTCGCCGGAACGACGCCGCTGGCCGCGCCCCAGGCGACGCTGATATCCGCGCTGGCGCAGGGCGTGATCGGCGGCAATCTCAACTGGAACATGATCTATGTGGGTCTCGGGCTCGGCGTCGTTCTGATCGCCGTCGATGAAGCGCTCGGCCTGCTGAAATGGCTTCGCCTGCCCCCGCTCGCCATCGGCATCGGCATCTATCTGCCGATGTCGGCTACGCTTCCGGTCGTGCTCGGGGCCGTGATCGGCCATTGGTACGACGGCTGGACCAAGGGCGCGAAGAGCCCCGAATACTCCCGGCGTCTCGCGGTGCTAGTCGCCTCCGGCATGATCGTCGGCGAGAGCCTTTGGGGCGTCATCAATGCGGGCGTGATCTCCGCCACGGGTCTGGACGCGCCCTTCGCCCTGGTTCCGGCGGACTTCCCATGGATGAACTGGATCGGGCCCGGCGTGTTCGCGGCGCTCACCGTCATTCTTTATGGCTGGATGATGCGGCGGGCGAGGGCGCACAAGCCGGCGCCGGCGCAACCCTCCCCTTGAGGGGGGCCAAAAAAATGCGCAGCGTTTTTTGGGGAGGGGTTCGGCGCAATCACCCCTCCCCGAAATTTGTGTCTCACTTCGCTCGACACAAATTGTCGACCCTCCCTCAAGGGGAGGGTCTGTTCTTTATCGCCACGTCCATCGCGAGCACAGACTTCGCCTGCTTGAGATGCGGCTGGTCCAGCATCTTGCCGTCGAGCGAAGCGACGCCGGCGCCTGACGCAAAGGCTGCGACGACGCGCTTCGCGTGCTCGACATCCGATGCCGACGGCGTGAACGCATCGTTGATGACAGCGACCTGATCGGGATGAATCGCAAGCATGCCCGAGAAGCCTTCGCGCTGGGCCGCGCGCGCGGCGCGTTCGAGACCCTTGGCGTCGCGGAAATCGGCATGCAGCGTTTCGATGGCCGGCACGCCGGCGGCCTTGGCCGCAATCAGGCAAAGCGATCGAACGATCCTGTAGGTGAGCAAAAACTCCCCGCTTTCGTCGCGGTTGCCCGTGGCGCCGAGCGCCGCCGACAGATCCTCCGCGCCCCATGTCATGGCGGCGAGGCGCGGCGGCGGCGAGCGATAGTCCTGCAACGACATCGCCGCGGCCGGCGTTTCGGTCGCGACCGGCAAGAGCTTGATCGCGCCATGGGCGATGCCCGCATGGGTCTCGCGCGTGATCAGATGGGCGTCGATGACGTGAAGCGATTGCGGTCCATCGGGCTTCGGCACGACGAACCCGGCAGGCCGCGATGCGGTCACAGCCTCTATGTCGCGGATGAAGTCGGGGCTGCCGAGCGGATTGATCCGCACCCAAATCGCCTGTTTGTGGGCGGCTTTCAGGAATTCGCGCGCCATCTCGCGCGCCCTCGGGCGGTTTTCTGCGGCGACGGAATCCTCAAGATCGAGGATCAGCGCGTCGGCCGGCGACGACTTCGCTTTTGCGAGTTTCTTCTCGCTGTCGGCGGGAACGAAGAGGAGCGAACGAAGGATCATTTCGGTCTGCCGAGCATCAACGCGCTGCGCTTGCACTGCGCGACCACTTCGCCGCGCTGATTGATCGCCTTGTGCAGAAACGTGACGATGCCCTGCCCGGGCCGAGACTTGCTGGGACGCAGCTCCAGCACTTGCGTTTCGACATGCAGCGTGTCGCCATGGAAGACGGGCTTGGGAAAGCGCACCTCGTCCATGCCGAGATTGGCGACGGTGGTGCCGAGCGTCGTCTCGCCCACCGAGATGCCGATCATGAGCCCAAGCGTGAACAGAGAGTTGACGATGCGCGCGCCGAACTCCGTTGCCTTCGCATATTCCTCGTCGAGGTGAAGCTGCGCCGGGTTGTGGGTCATGGCGGTGAAGAAGACGTTGTCGGCCTCCGTCACCGTGCGGCGGATCGGGTGCACGAATTTCTGGCCGACGGAGAACTCTTCGAAATAAAGTCCGGACACGGTCTTGCCTCAGATGCGGAAATTTTCAGCGTTCTTCGATGCCCGAAATTCGCGCCTCGACCTCGGCGCAGGTTTTCCGAACGCTAGCCTGTTCGTCCCAATGGCGCCAGCGCTCCCTCAACGTCCGAACGAGAAGAAGGATCGCGGCTTGACCGGCTCGAAGGCGCCTGTCTTCTGGTCGAGCACCTCGAGGACGCCGTCGGCGATGCCGAACCGCGCGCCGTCGACCTTGAGCGTTCCCGCCCCCACGCGCTCGGCGATGAAAGGGTAATCGAGCAGCCGCCTGACCGACAGCTTCACCGTCTCGCGCTCGACATTGGGACACGGATCCGATCCGTGCGGCTCGCAGACCGCGCCCTCCACCACGGGATTCAACAGCGACACCCATTCCTTCACGAAGGGAATGCCGTTCGCCGATTGCGGATCGAGCGCAGCGGCGACGCCGCCGCATTGGGCGTGACCCATCACGACGATGTTGCGCACATTGAGCGCCATCACGCCATAGGCGATCGCCGAGCGCGTGCCGAAGAACCCGACCTTCTCCTCATAGGGCGGCACGATCGCCGCGATCATGCGCACGACGAAGAACTCGCCCGGATGGGCGTCGAAAATCGTCGCCGGATCGGAGCGGGAATCGCTGCAGGCGATGATGAGATATTCCGGCTTCTGGCCCTTGCGGGAGAGCTCGATATAGCGCTCGCGCTCCGCGGGCCAGCGACGCTTGCGGAAATCGCGATAGCCTCTGATCAGCCGTTCCATGAATCTCCCGATCGCCGCGCCGGCGGAGATTTGTTCGCCGCCGCAGCGAGGTCAAGCGTCAATTTCCCGTCGCAATTTCATGACGGAAAACGTTCGAGAACGATCGTCGGCTCGCCCTTGTAGGTCGTGCGCGCGCATTCCTTGAACCCGCACCGCGCGGCGACGCGGAGCGATGGCGCGTTTTCGGGATCGATGATGCAGACCGTGCGAACCTTGCCGAAATGGTTCTCGGCCCACGCCAAGATCGCCTTCACCGCCTCGGTCGCATAGCCCCTGCCGTGAACCTCCGGGAGCAGACCCCAGCCGATCTCCGGCACGCCGTGGAATGAGGGAACGATCTCGCGCTTCACGTCGAGAATGCCGGCCTCGCCGATGCGGCGGCCGCTCGCCTTCTCGAAGATGCCCCAGAAGCCGAAGCCCAGCAGCGCCCAGTGGCCGGCGATGCGCATGAACTTCGCCCAGGCGTCTTCTTCCGATAGCGGCGAGCCGCCGATGAAGCGCGTGACGATGGGATCGGCCCACATCGCGGCGAAGGCGGGGAAGTCTTCCTTGGTTTGTCCGCGCAGGATGAGGCGGGGGGTTTCGAGAACAGGAATGCCGGTCATAACAAACTCACCTTGTCATTCCCGGCGAGGCCTGCAAAGCAGGCCGAGGGAAGGAAACCTAACTTTTTCACTTCAGGAAATCCTCATACAGGTCTTTCCAAGTCGGATTCTGCTTTTCGATTAACTTGATTTTCCATGCTCGATTCCAGCCTTTGATCTGTTTCTCCCGGTCGATCGCGTCGCCGACGACGCCCCACTCCTCGAACCAGACTAGCAAGTGCACACCGCATTTTTTTGTAAAGCCTTCGATCAGATCACTCTTATGCTGCCAAGTGCGCTTCGCGAGGTCACCCGTCACGCCGACGTACAGCGTTCCATACGGTTTACTAGCGAGCAAATAGACGAAATATCGCGTCAAGTTGGGTTCCCTTCCCTCGGATCGCACGCGTTGCGCGCGATCCTCGCCGGGAATGACAGGTTGGCTCCAGGCCTAACTATAGCCAATACGAAAGCCAAACCTCGTTCAAGCCGCGCCTAATCCAATCCATTGCATGGCTGCCCAAGGCGGACCAGCAACGCACAGAATGCGCATTGGCTAGTACGACTTCGGAAGATCCAGAACATTCTCGCCAATAAAGGACAGGATCAGCTGCTCGGTCACCGGGGCGAGCATGGGCAGCATGCTTTCGCGAAACAGGCGCTCGACCTGGTACTCCTTGGCGTAGCCCATACCGCCATGCGTCATCACCGCCTTCCTGCACGCGTCGAAGGCGGCGCGGGCGCCGAGCAGTTTCGCGGCATTGGCTTCGGCGCCGCAGGGCTGTTTCGAATCGTAGAGCGACGCGGCGCGCAGGCACATCCACCACGCGCTCTCCAGATACGCCCAGGCTTCCGCGAGCGGATGCTGGATGCCCTGGTTCTGGCCGATGGCGCGGCCGAACACCTTGCGTTCGCGCGCGTAGCCGGTGGCGCGGGCAAGCGCGTCGCGGCCGAGCCCGATCGCTTCCGCTCCGATCAGGATGCGCTCGGGGTTGAGAGAATCGAGCAGATAGCGGAAACCCTTGCCCTCCTCGCCGATGCGGTCTTCGTCGGGAACGAAGAGGTCGTCGATGAACACCGTGTTCGAATCCACCGCGGCGCGGCCCATCTTCGGGATGCGGCGCACCTCGACCTTGGCGCGGTCGAGCGTGGTGTAGAAAAGGGTCATGCCGTCGGTCGGCTTGCGCCCCTCTTCCTTCTTCGCCGTGCGGGTGAGCAGAAGAATCTTGTCGGCTTCCTGCGCCGTCGTCGTCCAGATCTTCCGACCACGGACGATGTAGCCGTCATTGGTGCGGCGCGCGAAGGTCTCTATGCTGGTCGTATCGAGGCCTGCGTTCGGTTCGGTGACGCCGAAGCACGCCTTCTGCTCGCCCTCGATGAGCGGGACCAGCATGCGCTTCTTCTGCTCCTCCGTGCCGTGCACGACGATGGCATGCGGTCCGAAGATGTTGAGATGGATCGAAGACGCCGCCGCGTATCCGCCGCCGCCCTTCCCCACTTCGTGCATCATGATCGCGGCTTCGACGACGCCGAGGCCCGCGCCGCCCAGTTCCTGCGGCATGCAGATGCCGAGAAACCCCGCATCGGCGATGGCGCGATAAAACTCTTCCGGGAACCGCGCGGCCTCGTCGCATTCGCTCCAGTACGCATCGTCGAAGCCCGCGCAAATTTTCTCGACGGCGCCGGCAATGGCCTTCTGGTCGGCGGACAGGGAAAGGTCCATGTTGGTAGTCCGGCAATGGAAAGATGTGATTTCTCAACGGGTTGAGCACAAATCGGTCCGGAACCGCCGGGCCGGGGCAAGATAACGCGCCCTATCTCCCTGTCTCATATCAGAAAAAGCGCGAACGCCGCGCGATTCGCGCTATATAGGACATTCGCGCGTGACGGGCTGTCATCAGGGCGAAAAATCGCGCGCCGCCGGGAGTTCGATACGAAGATATGAGTTCCGTGATCACTGAAGGCCGTCCGCAACAGCCGGCGCGCCGCCCGGGAATGAAGCCGACCGACGTCACCAATCCCGATTACTTCCACAAGGTCGTGGATTGCCAATGGGCGTGTCCGTCGCACACGCCGGTGCCCGAATACATCCGTCTGATAGCGGCGGGGCGCTATTCCGACGCCTACATGATCAACTGGAAGTCCAACGTCTTTCCCGGCGTGCTCGGCCGCACTTGCGATCGGCCGTGCGAGCCGGCCTGCCGGCGCGGGCGCGTCGAGGAGCAGCCCGTCGCGATCTGCCGCCTGAAGCGCGTCGCCGCCGACTGCAAGGACGACATCCGCGACCGCCTGCCCAAGCCGGCAGAGAAGAAGAACGGAAAGCGCGTTGCGCTGATCGGCGCGGGCCCGGCTTCGCTCACCGTGGCGCGCGATCTTCTGCCCATCGGCTATGAGGTCGTGATCTACGACCAGGACCCGTTCGCGGGCGGGATGATGCGCACGCAGATTCCGAAATTCCGCCTGCCCGAGACGGTGCTGGACGAAGAGTGCGGCTACATCCTCGATCTCAAGCCGGAGACGCGCTTCGGCCGCAAGGTCGACTCGCTCAAGAAGATTCTCGCCGAGGGCTATGACGCGGTGTTTGTCGGCTGCGGCGCGCCGCGCGGGCGCGAGCTCGACATTCCCGGCCGCAAGGAGGCCGCCGCGAACATCCATATCGGCATCGACTGGCTGTCCTCCGTGTCGTTCGGTCATACGACCAGGATCGGCAAGCGCGTGATCGTGCTCGGCGGCGGCAACACCGCGATGGATTGCTGCCGCACCTCGCGCCGCCTGGGGGGCGAGGACGTGAAGGTGATCGTGCGCAGCGGCTTCGAGGAGATGAAGGCAAGCCCGTGGGAAAAGGAGGATGCGATGCACGAGGGCATCCCGATCCTCAACTACCTCGTGCCCAGGAGCTTCGAGCACAAGGACGGCCGGCTGACCGGCATGACCTTCGAGAAGGTCAGGGCCGAGTTCGACGCGAAGGGCCGGCGCAGGCTGGTGCCCACCGGCGAGCCCGACCAGCGCTTCGAATGCGACGACGTGCTGGTGGCGGTCGGCCAGGAGAACGCCTTTCCCTGGATCGAGCGCGATGCCGGCATCGCCTTCGACGAGGACGGCATGCCGGTGGTCGACAAGGCCACGTTCCAGTCCTCGCTGCCGAAGGTGTTCTTCGGTGGCGACGCGGCCTTCGGCCCCAAGAACATCATCTGGGCGGTTGCGCACGGCCACGACGCGGCGATCTCCATCGACAAGCTCTGCAACGGCGAGGACGTGCGGCAGCGCCCGGCGCCGGCGGTGGCCCTCACCAGCCAGAAGATGGGCATCCACGAGTGGAGCTACGACAACGACGTCTCCAACGATCTGCGCAACAAGGTGCCGCTGAAGGATCCGGCCATCGCCCTGAAGAACATCCGGGTCGAGGTCGAACTGGGCTTCGACGCGAAGCTTGCCTTCTCCGAGGCCCAGCGCTGCCTGAACTGCGACGTGCAGACCGTGTTCACCCCGCCGCTGTGCATCGAGTGCGACGCCTGCGTGGACATCTGCCCCATGGACTGCATCACGTTCACCGCCAACGGCGACGAGGCGCAGCTGCGGGCGCGACTGAACGCGCCGGCGGACAACCTGTCACAGGACATATACGTCTCAGACACGCTCAAGACCGGGCGCGTCATGGCCAAGGACGAGGACGTCTGCCTGCATTGCGGCCTCTGCGCGGAGCGCTGCCCGACCGGCGCCTGGGACATGCGCAAGTTCCTTCTCAACGTCACGCACGCGGGGCCGGCATGTCGCAGCCCAAGATAAACGACTTCGTCGTCAAGTTCGCCAACGTCAACGGCTCCGGTTCGGCGTCGGCCAACCAGCTGTTCGCCAAGTCGATCCTGCGCATGGGCGTGCCGGTGAGCCCGCGCAACATCTTCCCCTCGAACATCCAGGGCCTGCCCACGTGGTACGAGGTGCGGGTCTCGGAGGCCGGCTACCTCGGCGCCCGCGGCGGCGTCGACCTGATGGTGGCGATGAATCCCCAGACCTGGGACAAGGACGTGCTGGGCATCGATCCGGGCGGCTACCTGTTCTACGACTCCACCAGGCCCCTGCCCAAATCGAAGTTCCGCGAGGACGTCCGCGTGATCGGAGTGCCGCTCACCGAGATGTGCAACAGGGAGTATTCCGACCCGCGCCAGCGCCAGCTGTTCAAGAACATCATCTATGTCGGCGCGCTCGCCGCGCTGCTCGACATGGACCTCGCCGAGATCGAGAAGCTGATCGGCGAGCAGTTCAAGGGCAAGGACAAGCTGATCGCGCCTAACGTGCATGCCCTGCACATGGGCCGCGACTACGCGAAGGCGAATTTCGAATGCCCGATCGGGCTGCGCGTGCGCCGCGCCTCGGCGGTGGGCGACCGCATCTTCATCGACGGCAACGCCTCTGCGGCGCTGGGCTGCGTGTACGGCGGCGCCACCGTGGCGGCCTGGTACCCGATCACGCCCTCGTCGAGCATGGCCGAGGCGTTCGCGCGCCAATGCCGGGGCCTGCGCACGGACGCCGACGGCAACAACCGCTTCGCCATCATCCAGGCCGAGGACGAGCTGGCCTCCATCGGCATGGTCATCGGCGCGGGCTGGAACGGCGCACGCGCCTTCACCTGCACGTCGGGACCGGGCATCTCGCTGATGCAGGAGTTCATCGGGCTGGCCTACTTCGCGGAAATCCCCGCGGTGATCTTCGACGTCCAGCGCGGCGGGCCATCCACCGGCATGCCGACCCGCACGCAGCAGGCCGACGTGCTTTCCTGCGCCTATGCCTCACACGGCGACACCAAGCACGTGCTGCTCCTGCCCGAGGACCCGGCCGAGTGCTTCGAGTTCGGCGCGCTGTCCTTCGACCTCGCCGAGCGCCTGCAGACGCCGGTGTTCGTCCTGCTCGACCTCGACATCGGCATGAACGAGCGCCTCTCGCGGCCGTTCACCTGGGACGACGCCCGCCGTTACGACCGCGGCAAGGTCGCGGGCTTCGAGCACCTGGAGTCGGGCAGGGAATTCGGGCGCTACCTCGACGTGGACGGCGACGGCATCCCCTACCGCACCTACCCCGGCACGCACCCCACGCGCGGCTCGTTCTTCACCCGCGGCACGACCAAGGACCGCTATGCGCGCTACAGCGAAGCCGGTCCCGACTACATGGACAACATGCAGCGGCTGCTGCGCAAGTTCGAAACGGCCAAGGACATCGTGCCCAAGCCGCAAGTGCGCCGCGCGCTGCAGCCGACGCGCCTGGGCGTCATCCACTACGGCTCGACCAGCCCCGCCATGCAGGAGGCGCTGGACCTGCTCGAGCAGCAGGGCCTGCACCTGGACGCGATGCGCGTGCGCGCCTTCCCGTTCGGCGAGGAGGTGGCGGATTTCATCTCCGAGCACGACCACGTGTTCGTCGTCGAACAGAACCGCGACGGCCAGCTGCGCATGCTGCTGGTCAACGAATGTGGCATCGAGCCTGCGCGGCTCACGCCGGTGCTGCACTACGATGGCACGCCGATCACGGCGCGCTTCATCGTCAAGGAAATCACCGAGGACGCCGCCGCTCTGAAGGTCACGCCGATGCGCAAGGTGGTGCCTTGAACGAGCGGACGCGAGGCACGAGGCGCTAGGCACTAGAGTTCAAGATGAGCGCAAGCGATTTTCGTGATCTTGAGGTATGGAAAAAATCGCGAGCGATGGCGATCAATGTTTACGGACTGACCGATAAAGGTGCACTGGCGAGGGATTTCGGGCTGAAAGACCAGATGCGCCGTGCGGCCGTCAGCATTTGCAGCAACATCGCGGAAGGCAACGAAAGGGGCACGGATCGGGATACGGTCCGTTTCCTCCAGATTGCCAAGGGGTCGTCTGCAGAATTGCTTGCCCAAGCTGACATAGCAGCTGCTGTAGGTTATCTAACACAGGAAGAATCTGAAAAACTGACGGAAGATTGCAAAGAAGTAGGAAGGATGCTTGGCGGTCTGATCAAGTATCGCCAGAGCCTTTCCTGAGACGATTCGCTTTATCCACCTAGCGCCTGGTGCCTAGTGCCTGGAGCCTGAAAATATGACTTATCTCGCCAAGCCGAAACTCCACCATCCGCAGCTGCCGCAGAACAAGCTCGGATTCACCCGCCGCGATTACGAGGGAGCGATTTCCACCCTGTGCGCCGGCTGCGGCCACGACTCGATCAGCGCCGCGATCATCCAGGCCTGCTTCGAACTCGACCTGCCGCCGCACCGCATCGCCAAGCTCTCCGGCATCGGCTGCTCGTCCAAGACCCCGACCTACTTCCTCGGCAACTCGCACGGGTTCAACAGCGTGCACGGGCGCATGCCCTCGGTGCTGACCGGCGCCAACCTGGCCAACCGCGAGCTGATTTACCTGGGCGTGTCCGGCGACGGTGACTCCGCCTCGATCGGCCTGGGCCAGTTCGCGCACAGCGTGCGCCGCGGCGTGAACATGGTCTACGTCGTCGAGAACAACGGCGTCTACGGCCTGACCAAGGGCCAGTTCTCGGCCACCTCCGACCGCGGCTCCAGGAGCAAGAAGGGCGCGGTGAACACCGACGCGGCGATCGACATGGTCATGCTGGCGATGGAGCTCGGCGCGACCTACGTCGCCCGCAGTTTTTCCGGGGACAAGGCGCAGCTCGTGCCCATCATCAAGGGCGCGATCCTGCACAAGGGCGCGGCCTTCATCGATTGCATCTCGCCCTGCGTGGCGTTCAACAACCACGCGGGTTCGACCAAGAGCTTCGATTATGTGCGGGAGCACAACGAGGCGGTGAACCAGCTCGACGTGATGCTGCCGCGGGAGGCCATCACGGCGGACTATGCCCCCGGCACCGTCGAGGAGGTCACCCAGCACGACGGCTCCGTGCTCAAGCTGCGCAAGCTGGCGGCCGACTACGACGTGCACGACCGTGTGGCCGCCATGCATTTCCTCCAGGAGCGCAAGGCGGCCGGCGAGATCGTCACCGGGGTGCTCCACATCGACGCGGACCCCGAGGACCTGCACGCCCACCTGGGCACCGTCGACCGGCCGTTCAACACCCTGGGCGAGGCGGAACTGTGCCCCGGCGCCAGGGCCCTCGAGCAGTTCAATGCGGCGCACCGGTGAAGCGCCGTGACGGCGGGACGATCGTGACGACGTGACGTCGTTGCATTGGTCCTCCAGTCGGCCCGGCAACTTCAGGCATCGATCCTTCGGCAAATTTCTTGGACGGTTTCTCCCAGGACCAGCTCGCCCGCTTCCAGCGCGATGGCTTCGCCATCGTTCGCGGTCTGGCCGACCGCGAACTCTGCGAGCGCATGAAGGCCATGGCCCGCCGCCATCTCGAGCAGGAGGTCGCGCCGCTGGAGTTCGAGGCCCAGGTCAAGTATCCCGGCGCCCCCGCTTCGCTCGAAGCCCCCGGCGGCCGCACCGTGCGGCGCCTGCTCCAGGCCTGCGCACGCGACCCCTTGTTCCGCGATTGGGCGACCTCGGCGCCCCTGGCGGCACGGCTGCACCAGCTGCTCGGCGAGGAGGTCGAGCTGTCGCAGGCCCACCACAATTGCATCATGACCAAGAGCCCGGCGTTCAGCAGCGCCACCGGCTGGCACCAGGACATCCGCTACTGGCGCTTCGAGCGGCCCGAGCTGGTATCGGCCTGGCTGGCGCTCGGTCCCGAGCACGAGGAAAACGGCTGCCTGTGGCTGGTGCCCGGCTCCCACCGGGCCGCTTTCGGGCCGCGGCAGTTCGACGAAGCCCTGTTCGCAAGTCCCGACCAGGAGGACAACCGCCGGCTGCTGGAGAAAAAGGTGGCCGCCGAGCTGGACGAGGGCGACGTGCTGTTCTTCCACTGCCGCACCCTGCATGCGGCCGGCGCCAATCGCACGGACCTGACCAAGTACGCGGCGGTGTTCACCTACCACGCCGCCGACAACAGGCCGCTGCCGGGCACCCGCTCGGCCTCCCTGCCGGACGTTGCGCTGCCCGGCTGACGGCGGTCACGGTTCGTCGATCGACCGTGGCCAGCCCTGCTTCGGCAGCCTCGACAGCGCGCGATCCGCCAGCACCCGGCCTTCGGTCTGGCATCGCGCGCAGTAGTTCGTCTCGTGGTTCCCGTACACGATGCGTTGCACCGGCGACCCGCAGACGGGGCAGGGCTGGCCGAATTTCCCATGCACGGCCATTTCTTCCCGGAAGGCCGTCACCTTCCCGGGAAACCCGCCGGCGGCCTGCTCGCGCACCCGCCCGTTGACCCGGGATTCCAGGCTTTCCATATAGACGACGACGTCGGGCAGCTCGGGCATGGGGGATCCAGCGTGCGCTTCAACCCTGTCCGTCGCAGGGTCGTCCAATGCCGGGGACGTGTCAAACGGGAACGCCGGCGCCGCGGCCGTCATCCAATGTCGCAAAGGAAGCCAGGAAAAGCGCCATGCCCACCAGCCAAGCCGCCGCACGCCTTCTCGACGCGGGAATCTCCGACCTGCAGGTCGCCGAGGCCGTGGCGGCGGGCGATCCGGCGGCCTTCGAAGTCCTGATGAGGCGCCACAACCGCGGTCTGTACCGCGTGGCCCGGGCCATCCTGCGCGACGATGCGGAGGCCGAGGACGTCCTCCAGCTGGCCTATCTGCACGCCTACCAGCGCATTTCCGGCTTCCGCGGGCAGTCGAAGCTGTCCACCTGGTTGACGCGCATCGTCGTGAACGAGGCGCTGATGCGGGCGCGCCAGCGCGGGCGCGAGGGGCGCGTCATCGCCATCGACGGCGCCGCGGCGCAGGGCGGCGAGGGCACGGAAGCGGCCGATGCCGTGGAGGCGCGACCGGAAGCCATGGCCATCCGCGCGCAAACGCGCCGGTTCATCGAGCGCGGCATCGACGCGTTGCCGGAAGCCTTTCGTGCGGTATTCATCCTGCGTGCGCTGGAGGAATTGTCCGTGGAGGAGACCGCCGCCTGCCTGGACATTCCCGAGGCCACGGTTCGCACCCGGTTCTTCCGCGCGCGCAGCCTGTTGCGCGAATCCCTGGCGCGCGAGATCGACCTCGCCACCAACGAGGCGTTTTCCTTCGATGGCGAGCGCTGTGACCGCCTGGTGCGCGGGGTCCTGGACCGGATCGATCCTCCGGATTCCTCCTGACCGCCCAGGCGGCCATTCGTCCCGGCGGGACTCACGCCGCCGGATTTTCCCCGAAACCCCCGTATCTCGTAGAAGGAGAGGACCATGTCTTTCCTGCAACTTGCCAACGATCCCCATCTTGCCTGCGGCCGCCGTACCTTCCTGGGCCGTTCCGGGCTGCTGCTGTCCGCCTCTGCCGTCGCATTGCTCAGCGGCCGCGAAAGCCTCGCCGCGGGACAGAAGAATGCCGATGCCGGCGCCGACGTCGCGATCCTCAATGCCGCACTTGGCGCCGAGCGCGAGGCCATTGCGGCCTATCAACTGGGCGCTGACAGCGGTCTGCTGGAACCCGCGGTGAAATCGCTGGCCCTGAAATTCCAGGGACATCACAAGGCCCATGCGGACATCCTGGCCGCGACCGTCTCCAAGCTGGGCGGCCATCCCGTCGAGGGCAAATCGAAGTACGGCTTTGCCGTGGAGAAGCTCAAGAGCCAGTCGGACGTCCTGCGCCTTGCCGCCCAGCTGGAGCAGGGGGCGGTGAGCGCCTACCTGGGCGCGGTGCCGAAGTTCGAGAACCGCGACCTCTCGAAGGCGGCGGCGAGCATCCTGGGCGACGAAGCGATGCACTGGGCCGTCCTGCGCAACGCGCTCGGCGAGGATCCGGTCCCGGCCGCCTTCGTCGGCTGAAAGGGTCAGGCGGCGCCGGCGGGGGCGGTCCCCGCCGCAAATTCCTCGTAGGCGTGAATGGCGTCGGCTGCATACATGAGCGACGGGCCCCCGCCCATGTAGACGGCGACCGCCAGGGCTTCCATGACCTGCTGCCGGGAGCATCCCAGCCGGACGAGGGCGCGGGCGTGGAAGCCGATGCAGCCGTCGCAGTGGCCCGCCACCCCGATGGCAAGCGCGATGAGCTCCTTGTTCGTCTCGGACAGTTCCCCGGCCTTCAAGGCGCCCCTGGCCAGCGCATTGAATCCCTCGAGCGCGTCGGGCGCGCCCTTGCGCAGGCGCCCGATGCCCTCGTTGATGTCCTTCGTGATCTGCCGATAGGATTTCACGGCCCCGTTTCCCGCCTGTTGGTCCAGTGTCCATCCTGCGGCCGGGCGCCGCATCGGCGTTTGACCGGGATCAAGCCGGCGGCAGGCGCCCGGGAGCACGCCCATGCAGGAGGTTACAATCCGGTCTTCGATCCGCAGACCGGAAGGCACGCAGGCATGGGAGTGATGGAATGGAACGCCGCCCTGGAGCTCGACCGGGGCGTCATGGACGAAACCCACCGCGAGTTCGTCGAGCTGCTGAACCGGCTGGCGGAGGCGCCGGAGTCCGAAACCCTGGCCGTGCTGGACGAGTTCATCGCCCACACGGAGGCTCATTTCGGCCAGGAGCAGCGCTGGATGGAGCAGATGAATTTCCCGCCCACGGCCTGCCATGTGAACGACCACCAGGGCGTGATGCAGATCGCGCACGAAGTGCGCCGCCGCGCCGCCGCGGGTGAGACCCGCTTCGGCCCGGTCCTCGCGCAGGCGGTGGCGCAATGGTTCGAGAACCACGCCGCCAGCATGGACCACGTGCTCGCCCTCTACATGAAGGAAGTCGGCTTCAATCCCTCCCGGGGCGACTGATCCGCGGGCCCCATCCGGCGCGGTTTGGGCGCAGAATGTGCCCGACCGCCCGGCGCATCGCAGCAAGGCGGCCATGACAAGAAGGGGGGAGAATTTCCATGCGCACGCTTTGCATCCGTGTCCTTGCCGTCCTTGCCCTGGGCTTTGCGACGCCCGGATTCGCCGCCGATCCGATCGTGGTCGGCCTCGTCGATGAAGTGACCGGTCCGCAGGCCGAAGCGGGCGTGCTGACCGCGCAGGGTGCCAGACTCGCGGTCGAGGAGATCAACGCGGCGGGTGGCATCCTCGGCCGGCCCGTCGAGCTGCAGATCGAGGACAACCAGAGCACCAACCCCGGCACCGTGCTCGCCTACTCCAAGCTCGTGTCGCAAAAGGTGGTTGCGGTGCTGGGTCCCCTGCGCAGCACCCAGGTGCAGGCGGCCTCCCCGACCATCGCCAAGGCAAGGATCCCCGCGGTCATCGGCGGCAGCGACCCGAGCCTGACCCGGGTGAACAATCCCTGGATCTTCCGCGTGCGGCCCAACGACCTGTATTCCTCCCGGGTGATGGCGGAGTTCGGGGTCAAGGAGCTCAAGGCGAAGAAGTGGGCGATCATCCATTCGACCGACACCTTCGGCACCGGCGGCAAGAACGCGCTGGTCGATGCGCTCAAGGCGCTCGGCGTCGAGCCGGTGCTCGTCCAGGGCTATACCAACAACTCGCAGGATTTCACGCCCATCGTGCTCGCGGTCAAGAAGTCCGGCGCGGACGTGATCGGCAGCTACATGACCAACTCGCCGGACGTGGGCATTTTCGCGCGCCAGCTGCGCCAGCTGGGCATGAACGTCCCCTGGATCGGCTCGACCTCGATCGTGACGGAAACCGCCATCCGCCTGGCCGGCGAGGCGCTGCACGGGACTTACGGCGTGTCGGACTTCGTGGTGGACGCCAACGAGGAGAGCCGGCGCTTTGCCGCGGCCTACCGCAAGAAGCACGGCATGGAACCCGACCTGTACTCGGCGTGGTGCTACGGCGGCATGTACCTGCTCAAGCACGCGATCGAGGCGGCAAAATCGACCGACCCGGAAAAGGTGCGCGCGGCCATGCTCGCCATCAAGGGACTCAAAGGCGTCGAGGGCACCTACAACTTCAATGCCAACGGCGATGGCGTGCACGGCTACAACATCGTGCGCAACGACAAGGGCAGGGTCGCCTTCATCAAGCACATCGAGTTCGACGACTGAGCGCGTGCGACGGGACCGGGCCGCGGGCGGACCGTCCGCGGCCCCGCCTTTTCCGTTTGATCGATTCAAGGGTGGCGTGATGCTATATTGATCGAATTCATCGATCGCATCGCGCCATGGCAAACCAGGTCCTTCCCTCCCTCAGGCAGCTGCGCTACCTGGTCGAAGTCGGGGAGAAGCTCAATTTCCGTGCGGCTGCCGAGGCCTGCTTCGTCACCCAGTCCACGCTCTCGTCCGGCATCAAGGAGCTGGAAACCCAGCTCGGCGTCGAGCTGGTGGAGCGCGACCCGCGGGGCGTGCGCCTGACCGCCGCCGGGGAGCAGGCCGCGCAGCGCGCCAGATCCATGCTGGCGGCGGCGCAGGACCTGGTCGAGACGGCGAGGGGCGCCGGCGCGCCGCTATCCGGGGATTTCCGGCTCGGCGTCATTCCGACGATCGCGCCATTCCTGTTGCCCGTGTCCCTGCCCGAGCTGCGCAGCGCGTATCCGGACCTGCGGCTTTACCTGCGCGAGGACCTGACGGAGCGGCTGCTGGAGAGGCTGCGCGCCGGCGAGCTCGATGCGGCCGTGATTGCGCTGCCTTTCGACACCGGCGAGCTGGGCGTCATTCCGCTGTACAAGGACGAGTTCTGGTTCGTGGCGCGCGGTGACGATCCGCAGGCGAGGAGGAAGGAAGTCCTGGTTCGCGACCTGGAGCCCGGCACCGTGCTGCTGCTGGAAGAAGGGCACTGCCTGCGCGACCACGCCATCGCCGCCTGCGGCGCGCGCGGCACGAAGTCGCAGTCCATGGTGGAGGCGACGAGCCTGAACACCCTGATCCAGATGGTCGAGGGCGGACTGGGCGTGACCCTGCTGCCCGAGATCATGTTGAAGGCGGGGATCCTCAACGGCACGAACCTGATCGCGCGCCCCTTCGCGACCCAGGTGCCGTCGCGCACCATCGCGCTGGTCATGCGGCCCTCCGGCGCGCGCCGCGCCGACGTCGAGCTCCTGGCGAAGTTCTTCGAGGACCACGGGCGGCGCTCGTCGCGCACGAAGGTTCCCTCGCGCAGCAAGCGGCGCTGAACGGCAGACGGCAAAGGCGTGAATGAGTGAAGGGTGGAATCGCTTTTACCCCTGCACGCCTTCAGCTAGCGCAGCAGCGCCAGGACGTTCTCCGGCGGGCGGCCGAGCACGGCCTTCGCGCCCTTCACCACGATCGGGCGCTCGATGAGGATGGGGTGCTTCGCCAGCGCGTCGAGCCATTGCTCGTCGGTCAGGGTCCTGCCGGCGAACGCCTCCTTGTAGACCGGCTCGCCCTTGCGCACGAGCGCCCCCGGCTTCATGCCGAGCTTGCCCAGCAGTGCGCGCAGCTGCTCCTTCGTGGGCGGGGTCTTGAGGTACTCGATGACCTGCGCCTCGACGCCCCTGCCTTCGATCAGCGCCAGCGTTTCGCGGCTCTTGCTGCAGCGGGGATTGTGGTAGATGGTGACGGTCGCGGCCATGGATCCTCCTCAGTCGGCGAGGGCCTTGCTGACCACTTCGCGTGTGTCCTTCGACAGGCCGGTGGTGGCGAGGATGCGCTCCAGCGCCTTGCGCGAATGCGCGCGTCGACCCGCGTCGAACCTGCGCCAGCGGTCGAAGGCGCGCGCCAGCCGGGCGGCCACCTGGGGATTGAGCGCGTCGAGCTGGATGACCTGGTCGGCGCCGAAGCCGTAGCCTGAGCCGTCGGCGGCGTGGAAGTGCACGTGGTTGCCGTTGCAGAACGACCCGATCACGGAGCGCGCGCGGTTCGGATTGCGCATCGAGAAGTCGGGATGCGCGAGCAGCGCCTTCACCTCCCCGAGGGTGCCGGGAAGGCGGGAGGCCGACTGCACCGCGAACCACTTGTCGAGCACCAGCGGCTCCCCCTTCCATTTCGCGTAGAACGCCTCGATCGCCACCTTGCGCTGCGGGCAGTCGGTGTTCGCCAGCGCGGTGAGCGCCGCCATGGCGTCGGTCATGTTGTCGGCCGTTTCGAACTGCGTCACGCACAGCGCACGCGGCCCGGCTTCATCGATCTCCATCAGGTAACCAAGGCACAGGTTGCGCAGCGCGCGCCTGCCCGCGGATGCGGCGTCCGGGCTGTAGGGGCCGGCCGCGGCGAAGTCGCAATAGGCCTGCTCGAGGTCCTCCCGCAGCTCGGCCGCCATCCGGCGGCGCAGGGCGACGCGAACCGCGTGGATCTCGTCCGGCGCGGCCTCGTCCATCTGCTCGGCGACGAAGCCTTCCGAGGGCAGGCCGAGGGCCTCGGCGGCAAAGGCGGGATCCTCCGCGGCGTTGCGCAAGGTGCGGCGGAAGGCTTCGAACAGCGAGGGCGGGAAGGACGGCGCGTCCCCGGCCCGCACCTGCTCGATGGCGTCGAGCATGACGTTCATGGCCAGGCGCTGGCCGGCGTCCCAGCGGTTGAAGGCGTCGGAATCGTGCGCCATCAGGTGGGCGAGGTCGGCGTCGCCATAATCGAAGCGCAGGTTCACCGGCGCCGAGAAGCCGCGCAGCAGCGAGGGTACCGGCGCATGGGGCACGTTCACGAAAGTGAAATGCGCGACGGTCTCCTTCAGGGAGAGCACCCGCGTCGCGCCGGCCGGTGCGGCCTCGCCTTCGAGCTGCAGCGGCAGGTCCCTGCCCTCCGCGTCGAGCAGGCCGAGGGCGAAGGGAATGTGCAAGGGCAGCTTCTGCGGCTGCCCGGGCGTGGGCGGGCAGCTCTGGCGCAACTGCAGGGTGTAGCGCCTGCCTGCGGCGTCGTAGGTGGCCGAAGCCTCCACGACCGGGGTGCCGGCCTGCTCGTACCAGCGGCGGAACTGTGCAAGGTCCGCGCCCGAGGCATCCTGCATCGCCTGCACGAACTCCTCGGTGCGCACGGCCTGCCCGTCGTGGCGCTGGAAGTAGAGGTCCATGCCCCTGCGGAACGCCGCGGATCCGATCAGGGTGTGGATCATGCGCACCACCTCGGCCCCCTTCTCGTACACGGTGGCCGTGTAGAAATTGCTGATCTCCATGTAGGAGGACGGCCGCACCGGGTGCGCCATGGGACCCGCGTCCTCGGGGAACTGCGCGGCGCGCAGGGAGCGCACTTCCTGGATGCGCTGCACGGGGCGCGAATAGGTGTCCGCCCCGTACTCCTGGTCGCGGAAGACCGTGAGGCCCTCCTTGAGCGAGAGCTGGAACCAGTCGCGGCAGGTGACGCGATTGCCGGTCCAGTTGTGGAAGTATTCGTGGGCCACCACGCGGTCGAGGAACATGAAGTCCGTGTCGGTGGCGGTGTCGGCGCGGGCCAGCACGTACTTGGTGTTGAAGATGTTCAGGCCCTTGTTTTCCATGGCCCCCATGTTGAAGTCGCCGACCGCGACGATCATGTACTGGTCGAGGTCGAGCTCCAGGCCGAACACCTCCTCGTCCCAGCGCATTGCCCGCTTGAGCGCTTGCATCGCGAACCCCGACTGGTCCAGCTTGCCCGGTTCGACGAACACCGACAGCGTGACCCTGCGACCGGACCGGGTGATGAACGAGTCGTCGCGGCGGTCGAGCCTTGCCGCCACCATCGCGAACAGGTACGAAGGCTTGGGGAAGGGGTCCACCCAGCGCGCCCAGTGCCGGCCGCCGGCTTCCTCGCCGTGCGCCACCTGGTTGCCGTTGGAAAGCAGGAAAGGATAGGCGGCGGAATCCGCGTGGATGGTCGTCGTGTAGCGCGACATCACGTCGGGACGGTCGATGAACCAGGTGATGCGCCGGAATCCCTCCGCCTCGCACTGGGTGAAATAGCCGTCCCGGGAGGCGTACAGGCCCATGAGCCTGGTGTTTTCCCCGGGCGCGAGGCGCACCGTTGTCTCGAGCACGAAGCGGTCGGGCACCGACGCAATGGCGAGGCGGGTCGCGTCCACGGTGTAGCGCCCGGTGTCAAGCGGCGTGCCGTCGATCGCCACCGATACGAGCCCGATCTCGTCGCCGTCGAGCTCCAGCGGCGCGCGCGGGTCGCGGGCCGCCGGGTTGCGCGAGACCTGGAGCCGCGCCCGCACGCGGGCGTGGTCTTCGCGCAGGTCGATGTCGAGATCGACATCGGAAATCAGGAAGGAGGGCGGGGTGTAGTCCTTGAGGTAAACGGTGGCCGGCGTCGGGTTCAGCATGGGCAGGGATGGGCACGAAACGGAACCGCCATTCTACGTCGCTGCGCCGCGCCGGGTTCCCCGCGCGGCCCCGCCGGGACTAGAATCTGCGCTCCGCCCGAGGACCCGACCCCATGAGCGCCGCCCCCCTCCCGAAGCCTTCCGACCGGCCCGATGACGCCGCGGCACTGCGCTTCCTGGTGGAAGGCACCGCGAGCGCGACCGGGGAGCAGTTCTTCGTGGCCGTCGTCGAGAACCTGGCGCGGGTGCTGGCCACCTGCGGGGCCTGGGTCACGGAGTACCACCCCGACCGGCGCATCCTGCACGCCAAGGCCTTCCTGATCAACGGCGAGTGGCGCATGGGATACGAATATCGCGTCGACGGCACGCCGTGCGAGCCCGTCATCGACCGGCGCGAGATGATCCACATCCCGGACAACGTCACCGGCATCTTCCCGCTGGACCGGCCGCTGCAGAAGATCGGCGCGGTGAGCTACCTCGCCATGCCCATGTTCAACGAGGACGGCACCGTGATGGGGCACCTCGGGGTCATCGACAACCGGCCGATGCCGCAGTCGGACCGCAACGAGAACCTGCTGCGCATCTTCGCCGCGCGGACGACGGCCGAGATGCTGCGGTTGCGTGCGGAAGCGAAGGTTGCGCAAGGGGCGGAGAAGCTGTCGCGCCTGGTTTCCACCGCGATGGACGCCATCGTCGAGCTCGACGCCGGCCTCGCCATCACCCTGTGCAATCCCGCCGCCGAAAAGCTGCTGGACTGTGCCGCGGCGGAGGTCCTCGGCAGCGACTTCTGCGGCTTCCTCGATCCGGAGAGCGCGGGCAAGCTGCGCAGCCTCGCCAACGGCCTGAGCGAAGGCAGGTCGCAAATGCGCCACATCTGGGTGCCGGGCGGCTTCGCGGTGAGGACGAGGGGGGGCGGGGAATTTCCCGCGGAGGCCACCATCGGCTGCTCGTCCGGCCCGCAGGGCCCCTTTTTCACCCTGATCCTGCGCGACCTCAACGACCGGCTGGAAGCGGAGAAGCGCATCCGGTCGCTCAAGGACGAAGCGGAATACCTGCGGGAGGAGCTGCGCGAACTGCGCAATCCCGGCGACATCGCCGGCGAGAGCGAGCCGCTCCTGCGCGCACTGCATGATGTCCGCCAGGTCGCCACAACGGACTCGACCGTGCTGCTGCTGGGCGAGACCGGCACCGGAAAGGAGCTGTTCGCGCGCGCGATCCATGCGCTCAGCCGGCGCAGCGAGCGCCCGCTGATCAAGGTCAACTGCGCCGCCGTCCCCGCGCAGCTCATGGAAAGCGAGTTCTTCGGCCACGAGCGCGGCGCCTTCACCGGCGCCACTGCGCGCCGCGAGGGCCGTTTCGCGCTCGCCGACGGCGGGACGATCTTCCTCGACGAGATCGGCGAGCTGCCGCTGGAACTGCAGGCGAAGCTGCTGCGCGTGCTCCAGGAGGGGGAGCTCGAGCCCGTGGGCAGCTCGCGCACCCGCAAGGTCGACGTGCGGGTGCTTGCCGCGACCAACCGCGACCTGCTCGAGATGGTCAAGCGCGGCGGGTTCCGCGAAGACCTGTATTACCGCCTCAACGTCTTCCCGCTGCGCATCCCGCCGCTGCGCGACCGCGGTGACGACGTGCTGATCCTGGCGCGGGACTTCATCCGCAGCTTCTCCCGCTCCATGGGCAGGACGCTGCTGCCCCTGGCGGCCGACCAGGAGCGCCGGCTGACCGGCTATTCGTGGCCGGGCAACGTGCGCGAGTTGCAGAACGTGATCGAGCGCGCCGTCATCACTGCGCGCGACGGGCGGCTCGACCTCGATCGCGCATTGCCCGAGCCGGCCCTGGCCGCGGTGCCCGCGCCGGCCGCGGCGTCCGGCCGCATCCACACCATCCAGGAGCTCGAATCGCTGGAGCGCGACAACATCGTCCGCGCCCTGGATGCCTGCGATTGGCGCGTCGCGGGCGAGCGCGGCGCCGCCCGCCTGCTCGGCATGAATCCCTCGACCCTTGCCTCGCGCATGAAGGCCCTCGGCATCGGCCGTCCGGCCTGAGCCGCGCACGCACGCGCCGGTCGCGAGTTCTCGCAACGGACCTCGCGAAAACTCGCAAGCCGTGAGATCTCGCGACCTCGCGGCACCGTCCGGAATCCGGCAACCCCTTCATCCGCTGGGGAAAATTTCCCCACACGCCGCTGGCCTGGGAACTGCTAGGCAGGGCCGGGTCGCGCCGGGACATGGCGCGCCCTGACAACGGAGGAGTGGATCATGAAAAGAATCACGGTCTTTGCTTTCGGCATCGTTTCATATGCCGTGTTTTTCGGGGTTTTCCTTTACGCCATCGGTTTCGTGGGCAACCTGTTCGTGCCCAAATCGATGGATTCGGCGCCGCAGGTCCCGCTGCTGTCGGCCTTGCTCATCAACGTTGCCCTGCTCGGCGTGTTCGGGATCCAGCACAGCGTGATGGCGCGGCCCGCCTTCAAGCGCTGGCTGACGCGCTGGATCCCGCAACCCATGGAGCGCAGCACCTATGTCCTGATGGCGAGCCTCGCGCTCGCGCTGCTGTTCTGGGGCTGGCAGCCGATGGGAGGGATGGTGTGGGACGTCCAGGACCCGGCGGCCCGCGCGGTGCTCTACACGCTGTTTGCCTTCGGCTGGGGACTGGTGCTGGTCACGACCTTCCTGATCAACCATTTCGACCTGTTCGGCCTGCGCCAGGTGTGGCTGTACCTGCGCGGCAGGCAGTACACGCACCTGCGCTTCGTGACGCCGGGACCCTACCGCCTCGTACGCCATCCGCTCTACGTGGGCTTCCTGTTCGCCTTCTGGTCCGCCCCGACGATGACCGCGACCCACCTGCTGTTTGCGGTGGTGACCACGGCCTACATCCTGGTGGCGATCCAGCTCGAGGAGCGCGACCTGCTCGACACGCACGGCGCGGACTACGCGAACTACCGCGCCCGGGTCCCGGCGCTGCTCCCGCGCCTGTTCCGCAAGGCCCGCCAGGCGTCCGCCAATGTCTAGGGCGGATGCCTCCCGGGCGACCGGCCACCGGCTGACGCTCAGGCCGGGCGGCATGGTCAGGGTGCAGGGGGCGGAGGGCCTGAGCGTGCAGGCCATCGAGGGCCGCTTGTGGATCATCCAGGATGCCGACGTGCGCGACTACGAGCTGCAGGCGGGCGAATCGCTCGCCATCGGCCGCGAAGGCATCACCCTGATCCAGGCCCTGACCGCCTCGACCTTCGCGCTGCTGGCGCCGCACCGCGACGCGCGCGAAGGCGCGCCGTTCAGCGTGGTGGGGGCGGGGTGACGCATGCCCGGGCGAAGCGGTGCCGCGGGCGCGGCGAAGGTGAACGGGGTCGACCTCGACCGGCTGGGCCGCATGGTGGAGGCGATGAAGGCGGTGCCGGTGCTGGCCAAGTTCACCTTCCGCGCCACCAACCAGTGGGTCAGCGGCGGGCTGAACCGCAGCACGATCGGCGGCTACCGGGGTGCTGCCGCGGAAAACCCGCGCGAACGCATCGTGATCGAAAGCGGCCAGCCGGCGCTGGTGTTCGGCGACGACGAGGCGCCCAACCCGTTCGACTACCTGCTGCATGCGCTCGCGGGCTGCCTCACCACCACCTTCGTCTACCAGGCGGCCCTCGAGGGCGTGAGCATCCGCGCGCTGGAGTCGCATGTGGAGGGCGAGCTCGACCTGCGCGGCTTCCTCGGGGTGCGCGAAGAGGTTGCCGGCGGCTTCGAGCGCCTGAGCGTGCGCTTTCGCGTGCGCGCGGATTGTCCCGCGAAAACGCTCAGTGACCTGGTGGCTTGCGCCCAGCGCCGCTCTCCCATCGCGGCGGTCGTGGCGCGCGCGGTGCCGATGGCGGTGACCTGCGAGCCGTTCTGAGCGGGCGACGCGGATGCGGCCGCCAATGCCGGCCGCGCAAAGGACAGGGCGGCGCTTGCGCGCCGCCCCCGGGAGCTGCCGCCCTGTGTCCGGATCAGTCCGCGGGACGGGGCCGCTTGTAGGGCTTGTACGCCCAGACCGGCACGTTGCCGTCCGGGTCGACGTAGGTAATCTGCTGGGAGGGGACGCGGCGCGGCTCCTGCGATGCCGCCGGCGCGGGCTGCGGCGAGGGCCCGGCCACGACGCCGACCTGGACCTGCACGCGCGGTCCGGGATCGTAGCTCATGAACTCCGTGTAGCGGCGCCCGTGGTAGTCGTAGGTCACGTTGTAGCCGGTGATCCCCTGGCGATAGCTGTCCACCGTCTGGCAGCGTTGCACCTGCCGGGGCACGGCCACCGTGCCGGCATGGTTGCGATCCGCCTGGTCGCCCGCGAGCGCACCGATCGCGGCGCCCGCGGCCGCGGCGGCCGCGCGGCCGTCGCCCCTGCCGATGGTGCTGCCGATGAGGCCGCCGGCGATGCCGCCGAGGAGGGTGCCGCCATAGCTGCGGGGCGCCGCCTCGTAGGTCGTCACGGTCTCGTTCCAGCACTGCTGGCGCGGTTCATTCAGGGTGCCATACACGGGCGCCGCGCTGAGGACTTCCGCGGTTTCGACCTGCGCCGCGAACGCGGGCGCCGCCAGCAGGGCGCAAGCCAGGACCGAAGCTTTCATCGTCACCTCCATGGATGGATTCTACGCCCCAGGAACGGCCCGGGTGCGGCGCGGGTTTACGCGTGACACGCCGTTACGGAGCCCGGGAGGCGGCTGCATCGTTCGACTGCCGGCGGCCGGGATCGTTGCATCGGGACTTTGGGGGTAAACTCGGCCAAACCGTCCCCGCGCTCCCATGCAGAACCGCATCTGCCGCCTGCTCGGCATCCGTTACCCCGTGTTCCAGGCCCCGATGGGGCGCACCGCGCCGCCGGCCCTCGCGGCGGCCGTCACCAACGCGGGTGGCCTCGGCATGCTCGGCACGAGCTGGGACTCGCCCGATGTCCTGCGCGAGAAGCTGCACGCCACGCGGGCGCTGACGTCGGGACCGTTCGGCGTGAACCTGGGCATGCCCTGGGACCAGCACGAGCGCCTGGCGATCGCGCTCGAGGCGGGTGTGAAGGTCGTCTCGTTCTTCTGGGGCGACGCCGGGGCCTACATTCCGGCGGCGAAGGCCGCTGGCGCCGCGGTCATCCAGACCGTCGCCACGCCCGAGGAAGCCAGGCGCGCCGCCGGCCAGGGCGCGGACATCATCGTCGCCCAGGGCGTGGAATCGGGCGGCCACGTCTGGTCGACCGTCTCCAGCCTGGTGCTGGTGCCCCTGGTGTGCGACGCCGTCCCGCAACTGCCGGTCGTCGCGGCGGGCGGCATCGCCGACGCGCGCGGCGTGCGTGCCGCGCTCGCGCTGGGGGCCGAGGGCGTCTGGGTGGGCACGCGCTTCCTGGCGACGCAGGAATCGGGCGCTCACGACGATTTCAAGAGGCTGCTGGTGGCGGCGGCGGCCACGGATACGGTTTACTCGACGGTGTTCGACGGCGGCTGGCCCGATGCGCCGACCCGGGCGCTGCGCAATTCCACACTTCGGGCATGGGAAGCCGCCGGCCACCCGCCGCCCGGCAGGCGGCCCGGCGAGGGCGACGTGCTGGGCACCATGGCGGACGGCAGGACCATCCGGCGCTACGACGTGCCAGCGCCGATGCAGGGCGCCACGGGGGACATCGAGGCCTTCGCCCTCTATGCCGGGCAGTCGGTGGGACTGGTCCGGGACATCCTGCCGGTTTCCGCCGTCATGGCGGAACTGGCGCGCCCATTCCAGTCCCCGGACCCGGGTTAAGGCGTCGAGACAATCGTCTTCGGGGCTGATATTGTGCGAAATCCGGTCGTTGAAGGGGGCAGGGGGGTATTGCGGTTGGCGCCCGTCGCCGCGGGGCTCCGCGCGCTGGCGTCGATCCCCTGGCCGAATCCCATGATAACGACTGACGCAGGGGCCGCATCATCGAACCCAACGCCGGCAATACCTCCCACGCCAGTTTGAAGCGGACCCGGGTCGCCCGGCTGTTCCCCGTCGGCGCCCGTCTGCTGCAGATCATCTGGCCGTTCCTGGTCATCGTCATCGTCCTGGTATGGCTCTCGGCCGAGAGCATGAACATCCTGGTCGCGGCGCGCTCCTACTCGGAGGGGGAGAGCCTGTGGTCCAAGGGCCAGAAGCGCGCGATGTTCCACCTGCTGCGCTATACCGAGACGCGCTCGATCAGCGACTACAACAACTACCGCGAGGCGATCGCCATCCCCCTGGGCGACAGCAAGGCGCGGCTCGAGCTGGAAAAACCGGACCCGGACTACGCGCAGGCCTGGCAGGGCTTCATCGAGGGGCGCAACCATCCGGAGGACATTCCCGGGCTGATCATGCTCTACCGGCGTTTCCGCCACATCGATTTCATGGCGGCGGTCATCGACCTGTGGACCGAGGGCGACAGCTATATTGCCGAGCTCACCCGGGCGGCCGACGAGCTGCACGCGCTCATCGAATCGGGCATGGACACCCCGGGGGCCCTGCGCGAGTATCGCGCCCGCCTGCTCGACATCGACAACCGGCTGACCCCGCTCACCGACCGCTTCACGCGCACGCTGGGGGATGCCACGCGCAAGACCAAGTCCCTGCTGCTGATCGCCAATCTCGCCGCCGCGGGCATCCTGGTGCCGATCGGCATCCTGTTGTCGCGGCGCATGGTCCGCCACCGGGAGCGCGCCGAGCACGAGCTCAAGCTCAGCCAGGAGCGCTTCAACCTGGCCGTGACCGGCAGCAACGACGGCCTCTGGGACTGGAACATCGACACCCGGGAGGTCTACTACTCGCCGCGCTTCAAGCAGCTGCTGGGCCTGCGCGACCACGAGATGGAGGCGACCTATGAGGCGCTCATCTCGCGCCTGCACCCGGACGACAAGGAGTCGACCGAGGCGGCCTTCGAGGACCACCTCGAGCGCGGCCGGCCCTTCGACATCGAGATGCGCCTGCAGACCAAGGCGGGCGATTATCGCTGGTTCCGCTCGCGCGGCCAGTCGGTGCGCACGCCCGACGGCCGGGCGGTGCGCATGGCGGGCGCCATCACCGACATCACCGACCGGCGCCTGGCCGCGGCAGAGCTGTTCGCGGAGAAGGAACGCGCCCAGGTGACGCTCGCCTCCATCGCCGACGGCGTCATCACGACCGACAACGACGGCTGGGTGGAATACCTCAACCCCGTGGCGGAGGAACTCACGGGGTGGACCGCCGGCTCGGCGCGCGGACTGCCGCTGCAGGCCATCTTCCGCATGATCGACGAGACCACCCGGTCGATGGCGCCGAACCCGGTCGAGATGGTGCTGCGCGAGGAGCGCAACGTCGAGTCCGCCGCGACGATGCTGCTGCTGCGCAACGACGGCACCGAGATTCCGATCGTGCAGTCCGCGGCGCCGATCCGGGCGCGTTCCGGCAAGATCACCGGCGTGGTGCTGGTGCTTCACGACGTGAGCCGCGAGCGCCAGTACGCCGCCAAGCTGTCCTACCAGGCGAGCCATGACTCGCTGACCGGGCTCATCAACCGCACCGAGTTCGAGCACCGGCTGGCGCTCGCGCTGAAGAGCTCCGCCCAGATCGGCCGCCACCATGCGGTGATGTACCTGGACCTCGACCAGTTCAAGGTCGTCAACGATACCTGCGGCCACGCGGCGGGCGACCAGCTCATGCGCCAGGTGAGCACGGTGCTGCAGAAGCGGCTGCGCGAGGGCGACACGCTCGCCCGGCTGGGCGGCGACGAATTCGGCGTGCTCCTGGAGAACTGCTCCGGGGAAAACGCGCTGCGCATCGCCGACGAACTGCGCCAGACGGTCATGGACTTCCATTTCGCCTGGGAGAGCCGCTCCTTCTCGATCGGCGTCAGCATCGGGGTGGTCAACGTCGAGGACGGGTTGTTCACCATCGCCGACGTGCTGAGCGCCGCGGATGCGGCCTGCTACATGGCCAAGGAGAAGGGCCGCAACCGCGTCCAGGTCTATCACCGCGAGGACAGCGAGCTGTCCATGCGCCACGGCGAGATGGAGTGGGTGGGGCGCCTGCAGAAGGCGCTCGACGAGGACCGCTTCGTGCTCTATTCCCAGGACATCATGCCCATCAAGGAGGCCGGCGGCGGCAGCCACTGCGAACTGCTGGTTCGCATGCTCGACGAGAAGGGCGACATCGTGCCGCCGATGGCGTTCATCCCCGCGGCCGAGCGCTACGGCCTCATGCCCTCGATCGATCGCTGGGTGATCCGCAATGCCATGGCGATCATCGCCCGCGAGCAGACCCGGGCGCGCGGCGAGGCGGGCGACGTCTACGCCATCAACCTGTCGGGGGCCTCCATCGGCGACGACCGTTTCCTGGATTTCGTGAAGGAGCAGTTCGGCCGCTTCGCGGTGCCCTACCAGGCCATCTGCTTCGAGATCACGGAAACGGCCGCCATCGCGCGGCTGGACAAGGCCACCCACTTCATCCAGGAGATGCGCGGGCTGGGCTGCCGGTTCTCGCTGGACGACTTCGGCGCGGGCATGTCGTCCTTCGCCTACCTCAAGCACCTGCCCGTGGACTTCCTCAAGATCGACGGCGGCTTCGTCAAGGACATGGCCGATGACCCGATCGACCGGGCCATGGTCGAGGCCATCCACAGCGTCGGCCACGTCATGGGCAAGAAGACCATCGCCGAGTTCGTGGACGGCGAGCGCGTGATCGCCGCCCTCAAGCAGATCGGGGTGGATTACGCGCAGGGCTACGGTGTCGCCAAGCCCAAGCCGTTCGGCCCCCGCCTGAAGGTCGCCACCGGGGCCGCCTGAGCGCGGCCTGCGGCCGCGCCCGGACCTGGTCCGGAACCCCGCCGCGTACTGTCGCCAAATCCCGACAGGCCGTGTGCCCTGCCTCGGGAATTCCCTGAGAAGTTTTCAGGAACACACCGATATGCCCGTCATGTTGGCCCGCCTACGATGATTTGCAGCGGCGCATGATGCGAACGGGCAATTCAAGATGCTGATTTTTAAATAAAAATCGGCAATCCTGACAAAATGTCAGATTTGACTTGCGAATTTGCCTTCGTGCATCGTCCCAGTGCGATGTCGGTTTTCGTTCCGCCGGTGGCGTGTTTTCCGGGTGGCGCGCCGGCGGGGATACAAATCGGAGTGCATACAAACAAGGAGAAGAGAGTCATGGGTTCGATGAACGAGTTGAACGTGGTGGCGACCCCGCAATGGGTCGAATCCCTCAAGGGCTACCTGCAGCCGTACGCCAATGAGCTGCTCAACGGCGACTGGTGCGAAGGCGTGACCAACACCAGGCTGACCGTCGAAGAGATGCGCGGCTGGATTCTCCAGATTTACCCGTTCATCCATGCATTCCCCAAGTTCCTCGCCGAGGGCCTGATCAAGGTCGAGGACGACTACTCCCGCAACTTCCTGATCGACAACATCCGCGTCGAGAAGGCGCACGCGGAGCATTGGATCTGGATGGGCCAGGGCTTCGGCCTCACCCGCCAGGAGATGCTCGACGCCGCCGAGGGCGTGACCCCGGTGCTGCGCGACGTGCAGTCCCTGACGGACTGGCTCTGGTACATCAACACCAAGGGCTCGCTCGCCGAGGCGGTGGCCGCGACCAGCTTCGCGATCGAAGGCCTGGCTGGCGACATCGCCCGCAAGGTGGTGAACGGCTTCGAGGCCTACCGCGACAAGCCGGGCGTGCAGATGGGCCCGAAGACCTACAAGTGGTTCCGCGAGCACGCGCACTACGACGATGACCATCCGAAGATCGCGCTGGAGATCGTCACCCGCTACGCGACGACCGAGCGCATGCAGACCAAGGTGATGCTCGCCGCCAAGCGCAGCATCCAGCTGCTGCACAACGCGCTCACCACGGGCTACCAGGCCTACTCGGTTTCCACGGAAAAGGTGGTGCCGAAGAGCGAGCAGCGCGCCAATGACCGCCGCCGTGGCCAGCAGCCGCTGGCTTTCCCGGAGCGGCGCTTCGCCGACCGCCGCGGCCGCCAGGTGCGCGCCGTCGCCTGAGGTTCGCCTGTCCCGGCGAAGTTGCCGGAGTGCAAGCACTGGAACGGGCGCC
>DASZQJ010000091.1:0-4711 GCA_035549715.1 Burkholderiales bacterium
GGCACCTGCTCGGGCGCGGAGACGGACAAGTTCACGAAGTTCGGGCTGACGTCGCTGAAGGCACGCCACGTGCGGGCACCGCTGGTGAAGGAGTGCCTCGCCAACATCGAATGCCGGGTGGTCGAGGTCGTGTCCAGGCACAGTATCGTCATCCTGGAGGGTCTCGCTGCCTGGCACGACGGCACCCGCAAGGAAAAGCGGATGCTCCATGCCGTGGGCGACGGCACTTTCATCGCAGATGGGCGACGGATCGACAGGAAAAAGGCGATGCGCGCGAAGATTCCCGCGGGCGTCTAGCGGGCATCGCGTTACCATCGGGACAACGGGCTAAGGGTGAGCTATGGCTGAGCAAGACAAGGTTCTGAGCAACGCGTTCCAGGCGGTCCGGAAAGAGAGCCCCACCTACGGGCAGGCATGGCGTCGGACTCGTAGCACTCAGCGCGGCTAGCGAGACCCCGATGCCTCCGCCGAAGAAAAAAGTCCCCGAACCCGCCGCGCCGCTGCGCTCGCTGCTCGACCACATCGTCATCACCGCACCCACGCTGGAGGCCGGCACCGAATACGTGCAATCGGTCCTCGGGGTCGCGCCCGCGGGGGGCGGCGAGCACGTGGCGATGGGCACGCACAACCGCGTGCTGAAGCTGGGCGCCGGCACCTACCTGGAAGTCATTGCCGTGGATCCCGCGGCGCCGCCGCCCGACCGGCCACGCTGGTTCGAGCTGGACGAAGAGGAGTCGAACACCGCGCCGCGGCTGGCGACCTGGGTGGTGCGCACCACGGACATCACGGCCGCGCTGGCGGCATCACCCGTCGTCTCCGGCTATGCGACGCCGATGAGCCGCGGCGATTTCCACTGGACCATCACCGTGCCGCGCAACGGCAGCCTGCCGCTGCAAGGCGTCGCACCCACCCTGATCCAGTGGCAGGACGCCCATCCCGCCACGGCGATGCCGGATTCCGGCTGCTCGCTCGTGAAGCTCGAGGCCTTCCATCCGCGCGCCGCGAAAGTGCGGGAGATGCTCGACGCCATCGGCTTCCAGGGCGAGTTTTCCGTGACTTCCATTCCCGCCGGCGAGACGCCCTACCTCGTTGCCCACCTCCTCACGCCCTCGGGCCTTCGGGAGATTTCCGGCAGGCCGCCCGCGGCCTGAGGCCACTGCTTCCGGTTCAGTAGTTGTAGATGAGCGTCAACCACACCCGCGTCAGGTCGGACTTTCCCGAAACCGCGTCGCCGGCTTCGTACGCGGCGACTTCGACCTTGCCGAGCAGCTTCGGCCGCAACGGATACGAGATGGCGAGGTCGACTTCGGTGCCGAAGTCGATGTCGCCGGTGTCCGAGCGGAAGTCGTGATATTCCGCGAGCAGTTGCGCCTTTTCCACTTTCGCGCCGGCGCTGAGGTAGCGGTCGCGCAGGCCCTGCCGCGGCGTGACCAGGAACACGTCCGCCCAGCCCTGGAACAGGTGGTTGGTCGCCAGCGGAAACTGGAACGCGTAGCGCCCGCCATTGCTTCCCAGCGTTTCCTGGTCCAGGCGCAGGGAATAGCCCCGCCACTGGCCGCCGAAGCCGACGCGGGTGTAGGAGGCGTCGATGCGGGCGTCCCCGCCGGCGTAATCCGACTGCCGGGCATGCTCGATCGTGTAGAGGAGCTTCCAGTCCGGGGTCAGCGGATGCGCCCCGTCCGCGCGCAGGCCGAGGCTCTGGTTGGACGTGCTGGCCGGCGCCGGCCCCTGGAATGCCAGCGGCGCGATGGCGTCGTCCTGGTCCTGGAAGTAGCCGTAGCCCACCAGCGCATCGTCCGGCGTGACCGCGTAGCGGGCGTTGAGCAGGAGCGTTTCGGTCTCGTGCTGCTTCGTGTTGACGTTCTTCACGCGGCCGAGGTAGCCGGCGTAGAGCCGCGTGCGCGGCAGGCTCTCGTTCTCCAGCGTGACGCCATTGAACACCTGCATGACCTGGCGGAACTCGACGTTGCCGACGAAGCGCACGTTGTCCAGCTTGATCGACTGCCGGCCCGCCCGCAGCCGGGTGCCCGGCACGCCCGTGTAATCGAGGAACAACTGGTTGATGTCGGTATTGTCGGGATCGGCGATGACCGGGTACTGCAGCTTGCCGTTCTGGTTGTCGTTGTAGTCGTCGTTGAGCCGGCCGACGTCGATCAGTTCCGCCGTGCCGGAAAACCCGCGCCAGGAGCCGGTGCGCCAGCCGGCCAGGGTGCGCAAGGTGGCCGCCGCGCCGGTGTCCTTGCCTGCCTGGTCGGCATATTCGTAGCGCGGGCGCAGATTGAGCAGGGGCGTGCCGGACGCGATCGCGCCGGCGGGCGTCTCGCTGTCGGCGGCGAGGCCGGCGCCCGCCGCCCCTGCCGCGAGGCTCGCGATGAGCGCCGCCCGCATGACCGTAAGCATGTTCAACTCCCTCGAAAAACCTGCATGGACAGCCTCCAGCATCCGCCTGCCCGCGGCGGCGCACCATTCCGCTTTGGGAGGATCCGGTGACGCGCAGGGACTACGCCGCCTTCGCCGGACGAACGGCCCCGGGCTTGACCGCATCCGCCGGAAGGCGTATTTGATCTGGCGCAATGCCGGGGCAAAGGTGGCCCGGCATGCTGCAGGCAGTGGGCTCGGGAGGCCCAGGGGGCGCTGAACATGATCTTGCCGCTCAAGGCTGTCTCATCACAAAAGCTGGGCGTCAAGCTGGTGGTGATCGTCACCGGCTACCTGCTCGTCGCGCTGGTCGCGATCGGCTTCACGCTGCTCGCCTCCTGGGACTTGACCGGAGGCACTGCCGCCGTGAACCAGGCGGGCAGCGAGCGCATGCGGGCCTACCGGGTTGCGCTGCTGCTTTCGCAGGCCGCGCTGCCGGGCGCCGATCGCGCGAATCTCCACGCCGAGGTGGCGCGGGAGGTCGCGGCGTTCGACGAAGGCCTCGTGGGGCTCGAAAGCGGCGACCCCAGGCGTCCGATGTTCCTGCCTGCGGATGCCGCCCTCCACCGCCAGTTTGTCGACCTGCGCGAAACCTGGTCGCGGGACATGAAGCCGAGGATCTTCGCCATGCTGGCGCAAGGCGATGGCGTCCCGCAAGGCGCGGCCGTCGTGGACTACCGGCACGCGACCGATGCCTTCGTCGCCTCCGTCGACCGCCTGGTGTTCGCCATCGAGCAGGAGATCTCCGGCAAGGCCGAGTGGCTGCGCTTCCTGCAGCTCGGGCTGGTGGCGCTTTCGGTGGCCGGCACGATCTCGCTCATCTACCTCATGTACCTGCTGGTGGTCCGGCCGGTCAACCGCCTGGAGGACGGCATGCAGCGCATGGAGGCGGGCGAGTTCGATGCGCGCCTGCCCGTCGAAACCCGCGATGAATTCGGCGCCCTGGCCGCCGGATTCAACCGCATGGCGGCGCGCCTGGAGGACATGTATGGCACCCTCGAAGCCAAGGTGGCCGACAAGACCCGCTCGCTCGAGAACCAGAACCGCGAACTCTCGGCGCTGTACGAAGTGGCGGCGATGCTCAACCGCGCGGGGTCGCTCGAGGACATGTGCCGCGACTACCTGCGCAAGCTCATGGCCACCTTCGGCGCGGCCGGCGGCGCCATCCGGCTCATGGAAGAGGCGGGCGGCCGGCTGCACCTTTATGTGCAGGACGGGCCGGCGGGCGGCCCGGCAGGCGACCATGCGTGCCCGGACACGGGGAACTGCGCCTGCCTGGAGGCGGTGACCCGGCGTGCGCCGGCGGTGCGGCGGCTGCGGCCGGCCGAGGCGACCGGCGCCGGGCCCTGCCGCCTCGCGGATTGCCGCACGGTCTCGGCCTTCGCCATCCAGTCCAAGGAGCAGGTCATCGGCGTGGTGAACCTGTACTTCCGGCAGGCCCGCGAGTTCAGCGAATCCGAACGCCTGCTGCTCGCGTCCCTGGGCCAGCACCTTGGCGTGGCGATCGAGAACCAGCGCCTGGTCGCGCGCGAGAAGGAGATGGCGGTGTCGGAGGAACGCAACCTGCTCGCGCAGGAGCTGCACGACAGCATCGCGCAGTCGCTGGCCTTCCTCAACATGCAGGCGCAGATCGTGGAAGAGGAACTGGCCGGCAATGAGTGGGGCGAGGCCCGCGCCGGGCTGGCGCGAATGCGCGAAGGCATCCAGGAGAGCTACGACGACGTGCGCGAGCTGCTGGTGCATTTCCGCACCCGCTTCGGCGAGTCGGACGTGGAAACGGCGATCCGCGCGCTGCTCGGCCGCTTCGAGGCCGACACCGGCATCGCCACCGAGTTCAGGCAGTCGGGTGCGGGCATGCCGCTGTCCCCGGAAGCGCAGATCCAGGCGCTGCACATCGTCCAGGAATGCCTGTCCAACGCGCGCAAGCATTCCCGCGCCACGCGGGTGCGCGTGGACCTCGAACGCGGAACGGACTACGTGTTCCGGGTGGGTGATGACGGCTGCGGGTTCGACCCCGAGCGCCGCATCGAAGGGCACGTCGGCCTGGCGATCATGCGCGAGCGCGCCCGCCGCATCGGCGGGTGCATTGCCGTGGATTCGCAGCCGGGCGACGGGGCGCGCGTCACGCTGACGCTCCCGGTGCTGCAGAAGGCGGCGGCATGAGCGCGATCCGCGTGCTGCTGGTCGATGACCACACGCTGTTTCGCAGCGGCGTCAAGGCCCTGCTGCAACGGCATGACGATTTCGAAGTGGTGGGCGAGGCCCCGACCAGCCTGGAAGGCGTGGAGCGCGC
>DASZQJ010000092.1:0-67017 GCA_035549715.1 Burkholderiales bacterium
GGGCACGCTCAATGGCGGCGACGACGTGAGCCTGAGTGCGACGGGCAGCCATGGCGTGGACACCACGGCGATTGGCGGCGGCAAGTCCACCGGGGATACCGGTGTCGGTGGCGCCCTGGCCATCACGGTGGCGGAAAACCAGACCGAGGCGAGCGTCGGCGGCGGAGCCGCCCTGAACATCACGGGTGACTTCAGCGCAAACGCCACCCACCACGGCGCCAGCACCACGACGGCGAAAGCGGCGGCCACCGGATCCTCGACGGCGGTCGGCGCGGCGATTGCGCTGGGCTTCGTGAATGACGGTGCCCTGGCCACGACGGCACGCAACATCACCGCCGACGGGGCGGTGAGCTTCACCGCCAAGGGTGACGGCTCGTCCAAATCCGACGCCGTTGCGTCGGCCGCGGGCGCGGACAAGTCCAAGGAAGCCAGCAGCGGCAAGGCCGACGACCAGTCCGGCAAGGCCACCAACCTCGCCAACAAGAATTCCGGGGACGGCAAGACCCGCAGCAACGACCAGAAGGCCAATACGGACGCCGGCGGCAGCAGCGACAGCTCGGTGAGCGTGGGCGCCGCGCTGGCGCTGAACGTGGCGAACAGCGACGCCAGGGCGACCATCGCCAATGGCCTGACCATTGTCGCGGGTGAGGGCGCCGGCACGGGTGCCGTGAAGCTGCACGCCGAGAACAACATGGATGCATTCGCCAACGCGGACGGGTCGGCGGCTGCCGGTACCAGCAGCGGCGATGCGGTCGGCGTGGGTGTCGCGATCAACGTCGCGCACATGGACAATATCGCCTCCGCCGGCAATGGCACCATCACGGCCGACGGCTTCGCGGCCGAGGCGGTCATGAAGGACGTCGGCGGCGACAAGACCCACAAGTTCGGGGCAACGGCCGTCTCGGGTGCCAGCAAGGGCGAGATCGGGGTCGCGGGTTCCTTCGCGCTCAGCTATGCCAAGACCGACACGCATGCCGACACGCCCTCCAAGCTCACGCTCTCGGGCGGCGATGTCAGCATCAAGGCGGAGAACGACACCAGCAGCGTGGTCTCGGCCAAGGCGAAGGCGTCCGGCTCCGACACCGGCGTCGGCGCCTCCGTGGCGGTCAACATCTCGCTCAACGACACCATCGCCGAGGTCGCCCATGGCGACCGCATCAGCGGCAACACGGGCGCGTTCGAGGTGTCGTCCGACGCGGACAGCACCGTGACGACCAGCGCCCAGGCCGGCGCCCAGGGCGACACGAGCGTGGGCGGCGCGCTCTCCATCGTGGTTTCCGACAACGACACCATTGCCCGCATCGGCACCGGCAACGCGGCCGACGGGTCCATCGGCCTGACGGGCGACCTGCGCGCGGATGCGCACCACAGCAACACGGTGAAGACGACCGCCGACGGCGAAGCCGCCGGTGGCAGCGTCGGCGTGGGGGTGTCCCTGGCGCTGAACATCGCGCTCGACAACACCGAAGGCAGCATCGCACGCAATTTCAGCGGCGCCGACGACGTGTCCGTGTCCTCCAGCTCGGTGGTGCTGACCAACGCCGAGTCCAAGGCGAGCGCCAAGGGCCAGTCCACGACCCAGAGCGATGGCACGACCAAGTCCAAGAGTGCCGAGACGGAGCAATCCGACCGCACCAACTTCGCGAACTCGCGCGCTGGCACTTCCGCGGATCCGAGCAGCACGCAAAGCAGCGCCATGGACACCGCCAATAACAAGTCCAGCTCGCAGTCCGGCAACGGCACGGGTTCGTCCTCGGGCAGCACCAGTGTGGCCGCTACCATCGCGATGAACTACGCGGACGTCGACAACAAGGCCTCCATCGCCAACGGCGTGGTGATCACCTCGACGGGCAACATGGACGTCAAGGCCAGCAACAATACCGATGCGATTGCGCAAGGCATCGCCACCTCCACCGACATCCAGTCGGACACGGGCGTGGCGGCCGCCGTCGGCCTGAACATCGCCCTCGTCAGCAGCAGCGCCACGGTGGGCAGCGACGCCCAGCTGACGGCCGGCGACATCGATGTCGAAGCCGTGATGGCGCCCAGCTCCACCAACACGTTCCAGTCGCGCGCGCTGTCGGGCGCCGCCTCCAACGGGACGGGTGTGGGCGGATCCATCTCGGTCCAGTACATCGACGAGGACACGACGGCCTCCGTCGGCAACAATGCCAAGCTGACCGCGAATGCGGGCCGGATCGACGTCCGTGCGGAAAGCCTCAACGAGATCCAGAACATCGCCGGCGCCGGCGCGGTGAGCCTCGGCGGCGACACCGGGATCGGCCTGGCCATCGCCGTGAACGTCGTGAACGGCCTCGACACGAACGCAACGGTGGGCGACAACGTCACGCTCTCGGCCTCCAGCGGCGTAAGCGTGGATGCGAATGCGACCCTGCTGCCCAAGGTGGAGGCCGGCGTGCCGATCCTTGGCGACGTGGGCATCAGCACCCTGGCGATCGGCGCCGCTGTCAGCACGGGCGGCACGGTGGTCGGCGGCTCTTCCGCGGTCGACGTGTACCTCATGGAAACCCACGCCAGCATCGGCGACAACTCGACGGTGACCGCCGGCGGTGACGTCTCCGTCGAGGCGACGGACAAGCTGGGCCTGTTCAGCGCGGCGGGCGGCCTGGGCGTCAGCACCGACGGCGCGGGCGTGGGCATCGGCCTCGACGTCGGGGTAATCATCCGCAATACCACGGCGACGGTCGGCGCAGGCACGGACATCACCGCCAACGGCGCGGGCAGCGACGTCACCATCAATGCCGATTCGAACGACGACATCTCTTCCCTGGCCGTGACCTTCGCCGCCAGCGGCGGCAACGTCGCCGTCAGCGGCTCCATCGGCGTCCAGGTCGTGACGACCAAGACCGAGGCCTCGATCGAGGACAGCGCGGTGGCGGGCGGGACGATCAAGGCCGGCGGCAATGTCGACGTCACAGCCAACAGTGACCTGAAGGCCCTGATGATCGCAGGCGCGGTCGGCGCCAGCGCCGGCAGCGTCGGCGTGGGCGTCTCGAACACCACGCTGGTGCACACCGACACGGTGACGGCGCGGATCGGCGATCGCGCCACGGTCACGTCCGGCGGCGCTTCCGGCATCGATGTCGAGGCGACCTCGACCGAGGAAGTCATCGCCATCACGGTGGCCGGTGGCGTCTCCACCTCCGTGGCGGTAGCGGTATCCCCGACCATCAACATCCTGGACGAGACCACTTCCGCGTCCATCGGCCGGCTGGCCACGACGAACACCACCGGGGCGCTGGGAACCTCGGACCTCGACGTCAAGGCCTCCGACGACACGACCATCGTCTCCGTGGCGGGTTCCATCGCCGCGGCAAGCACCGCCGGCGTGGGCGTCGGCGCGGACGTCCTGTACCTGGTCAAGGACACCACCGCCTACATCGATTCCGGCGTGACCGCGACGGTCAACGGCGACATCGACGTCTCGGCGAACAACAGCGAGGACATCACATCCGTCGCGGCCGGCCTCGCGGCCGGCGGCACCGCGGGCGTCGGCCTGAATGCCGGCGTCCACGTGCTGGAAATGAATACGCGCGCCTTCATCGGCGACGACGCCGGCGGCCTGGCGTCGGCCGGCGCCGGCAACGTCCACGCCAAGGGTTCCGTGCGCGTGGCGGCGGATGACCGTACCGAACTCGACAAGTTCGCCGCGACGGTGGCGGTGGGCGGCACGGCCGGCATCGGCGCGGCGGCGACCGTGACCACGATCAACAAGACAACCGAGGCCTTCATCGGCAACGGTGCCATCGTCTCGGGCGATGGCGTGACGGGCGGCCTGACGGCCGCCACCGGCAACTTCATCATCGGCAACGTGGCGGAAGCCGCCGGCGCCGACGGCATCGAGGCGCAGGGCGCCAACAAGCAGTCCGCCAGCAGCCTCAAGAGCTCGGGCGAAGTGAAGGCGCCGGACGTCGAGGGCATCGATACCGACGGCAACAAGAGCACTGACGTCAATCCCGCCGCCTCGGGGTCCCGGACGCTGCAACTGGACACGCAACTGGTCAACGGCGTGGCGGTGACTGCCACGAACCGCGACGACATCGAAACCTACTCGGCTGCCCTTGGCGCTGCCACGGTGGGCGTTGGCGTCGCGGCGGCGGTCAACGTGATCAATACGGACACCCAGGCCTACATCGGCCAGGGCGCGCAGATCAACAAGGATTCCGCCACGGATGGCGGCGCGAACCAGGATGTCGTGGTGGCCGCGGGCAATGACTTCCACCACGTGGCGCTGGCCGCGGGTGCCGGCTTCGGTGCCGTGGGTGTGGCGCCGGGAGTGGATGTCACGGTCCTGACGGCCAACACCGGCGCAACGATCGGTGCCGGCACGGTGAAGGCCAAGAACGACGTGCGCGTGAACGCGCAATCCTCCGAGGACATCCTGCTGGTCGGCATGGGCATCGCCGCCGGCACGGTAGGCGTCGGCGGGGGCGTCAGCGTGCTGTCGCTGACCATCGATACCACGGCCTCGATCCTCGGCAACGTCTCGGCCGGAGGCGATGTGTCGGTCATGGCTTCCGATGACACCAACGTCTCCGTGATCGCGGGCGCCCTGGGCGCCGGCTTCGTCGGCGTCGGCGCTTCGGTCGGCGTCATGGTGATCGACAAGGACACGTCCGCCTTCGTGGCCGATGGTGCCACGGTCAATGCGCTGGGCAATGGCGTCGTGGGGGTGGATGGCGTGCTGGCCGGCACCCTGACCGGCGGCGACGCCGCCAACGGCTTCGACACCGCGCAGCGCCACGGGCTGGTGGTCCAGGCGGACAGCAGCGAGAAGGTCCTGCAGGTGGGTGTTGCCGCAGGCGCGGGCTTCGTCGGGGTTTCCGGCGCGGCGAGCGTGAGCGTGATCGACTCCGATACGCAGGCCTTCATCGGTAACGCGGACATCAACCAGGGCGGCAACGCCGGCGCCAGCGCCTCGCAGGGCGTGTACGTGGGCGCCAGCAACGAGGCCCGGATCACGACGTTCACCGGCGCGATCGCCGGCGGTTTCGTGGGCGTGGGCGGCGCGGTCAACGTCGGCGTGCTCAAGAACGACGTCAACGCGAAGATCAAGTCCGGTGCGGCGGTCACGGCCCGCGACGACATCCAGGTCAACGCGATGGCCATCAAGGAGATCGATTCCTTCGTGATCAGCGGCGCCGGCGGTTTCGTCGGCGTGGCCGGCGCGGTGTCGGTCTGGTCGGTCGGCTCGACGCTGGAACGCAACTACACCGACGCCGACGGAAATTCCGGCAATTCCCTGGAACGCGAGAAGGAAGACGAAACCACGGATACGGCGGACGCCGATGCGGCGCGCCAGGGCAAGGCGGCTTCCGACCAGGTGGGCAGCAACCTGAACGCGCTGGGCGAGGGCGACAACGCCTCGGACAGCCAGAGCAAGAAGAGCAGCGACCGCATGCGCGTCATTGCCGACACGGGCGCAGGCAAACTGAACGCGGCCGCACCTTCGGCTTCGGCGATCACGGGCAAGATCGCGGAGGCGGAACCGGTCAACACCGGCACCGCGGCGACGATCGAAGGCGCGACGGTGACGAGCACCAGCGGCGACATCGTCGTCAACGCCAACGAGGACGTCGAGTTCGACACGAAGATGGGTGGTGTCGCCGGCGGTGTCGTCGGTGTGGGCGCCTCCATCGGCATCCTGACGCTTTCCTCGAACGTGACGGCCACTGCGGCCGGCACGCTGAATGCAGGCGGCCAGGTGGCGGTCAAGACCAAGCTCGATGAGGATGTCGGCATCCTGTCGGTGGCGGGCGCCACCGGCTTCGTCGGCCTCGGCGCCGCGGTCATCGTCATCAGTGACGACAGCACCAGCCACGCGAAGATCGAGGACGGCACGAGCGTGCAGCGGGCAAGCTCGGTGGTGGTTTCCTCGACTTCCAACCAGACAATCTCCGGCCAGACCGTCGGCGTTTCCGTCGGCGCGGTCGGGGCAGGTGCGTCCTTCATCAAGATCGATGTCGACGGGGGCACGGATGCCACCATCGGCAACAACGCCAATATCGGCGGGACCGATTCCGTCGGCTCGGTGAGCATCAGCGCCAGCTCGACGGTCGACGCGCAGGCCGACGTCTTCGCGATTGCGGGCGGGGCCGCGGCCTTCAACTTCAACTTCGCCTTCATCGATGTGGATCCGACCGTCGCGGCCGGCATCGGCTCGGGGACGATCGTCAACGCCGACGGCAATGTCGCCATCTCGGCCGCCACGAACCACGATGCGGATGGCAGCGTGTTCAGCGTCAGCACCGGCGGCCTGGCGGCCGGCGCGACCTGGATCGACGTCAAGGTTCGCCCAACCGTCGACGCCTACATCGGCACCAATGCGGCGGTGACTGCGGGCGGCGCGATCTCGCTGCTGGCCGTGCACAACCGAAATGTGGTGACCTTCGCCCCGCTGACGACCAACTGGAACTACCTCGGCAATGACGGCGCGCCCGAGTCGGTGAGCGTCAACCGCGGCGCGCGCGCCTACGGCGAAGCGCCGTCGGTGGGCGGCATCGTCGCCCAGGGCAACATCGTGCGCGCCACGTCGGCGGCGAACGTCGAGACCCACGTGGACGACAATGCCCGCCTGAAGGCCGGCGGCGCCGTGAGCCTCGAGGCCCGCACCGTCAATGACGCACGCGTCCGCGCCCAGGCCGAATCGCTGTCCTTCGCGAGCTTCGGCGGCATTTTCGCGACCGCGCGCTCGGAAGGCGTGACCCGCGCCCAGCTCAATGGCGACGTACGCAACCCGAGCGGCGCCCTGAGCGCGGCCAGCAGCGTCACCGTCCGTGCCCAGACGCTCGACATTGCCAACTCGGAAGGCCGCACCACCAACGGCAGCATCGGCGGCGACGCCACGGACACGGAAGCCAAGGCCTTCGTGACGCCGACCATCGAGGCGTCCATCGGCGCCGGGTCGATCGTGCGGGCCAGCGGCACCATCCTGGTGAGCGCGGAATCCCAGGCTTCGTCGTACGTGATCGGCCGCGGCACGGCCATCGGCCTCGGCGGCAGCTTCGGCGCCGCCTCCGCCACCTCCACCATCGACTCCAACGTCGATGCCAAGGTCGGCAACAACGCGACGTTGTCCGGCGGCAATGTGACCGTCCAGGGCTACCACAACTACACCACCGGCGGCTCGTCCATCGACCAGGGCGCGCGTTCCGACACGTTCGCCCCCGGCGGCGCGATCGCGGCCATCAAGGTCACGACTGCCACCGCCACGTCGAACGCCGACGTCGACGCCGGCATCGGCAGCGGTTCCACCATCGCCGCCACTGGTGCGGTGACCGTGCGTGCCTTCAACCACAACAAGGCGCAATCCGACTCACGCGGCCTCGGCTTCGGCGCCGTCGCCGTCGGTGTCACGGTGACGAATTCCACCGCCAACGGCTCGACGACCGCCTATCTGGATGGCAACGTGACCAGCGGCAGCAGCGTGGAAGTGAATGCCGAGCAGCGCAGCACGGCGCTCGCCAATACGCGCGCCGTGGCCGGCGGCCTGTTCGTGGCCGCCTCCGGCAATGTCGCCAATGCGACCGCAAATCCGACGGTCAAGGCCTCCATCGGCCCGAACACCAGCATCTCGGTCAGCGGCCAGGTCGCGGTGAAGGCCAACGGCATCGTCGCCTCCAGCGCCCAGACCGAAGGCATCAGCGCCGGCAGCATCGGCATCGGCGTCTCGGAAGCGACGGCCAACGCTTCGCCGAACGTCACGGCCTCCGTCGGCAGCCCGACCAGCTCGGGCTCCGGCAACGTGACCATCAATGCCGGCTCGCTGCTCGTGAACGCCAAGACCACGCTCCCGGGCGGCAGCAACAACTACTCCGCCTTCGCCAAGTCCACCGGCTCCAGCGGCGGTCTCGTGGCGGTCGATTCCACCGTCACGCATGCGACCGTGAACTCCACGGTGAACAGCTACGTTGCGGACGGCTCGACGCTGACCATCAACGGCGCCAGCACGGTCACGGCTAACAACAACACCCGCACCAAGGCCAATTCCGACAGCAATTCGTTCGGCATCGTGGGCGCGGGCGTGAGCCGCTCGTACGCGACCTCCAACACGACCACCAACGCCTTCCTGGGCAACAACGTGGCGCTCGCCGGCAGGAGCCTCAGCATCGGGGCCTACGGCGTCGACGACAACTTCGCCGATACGGTGGCGGGCTCCGCCGGCCTGATCGCGGGCAACTCGGCGCATTCCGAGACCACCAACAACAGCTCCACCACGGCGGAAATCCGCAATCGCACGCTCGCGGGCCGGACCATCGACCTGACGAACAGCGGCGGCAGCGGGGCGCTCAACATCACCGCCGAGCACACCGCCCAGTTCAACAGCCGCGTGCAGACCTTCGCGGGCGGCCTGCTGGCCGGCACAGGTGCGGGCATCGACAACAACATGGACGGCGACGTCAGGGCGGGCGTGGGCAGCAACGCCATCGTCAAGGCCAAGAACATCGTCATCCAGGGCGTCAACCACGTCTTCAAGCCGCTGCTCAGCACCCCGAACGTCGACGGCACCACGGGCGGCTTCATTTCCGGCGGCGGCGCTGACAGCGACACCAACCTGCACCTGAACACCCAGGTCGTGATCGGCGGCGGTGCATCGATCAGCCTGCTGGGCGATGCCAACCTGCCCGGCGACTTCATCATCAGGACGCTCAACGACATCGTCGCCAAGGACAAGGTGGCCTTCACCGCCGGCGGCGCGCTGGCGGGCCTGGTGGCCAACACTTCGATCCGCACCTTCGAGGACCTTTCCAAGGTCCAGATCGGCGCGGGTGCGAACCTGTACAGCGTCGGCGACATCAACATCTCGGCCCGCGGGCAGGGCGACGTGGCGGCCACCGTCGAGGCGGAAGCCTACGGCGTGGGCACCTACACCGGCGCCCTGGCGGAAGCCATCATCACCCCGGACAACACCATCGAGATCCTGGGGGATGGCTCGAACACCAACAGCACGGCGACCGACACGGTCATCCGCGCCCGCGGGGACGTGAACCTGTCGACCGGCACGGACACCGACTTCAACCGCGACGCGTATCGCATCGACGCGCGCAGCGACACCTTCGCCGGCAGTGCGATCCCCATCGACGACGTCAATTCGACCACGTACCTGCTGACGGACAACACCATCACGACGGCGGCGGGCTCGCGCATCGAATCCGCCGGCACCGTGCGCCTGCACGCGGACCGCAAGGGCCTCGCCGACCTCTCGGGCTCGGCCAAGGCCACGAGCTGGGTCAGCGAAGTGCAGGATTTCCTGAACGGCGCGGCCGCGGCCAAGATGAACGACGCGGCGATCCACCAGGAAGGCCACGGGATCGTGCAGGTGGACGGCACGGTCCAGACCGGCACCGAACGCCACAAGACCCTCACCCTGACCGCATGGAATGATGCGACCGGAACGGTCACCGGCTACACGCAGACCGGCTGGGACGACACCGACGAGCCCAACGACGGCATCTTCTCGTCGAGCGTTCAGGTGGTGCAGTCCGACCTCATGGACGACCTCGACTTCGCCAAGGACCAGTTGCGCCTGTACGGGGACGTCAACGCCACGCTGCGGGCCTTCTACCAGACGGAAATCACCCGCATCCAGGGTGAACTGGCCAAGGCGGGGCTGTTCGAGTTCCGCGCCATCACCCTCAATGGCCACGGCCTGAACACGGGTGACGTGGTGGTCTACCACAGCGCCTCTCCGGGCGCGGCCGGCGACATCGGCGGCCTGGTCGACGGGCAGTCCTACATCGTCCGCAAGCTGAGCGCGAACAAGTTCGCGCTGCAATCGGTGGCGGGCGGCGTGGCCAACGACATCAAGTTCCTGCCCAAGAACACGTCGGACTTCAGCCAGAGCCTGACGCGGGGCAGCACGGTGGTGAATTTCAACCTGTCGAACCTGGACGGCGTGGCCGTGGGCCAGTACGCCATCACGGTGACGGTCAATCCGATCCGGGCCGAAGCCGGCCCGATCGACGTGCGCACCGACCAGTTGCAGGGCAGCGGCAAGTTCATCGCCCCGGGCGACGCCAGCGTGACGATCCTGAACCACACGCCCGCGTTCCTGAAGATCATGGGCATCGAGATCCCGGAATCCACCGGCGGCCTGTACCTGAACGGCACGCCGGTGACGACGAACGGCGAGATTTTCACCTCCAACAAGGCGGCGCGCGACGACGACAACCGCAACCAGGTGCCCGGGGAAACCATCTCGGTCGCGCTGAACCCGACGTTCAACCCGATCCCGGACACGGCCACGAACCCGGATCCCTTCATCATCGTCAACAACGACTTCGTGGCAGGGCCGCAGGGCAACGGCAAGTTCTACCCGTGGCCGAGCATCACGGTGATGGGCACGATCACCAACCTGGGCGGCAGCGTCACGCTGCAGACGCACCCCGCGGGCGAGGGCAGCGTCGTCATCAAGGCGACGGTCGAGGCCAAGAACATTTCCGTCATTGCGGGCGGCACGGTGTTCATCACCGGCGTCACCAAGTACGACGTGCTGGGCGACCCGGCGGCGATGTGGATGAGCATCACCAAGGGAACGGTGCCCAACGACGACAGCGGGACGGTCTACGAAGGCGTCGGCCAGGCGAGCGTTGCCGACATCAATGCCATGCTGGCGGCGCAGCCGCCGGAGGGGTCGGGCGTCATCGGCAGCCGCGTGATCATCGATGCCGAGTTCATCAACGTGAACGGCATCATCCAGTCCGGCAAGGACAGCTACTCGGTGAACATCGGCGGTTCGGCGGTGCTGAACGAGATCGCGGGGATCGATCCGTCCGATGGCACGCTGGTGGTGCTGAACACGGTGTCGAACAAGGACGTCATCGTCCGCTTCAACACCATCACCAACCAGATCGAGGTGGATCCGCTGCGCGTGCGCGGCGGCTACGTCGACCTGACCGGCCACATCCTGAACGCGGGCAACGGCATCATCAAGGTGCTGGGCGGCTTTGCCGACTTCAACATCGTCAATACCACGAGCTACGCGCTGGTGGTGAACCGCATCGACGACTCGCAGCCTGGGCAGGGCACCCTGATCATCAAGGACAAGGCCAAGGGCTCGCCGACCAATCCGTACGTCACGCTCTACCAGAAGACCGGTGACACGATCGTCAAGACGGAGGACGACGGCGCCGGCGGCTTTGCCGGAACCAAGGTCTCGAACGTCGGCAGCAATTCGATCTACACGCCCGAAAGCGGCTGGCGTTACGGCTGGACCGTCGGCGTGGAAACCAAGGAGTACTACTACTACCACCACGACACGACGGCCTGGATCGGCATCGACTGGCTGGCGGCGGACCCGGATACCATTGAGTGGGACAACACCGAGTTGCTGGGCACGCCCAAGCTGCTCGATGACAGCAACTACTTCTACCGCGACGTCGGCCTGGACGGCGTCAACTACACCTACAAGCACGAATCCATCGCGCAGAGCGAGAAGGTCGTCCACATCATCGACGACCGCGTCGAGACGTCGTGGTACGGCACGACGACCTACCACAACGAGGTGGAGGCCGAGCAGCGCAAGCTCGAGCTGTTCACGCACTCGATCGAGGCCGACCGCGACATCGCGATCCAGTACATCGGCAAGACCAGTGCGACGGTCGACATCGATTCGACGGGCTCGGTTGTGTTGCGCGGGCCGATCATCAACCAGAACGGCACGGTCAACATCGACACGAACGGCAACATCACGCAGTCGGGTGACGAGGCGTACATCGCCGCGAAGAACATCAACCTGACGGCGAAGACCGGCATCGGTTCCGACAAGGCGATCCGCACGGACGTTTCCGACCTGTCCGGCGCGAGCGTCAAGGCGGTCACCAACGCCGGCGCCGTGAAGATCGACGAAATCATCGGTGACCTGTACGTCGACCAGATCGCCAGCAAGCACAACATCTTCGGCAGCGGCGGGGCGGTCAGCGTGACGTCCCAGGGCGACATCCTGGTGGCGAGCGGCAAGAGCGGCCTGGTCGAGGGCGGGGCGGTCACACTGACCGCGGAGGGCGGCATCGGCTCCAGCGGCGCCTTCCTCAAGACCGACGCGGGCACCTTCATGTGGGACAAGGTCAACATCGACGCCAAGGGCAACGTCTACGTCTCCGAGCAGTCGGGCAGCCTGAACGTGGAGTCGATCAAGACCACGGGCGACGCGCATATCAACGTCGTCAACGGCGGCATCCGGGATGCCAACGAGAACGAGGCGCGCGACGAGCGCACCTATGAAGAGCTGCTGGGCGGCGTGTGGCACGACCTCCAGCTCACGGATACCACCGGGGCGGGCGGCAAGGTCCAGGAGGCGAAGGACACCCTGGCGGCCCTGAAGGAGCAGGAATACCGGCAGTACTGGGTCTACCGCGGCACGCAGCCGGACGGCGGCGTCGCCTACGATCCTGACTTCGAGGTCAGCCTGTCCGCGGCAGAGGAGGCGAACTACCGCGCCTACTACGCCGGCCTGGGTTACTCGACGGGCGAAATCGACGCAGCCATCACCACGCTGCAGAACTCGCGCACGGACCAGTACCACGTCCTGCACGCGCAGTACGGCAGCCTGACGTCCACCTACGATCCGGACTTCGAGTACGAACTGACCGATGACGAGAACGATGCGGTCGAGGCCAGCATCCACGTCTACACCGAGGACGAGCTGCTGTACACGATCAGCACGGGCCTGCTGAAGAACGTCTCCGATACCCAGGCGACGGTGGAAGACCCGAACATCGAGGCCAAGAACATCTACCTGACCACCTCGGGCGGCATCGGCCAGGCCACCGGTGAGACGGTCATCGACATCACGGGCGGACCGGCCAGCCTGACGCCGGACGAGCGCGTCGCCCTGGCGGCAGCCGAGCGCACCGACGTGTTCTACCTTGGGGCGGACAAGTCCGCGACGGTGAACTTCAGCTCCGGCGGGACCATCACGCGCACCGACGGCGGCAGCTGGCTCAGCGACGGCTTCACGGCCGGCACGCGCATCCACATTTCCGGGGCCGGCGTCACGAACGCCACGGGCACCGGCGAGTACTACACGATCCAGGGCGTGACCGCGGGCACCATCACCCTGGTGCCGGGGGCCGGCCTGGTCAACGAAGCCGGCAAGGCGGTGAAGGTGACCGCCGAGATCAACGATCCGCTCGCGCCCGGCGCCGCCGCGCAGATCAAGAAGATCGTCATCGACAACCGCGAGGACGTCGACATCGAGATCACCAGCGCGACGGGCACGGTGAACGTCACGGCGCACGACAGCGTCTACCTCGGTTCGGAGGACAACGACCTGCGCCTGGGCCTGATCCAGACCGACTCGACCGACGCCATCCGCCTCAAGAGCGGCAAGGGCATCGTGAGCACGCTGGCGCCGATGGCCGTGAACGTGATTGGCGGCGACACCATCCTTGAGGCCGCGGATGGCGCCATCGGCACGGCAGCCAAGCCGATCGTGACCAACCTGGGGTCGAACGCGACCCTGACGGTCCGCGCCCAGAACGACATCCACGTCTTCGAAAGCGCGGGCAACATGAACCTGGAGACGGCGTTCTCCGAGTTCGGCAACATCTACCTGACCGCACAGGGCTCCATCGTCGACGGCCTGAATACCGAGTTCGCCAAGATCGCCGCGGACCACGTCGAGCTGACCGCGCAAACCGGGTCCATCGGCGAGCCGGGCGACTACCTGGAGATGGACCTGCGCGGCACCGGCACCATCGTGGCCAGCGCGGCGGGCGACATCCGCCTGGCCGAAACCTTCGGCAACATGTACGTCGAGAACGTCAACTCGACGGGCGGAACCGTCGACCTGCGCGCCCAGGCGTCCATCCTGGATGCACAGAACGACATCGCGGCCGAGATCTTCGGCAACAGCGTGGTCCTGACCGCGCTGGCCGGCGGCATCGGCGTGTCGGGCAACGACCTCGACATCGACACCCATGGCGGCACCCTGACGGCCACCACCAGCGTGGCGAACATCTACATCACCGAGACCATCGGCGACGTGCGCCTGAACCAGGTCGGCACGGGCGCGGCCTACACCGCGTTCATCAACGCGCTCACCGGCAGCATCTACAACGGCGCGGCCCCGGGCGTGTCGAACGTCACCTCGGGCAACGTGCGCCTGTACGCGGCCAACAACATCGGCCAGTCCGGCAACGTCCTGACGACGACCGTCGGCAACCTGCAGGGCAAGGCGACCACGGGGAGCACCTGGATCACCAACCTGGGCGCGTTGAACGTCACGACGGTCAACCAGGAAGGCAACAACTCCAGCGACTCCGAGAACGGGGTCGAGTCCGGCGGCACGATCAACATTTCGACCACGAGCCCGATCACCGTGTCCTCGGACATCGTGTCGCTCGGCGGGCCGATCACGATCACGTCCGGTGACAGTGCCTCGCCCAACGGGGACTCCATCGTCGTGCTGAGCGGCGTGACCATCGAGGCGCAGAAGTCCTCGGTGCTGATCCGCTCCGGGGACAACATCGACATCAATGCGGGTGCGACCGTCAAGGCAGCCACGTCCATCGAGCTGGCGGTCGACTACAACAGCGCGGATGCCAATGGCGCCAAGATGACGATCAATGGCAGCCTCATCGCGCCGGAGATCATCCTGCGCGGCGGCGGCACCACCGACACGATCATCATCGACTCGCAGGGCGCCGGCAACGGCGTTGACGGACACGTCCAGGTCAAGGCAGGCGGTGGCGACGACGTCATCATCGTCAACCGGCTGCAGGACCATGACTTCGCCCACAAGTACGTGGCGCCGGGCGGCACGCCGGCGTCCCTGGTCACCGGGCGCATCGGCGACACCCGCCGCGACACCGTCGACCTCGACGGCGAAGGCGGGGCCGACCAGTACATCATCAACACCAGCGGCGACTCGGACTACATCATCAACGCCCACGATTCGGGCGCGCCGAACGACGGCGGCGACTGGCTGACGATCAACGGCTCCTCGGCCGATGACGTCTTCCTGCTGCGCAAGGACTTCGTGACGCGCATGCAGCAGACGGGCACGGATGCGAACGGCAACCCGACCTTCGGGCCCAAGTACGAGCGCATCAACTACGATTCGACCATCAACGGCCGCCTGCAGGTCAACGGCGGGGCGGGCGACGACCGCTTCTACGTCGACGACAACGCCACCATCACCACCCTGGATGGCGGCGCCGGCGACGACTTCTTCCAGTTCGGCCAGGTGTTCGGCAACCAGCGCGCCACGCCCAATGTCGCGCCCGGAGACGAGTTGGAGACGGTCGAGACGACGGTCGGCTTCCTGAGCCGCGGCATCAGCTACTCGACCACCGTGTTCGCCGGGGACGGCAACGACGACATGGTCGTGTACAGCAACAAGGCACTGCTCAAGCTGTTCGGCGAGGACGGCAACGACAACTTCATCGTCCGTGCCTTCGCCATCGTCGGCACCGGCGAACTGGCCACCAAGGACACGGTGGTCAACGGCGGCAAGGGCGACGACCACGTCGAGTACAACATCAACGCCCCCCTGAGCATCGACGGCGGGGCCGGCGCCGACACCCTGGTGGTGATCGGCACCGAGAAGGACGACCACTTCGTGGTCACCCGCGACGGGGTGCAGGGCGCAGGCCTGAACATCGACTTCACCGGCATCGAGAAGCTGGAACTCGACGGCATGGAGGGTGACGACCACTTCTACATCCTGAGCACCAAGCAGGACCTGGTCACCACCATCATCGGTGGCCTCGGCAGCGACACCTTCGACGTGGGTGGCGACGTGCCGGCCAACACGATCGTGGCGCAGTCCGTCGAGGGCGACAGCGGCTTCATCAACCACAGCATGACCAGCGCCGATCCGACGTTCAACGGCATCTTCGCCGAAGGGATCAGGCTCAACGTGGCCGGCAGCAACACCGGCAAGGTCATCGTCACGCCGACGGACGGCGAGACCATGGTGGTCGAGAACAGCGGCGTCAACGACAGCTACAAGGTCAAGATGTCCGAGCTGGCGGCTTCGGTCACCCCGGGCACCGTGGCATACCTGACGGTCTCCGCGGCCCTGTCCTCGTCCAAGGATGCGGCGCTCGGCGGCAAATCCGTGGAAGTCTCGCTGGACGGAACGAACTTCGCGCAGTCCGTGGTCCTGACCTTCGACTCGACGGTCGCGGCCAACTGGCAGGCGGAGCGCACGATCTACGTCCGCGCGAGCAGCGACGGCGCGGCGGAAGGCGAGCGCACGGTGGTGATCAGCCACTCGATCGTCACCAGCAACCACAACCAGGAGTACGACGGCGCCCTGATCTCCAACGTCGAAGTGTCGGTCATCGACAACGACAAGGCCGGACTGATCGTGCGCGAATCCGGCGGCAAGACCAATGTCACGGAAGGCACGTCCAATGACACGTACACGATCGCCCTGAACAAGGCGCCGGCGACCGGCGAGATCGTGACCGTCAAGCTGAATCTGGACGCCAACCAGATCGACGCCATCTCCGGCACGACCATCTCGTTCCCGACCTTCTGGTCGCTCTGGTTCGGCCTGCCGTCCAGCATCACCATCCCCGACGGCCGTCTCGACCCGGTGAACCACACCATCACCTTCGACTCGACCAACTGGAACGTGCCGGTCAACGTGTTCCTCAGCGGCCATGACGACTCGGTCGCCGAGAACCGCTCGACACAGCGCATCTCGCACGAGATCACGAGCAACCTCTCGGACGGCGTGTATACCGGCGCGACGGACGATGCGGAGATCGAGATCGACCTGCGCGACAACGACGCCGGCGGCCTGGTGATCGCGGAAAGCGACGGCTCGACCATCGTCTCCGAATCGCATCCCGATTCCTACGCCATCAAGCTCACCAAGGCCCCGACCGCGCCGGTGACGGTCAGCATCATGACCGACGGCAAGACGATCGCCTCGGCGGACCCGGCTGGCGAGCAGCCCGGCCGCTTCAGCATCGTGGACGGCGTGCCCAAGGTCACGTTCGACGCGACCAACTGGGACATCCCGTTCGTGGTCAAGCTCAACGTGGGCGAGAACGCGGGCGGCGGCGGCCAGCCGGTCCAGAATTACCCGGCGCAACCGCACATCGTGTCGGGCCAGATCGAGGGACCGCTGGTCATCGAAGGCAGCTTCATCCCGGGCAAGGACCGCTCCCTCAAGATCGCCGTCACCCTGCCGAGCGAAATCAATGCCCCGCTGCCGGTGCTCGACATCAACGTCGACGAGAACACCCAGGTCGACAAGCTCAACGTCTACAACGACGGCAGCATCGCCAACAACCACGGGATGCTCGCGAACCCCGACCATGCGAGCGGGCTGGAAGCCATCTATGACGTGGCCCCCGGCAAGCTCAACCTGTCCGAGTTCAAGAACATTTCCGGGCTGGGCATGGGCGGCACGGCCATCGACCAGGCCAACGGCGGCGACCTGACGATCAATTTCGGCACGTCGACCACTCCGGACCTGCGCACGTTCGACGGCGGCATCACCTACCGCGGCATCGAGACGACCGAGATCTTCCTCGGCACGGGCGACGACACCTTCCACGTGTCCAACACGGCGGAACGGGTCGACGACCCGTCCACCCCGGACGTCAACGAGGCCTTCCGCACGGTCACGATCCTGAACACCGGTGCGGGCAACGACCATGTCACGGTCTCCACCGCGGCGGACGGCAACGGCCTGCTGGCGGTGAACCTGGAGGAGGGCGACGACTACTTCAGCGCGGCAGGCGACGGCAAGCTGCCGGCAGCCACCCTGCAGCTCGTGATCTTCGGCGGGGAGGGCAGCGACACGATCCTCGGCGGCCAGGCGGCCGACGGGATCTTCGGCGACAAGGGCCAGGTCGATTACTACGACGCGAACGGCAACCTGGTGACCCGCCTGGGCCTGGGCCTGCACGAGCGTTCCGACAACCCGATTGCCTCGAATTACGTGCCGGAAAAGCAGACCGACGGCGGCTTCGGCCAGGCGCGCAAGTTCGTCAGCCGCGAATTCGACGTCGGGGGCAATGACGTCATCGACGGCGATGCCGGCAACGACGTCATCTTCGGCGGCGCCGGCGACGACCTGATCACCGCGCTCAAGGGCGGCAAGATCATCCTAGGCGACAACGGCCAGGCCAACCTCGCCCTCACCACCAACGACGTGTTCACCATCGACTTCGACCGGCAGCAAGGCCCGGTCGGCGGCAATGACACGATCATCGGCGGCGAGGACGGCATCGGCAACATCATGCTGGGCGGCGGCGGCAACGACATCCTGCGCGGCGGCTCCGGCAACGACGTCATCCTGGGCGACGGCGGCTACGTCTACCGCAATGCCGCCTCGATCGTGACCCGCGTCGAGACCCGGTCCCCGGGCATCGGCGGCGTGGACGACATCGAAGGTGGCGCCGGCACGGACGTGATCATGGGCGGCGCCATGGGCGACACGATCAATGCGCCCTCCGGTGGCAAGATCATCCTGGGCGACAACGGCGTGGCGGTCCTCGACGGCGACAACCGTGACGTCTACAGCACCGACTACGACATCGGCGGCGACGACGAGATCCGTGGCGGTGAGGACGGCCTGGGCAACATCATCATCGGCGGCGCCGGCAACGACACCAAGCTGTTCGGCGGCTCCGGCGACGACGTGATCCTGGGCGACAACGGCTACGTGCAGCGCGCGGCCGACGGCACGCTGATCCAGGTGCGCACCATCGCCCCGGGCATCGGCGGCGCCGACATCATCGAAGGCGGCGCGGGCACGGACGTGATCATGGGCGGCGCGATGGGCGACAAGATCACCGCGCCTTCCGGCGGCAAGATCATCCTGGGCGACAATGGCGTGGCCAACTTCGCCGGCGACGATCGCGACGTCTACTCGACCGATCCCGACATCGGCGGGGCGGACGAGATCATCGGCGGCGCCGATGGCGTGGGCAACATCATCATCGGCGGCGCGGACAGCGACACCAAGCTGTTCGGCGGCTCCGGCGACGACGTGATCCTGGGTGACAGCGGCTATGTGCAGCGTGCGGCCGACAAGTCGCTGGTCAAGGTCTACACCATCGCCCCGGGCGTGGGTGGCAAGGACGTGATCGAGGGCGGCGCCGGGACCGACGTCATCATGGGTGGTGCCGACGACGACAGGATCACCGCCCCGACCGGCGGCAAGATCATCCTGGGCGACAACGGGGTGGCGAACTTTGCCGGCCCGGACCGCGACGTCTACTCCACGGACGAGGACATCGGCGGCGTCGACCTGATCATCGGCGGTGCCGACGGGGTGGGCAACATCCTGATCGGCGGCGCCAAGGGCGACACCATCAGCGGCGGCACGGGCGATGACGTCATCCTGGGCGACAGCGGCTATGTCCGCCGCGACGCGACCCGCAAGCTCGTGGAAGTGCACACGACGGCCCCGGCCATCGGCGGCGCGGACCACATCGAGGGCGGTGCCGGCTTCGACATCATCATGGGCGGCGCGGACGGCGACTTCATCAATGCGCCCACCGGCGGCAAGATCATCCTGGGCGACAACGGCCAGGCAAACCTCGCCGGCCCGGATCGCAATGTGTTCTCCACGGACGAAGCGATCGGCGGCGTCGACATCATCGTCGGCGGCAAGACGGGCGAGGGCAACATCATCATCGGCGGCGCAATGGGCGACGAGATCTCCGCGGGCACGGGAGACGACGTCATCCTTGGCGACAGCGGCCGCGTGGTGCGCCGGGCCGACGAGACCCTGGTGCGCGTCGAGACGACCGCCCCGGGCATCGGCGGGGCGGACAACATCCAGGCCGACGACGGCTTCGACGTGGTCTTCGGCGGCGCCGACGGCGACAACATCCAGGCGGGCCTCGACGCCAGCCGCGACGTGGTCGTGGGCGACAATGGCTACGCGGTGTTTGACGCCGGCGAGGTGCTCACCGAGATCCGCAGCACGGACGAGAACATCGGCGGCGACGACAACATCCTCGTCGGCGACGGTGACGACTTCGTGATCGGCGGCATCGGCAGCGACTACATCAACATGGACCGCGCCACCGGCCTGCCGATCGGCAGCGACAACGGCAAGGACACGATCATCGGCGACAACGGCTACGCCCGCTTCGACTCCGTCGGCGGCAAGAGCCTGATCCGGGAGATCCGCACCACCGCACCGCAGTACGGCGACCGCGACTTCATCTTCGCGGGCAACGGCCAGGACGTGGTGCTGGGCGGCAGCGGCGGGGACTTCATCGACGCGGGCATCGACGGCAGCCGCGACATCGTGCTGGGCGACAATGGGGAGGCGTTCTTCAGCCCGACCGAGGTGCTGCTCACCATCCGCACCACGGACCCGACTTTCGGGGGCGACGACGACATCCGCACCGGCGACGGCGCGGACATCGTGCTGGGCGGTGCTGGCAACGACCTCATCCTGGCGAGCGGGGCGACCGGCTTCCAGGACGCACGCGACCTGATCGCCCAGGGCAAGTACAACCAGCTGGATCCGGGTGATGCCGTGCGCGACATCGTGCTCGGCGACAACGGCGAAGCCAACTTCAACGCGGCCGGCGTGCTGCAGAACGTGAAATCCACCGATACCACGATCGGCGGCGATGACACCATCGTCACCGGCCGCGGCGACGACATCGTGATCGCCGGCATGGGCAGCGACAAGGTGCTGGCCGATGGCGGCGACGAGGTCCCGGACATGGTCATCGGCGACAGCGGCTACGCGACCTTCGACGGCAGCGCGGCCTTCCTGCCGGGCGAGGACGAGAAGATCCTGAGCTTCAATTTCACGGGTGCCGACAAGGGCGTGCTGACCGGCGTGGCCGGTGCCGGCGCCGCCCGGGCGGGCAACTGGAACAACCTCAACGGCGGCGGCTATCGCGTCTACGGCGACGATGCGGGCGAAATCCTGTACTTCGACGACGGCTCGATTGCCCCCGGCATCGGCATCCAGTGGGGCGCGGACCTCGATTCGACGTCCAGGCACGACCCGAACAAGCTGCACCTGGAGGACCACCACCAGATCAACCCGGGTTCCAACCAGGACAAGACGCTGTTCGACGGCTACCTGACGTCCAACTCCAACGACACCGTGGGCGTGGACATCAGCGGCCTCAGCAGCCACTTCAAGTCCTACGACGTCTATGTCTACCTGGACATGGACGACAGTGACAGCAAGTCCGGCACGTCCGTGCGCAGCATCGACGGCAACGGCCTCAAGTACTACCTGAACGACCCGGATGGCAACACGTTCACGGGCACGTATGTCGAGGTGACGTCGACCACCGCCAGCGGCGCCCAGAAGGGCAACTACGTGGTGTTCCGGAACGTGACTTCGGACACGTTCAAGATCCGCATCGACGACATCGACCCGAGGAACCAGGGCAACAAGCCCGGCGTCACGGGCGTGCAGGTGGTGGGCAGGAGCAACCCGATCGACCGCATCGAATCCATCGATTCGGCCTCGGGCGGTGACGACATCATCCTCACGGGGGGTGGAGACGACATCGTGTTCGGCGGCGCCGGCAACGACATCATCAAGACGGCCGGCAACGCGGCCTACGGTGCCATCGACAACGACATCGTGGCGGGCGACGACGCGCGGGCGACGTTCATGAACGGCGAGTTGCGCAGCCTCGTCACGCTGGATGCCGAGACCAATGCCAACGGCCCGGCCGGACGCTTCAATGACACGATCTGGACCGGCAACGGCGACGACGTGGTCATCGGCGGCAACGGCTCCGATTTCATCAATACCACGGTGACGGCCGACGATTACGACTACGGCAACGTGTCGGTGATCAGCATGAAGTTCAACAGCCAGGTCGACCAGGGCGGCGTCACGGGCACCGCGGGTGCGGTGGCGGCCGACAACTGGAACAACCTGGCGAGCGCCGGCAAGGGCGCACAGGCCGGTCTGCTCGATGACGACGGCGGTTCGACGGGCGTCAAGGTCACCTGGGGCGAGGAGCAGTACAACTACAAGACCAAGTCCTACGAGCTCACGGCGACGACCGACCGCGACACGCACGACCTGATCGACCCGTCTTCGCAGAACGAACGCCTGTTCGAAAGCTCCATCGAGCGCGACGACTGCACGCTGGGTGTGGACCTGACGGGCCTGGGCTCGCTGGGAACCTACGACGTCTACGTGTACTTCGACAGCGACGAGGCCGACAACCGCAACCAGGGCACCGCCGCGATGAAGATCACCGCGGGCGGCGTCAGCTACTACGTCAACGACCCGAAGGGCAACACCTTCGACGGGGAGTTCGTCGACGCGACGTCGACTGACAGGTACGCGCCGGGCGTGGGCAACTATGTCGTGTTCCGCGGCCTCACGCTCGACCAGCTCAAGATCCGCATCTCTGGAGACGAGTCGCTCGGGCGCTTTGCGGACGGACGGCCCACCATTTCCGGGATCCAGATCGTGTCCGGGGCCGACCGCGCCGGCGTCATCGACCAGCCGGCCGGCAAGATCGGTGGCGATTTCGACAACGACGTGGTGCTGGGCGACAACGCCGCCATCAACTGGTTCCATGGCCAGATGTACGAGGTCACGGCCACGAACCCGGTGGCGACGGTCCCCGATTCCGGCTTCCAGGCCGACACGATCGAAACGGGCGTGGGGGCGGACGTCGTCATCGGCGGCAACGGCGACGACAAGATCAAGGGTGGCGAGGGCAACGACCTGCTGCTCGGGGACAATGCCCACCTGCTGATGGACAACTCCCTGCTGCTCGGCCTGGGCGACTTCGACGAGGACAACTGGGACGACGGGCACCACCACCACGACCACTGGCACCACCATGACCACTGGCACCACCATCACTCGCACTTCAACCCCTACGACATCATGGGGGTCGAACTGCTCAACGAGGACATCGGCGGCAACGATACGATCGAAGGCGGCCAGGACGACGACCTGATGTACGGCCAGGCCGGCGCCGACACCTTCGTGTTCGCGGGCTCGGAGCTGGGCGAGGATGCGGTGGTCGAGGCCGGCACGGACTTCCACGGCGATGACCATTGGGACTGGAACTTCGACTTCTGGCACTGGGGCTATGACGCCCATGGCCATGACCATCATGACCACGATTACCACGGTCCCAACGACGTGGGTGACACGCTCGACTTCAGCCAGTTCAGCGGCCCGATCAGCGTCGACCTGGGTGTTTCGCACGAGCAGACCGTCAGCGCGGGCAACCTCAAGCTGACGCTGTTCCACGGCGATGCCATCGAGAACGTGATCGGCAGTGAGTTCGCCGACTGGATCGACGGCAACGACCGCGACAACGTCATCCTCGGCCTGGGCGGCAATGACAGGATCAACGGCCAGGACGGCTACGACTTCATCGACGGCGGCGACGGCGCCGATGAGATCAATGGCGGCGGTTACGGCAAGGGCCACTACGGGCACCAGTACTGCCACAGCTACTTCTACCTGTACGGCCACTATTGGTATCGCGACGGGGATGAATCCGACGTGCTGCTGGGCGGCGCAGGCAATGACAAGATCTGGGGCGCCGGCGGCAACGACACCATCGAGGGTGGCGACGGCGACGACCTGATCTATGGCAACGGCGGCGCCGACAGGATGTACGGCGGGGCCGGCAACGACAGGATGTACGGCAACGCCAGCGACGACTGGATGGACGGCGGCGACGGCAACGACTGGCTGTATGGCGATGGCGGCAACGACACGCTCTACGGCGGTGCCGGCAACGATGTCATCTACGGCCAGAGCGGCAACGACTGGATGGACGGCGGCGACGGCAACGACACGCTTTGGGCGGACGGCGGCAACGACGTCCTGCTCGGCGGTGCCGGCGACGACCTGCTGTACGGCCAGAGCGGCGACGACCTCATGGACGGCGGCGACGGCAACGACCAGCTGTGGGGCGACACCGGCCGCGACATCCTCAAGGGCGGCAGCGGCAACGACAAGCTCTACGGCGGCCGCGACGACGACGTGCTCAACGGCGGTGATGGCGACGACTACCTCGACGGCGAAGGCGATGACGACATCCTGCTCGGCGGTGCCGGAAACGACACCCTGAAGGGCAACGACGGTGACGACGTGATCCTCGGCCAGGACGGCAACGACACGGTCGACGGCGGCTGCGGCCGTGACCTCGTCGACGGCGGCGATGGCGACGACACGCTGCGCGGCGGGGACGACAACGACATCGTCCTGGGCGGCCTCGGCAACGACAAGGTGTACGGCGACGACGGCAACGATGTGCTCGACGGGGAGGATGGCGATGACACCCTCTACGGCGGCAACGGCGACGACATCCTGATCGGTGGCGACGGCATCGACTGGCTGAGCGGCGACGCCGGCAAGGACAAGCTGGAAGGCGGCCTGGGCGTCGACACGCTGAAGAGCGACAGCAAGGACGCCGTGGTGCAGCAGGAGACGGTTGCCGGTTCCCTGGGCCTGAAGTCGTACTTCTCGTCCTTCGGCTACAAGCACGGCCTGGCCGGGTTCTTCTACAAGGATCCGACCAACGGCAGCTCGACCGCCAACGACCGGCCGCTGCGCTCCTGGATTGCGGACTACGAGTCCGGCATCCAGTCCAACCCCGACTACATGGTGGCCGCGAAGCCCGCGGCGGGCGGCGGCCTGGCGTACAGCATCGACAGCACGGTGCTGGCGCCGGTGGTGGATGCCGCGATCGACCTGTGGACCCAGGCCCTGGGGGCGAACGATCCGCGCCTGGCGGCCCTGGCCGACATGGTCGTCGGGATCGGCAACCTGGGCGGGCTGGCACTGGGTTCGACGGAAGGCAGCGTCGTCACCATCGACGCCGACGCGGCGGGCCATGGCTGGTTCGTGGACGCCTCGCCGGCGGGCAGCAGCGAGTTCAAGCTGGGCCTGGACTACGTCCTGCGCGCCGGACCGGGCAGCGAAGCCTTCCATCGGATGGACCTGCTGACCGTGGTGGCGCACGAGATCGGGCACGTGCTCGGTTTCGATCACACCGACGCAGGTGCCCATCCGGTGATGAAGGAGGTCCTCGAGGCCAGCCAGCGCCTGGCGGTGAAGAGCGAGCTGCTGGCGCTCGACAAGGCGGAGGCGGCCGACCTGCGCATCGAGGAGCGCATCGCGGAGTTCGAGGCCTGGGCCGAGAAGCTGGCGACCATCAAGGGCGCGGCGGGCAAGCCTGCCATCGACTTCGACAAGCTCATCGGGCCGGCAGGCGGCGGCAGCAGCAACGGCGTGAACTGGTCCGGCGCGCTGGACAAGGCGTGGGATCGCTTCTCGCCGTTCGGCAAGACGGAGAAGGCCGCCTCCAACCTGTCCGACTTCCTGTCCTCCTTCCTGGGCGGGGATGACGACAAGGAAGCGGGTGGCTTCGACCAGATGGGGACGTCGCTGAACGAGACGGCCCGGAAGGATTCGGGCAAGGCCGGCAACGCCTCGAAGCACAACTGATGGCCTGGATGTCCCGCCGCCGTCCTGGCGGCGGGGCGCCGGAGGGCGGCAGGCGGCGCGCAGCCGCCTGCCCGCGACCGGCGCGTCCCGCGGCACACATGGCCCCAGGCGAACCGCGCACGCCGTGCCCGGTCAGCCGATTCGTGTTCTAATTGCGCCTGTTTGCACGGGCAAACCGTCTGATTTCAGGAGAGAAAATGGCTGAGTCCAAGAACCAGGAAGTGAAGGGCGCCGAAGGCACCAAGATCAAGTGGGATGACTCGAACATGAAGAGCGCCTACGCCAACGTCTGCAACGTCACCAGCACGCGCGAGGAAGTCGTGATGCTGTTCGGCATCAACCAGGCCTGGAACCGCGGCCAGAAGGAAGTCACGATCCAGCTCACGGACCGGATCATCATCAGCCCGTACGCGGCCAAGCGCCTGGCCATGCTGCTGGACGGCGTGATGAAGGAGTACGAATCCCGCTTCGGCGCATTGCCGGTCGAACCGGTCGCCGCCAAGTAGCAGGGATCGACGGCGCCCCGCGCCGTCCGGCGCCTCAGGCGTCCTGCGCCCGCAGGAAGGCCTGGGCGCCGAGGTTCACCAGGACCTTTTCCAGGGCGGAGCCCAGCAGTTCGCGTACCGCTTTCTCGTCGGTGACCGGCGCGCCGCCGGCATCGGCCTTCAGCAGGAATTCCCTCGAGTTCACCGCCGCCATCATCGAATCCAGGATCTGGCCCGCATCGCGGCTGCCGTCGAGCAGCTTCAGGGTCTGGCGATGGATTTCGTCGAGGTTGATGGCCTCGCCCCGCAGGTTCGTCGCCTGGTAGCCCTGGATGGCCTGCCAGCGCGCCAGGGGGCTGGTCGTGGGCCTGGCCGGGGCCACCCGGGTCAGGGCGAGGGGTGCCACGCGCATTTCCACCACTCCGGCGCCGATCGCCGTCAGGATCTCGCTGGCCAGGAACTCGTCCACCGGCTCGTCGGCGGAAACCTTCTCCAGCGCGAGCTCTTCCCGGCACTTGTGCAGCAGCTCCTGGTAGCTGATCGGCACCGGCCATTCCCGCTGCAGCACCCGCATCGCCAGCTTGGTGACGGGCGCCTTGCAGACGATGCGCGAGCCGCTCGGCGTCTGGTAGGTCACCCGCACGGCGGGATCCAGCTGCGCGGGCTCCACGGGTGTGGCCGCCGAGGCCAGCCAGAACTGCCGCACCACGCCCGAGTCGATGGCGCGGTTCAGGCGGATGCCGTTGTGGCAAATGAGGGTCTTGCGGAAATAGCGGCAGCGCACGAAGTCCATGTACTGCTCCATGCGGACGATGTCATGTGCGCCCAGCTCGTGCAGCGTCTTGGCGGTATCGGCCGAGAAATTGGTCGAGATCATGGACGAGAACTCGGCGTCCCCGAGGTACTGCAGTCCGTTCACTGCCAGGCGCTGGGCGAACTCGTGGAAGTACATCGGCTGGTTGTGCTCTTCCAGGTATTCGTGGTGCAGGTAGTAGTCCGTCATCTTGTCGAGCTGCTTGAGCTCGGACTGGAGCAGGCGCTGGTAGGGCGTGTCGGATTTCGAAGTCGCCTGCGCGGCGAAGGCCACCAGGGACTTGGCCTGCTCCAGGCGCGTGTTGGCGTCGGCGAACTGGGCGCCGCGGTAGAACATCATGTCGCGCACGATGCCGCGGATGTGCCAGCCGGGGTAGACGTTGTAGCTGATGTAGGCCACGCCGTCGGGCGCGAGGTGGCGCTGCACGATCTCCAGCATCTTGGCCTGCACGCGCGGCGGCACCCACGAGTAGACGCCGTGGCTGATGATGTAATCGAACTGCCCGAGGCTGTCGTCGACGTCGAGGATGTCCATGTGGCGCAGCTGGACGTTCTTGATGCCCAGGGCATGGATGGTCTTCCACCCCTCCGCGATCTGGTGCGACGAGAAATCCAGCCCCACGCACTGTGCGCCGGGGTGGATCTGCGAGATGGCCACCAGGTTGCCGCCCATGGAGCAGCCCAGCTCGAGAATCCGGGCCCCGTCGGCCGGTGGCGATTGCAGGCCGAAGATCCTGGCGATCGCGGACAACCTCGCGGGGTGGGTTTCCGGGAAGGAAATGCTGGGGTAGGGAATGGCGTCGTAGGATTTTTGCAGGGTGTTCATGGGTCGCCGGGCGGATGTTGGGGTCTTGGGTTCGGGCCGGCGCCTAGTATATGCCCTGAATCTTGCTTTTTCCCTCTGCGAAAGTGGCTCCGGCGGATGCCGTGCATGGCGCCGGCCCGCCGCGGGCGCCCCGCTTTTGCCTATACAGGGCGGGCCCGAACGTGATGTAATTTCCGAGGATTCTCACCCTGGATGAGCAGCCATCGGGCCGGGCGGTCGGCACCCTGGTCGACGGGGCAAGCGGGCCGCAGCGCGGCATAAATTGCCCATTAGCGACATGAATACGCAACCTGAGCCCCTGGACCCGCGGCCGCGTTCCCACGTCGCCGAGTTGCGCCGCACCGAACCCACGGTCGCGGACTGGCGCGCCTTTTCCGAAGCCTCCTCGCCGGAGGCCTATTGCCAGAGCTGGCTCAACCTGCAGTGCCTGATGATCCCGGGCTGCCTGGAAGGCGTGGTCGTGCTGCAGAAGCCCGGCGCCCAGGAATTCGTGCCCGCCGCATTCTGGCCCGCCGACGATCGCCGCAACCGCAGCCACCTCGCGGAAGTGACCGAGCGCACCCTGAAGGAAGGCCGCGGCGTCTTCAGCTCGCGCGAAGTGCCGTCCACGCTCGACCCGGAACGCATGCAGACGCGCTACCAGCTTGCCTACCCGGTGAAGCTCGACGGGGCGCTGCGCGGCGTGGTCACCGTGGAAATCGACCAGCGCCCGGAGAGCCAGGTCGAGGGCGTGATGCGCCAGCTGCAGTGGGGTGCCGGCTGGCTCGAGGTGATGCTGCGCCGGGGGCAATTCGACCCCGGCGAGATCGCGCGCAAGCGCCTCGCCTTCGTGGTGGAGCTGCTGTCCACCTTCCTCGAGCAGTCCAATTTCGAGGCGGCGGCCGCGGCCTGCGTGACCGAGCTCGCCGCCTTCCTCGGCTGCGACCGCGTCTCGCTGGGCGTGCTCGAGCGCCGCCGCATCCGCATGGTCGCCCTGTCCCACGCCACGCAGTTCGACCGCCACTCCAACCTGGCGCGCGCCATCGAGGCGGCGATGGAGGAGGCCGTCGACCAGCGCGAGACCATCCTCTACCCGGACGGCATGAGCGGTCGCCCCACGGTCGACCAGGCCCATGCGGCGCTGGCGACGGGCTTCGGCTCCGGGGTGGTCCTGACCCTGCCGCTCACCTCGCGCAGCCAGGTGGTGGGCGCGCTGTGCATGGAGCGGGCGGGCAACTATCGCTTCGAGCGGCCCGCGCTCGAACTGGCCGAAGGCGTGGCGGCCCTGATCGGTCCGCTCGCGGACATGCAGCGCGGCAACGAGCGCGCGCTGCCGGCGCACCTGGCCACCAGGGCGAGCGGCTTCTGGGAACGCCTCGCGGGGCCGCGCAATGCCGGGCTCAAGGTCGTCCTCCTGCTGGTCCTGGCGGTCATCGCCTACGTCAGCATCGCCAGCGGCACCTACCGGATCACCGCCGAGACCAACGTCGAGGGTTCGGTGCAGCGTGTGGTGGCCGCGCCCTTCCAGGGCTTCATCGCCGAGGCGAAGGTGCGGCCGGGCGACACGGTGAAGGCGGGCGACCTGGTCGCGCGCCTCGACGACCGCGACCTGCGCCTCGAGCGCCTCAAGACGCTCGCGCAGCGCGAGCAGTATTCCAAGCAGTACCGCGAGGCGATGGCCAAGGGCGATCGCGCGCAGATCAAGATCCTCGGCACCCTGGTGGAGCAGCAGGACGCGCAGGTGCAGCTGCTCGACGAGCAGCTGTCGCGCACGACCATCGCAGCCCCGTTCGACGGCGTCGTGGTGAGCGGCGACCTGAGCCAGCAGCTCGGGGCGCCGGTGGAACGCGGCCAGGTGCTGTTCGAGATCGCGCCCCTCGACAGCTACCGCGTGGTCCTGCAGGTGAACGAGCGCGACATCGCCGACGTTGCGGTCGGCCAGGCCGGCAAGCTGACGCTGTCCTCGCTGCCGGGGGAGAAGATCGACTTTCGCGTCGCCAAGATCACGCCCGTGAACACGCCCAAGGAGGGCCGCAACTTTTTCCGCGTCGAGGCGGCCCCGCTGGGAGGGATCGACCGCGTGCGCCCCGGCATGGAAGGGGTGGGCAAGATCGAGGTCGACGAGCGCCGCCTGATCTGGATCTGGACCCGCGACCTCGTGAACTGGGCCCGCCTGTGGGTCTGGTCGTGGATGCCCTGAGCGCCCGATGGCGGCCAACGACATCTTCAGTGCGTCCTGGCACCGCGTCAGCGGCCTGAGGCCGCGCCTGCGCGGCCACGCGCAGATGTCGCGGCACTTCTACCGCGGCCAGCTCTGGTACGTGCTGCAGGACCATTCCTCGCGACGCGTGCACCGGTTTGCCCCGACGGCCTATACGGTGATCGGCCTCATGGACGGCCACCGCACCGTCGGGGAGATCTGGGACGCGGCCTGCTCGAAGCTGGGCGACGATGCGCCCACCCAGGAGGAGATCATCCGCCTGCTCGCCCAGCTGCACGGCGCCGACATCCTGCAGTGCGAGATCCCGCCGGACGTGGACGAGATGCTGCGGCGGCGGGACAAGCTGCGCAGCATGAAGCTGATCGCACTGCTGATGAGTCCGCTGTCGATGAAGTTCCCGCTGTTCGACCCGGAACGCTTCCTCAATGCGACCGTCGGCCTCGTGCGGCCGCTGTTCACCTGGTACGGGGCGCTGCTCTGGCTGGCGATCGTGGCCGGCGCGGTGGTGGAGGCGGGTCTGCACTGGCCCGAGCTCACCAAGGACATCACCGACCGCGCGCTCGCCCCGCAGAACCTGCTGCTGATCTGGCTCACGTTCCCGGTGCTCAAGGCCTTCCACGAGTTCGGCCACGCCTACGCGGTCAAGCGCTGGGGCGGGGAGGTGCACGAGATGGGCATCATGCTGCTGGTGTTCATGCCGGTGCCCTACGTGGATGCCTCCGCCGCGTCGGCCTTCCGCGAGAAGTACCCGCGCGTCGTGGTGGGCTCGGCCGGAATGCTGGTGGAGGCGGTGGTGGCCGCGCTGGCGGTGTTCGTATGGGTGAACGTGGAGCCGGGCCTGGTGCGCTCGGTCGCCTACAACGTGATCCTCATCGCCGGCGTCTCGACCCTGGTCTTCAACGCCAACCCGCTGCTGCGCTTCGACGGCTATTACATCTTTGGCGACCTCATCGAGATCCCCAACCTGCGGGCCCGCGCCAACCGCTATTTCATGTACCTGGTCGAGCGCCACCTGCTCGGCATGGCCGAGAGCCAGGAGCCCGAAGGAACGCCGTCGGAAAAGCGCTGGATGCTGGCCTTCGCCATCAGCTCGTTCATCTACCGGATGTTCGTCACCTTCGCCATCGTCATGCTGGTGGCCGGCAAGTACTTCATCTTCGGCGTGATCCTCGCCGGCTTCGCCCTGGTGGGCGCGCTGGTGCTGCCGCTCGTGAAGGGCATCGCCTTCCTGCTCTACAGCCCGCGCCTGCGCCGCATGCGCCTGCGCGCGGCGGTGAGCACCACCCTTTTCGTGGGTGTACTCGGCGCGCTGGTCTTCCTGGTGCCGGCGCCCATGTGGACCCGGGCCGAAGGGGTGATCTGGGTCCCCGAGCAGGCGATCGTGCGCCCGGGCACCGAGGGCTTCGTCGCCGAGGTGGTGGCGCGCCCGAACTCGCAGGTCAGGCCGGGCGATCCCATCCTGAAGCTCGACGAGCCGCTGCTGTCGGCGCACATCCGGGTGCTGCGGGCGAAGGTCGAGCAGTACGAGGCGCAGTACCGTTCCGAGCGCTACGACGAGCACGGGCAGGTGCGCGCGGAACTGACCCTGGAGACGCTGCGCTCCACGCAGGCCGAGCTCGCGCGCGCGCTCGAAAAGGCCGCGGCGCTGGAAGTCCGGGCGCCCGTGGAAGGCCGCCTGGTGCTGGCGCGCGCCGACGACCTGCCGGCGCGCTTCGTGCGCCAGGGCCAGGACGTGGCCTACATCGTCGACGGCAAGCAGATGACCGCGCGCGTGGTGGTCCCGCAGCAGGACATCGACCTGGTGCGCAGCCGCACCCGCGCGATCGAAGTGCGCCTCACGGAGGACGTCGGCGTGGTGCTGCCGGCCAGGGTCCGGCGCGAAGTCCCGGCGGCGACGGCCGAGCTGCCCAACCTCGCGCTCGCGATGGACGGCGGCGGCAAGGTGGCGCTGGATCCGCGCGAGAAGACCCCGCGGGCGCTGCAGAAGTTCTTCGACTTCGAGCTGAGCCTGCCGGTGCGCGAGAACGTGCACATCGGCAGCCGCATCTACGTCCGCTTCGACCATGGCTCCGAGCCGCTGGCCTTCCAGTGGTACCGCAGCCTGCGCCAGGTCTTCCTCAAGCAGCTGAATGTCTGACCGCGGACTGGCCGCGTCGGCCGACGCCTACCCCGAGCGCGAGGAGCGGCGCCCGTCCATGGTCGAAAAGGTGCTGCTCTCGCTCGCCTACCTGCCCCAGTCGCTGCTGGCGCGGGCGCCGTCCCCGTCGACCGTCGCGGGCGTCCAGGCCCGGGCGAAACTGCCGGCCGACTTCGCCGCGCGGGTGCGCGACCTGCGCTACGAGTTGCGCCGCACCGGGCTCGGCAGCGCCGGCCTGGAGCAGGCGGTCGCGCTGGCCGCGGCGCAGGTGCACGCGCAACTCGGCATCAAGCCCGGCCCGGGGCCGATTTGCGCCGCGCTGGCGCTGGCCCGGGGCGGCCGCTGTGTCGAGGCCACCGACGTGGGTGACTGGCCGCTGGCCGTGGCGCTGGCCGCCGTGGCGGTGGCGCTGGCCGGCATCCCGGTGCACGTCATCACGGTGACCGCACATCTGGCGCGGCGCGACGCCGAGGCGATGCGCCCCCTGTACGCCGCGTTCGGCCTGTCGGTGGGCGTGGTCGAGGAAACCACGCAGGAGGCGGACCGGCGCCAGGCCTACGGCGCCGACGTCGCCTACTGCGTGCATCGCGAGGTGGCGCTCGATTACCTGCGCGATCGCCTGGTGCTCAAGGGCCGCCCGCGCGCGCTGCGACTGCGCACCGAGGCGCTCACGTCCCCGAACCCGCGCGCCCAGCACCTGATGCTGCGCGGCCTGCAGTGCGCCATCGTTTGCGAGGGGGAAACCATCCTGGTCGACGCCGCCCAGACCCCGATCACGATTTCCGGGCATGCCAGCGCATCGCAGGAGGCCGCCTGGCTCGTCCAGGGCCTGCAGATGGCGCGGGCGCTCGTGCCCGGCGCCGAATACGAGATCCCCGAAATCGGTCTGGCGCGGCTGACCGACGCGGGCCGCGCCAGGCTGGCGCAGATGGCCCGCCAGCTGCCCGGGGTCTGGCAGGGGGCGCGCCGGCGGGAGGAGATCGTGCAACTCGCGCTGGTGGCCGAGCGCATGCTGGAAAAGGACCGGCACTACGAAGTGGCGGGCGAAAGCCTGACGGTGGCCGAGGAGGTCCTGCGCCAGCACGCCGGCGACGCGGGCAACGCCAGGCTGCTGCGGCTGCTGCTCGAGAGCAAGGAGAACTGCGCCCTGAGCGGGGCGCGGGAGACGCTGGCGCGCATCGGCTACCAGCGCTTCTTCCGCCGCTACCTGCGGCTGTCGGCGCTGAGCCTGGGGGCGCGGCAGGTGAGCCGCGAGCTGTGGGGGATCTACCGGCTGCGGCGCGTCGTCGCGGCCCCGGGCGAGCCGGCGCTGGGCGTACGGCTGCCGGATCGCTTCTATGCCGACAAGGCGAGCGGCGCAGAAGCGGTGCTGGCACGGGTTCGCGAGTTGCGCGCCCACGGGCACCCGGTGCTGGTCGTCACGCGCACGCCACAGGCCGCGGCGGCCTGGTCACAGCTGCTGGAAACCGGCGGCGTGCCCAACCAGCGCCTGGCGGGCAGCCAGGACGCGAAGGAGGAGGAAGCCTTCGGGCAGGTCTGCGCGCCGGGAAGGGTCACGGTCGCACCGTATTTCGCCGCGCGCGGCAAGCGCGCGGAGGTCATGGCGGCCTCCGCGGACAAGGGCGGCTTGCGGATCATCCAGGTGCAGCCGCTCGCCTATGGCCGCCAGCTGCAGTATCTGGTGGAGCGGGGCATCCCGCGCGGGTCCAGCGGCAGCGTGCAGCGCATGGTGGTGATGGACGACGACCTGGTGGGCATCTACGTGCCGGGGTGGTGGGTGCGCTGGCGCGGGATGCCGCTGCGCCGGGCGATGCTGCGCTACTGCCAGTGGGCTGCCGCGCGCGACCACGCCCAGGCGCGCAGCGAATTGCTGCGGGTGGAGGATTACCTCGGGGACGTGTTCGCCTTCTCGGGCCGGCAGGGCTGAGCGGTCAGAGCAGGCGGACCCGGCACTTCACCCCCGCCGGGATGCGGTTGCCGGGATTGGGAAGCTGCAGGCGCACGCCGAACGTGCCGCTCGCCGCGTCGATGACGCGATCCACCACCTTCACCGAAGCCTCGTGCCGGCCCCCGATGGGCTGCTCCGGCGTGACCTGGGCGCGCATGCCGACCTTGATCCTGCCGTAGAGCGTCACGGGCAGGATCACTTCCACGTTGAGCGGGTCGATTTCCGCCAGCTTGGCGATGGGCTGCTTCACGTCGTTGGTGGTGGCGAACTCGCCGGGCTTCTGCTGCACGTCGACCACCACGCCGGTGAGGGGGCTGCGGATCGTGCGCAGCGCCAGCACTTCCTCGCTGCGCTTGACCTCCAGCTCCGCCAGCTTCTGGTTCTCGCGCGCCTGGCGCAGCTGCTCGCTCGCGAACTGGTACTCCGCCACGGCCTCGTCCTTGGCATTCACGGACACGAAGTTCTGCTTGTACAGCTCCTCGGCGCGGACCATCTTCTTCTGCGCGAGGTCCAGGCGCGCCTCGGCGGCCTTGATCTCGCCCTGCATGTTGGCGCGCGATTTGGCCAGGTCGAGCGCCGCGCGCTCCGGGCCGGATTCGAGCGTGGCGATGACCTGGCCGCGCTTGATGGTCTCCCCGCGCTGGATGAGCACCGACTCGATCACGGCTTCCACCGGGCTGCGGATCTCGATCTGCTGGCGGGCCTCGATCAGGCAGTCGTACTCGTCGGCGGCGGAGGCTGCGCCGGCTGCCGCCAGCGCCAGGGCGCAGAGCGGACGGAAGGAGGGAGTCATCGGCGAAGGCCCAGGCGGGAAATCCTTGAACAGCGCGGGATTGTATCCAATTGCGGGGTCCCGGGGGGGATGGCCGCCAGGGCCGTCCGGCAGCCTCGCCGCTGCCCATAAGGCCTTGTTAATTGGAGGCAAGTTTGGGGGTCAGCAGCGCACGGGGCGGGCCCGGGCGGTGGGTGGCGCGGCGCACTATAAGACCAAACCTGACAAGCGGCTTTACTTTTGTCTGCGAAAATGTAATAAAAACAATGTAGAGTACGTCGTTCTTAATGGGGAATGCGCAAACCGCCGCCGGGGGTGGCGGGGCGCAGGGCGAGAAAAACCGAACCATGACAACAATGGGGCCGCACCGCCAGGCGCACCGCTGGCGGGCCGATGATGCTTCGCGCCGCGATTTCGCGCGGCACCGCGCCAGCCAGGGGCGGGACTGACCCATGCGCACCGGACCGTTCGAACGCTCCCCGCGCGACCGCCGCCGCGGCGACAGCATGCAGGAAAGCGAGGCCCGCTTCCGCGCGCTGGTGCAGAATTCCTTCGACATCATCACCATCCACGACGAGAGCGGCCTCACCCATTACGAATCGCCGGCTGCCTCGCGCATCCTCGGCTACCCGCCGGGGTCGCTGATCGGCAAGACGCCGTTCGAGACCGTGCATCCCAAGGACGTGGCCCGCGCGCGCGACGCCTTCGGCGCCGTGCTCAAGGGCGAAGTCTCGCCGCTGCCGACGGTGCTGCGCTTTCGCCATGCCGACGGCTCCTGGATCCACCTCGAGGTGCTGGGCAACAACCTGCTCGACCATCCCGGCATCCGCGGCATCGTGCTCACCTCGCGCGACGTCAGCGAGCGCAAGCGCGCCGAGCAGCGTGCCCAGTACCTCGCCAACTACGACGTGCTCACCGGCCTGCCGAACCGCTTCCTCGTGCAGGACCGCCTGACCCAGGCCGTGGCCCAGGCCCACCGCAACAAGCTGCGCGTGGGCCTGATGCACATCGACCTCGATCGCTTCAAGCTGGTCAACGAGACCCTCGGGCACTACGTGGGCGATGCGCTGCTCAAGCAGGCGGCCGACCGCATCCGCAAGCTGGTGCGCGAAGGCGACACCGTGGCGCGGGTGGGGGGCGACGAGTTCACCATCGTCTATCCGAACGTGAGCAACCTGCCGGCGCTGTCGATCACCGCCGAACGCCTGCTCGAGGACCTGGCGCGGCCCTTCCCGAGCGAGGGGCAGGACCTGTTCGTCTCGGCCTCCCTGGGCATCAGCCTGTATCCCGACGACGCGGGCAGCGTCGACGAGCTCATCAAGCACGCCGACGCGGCGATGTACAGCGCCAAGCACCTGGGCCGCAACAACTACCAGTTCTTCACGACGGACCTCAATCGCGAAGTGCAGGAGCGCATGATGATCGAGGCGGGCCTGCGCACCGCCATCCACCGCAACGAGCTGTCGCTGGTGTTCCAGCCCAAGATCGACCTCGCCACCCGGCGGGTGTTCGGCGCCGAGGCCCTGCTGCGCTGGAACCATCCCAAGCTGGGCCTGATCTCGCCGGCGCGCTTCGTGCCCGTGGCGGAGGAGGCGGGCCTGGTCGGGGCGATCGGGGAATGGGTGCTGCGCACGGCCTGCAGGCAGATCCGCCAGTGGCAGGACGCGGGCTTCCCCATGCAGGTCGCGGTCAACGTTTCCGCGCGCCAGTTCCAGCAGTACGACGTCGCGGACCTGGTGCTGGGCATCATGCGCGAGTCCGGCGTGCGCGCCGAGCACCTCGAGGTGGAGCTCACCGAGAGCGCGGTCATGAACGACGCCGAGAGCTCCATCGTGACGCTGGAGCGCCTGGCCGATTCCGGCGTGCAGATCGCCATCGACGATTTCGGCACCGGCTACTCGAGCCTGTCGTACCTGAAGCGCCTGCCGCTCGACGTGCTCAAGATCGACCAGTCGTTCGTGCGCGACATCTCTTCCGACCCGAACGATGCGGCAATCGTGCGCGCCATCATCACGCTCGCGCGCAGCCTGGGCATCAAGGTGATCGCGGAAGGGGTGGAGAACGAGGCCCAGCTCGCCTTCCTCAACGCCTACGGGTGCCAGTACGCGCAGGGCTACCTGTTCGGCAAGCCGCTCACCTCGGCGGAGTTCGAGCAGCTGCTCGGCGCGACCTCCGCCGCCGGCGCCTGAGGCCCGGCGCGCACCCGGCTCGCGGCCGCGTGGCGGGGACGTAATGGCCATCAGGATCGTCAGCTTCGCGGGCAGCCTGCGCTCCGCGTCCTTCAACCGGAAGCTCGTCCGCATCGCCGCCGCCGGTGCCCGCGCCGCCGGGGCGCAGGTCACGGAGGTCGACCTGCGCGACCTGCCCATGCCGCTGTACGACGGCGACATCGAGCGCGAGCACGGCCTGCCCCCCAATGCCAAGGTGTTCAAGCGCCTGCTGGTCGAGCACCACGGCATGCTGATCGCCTCCCCCGAGTACAACAGCGCTTTTTCCGCCGTGCTCAAGAACGCCATCGACTGGGCCTCGCGACTGGAGCCGGGCGAGACGCCGCTGCGGGCGTTCAAGGGCAAGGTGGCGGGGCTGATGGCCGCCTCCCCCGGCAACCTCGGCGGGGTGAGGGGACTCGCCGCACTGCGCCTGGTGCTGGGAAACATCGGCACCATCGTGGTTCCCACCCAGCTCGCCATCCCGCGGGCCGCCGAGGCCTTCGAGGAGGACGGCAGCCTGAAGGACGAGCGCCAGCAGGCCGCCATCGAGGCCATCGCCGCCGAAGTCGTGCGCTTCGCGCAACGCCTGTCGGACTGAACCGCCGTCGCGTTTGCGTCCTCGCCGCCCGCCGCGGAACAGGGACAACAGCAACAATAGCCGCAAGGTTCCGGGCACGGCGCATCGGAGTGCTGCCTGACGCCGTGTGGCGACACCGCCACGGCTGGACGGGGGCGGCGCCGGCGGCTATCGTGTCCGTCGGGCCACCACCGGAGTGCGAATGAAGCCGATCCTGCCTGCCGTCCTGCTGCTTGCCGCATGGCCCGCCCTGGCGACCGAATGGATCGAGGTGGGCGCGGATACCGAAGCGAAGTACTACGTCGACGTCGATTCGATCCAGGTCGATGGCGAGAACGTCCGCGTGGCCAAGAAGGGCGTCTACACCCACGTCCTCACCGACAACTTCGGCGGCAGGAGCGCGACGTTCCGCGAGACGCTGGGCGTCGTGGAAATCGACTGCGGCCGGCGGATCAACCGCATCACACGGATCGACATGATCGGCGAGGACGGCACCGTGGTCTGGTCTTCCGGACCCATGCCGCGCCAGGCCTGGGAAGAGGTCAGGTCCCAGGGGCACTCATGGAGCACGCTCGAACTGGTCTGCTCGCGGGTGCACAAGACGTAAGTCGTGAGGGGTGATGCGGGAAGCGAGGGGAGGGTGAAGTCGCGCCCGGCGCCTGCTTCGCCGCCTTTTCCCCCTCACGCTTCAATCCTCACGCCTCACGGCTTTTCCCGCCCGGGCAAAAGCCCCCGGTTTTGCACAATCCGGCGCGCGGGATGGCCTAAGATGGCTCGGCCGTGACAATGCGGCATCCGGGAGGAATCCAATGAGGTCAGTGGCGCGGGCCCGCCTGGGCCTGGTCGTCGGCCTGTTGCTCGCCGCATCCGCCGGCGCAGCGCAGGTCGAGCGGTTTTCCCCGCAGGGCGAGGCCAGGGGCGTGCGCCAGGTGGCGGTGCGCTTCACCGAACCCATGGTCGCCTTCGGCGATCCGCGTCTGCCGCAACCCTTCGACATCGAGTGCGCCGAGGCGGGCACCGGCCGCTGGGCCGATCCCCGGAACTGGGTCTACGATTTCGACCGCGACCTGCCCGCCGGCGTGCGCTGCCGCTTCACCCTCAAGCCCGGCCTGACCACGGCCGCCGGCGCGGCGATGGAAGGCGCGCCGGCCTATGAATTCAGCACCGGCGGGCCGGCCGTGCTGCAGAGCCTGCCCTACGAAGGCGCCGAGATCGACGAGGGGCAGGTCTTCCTGCTCGGGCTGGAGGCCCCCGCCGACGAAGCCTCGGTGGCCGAGCACGCGTGGTGCGACGTCAAAGGCGTGGCGGAGCGCATCGGCGTGCGCGTGCTCTCCGGCGAGGCGCGCCAGGCGATCCTGGAGGCCCGCAGGGACTTCGTGCAGCGCCTGGGGCGCGTCCTGGGCGCGGACTCGCGGTCCGCGGCGGGCAGCCGCGCCGGACTTGCGGTGGTGGCCCTCGAGTGCGCGCGGCGCCTGCCCAACGATGCGCCGGTGCGCCTGGTCTGGGGCCGGGGCATCGCGTCGACGAGCGGCGTCGAAACCGCACAGGACCAGGTGCTGGCCTTCCAGGTGCGCGGCACGTTCCAGGCGCGCTTTTCCTGCGAGCGCGCCAACCGGGACGCGCAATGCCTGCCGATGCTGCCCATGCAGCTGTCGTTCTCGGCGCCCGTGCCGCGCGCGCAGGCGGAAAAAATCGTGCTGCGCCCGGCGCGCGGCGGCCCCATCGCCGCGAAGCTCCCGCCCCCCGCCCAGGCCGGCGAATTCGTCGACCGGGTGAGCTTCGAGGGGCCGTTCGCGGAGCGCGCCCAGTACAGCCTCGAGCTGCCCGCCGGCCTTGCGGACGACGCGGGCCGCAAGCTGGTCAACCAGAAGCGCTTCCCGCTGGCGGTGCACACCGACGAGTTCCCGCCGCTGGCGAAATTCCCCGCGCGCTTCGGCATCATCGAACTGAAGGGCGACGGCATGCTCCCGGTGACGCTGCGCAACCTGGAAGCCATGGTGCAGGCGCGCATCGCCGCGACAGGGCGCCAGGACGACCCGCGCGGGCCGCTGGCCGACAGGGCCGACGAGGCCATCCACTGGCTGAAGAGGAAGCTCGACGAATCGAAGCATGACGAGGCCCCGGGCGTGCCGGCCGCCTACTCGCGGGTGGCCGACGGCGACGTCATGGCCATGCTGGGCTGGATGAAGCGCATGCGCGAGATGGAGCGCGATCGCTGGCGCTACGACGAGGCGACGCAACAGAGCGTGCCGGAATACCGCAGCGGCCAGTCGTCGATCTTCGTCGAAGGCGACAGGGTGCGGCGCCTGGACGTGCCCAAGCCGCAGGGCGCGCGCGCCTTCGAGGTGGTCGGCATCCCGCTGCGCAAGCCGGGGTTCTACGTGGTGGAGCTGGCGAGCCCGCGCCTGGGCGCGGCGCTGTTCAACCAGCGCGCGCCGTACTACGCGCAGGCGTCCGCGCTGGTGACCAACCTGGCGGTGCACCTGAAGTGGGGGCGCGAGGCGTCCCTGGTGTGGGTGACGGCGCTCGACACCGGCCTGCCCGTGGCGAAGGCGCACGTGGCGATCCAGGATTGCGCGGGCAAGGTCTATTTCCGCGGCCAGACGGATGCGCAGGGGCGCGCGCGGGTGCCGGTCGCGCTGCCGAACCGCGACAAGCTGCCGGGCTGCCTCGACGCCTACGACCGGCAACTGGTCGCTTCCGCCCGCGCCGGCGAGGACCTGTCGTTCGTGATGTCCGAATGGAACGAGGGCATCGCGCGCTGGCGCTACAACCTGCGCGACGCGCAATGGTCCGGCCCGTTCATCGCGACCACCGTCTTCGACCGCCCGCTCCTGCGCGCAGGCGAGACCGTGGGCATGAAGCACTACTACCGCCGCCACGGCATGAAGGGCTTCTCCTTCGTGCCGGCGGACGCGCTGCCGAAAAAGATCGTCATCCAGCACCAGGGCTCCGAGGAAAAGTACGAGCTCCCGGTCGCCTGGGACAGCCGCAACAGCGCCGAGTCGCGCTGGAAGATCCCGGAAGGCGCGAAGAAGGGCGCCTACACGGTCCTGATGACCGACACGCTCGAGGCGCGGCCCGGCGCGCGCGGCAACACCCGCGTGAGCGGAAGCTTCCGCGTGGGGGAGTTTCGCGTGCCGCTCATGAAGGCGGAGGTGGCCGGCCCGAAGGTGGCGCAGGTCAACCCCGGATCGGTGGCCCTCGACCTCGGCCTGCGCTACCTCTCGGGCGGCGGTGCCGGCAACGCGCCGGTCCGCCTGCGCAGCGTGGTGCGTCCGAAGGCGGTCGACTTCCCGGCCTACGACGGCTTCGCCTTCGCCAACGGCGCGGTGAAGGCGGGCGTCGAGGCACAAGGCGAGGCCGGGCCGTTCTCCGGCGAGTATGCGTTCGACGACGAGGAAGGCGAACCGGCGACGCCCGTGGCGCCGGGGGTGCGGCCGCTGAAGACCGTGACCACCCGCCTCGATGCCGCCGGCGTTGCCCGCGTGCGCGTAACCGACCTGCCGGCGCTCGACAGTCCCCAGGAGCTCAATGCGGAGATGGAGTATGCCGACCCGAACGGCGAGCTGCTGACCGCATCGACCCGCGTCAGCCTTTGGCCCGCGCGCGTGATCCTGGGCATCAAGCCCGATGCCTGGGCGATGTCGCCCGGGCAGCTCAAGTTCCAGGTGCTGGCCCTGGACCTCGCGGGCAAGCCGGTCAGGGGCCAGGCGGTGAAGGTGCAGCTCTACGTGCGGGAAACCTACAGCCATCGCAAGCGCCTGGTCGGCGGTTTCTACGGCTACGAAAGCGGCGCCGAGGTGAAAAAGGTCGATGCCGCGTGTGAGGGCGCCACCGATGAACGCGGGCGCCTCGCCTGCGCGGTGCAGCCGCCGGTGTCGGGCAACCTGCTGATGTCGGCCGAGGCGCGCGACCGCGACGGCAACCTGGCGCATGCGAACGCCTCCGCCTGGGTGGCGGGCAAGGACGCCTGGTGGTTCGACCAGGGCAACGACGATCGCATGGACGTCATCCCGGAACGCAGGCGCTACGAGCCCGGCGAGACGGCGCTGTTCCAGGTGCGCATGCCTTTCCGGGAGGCCACCGCGCTGGTGACGGTGGAGCGAGAGGGCGTGATCGAGTCCTTCGTCCAGCCGCTGTCCGGCAGCGCCCCGGTCGTCAAGGTGCCGGTCAAGGGCGGGCACGCGCCCAACGTGTTCGTGTCGGTGCTCGCGGTGCGCGGGCGCGTCTCCGGCGTCGCGCCCACGGCGCTGGTGGACCTGGGCAAGCCGGCGTTCCGGATGGGCGTGGCGGAAATCAGCGTCGGCTGGAAAGCGCACGAGCTGGGCGTGAAAGTGTCGACGGACAAGGCCGTCTACAAGGTGCGCGACCGGGCGAAGGTCAGGGTGCAGGTCAGCCATCGCGCCACGGGCAGGCCCGCCGCGGGCGGCGAGGTCGCCATCGCCGCCGTCGACGAAGGGCTGCTCGAGTTGCTGCCCAATGATTCCTGGAAGCTGCTCGACGCCATGATGCAGCCGCGTGGCATCGAGGTGGACACCGCCACGGCGTCGATGCAGGTCGTGGGCAAGCGCCACTACGGCCGCAAGGCGCTCCCCCAGGGCGGAGGCGGGGGGCGTGAGACACGCCGCGAGCTGTTCGACACGCTGCTGCTGTGGAAGGGGCGCGTGGCGCTGGACGCCAGGGGCCGCGCCACGGTGGACATCCCGCTCAACGACTCGCTCACGACCTTCCGCATCATCGCCGTGGCGGACGCGGCCCAGGGGAGCTTCGGCACCGGCCAGGCCTCGATCCGCGCGACCCAGGACCTCATGCTGCTCTCCGGCCTGCCGCCGCGGGTGCGCGAAGGCGACCGCTTCGAGGCCCGCTTCACCGTGCGCAACGCGTCGGACCGCGCCATGCAGGTCGAGGTGAACGGCAAGGTGGAAGGGCAGGCGCTGCCGGCCACGCGCCTGCAGCTCGCGGCCGGCGAGGCCGCGGACGCGAAATGGGAGGCCAGCGTGTCCGCCGACACGAGCCGGTTGCGCTGGGAGATGGCGGCGGCCGAGGTCGGCGCATCGGGCGTGCCAGCGGCCGATCGCCTGAAGGTGGAGCAAACGGTCGCGGCCTCGATCCCGGTGCGAACCTACCAGGCCACGCTCGCGCAGCTCGAGCAGCCTTTCGAGATGTCGGTGGGCCTCCCGGCCGATGCGGTGCCCGGACGGGGCGGCGTTCGCGTAAACCTGCTGCCGCGGCTGGGCGACGGGCTCGCGGGCGTGCGGGAATACATGGGCGCCTATCCGTACACGTGCCTGGAGCAGCGCGTGTCGCGCGCGGTCGCGCTGCGCGATGCGGCGGCGTGGGAACGCCTCATGAACGAGCTGCCGTCCCATCTCGACCGGGAGGGGTTCGCGCGCTATTTCCCGTCGATCCGCGAGGGCAGCGACACGCTCACAGCCTACGTGCTGGCCGTGGCGAACGAGGCGGGATGGACCATTCCCGAGGCGCCGCGCGCGCGCATGCAGGAGGCGCTGCGCAAGTTCGTCGCCGGCCGCGCCGGCCGCGACTCGCCGCTGCCGGCCGCGGACCTCACCCTGCGCAAGGTCGCGGCGCTGGACGCGCTCACGCGCTACGGCCCCATCGAGCCCGGGATGCTGGATTCCCTGGAGATCGCGCCGGACCTGTGGCCGACCTCCGCGGTGCTCGACTGGCAGGGCGTGGTTCGCCGCAGCGATGCCGTCAAGGATCGCGCGCAGCGGCTGGCCGAGGCCGCGCAGATCGTGCGTTCACGCCTGAACTTCCAGGGCACGACGATGGGATTCTCGACCGGGGACGGCGACTACCTGTGGTGGCTCATGGTGTCCGGCGACGTCAACGCCAACCGCGTGCTGCTCGCCGCCCTGGACGACCCGGCCTGGCGCGAGGACGTCCCGCGCCTGGTGCGCGGCACGCTCGGGCGCCAGCAGCGCGGGCGCTGGAACACCACGGTCGCCAATGCCTGGGGCGTGCTCGCGCTCGAGAAGTTTTCCGCGGCCTTCGAAGCCGGGCCGGTGGCGGGGCAGGCGAGGGCGGGCCTGGACCACCAGCGCCAGGCGCTCGACTGGGGGGGAAAGCCGGAGGGCGGCGTTCTCGACTTCCCCTGGCCGGCGGCGGCCGCGCCGCTTTCCGTGGTCCAGGAAGGCGCCGGCAAGCCCTGGGTCATGGTGCAAAGCCGGGCCGCGATCCCGCTCAAGGCCCCGCTTTCCAGCGGTTACCGCATCCAGCGCACCGTGACGCCCGTCGAGGCGAAGGTGCCGGACGAACTCGTGCGCGGCGACACCGTGCGGGTGCGCCTGGAGATCGAGGCGCAGTCCGACATGGCCTGGGTGGTGGTGGATGACCCGGTGCCGGCGGGTGCGGCGATCCTCGGCACCGGGCTCGGGCGCGATTCGCAGATTCTCGCCTCCGGCGAGGCGGCACCGGGTCTGCTCCGGCCCGCCTTCGAGGAGCGGACCCTCGACGCGTTCCGCGCCTACTACCGCTTCGTGCCCAGGGGCCGCTGGAGCGTCGAGTACACGATGCGCCTCAACAACCCGGGCCGGTTCGAGCTGCCGCCGACGCGGGTCGAGGCGATGTACGCGCCGGAGATGTTCGGCGAACTGCCCAACTCGGCCGTGATGGTGAATCCGTGAAGGGCCGTGAATACCGTGAATATCGTGAATAACGTGAATATCGAGGAAGCAGGTTTGACGCGACGCCTTCGCCCGCATCGGGCAGTCGTCATTGCGACATTCACGGCATTCACGTTATTCACGATATTCACGGTATTCACGGCAACCGCAGGCAACGCGATCGCCGACGTTCCGACATTCGCCGATGTGAAGTCGAACTGGAAGAGCACCGAAGGCATGCTGCTCGACCGCAACGGCGTCCCCATCCACGAGCTGCGCGTCGGCAACCAGGGCCGGCGCCTGCCCTGGGTGCGGCTGGAGGACATCTCGCCGGCGGCGCTCGCGACCATCGTGCGCGCCGAGGACAAGCGCTTCTACCGGCACGAGGGCGTGGACTGGCTCGCGGTCACCGATGCCGCCCTGGACACGCTGCTGTTCTCCCGGCCGCGCGGGGCCTCCACGATTTCCATGCAGGTCGCGGCCCAGCTCGATCCGCACCTGAAGGCCGGCCGCCACCAGCGCACGCTGGCGCAGAAGTGGGACCAGATCCGCGCGGCGCAGGCGCTCGAGGCGCGCTGGACCAAGCGCCAGATCCTCGAGGCCTACCTGAACCTGTCGAGCTACCGCGGCGAGGTGCAGGGCATCGGCGCCGCCGCCCGCGCCCTGTTCGGCAAGCAGGCGAGCGGCCTCGATGCGCGCGAATCGCTGCTGCTCGCGGTGCTGTTGCGCGGACCCAATGCCAGCCCGGAGAAAGTGCGGGCGCGCGCCTGCGCGCTCGGCCGCGGGATGGACGCAGGGGCCGATTGCGCCGGCATCGAGCGCCTGGCGCGCCAGGTCCTCGCGGCCGAGCCTGCGCTCGCGCCCGCGGTGGCCCTGGCGCCGCACCTGGCGCGCGAGCGGCTCTCGCCGGAGCGCCCCCGCGTGCAGACCACGCTCGACGGGACCCTGCAAGCCCATGCGGCCGGCCTGCTGCGCCAGCAGCTCGCGGCGCTCGCCGACCGCCATGTGGCCGACGGCGCGATCCTCGTGGCCGACAACCGCAGCGGGGAGGTGCTGGCGTACGTGGGCAACGGCGGGGAAGGGGCGAGCGCCTGGTACGTCGACGGCGTGCAGGCGCCGCGCCAGGCCGGCTCGACGCTCAAGCCCTTCCTGTACGAGATGGCGATCGGGCAGCGGCTGCTCACCGCGGCCTCGCTCGCGGACGATTCGCCCGTGAACCTGCTCACGCCCTCGGGCTTCTACGTGCCGCAGAATTACGACCGCGAGTTCCGCGGCCTCACCAGCGTGCGTACCGCGCTCTCGTCCTCGCTCAACGTGCCGGCCGTGCGCACGCTGATGCTGGTCGGGGCCGAGCCCTTCGTCGAACGCCTGCGCGAGCTGGGCTTCACGCACGTCACCGGCGACGGCGACTTCTACGGCTACTCCCTGGCGCTGGGCTCGGCCGAGGTGAGCCTGTGGGAGCTCGCCAACGCCTACCGCACGCTGGCCAACGGCGGCCGGCAGTCGCCGCTGCGGGTGGAGCCGGGGACGTCGGCGGCGCATCCGGTGCTGGATCCGGAGGCGGCCTACGTGATCGCCGACATCCTCTCGGACCCGGTCGCGCGCAGCGTCTCCTTCGGCCTGGAGAATCCGCTGTCCTCGCGCCACTGGGCCGCCGTGAAGACCGGCACCAGCAAGGACATGCGCGACAACTGGTGCGTGGGCTTCACCGGGCGCTACACCGTGGCCGTGTGGGTGGGCAACTTCGACGGCAGCCCGATGCACGATGTCTCCGGCGTGACCGGCGCCGCCCCCGTCTGGCTGGAACTCGTGAACTACCTGCACCGCCACGTGCCGTCGACCCGTCCGCCCGCGCCGCCGGGGCTGGTGAGCGCGCAAGTGTCCTTCGAGGCCGCCATCGAGCCGCCACGCGCCGAGTGGTTCCTCGCCGGGACCGAGACGGACCGCGTCGCGCGCAAGGCGCCGGAGGCGGCCGCGGCCGCGATCGCCTATCCCGCCAGCGGCACGATCCTCGCGCTCGATCCCGACATCCCGCCGGCGGCGCAGCGCGTGCGCCTGCTCGCCTCGGGCGCCGGCGCCGGGCATCGCTTCCGCCTCGATGGCGAGGACGCCGGCGCCGCGGCGGGTGGCGCCTTCTGGGCGCCCCAGCCCGGGGTGCACGTGCTCGAACTGGTCGATGCCGCGGGAGCGGTGGTGGAGGCCGTGCGCTTCGAGGTCCGGGGCGCCGCGCTGCACTCGCGCCTGCCCCAGGCCGCCCGCGCCACCCGTTTCGCCGCGGTCCTGCGGGCGATTGCCGCCGCCTGAGCCCTCCCGGGGTTGACCTTTGTCAATCCCGGCCGCAGAGCCCGGCCCTAGCATGGGGGCCTTGCAAACGGAGGAAACCATGGAAACCAACGTGGGCACTACCGATCGTGTCGTCCGGATCGTGGCGGGGCTGGTCCTGCTCGGCGCGGTCTTCCTGCTCGATTCACCGCAACGCTGGCTGGGCCTGATCGGCATCGTGCCGCTCGCCACGGGCCTGGTGCGCTGGTGCCCGGCCTATGCGCTGTTCGGCATCGACACCTGCGGCCGCCCGGGCAAGGCCGGCTGAGGGTCCGGCTGCAATCCATGCAAGGCGCCGGCCTCCTGTCCGCCCTGGCCGCGCCTGCGCCTTCCGGTGCCGCGCTGCGCTGCTTCCATTGCGGCGAGGCGTTGCCGGCCGGCGCCCGTTACGAGGCGGTGGTGCGGGGCGCCGCCCGGCCGATGTGCTGCGCGGGCTGCGCCGCCGTGGCCGAGGCCATCGTGCAGGCCGGCTGCGAGTCCTACTACGAGCGCCGCAGCGAGTTCGCGCAACCCGGGCGGGACGCACCCGCCGATCCCCTGGCGCGGCTGCGGGTCTACGACCGCGAGGAGATCCAGCGCGCGTTCGTGAGCGCCCCGGCGCCGCACGAGCGCGAAGCGGCGCTCATCCTCGAAGGCATCCGCTGCCCCGCGTGCGTCTGGCTCAACGAGACCCGCCTCGCCAGGCTCGACGGCGTGGTCGCCGTCGACATCAACTATGGCTCGCGCCGCGCCCGCGTGCGCTGGGACGAGCGCCGCACCCGGCTGTCCGACCTCCTGGCGGCCGTGGAGGCGATCGGTTACCGGGCGTATCCCTATGACCCCGCGGCCATGGAGCAGAGCCGCCGGCGCGAGCGCCGCGATGCGCTGCTGCGCCTGGCCGTCGCCGCCCTGGGCATGATGCAGGTCATGATGTACGCCTTTCCGGCCTACGTGGCGGGGGCTGCCGAGTTGCAGCCCGCCGACGCCAGGCTCCTGCAGTGGGCGAGCCTGCTGTTGACGTTGCCGGTCGTGACGTTCTCGGCCTGGCCGTTTTTCCGCGGCGCCTGGAGCGATCTGCGCGCCCGGCGCCTGGGCATGGACGTGCCCGTGGCGCTGGGCATCGGCACGGCGTTCCTGGCGAGTGTGGCGGCGACCTGGCGCGGACGCGGCGACGTGTATTTCGATTCGGTCACCATGTTCGTGTGCCTGCTGCTCGGGGCCCGCTACCTGGAGTTGCGCGCGCGCCAGCGCGCCGCCGAGCACCTCGAGTTCCTGGCGCGAGCCCTGCCCGCGACGGCGGAGCGGTGCAGCGGCACGGATGAGCAAACCGAGGCGGTGCCGGCGGCGAGCCTGCAGGCCGGCGACGAGGTGCTGGTGCGCCCGGGTGCGGTATTTCCGGCCGACGGCCGCATCGTGCGCGGGAGCACCGAAGTCGACGAATCGCTGCTCACCGGCGAAAGCCTGCCGTGCCGCCGCACCGAGGGCGAGGCGGTCGTCGGCGGCGCCGTCAACCGCGGCAATCCCGTGCGGGTGTGCATCGAGCGCGTGGGCGGGCAGACGCTGCTCTCGGGCATCGCCCGCCTGATGCAGCGCGCGGCCGCCGATCGCCCGCGGCTGCAGCAGCTGGCCGACCGCACCGCCGCCGGCTTCATCGCCTTCATCCTGCTGGCGGCCGCGGTTGCGTGCGCCTGGTGGCTCGTCGTCGACCCCTCGCGCATGCTCGCGGTGGTGGTATCGGTCCTGGTGGTCACCTGTCCCTGCGCGCTGTCCCTCGCCGTGCCGATGGTGGCTGCCGTGGCGCAGGCGGCGCTGGCGCGGCGGGGCATCATCGCCACCAACGGGCAGGCCGTGGACGCCCTGGCGCGCGCGACCCACTTCGTGTTCGACAAGACCGGCACGCTGACGGAGGGCCGGTTGCGCGTGACGGCCGTGGAACCGCTGCGCGACCTCGACCGGGCGCGGGTGCTGGCATTTGCGGGCGCGCTGGAGATCGCCTCGGAGCACCCGATCGGCCACGCGCTGGCGGCCGCCGCCGGGCCCGGGCCGGTGCGGGCGTCGGCGCTGCGCAACCACCCGGGACTCGGGGTGGAGGGCGTGGTCGAGGGCCGCCGGCTGCGCCTGGGCCGGCGCGACTTCGCGGCGGAACTCTCGCGCACGGCCTTCATCACGGCGGCCGGCGACCCGGACACCGCGGCCTGGCTCGGCGACGAGTCGGGATTGCTCGCACGCATCGAGCTGCAGGACGCGGTGCGGCCGGACGCGGCGGCCCTGGTGGCGGAGCTGCGCCGGCGGGGCCGGGCCGTCCTGCTGCTGTCGGGCGACGGCGAGGCGGCCGTGCGGGCGGTCGCGGCGCAGACCGGCATCGCCTGCTGGCGCGCGCGCATGCGCCCGGAACAGAAGCAGGCGGCGGTGCGCGACCTGCAGGCGCAGGGCGCCGTCGTGGCGATGGTGGGCGACGGCGTCAACGATGCGCCGGTGCTGGCGCAGGCGCAGGTCTCCATCGCCATGGGCAGCGGGGCGGCGCTGGCGCAGGGCGCCGCGGATTTCGTGCTGCTGTCCTCGCGGCTCCCGGACATCGCCCGCGGCTTGCGGCTGGCGCGCAAGGCGCGCCGCGTCGTGCGCGAGAACCTCGCCTGGGCCTTTGCCTACAACGTCGTGGCGCTGCCGCTGGCGATGGGCGGGTGGCTCACGCCATGGATGGCGGGCGCCGGCATGTCGGCGAGCTCGCTGCTGGTCGTGCTCAACGCCCTGCGCCCGGCGCGCGATTGAGGCCCATGGAGATCCTCTACCTGCTCGTGCCCCTGTCCGTCGCGCTCGCGTGGCTCATCGGCGCTGCCTTCTGGTGGAGCGTGAAAAGCGGCCAGTTCGACGACCTCGAGGGACCATCGCACCGCATCCTCGACGACGACGAAACCGAGGCGGACCGCCCCCCGCCTTGAGGCAGGTCAAGCAAGCGGCCGCGGCGTGGGCGAGAATGTCCATGACCCTACGGAGGACGGCGGACATGGATGTGGCCAAACGTTACAAATATTTGCTGGCGATGGACGGCTCGGTGCATGCGCACCGTGCGGCGCAGTTCCTGGCGCGCCGCGCCGCCGCATTGCGGCCGGCGGAGGCAATCATCGTGAACGCGCTGCACGGCGCGCCGGCCCCGGACAAGGGGCCGTTCGAAGCCGATGCGGCCGCCGCCCAGGCGGCGCGGATGCTGGAAGCCGCGGGCGTGCCCGCGACGGTGCTGACCCCCCTCGGCGATCCGGCCCGGATGATCGTCGAAGCGTCGCAGACGAACGGCTGTGACGAGATCGTGCTGGGCAGCCGGGGCGCGGGCGCGATGGAGAATTTCGCCATCGGCTCGGTGGCCTACAAGGTGGCGCACCTGGCGCCGGTGCCCGTCACCATCGTCCCGAATCCGTTCGGCAGCGCCGAGCTGGAACTGGAGGATTCGGGGGGGACGCACCGGATCCTGCTGGCCGCGGACGGCTCGGCCTACGCCACGCGGGCGGCCGACTATGTCTGCCGGCTGAAGGGCGCGCGCGTGCCCCTGGCCGTCTGCCTGCTCAACGTGCAGTTGCCGATCGTCTCGCGCCAGGTGGGCCGCTATGTATCCAAGGCCACGATGGACGCCTTCCTCGAGGAGGAGGGCAAGGAGGCGCTGGCTGGCGCGGCCGCGGTGCTGGCCGCCGCAGGCCTGCAGGCCGAAACCCGGGTGCGCATCGGCCAGGTGGCGCGCACCATCGTCCACGAGGCGGGCCTGATCGGCGCCACCCGCATCGTCCTCGGCAGCCGGGGCCTGGGGGCGCTGGCGGGCATGATGCTTGGCTCCACCGCCCTGCAGGTCATGCACCTGGCCGAACTGCCCGTGACCCTGGTGAAGTGAGGCGGGCGCGCGGCAGGCGCGCCGGGCCCGCCGGATGAATCCGATCGGCACGCCACAGGTCGACCGGACGGGCCTCGACGAAGCCGAGGCCGCGCGGCGGCTGCGGCGCGACGGCCCCAACGAGCTGCCGGCGGCCGCGAGCCGCGGGCTGGGTGCGATCGTGCTCGGCGTCCTGCGCGAGCCCATGTTCCTGCTCCTGGCGGCGGGCTGCGCCATTTACCTCGCGCTCGGCGACCGCACCGAGGCCCTGGTGCTGCTGGGCTCCCTGCTGGTCGTCGTCGGCATCACTGCCTACCAGGAACGCAAGACGGAGCGGGCGCTCGAGGCGCTGCGCGACCTGTCGAGCCCGCGCGCGCTCGTGATCCGGTCCGGCCGGCGCCGCCGCATCCCCGGCCGGGAGGTCGTGGCCGGGGACCTGGTGCTGCTGGGCGAAGGCGATCGCGTGCCGGCCGATGGCAGCGTGATCGACTGCGAGGCCCTCGCGGCGGACGAATCGCTGCTCACGGGCGAATCGCTGGCGGTGGCCAAGCGCGCCGTGCAAGGGCAGGCGGTTGCGATGCCCATGCCGATGCCGGGCGGCACCGATACGCCGTTCGTGTATTCCGGGACCCTGGTGGTCTCGGGACACGCCACCGTCCGGGTGCAGGCGATCGGGCGCGACTCCCACATCGGCCGCATCGGCGTCGCGCTGCAGTCCATCGCCCCGGAACAGACGCCGCTGCAGGCGCAGACGGCGCGCGCGGTGCGCGTGTTCGCGGCCATCGGCCTTTCGGCGTGCGCGCTCGCGGTCGCCTTGCACGTCCATGCGGGCAGCGGCTGGCTGCAGGCGCTGCTCGCGGGCATCACGCTCGCCATGGCCGCGCTTCCGGAGGAATTCCCGGTCGTGCTCACCGTGTTCCTCGCCCTGGGCGCCTGGCGCATCTCCCGGCACAAGGTGCTGACGCGGCGCATGCCGGCGATCGAGACCCTGGGGTCGGCGACGGTGCTGTGCGTGGACAAGACCGGCACCCTGACCCAGAACCGCATGGCCGTGGCCGAACTGGCCGCGGGCGACCGGCGCCATGACGCGGGCGGCGGGCCGCCGCCCGCCGCGTTCGGGCCGCTGCTGCAGGCCGCCGCGCTCGCGTGCGAGCGCGATCCCTACGACCCCATGGAACAGGCCATCGTGGGGTACGCGCAGGCGCACGACGCGGACATCGCCGCGGCGAGGAGCGGTGCGCTGGTCCGTGACTACGAGCTGACGCGGGACTTGCTCGCGGTGACGCACTGCTGGCAGCTGCCTGGCGAAACGGCCCTGCGCGTCGCGGTCAAGGGCGCGCCCGAGCACGTGGCCGACCTGTGCCGGGCCGATGCCGCGCTGCGCGCCTGGATCCTGGCGCAGACCGGGCACATGGCGAGCCGCGGCTGCCGCGTGCTCGGGGTGGCCACCGGCGCCTGGACGGGGGACGGATTCCCCGACAGCCCGCGCGGCTTCGAACTGGAATTCCTGGGCCTGCTGGGCCTCGCCGACCCGGTGCGGCCGGGCGTGGCGCAGGCGCTGCGTGAATGCGATGAGGCCGGCATCCGCGTGGTGATGATCACGGGCGATTACCCGGGCACCGCCCTGGCCATCGCCGATGCGATCGGACTGCGTTCCCCGGGGGGCGTCCTGACGGGGGCGGAGCTCGGCGCGCTCGACGCGGGCGCGCTGCGCGCCAGGGCGGCGCGGGTCAATGTCTTCGCCCGCGTGCTTCCCGAGCAGAAGCTGGCGTTGGTCGAGGCGCTCAAGGCCGACGGCCAGATCGTGGCCATGACCGGCGACGGGGTCAACGACGCGCCCGCGCTGAAGGCGGCCCACATCGGCGTGGCGATGGGGGGGAGGGGAACCGACGTCGCGCGGGAGGCGGCTTCGCTGGTGCTGCTCGAGGACGACTTCGGTTCGATCGTGCAGGCGGTGCGGCTGGGGCGGCGCATCTACGACAACATCCGGCATGCGATGAGCTACCTGATCGCCGTGCACGTGCCCATCGCCGGGATGGCGCTGCTGCCGCTTGTCTTCGGCTGGCCGCCGCTGCTCGCCCCGGTGCACATCGTCTTCCTCGAGTTCGTCATCGACCCGGCCTGCGCGGTGGCGTTCGAGGCCGAGCCCGAGCATCCCGACACCATGCGGCGCCCGCCGCGCGATCCCGGCCAGCCCCTGTTCGGACCGCGGCTGCTGGCGCAGGCCCTGCTGCAGGGCCTGCTGGTGCTCGCGGTCGTGGCGGTGCTCTACCACGTCGCGATCGCGTCGGGTTACGAGGCGGAACGCGCCCGGGCCGTGGCTTTCGCCGCCCTGGTGCTGGCCAACGCCGCGCTGATCCTGGCCAACCGCTCGCGCAGCCGCGATCCCCTGCAGACGCTGCGCATGCCCAACGCCGCGCTTTGGTGGGTGATCGCCGGCGCCCTGGCCGGCCTGGCAGCCGCCCTCGGCCTGGCTCCGCTGCGGGCGGTGTTCGGATTCGCAGCCCCGGGCATCGCGGACCTCGCGCTGGCCGCGCTGCCCGCCCTGGCCGTCCTGGCCTGGGCCACCGCCAGCCGCCGCCTCAGGACCGCCATCGCCCGCTCCCGGGTTTGATCCACGTCAACGGGCGGCGCATCCCCCCCCGATAGCATGCGATGGCTGGCCGGACCCGCCACCCGCGGTCCGGGACGGCAACTTCCTCGAAGGGGCGGGCATGAAAGAAGAAACGACCTACAACTACACCGTGGTGCGCCAGTTCGCGCTGATGACCGTGGCCTGGGGCATCGTCGGCATGGCGGTGGGCGTGCTGATTGCCGCCCAGCTCATGTTCCCCGACCTGACGCAGGGGATATCCTGGCTTTCCTACGGCCGCTTGCGGCCGCTGCACACCAATGCCGTCATCTTCGCCTTCGGCGGGTCGGCGCTGTTCGCCACCTCCTACTTCGTGGTCCAGCGCACCTGCCACGTGCGCCTGTTCTGCGGACGCCTGGCGGCCTTCACCTTCTGGGGCTGGCAGGCGGTCATCGTGCTGGCCGCCGTCACGCTGCCGCTCGGGATCACGACCAGCAAGGAGTACGCCGAGCTCGAGTGGCCCATCGACATCCTGATCACCCTGGTCTGGGTCGCCTACGCGGTGGTGTTCTTCGGCACCCTGGCCCGGCGCCGGGTGCGGCACATCTACGTCGCCAACTGGTTCTTCGGCGCCTACATCCTGACCGTGGCCCTGCTGCACGTGGTCAACAGCGCCGAGATGCCCGTCACGTTGTGGAAGTCCTACTCGGCCTATGCCGGGGTGCAGGATGCCATGGTGCAATGGTGGTACGGCCACAACGCGGTGGGCTTTTTCCTCACCGCCGGCTTCCTGGGGATGATGTACTACTTCGTGCCCAAGCAGGCCAACCGGCCGGTCTACAGCTACCGCCTGTCGGTGGTGCACTTCTGGGCCCTCATCTTCACCTACATGTGGGCGGGGCCGCACCACCTGCACTACACGGCACTGCCCGACTGGACGCAATCGCTGGGCATGGTGTTCTCGCTCATCCTGCTGGCGCCGTCCTGGGGCGGCATGATCAACGGGATCATGACCCTGTCGGGGGCCTGGCACAAGCTGCGCACCGACCCGATCCTGAAGTTCCTGATCGTCTCGCTGTCCTTCTACGGCATGTCGACCTTCGAGGGGCCGATGATGTCGATCAAGACGGTCAACTCGCTTTCGCACTACACGGACTGGACCATCGGCCACGTGCATTCCGGCGCGCTGGGCTGGGTGGCATTCATCACGATCGGCAGCCTCTATTACCTGATCCCGCGCCTGTTCGGCCGCACCCAGATGCACAGCGTGCGCATGATCACGGCGCATTTCTGGATCGCCACCATCGGCGTGGTGCTGTACATCGCCGCCATGTGGATCGCCGGCGTGATGCAGGGCCTGATGTGGCGCGCGGTCAACGCCGACGGCACGCTCACCTACACCTTCGTCGAGAGCGTCAAGGCGACCTATCCGTTCTACGCCATCCGCCTGCTCGGCGGCATCCTGTTCCTGGCCGGCATGCTGCTGATGGCCTGGAACACCTGGAAGACCGTCGCGGCCGGCAGGGCGGTCGAGGCCGTGATCCCGATGCCCGCCGCGGCCCACGCCTGAGGACAGACCATGAGCCAAGCCAGCCTGCAAGAGAAAATCGAGAACAACGTCACGCTGCTCATCGTGCTGAGCCTGCTGGTGGTCGCCGTCGGCGGCCTGGTGGAGATCGTGCCGCTGTTCTTCCAGCGCTCGACCACCGAGCCGGTCGCGGGCCTCAAACCCTATCCGGCGCTCGCGCTCGAGGGCCGTGACGTCTACATCCGCGAGGGCTGCTACAACTGCCACTCGCAGATGATCCGGCCGCTGCGCGCCGAGACCGAGCGCTACGGCCACTATTCGGTCGCGGGCGAATACGTCTACGACCACCCGTTCCAGTGGGGCAGCAAGCGCACCGGCCCGGACCTGGCGCGGGTGGGCGGGCGCTACAGTGACGAATGGCACCGCCTGCACCTGATGCAGCCGCGCGACGTGGTGCCCGAGTCGAACATGCCGTCCTACGCCTGGCTCGCCGGCGCCCGGGTGGACGCCGCCGTCACCCCGGCCAAGATGCGCGCGCTGCGGCGCATCGGCGTGCCCTACACCGACGAGGACATCGCCGGGGCCGCCGAAACGGTGAAGGACAAGACCGAGATGGAGGCGCTGATCGCCTACCTGCAGGGCCTGGGCACGGCCATCAAGACGGTGAGGTGAGGACATGGACATCGGACTGAACGAGTTGCGCACCGCGGTCACCGTGGCCGCCTTCCTGACGTTCCTGGGCATCATCGCCTGGGCCTACAGCGGGCGGCGCAGGAACCACTACGAACAGGCGGCGCGCATGGCGCTCGAGGACGATCCCGCGGAAACGGCAAAGGAGCAGGCAAAGTGAGCGATTTCACGCACGACCTGTGGAGCTGGTACGTCGGCATCGTCACGGTGGTCAGCATCGCCGCCTGCGGGCTGTTGCTGTGGTCGATGAGCACCCGGCGCGTCCCGGGGCAGAAGGTCGAGACCATGGGCCACGTCTGGGACGAGGACCTCGCCGAGTACAACAACCCGCTGCCCAACTGGTGGCGCTGGATGTTCTACCTCACCATCGTGTTCGGCATTGCCTACCTGGCGCTGTATCCCGGCCTGGGCCGCTTCGCCGGCGCCTTCGGCTGGACCTCGCTGGGGCAGTACGACGGCGAGCAGCAGAAGGCCGCCCAGGATTACGGCCCGTTGTTCGCGAAATACGCCGCCATGGAGGTGCCGGCGGTGGCCGCCGATCCCCAGGCCCGCGAGATCGGGCAGCGGTTGTTCCTGAACTACTGCTCCCAGTGCCACGCGTCGGATGCGCGCGGCGGCAGGGGCTTTCCCAACCTCGCCGACGGCGACTGGCTCTACGGTGGCGACCCCGCCACCATCGAGGCCACCATCACCGCGGGACGCAACGGGATCATGCCGCCGTTCGGACCGGTGCTGGGCGAGGAGGGCGTCAAGGACGCCGCGAACTACGTTCGCTCGCTCTCCGGCGAGGCGCACGATGCGGCCGCGGCCGCGAAGGGCAAGGCCGTGTTCGCCGCCAGTTGCGCCGTCTGCCACGGCGCGGACGGCAGGGGCAATCCCATGCTGGGCGCCCCGAACCTCACCGACAAGACCTGGCTCTACGGGGGCAGCGAAGCCACCATCGCCGAGACCATCCGCGGCGGGCGCAACAACCAGATGCCTGCGTGGGGCGAGTTCCTCGGCAAGGAGAAGACCCGCGTGGTCGCCGCCTACGTCTGGGGGCTGTCGAATGGCAAATAATGAGGCCGGATCCGGGGCGGGCGCCGCAAGCGCATGGCGCCATGGCGGCCACCGCTACTCGGGCTGGACGATCGCCCTGCATTGGGTGACCCTGCTGCTGCTCGCGGCCGTCTATGCCTGCATCGAACTGCGTGAGCTGTTTCCCCGCGGCAGCGATCCGCGGGAACTGCTCAAGGCCTTGCACTATTCGCTCGGCCTGGCCGTCCTCGCCTTCCTGTGCCTGCGCTTCGCGGCGCTCGCCGCGGGCGGGGCGCAACCCCCCGTGCGGCCGGCCCTGCCGGGCTGGCAGCGGATGGCGTCGCGGCTGGTACACCTGATGCTGTACGTCTTCCTGGCGGCGATGCCGGTCCTGGGCTGGCTGATGCTGGGGCTGGAGGGCAAGCCGGTGCTCTTCTTCGGCCTCGAGCTGCCGCCGCTGGCATCGCCGCATCCCGATCTGGGCAAGGCGGTCGAAGAGATCCATGAAACCCTCGGTGTGGCCGGTTACTGGCTGATCGGCCTGCATGCCGGCGCGGCGCTGTTCCACCACTACGGGCGGCGCGACGACACGCTGCGCCGCATGCTCCCCTTGCGCTGACGATGGCGGCGGACGCAAAAGGGGCGGCCGCGGCGGGTGCCGCCGACGGCGCCGACGTCGAGCAGGCCCTCTACGAGGTCCGCCGCAAGATCTATCCGCGTGCGGTGACCGGCAGGTTCGCCCTGTGGCGCTGGTTCTTCGTCTGGGCCACCCAGCTCGTCTTCTACGGACTGCCGTGGCTTTCCTGGAACGACCGCCAGGCGGTGCTGTTCGACCTGGTGCACCGCAAGTTCTACATCTTCGGCCTGGTGTTCTGGCCGCAGGACATCGTCTACCTCGCGGTGCTGCTCATCATCAGCGCCTACTCGCTGTTCCTGTTCACGGCGGTCGCGGGGCGGCTGTGGTGCGGCTTCGCCTGCCCGCAGACGGTCTACACGGAGATCTTCCTGTGGATCGAGAAGGTGATCGAGGGGGATCGCCTGCGGCGCATGAAGCTCGACCAGTCGCCGCTGTCGGCGCGCAAGGTTGGCCTCAAGGCCGCCAAGCACGGGGTCTGGATCGCCGTGGCGCTGTGGACGGGGTTCACCTTCGTCGGCTACTTCACCCCCATCCATACCCTGGGCGCCGGGGTGCTCGGCGCCGGCCTCGGCCCCTGGGAAACCTTCTGGATCCTGTTCTACGGCTTCGCGACCTACGGCAACGCCGGCTGGATGCGCGAGCAGGTGTGCAAGTACATGTGTCCGTACGCGCGCTTCCAGAGCGTGATGTTCGACCGCGACACCCTGATCATCACCTACGACCGCGAGCGCGGCGAGCCGCGGGGCGCGCGCGGCCGCAAGGTGGACGCGAAGGCCCGCGGGCTGGGCGATTGCGTGGACTGCGGGATCTGCGTGCAGGTTTGTCCCACGGGCATCGACATCCGCGACGGCCTGCAGTACGAGTGCATCGGCTGCGCCGCCTGCATCGACGGCTGCAACCAGGTGATGGACAAGATGAGCTACCCGCGCGGCCTGATCCGCTACTCGAGCGAGAACGCCCTGCACGAGCACCTGGGCTTCGGACGCATGCTGCGGCGCGTGCTGCGGCCGCGGGTGCTGCTCTACACGGCCATCCTCTGGGCGATCATCCTCGCTGCGGGCGTGGCGCTGTACGAGCGCGTCCCCGTCAAGGTCGACGTGATCCGCGACCGCGTGGCGAGCCGCCAGGATTCGGACGAGGCCGAGAACGTCTACCGCCTGCAGGTCATGAACACCACCGAGGCGCCGCGGCGTTTCGTGATCTCGGTGGCCGGGCTCGAGGACATCGAGATCGAGGATGGCGACCCGCAGGTGGACATCGGCCCCGCGAGCTCGCGCATGATCCCGGTCCGCGTCGAGGTGGATCGCGAGCACGCCCGCAAGGGCGCCAACCCGATCGTGTTCACCGTGCGCACCGTGGACGACGGCCCGCCCGTCGTCATCACGGAAAAGGCAAGCTTCGTGGTCCAGTGAAATTCATGCCGGCCCTCGCCCCAGGGGACACGGAGGACGCAGAGGAGGAATGGAGAACATGAAATGAGAGATCGGGAACCGTCACCGGATTCCGGGCATTCGATTGCACCCGCCATCGGGTCGGGCTTTCTTCGCCTTCCCCCTGCGTCCTCCGCGTCCCCTGCGGCTGGCGCCGGGTCCGGCAACCGTGGCGCAGGGAAATAAGGAGGTGAGCATGCATACGACGTCGCCGATTCGCTGGTACCGGGAACCCTGGCCCTGGCTGCTCATGGCGGGCCCGGTGGGGGTGGTCGCCGCCGGGGTCTTCACGACGTGGATCGCCTTCACGCACGAGGACGGGCTGGTGGCCGACGATTACTACAAGCAGGGGCTGGCGATCAACCGGGTGATCGCCCGTGACGCGGCCGCCGCCGCGGGCAAGGTCGCGGCGCAGGTGCGCTTCAGCGCCGGCACCGTGCACGTGCGCCTCTCGGGCGACAGCCCGCGCGCCCTGGTGGTGTCGCTGGTGCACCCGACGCGCTCCGGCCTGGACCGCGTGGCGCGCCTGGAGGCCGCGGGAGGGGGCGCCTACGAAGGCGTGCTCGAGATCCCGGTGGGCGGGCGCTGGCACGTGATGCTGGGCGACGCCGACGGGCGCTGGCGGCTCACGGGCGAGTGGTCTCCCGCCCAGGGACCGTCATTGCCCCTCACGCCCGCGTTGTCCGCCCGGCCATGACGTTCAAGCCGATCTGGATCCTGTGGCCGTCCTTCCTCACGGCGGCGGCCGCCACCGGCGTGTTCTTCACCCTGGTCGATCCCGTCGAACTGGTGGTCTTCGGCCATCCGGTCGAGCTCGGCCGCATGGCGGCCTATACCGTGGGATTCTTCGGCTTCTGGCTGCTGGGCGCCGCGAGCAGCCTGATGACCTGTTTCCTGCAGCGCACCGCCGCGCAGATCAATCGCTGCCCGCTGCCGCCCCGCGAGCGTCCGCCGGGCTGTCCGAAGCGGGAGGAGGAGGGCGGTTGTTGCTGAAGGACGCGCCGGCAGCGCAGCGGCGTCCCCGCAACGTCGATGCCGCGGATCGTGCGGCGAGGATCATCGTCGGCCTGGCGCTGCTCGCCGCGATGCTGCTGGTTCCGTCTGCCTGGCGCTGGTTCGGACTGCTGGGCCTGGTGCCGCTCGCCACCGGCATCGCCGGATGGTGTCCGCTCTATGCCTGGTTCGCGCGCGATTGAGCGCAGGGGCTGAGCAGGCGATGCGCGTGGCCCAATCGCCGCTGGAGCTGACCTTCCTCGGTGCCACCGGCACCGTCACGGGATCGAAGACCCTGGTGGCGGCCGGCGGCCGCCGGCTGCTCGTCGATTGCGGCCTGTTCCAGGGCCTCAAGGCGCTGCGCCTGCGCAATCGCGCCCCGCTGCCCGTGGCACCGTCCAGCCTGGACGCGGTGCTCCTCACCCATGCCCACCTCGACCACAGCGGCTACCTGCCGCTGCTCGCGCGCGACGGATTCCGCGGCCGCATCTATTGCAGCGATGCCACGCGCGACCTGTGCGCGATCCTGCTGCCGGACTCGGGGCACCTGCAGGAGGAGGAGGCCGAGTACGCCAACCGCGGCGGCTTTTCGCGCCACCATCCCGCCCTGCCGCTGTACACGGAGGAGGATGCCCGGCGCTGCCTGGCGCAGTTCCATCCGGTGCCCTTCGGCACGCCGATCGACCTCGGCGCGGCGGGAACGGCTCGGCTGCGCCGCGCGGGCCACATCCTCGGAGCAGCCATGGTGGAGCTGCAGTCGGGCGGCCGGCGCATCCTGTTCTCCGGGGACCTCGGCCGTCCGCGCGATGCGCTGATGCCGGCGCCGGAGGCCGCCGGCGACGTCGACTACCTGGTCCTCGAATCGACCTACGGCGACCGGCGCCACGAGCCCGGCGATCCCGGGGACCGGCTGGCGGACATCATCGGCCGCACGGCCGCGCGCGGGGGCGTGGTGGTCGTGCCCACCTTCGCCGTCGGCCGGGCGCAGCAGCTCACGTTCCACCTGCACCGCCTCAAGCGCGAACGGCGCATCCCCGACATTCCCATGTACCTGAACAGCCCGATGGCCGTGGACGCGAGCACGATCTTTCGCGCGCATCCGGCCGACCACCGGCTCTCGCCGCCGGACTGCGCGGCGATGTTCGCCGACGTGCAGATCGTCAACACGGTGGAACAGTCCCGGCGCCTGAACCAGAGTCGCGGCCCGATGATCATCCTCGCCGCCAGCGGCATGGCCACCGGCGGGCGGGTCGTCCACCACCTCAAGGCCTTCGCGCCGGATCCGCGCAACACCATCCTGCTCGCGGGCTTCCAGGCGGCGGGGACGCGCGGCGCGGCGCTCCAGGCCGGTGCGCGCGCCATCAAGATCCACGGCCAGTACGTCCCGGTGAACGCGCAGGTGGAAGTGCTGGACAGCCTCTCGGCCCACGCCGACACCGACGAGATCCTCGAGTGGCTGGGCGGCTTCGCGCGCGCGCCGCGGCGCACCTTCCTCAACCACGGGGAGCCGGTCAGCGCCGACACCTTGCGCCGGCGCATCGAGGAGGACAAGGGCTGGGAGGTGACGGTGCCCGACTACCGCGAGGCGTTCGAGCTGCCATGAGTGCGCCGGCCCCCGTGCCTGTGAACCTGCTGGTGCCGGTCGACGGCTCGGAGGATGCCGAGGCCGCCGTGGGCGAGCTCATCCGGCGTGGCGGCGGGATGCCGATCCACGCACACCTGCTGCACGTCCAGGCCGGCATGATGGCGGACGAACTGGTCGCCCACCTGCCGCAGAAGGCGGTGGACGCCTGGTATGCGCGCGAGGGCGGGGACGCGCTGGCCCAGGCCGCCGCGCGGCTGCAGGCGGCGGGCATCCCGCATACCCTGCATCGCCTGTCGGGCCCGGTGGTGCAGACGATCGTGGAGCAATCCCGGCTACTGGGTTGCGAAGGGATCGTCATGGGCACCCGCGGCCGCGGGCGCCTGGTGGGCGCCTTGCTCGGCTCCGTGGCGGCCGGCGTGGCCGGGCTCGCGCCGGTGCCGGTGACGCTGGTCAAGGCGGGGCGGCGCCCGGACGCGTCCGCCTAGGCGGCGCGCCGCCCCAGGTCGCGCATGCGGCGCAGCCAGCGTTGGCGCCGCGCGGGACGCGGGGACTCGACGCCGCCGAACAGGCAGGCGGACACCGGCCCGACGCCGCTGAAGGCGAGGATGTTGCGCTGGAGCACGCGCAGGCCGTGGGCGCGGAAAATCCAGCGGTACACGAAAGCCGGCATGCCCATGGTCACCACCACGCGCGCCGAACGGCCGGCGAGGCGCCTGCGCCAGCCGGTGGCCCTGCCGGTGCGATCCGCGGCGAAACCCGGCCGCAGCGCCTGCTCGAAAAAGGCCTTGAGCAGGGCGGGCATGCACCCGAGCCACAGCGGATAGAGGATCAGCAGGTGCGTGGCCCAGGCCAGGGTGTCCTGCGCCTGGGCGATGTCCGGCGCGGGCAGCCCGTCCTCCCACTCGTCCCGGGTCCGCAGGACGGGAAACTGCAGGCGGGCAACCTCGATGCGCCGGAGCTCGTGGCCGGCCGCCAGCGCGGCCTCGGCGTAGGCATCGGCGAGCGCGTGGCCCAGATGGCCGCCGCGCGCATCCGGGTGGCCCTGGATCAGCGCAATGCGCGCGCCCATGCGGCGCCCTTCAATCGCGCCGCAGGAGCAGGCCCACCAGCAGCCCGGCGGCGGCGGCGAGGCCGGCCGCGCCCCAGGGATGCAGGCGCACCTGGCGGTCGGCCGCGTCCATCGCGTCCCGGGCCCGATGCGCCGCATCCGCTTCCACGGCCTGGACCTGGGCCTTGAGGGAACGCACCCGCTCCTGCAGGCGCTCGCGCAGGCCATTCGCCTGCTCGCCGGCATCCGCCGCCTTCAGGCGCAGCAGGTCCTCGACGTCGGTGATCATTGCGCGCACGTCCTGCGCCAGCTTCGCGCGGACGGCATCCGTGAGGTCGCTCATGTCGATGCTCCCTGTCGATGTAGTCGGAACACTCTGCGCCGGGGACGCGGCGCGGGGGTTGACACAGATCAACGGCCGCCCGTCCCGTGGCCGCCCCTTGATCCAGGACAAACCACGGCGCGCCACCGGGTCCAGCATCCCGACCCATCCACTCGACGAGCGCGACGCCGCATGCACGCAGCAAGTTCCAGGGGGCCGGAGGCCGCGGCCGAGATTCCGCTGCCGGGGCTGACCACCGCGCAGGCGCGGCGCCTGCTGCGCGAGCACGGCCACAACGTGCTGGAGGATCCCGAGCGCTTCGTCGTCCCGCGCGAGCTGCTGCGCCGCTTCGCCAATCCGCTGGTGCTCGTCCTGCTCGGGGCGAGCCTGGTGGCGGGGCTGACCGGCGAGATGACGAGCTTCGTGCTGATCGTGGCCATGGTCGCGGGCAGCGTGGGCCTGGATTTTTTCCAGGAGTTCCGGGCGCGCAAGGCCTCCGAGCAGCTGCGCAAGTCGGTGCAGTTGCGCGTGGATGCCGTGCGCGACGGGGCCCGGCACCGCCTCCTGGCCACCAGCCTCGTGCCCGGCGACCTCGTCCTGCTCCAGGCGGGCAGCCTCATCCCGGCCGACGGCCGCCTGGTGCGGGGCCTGCACCTGTTCGTCAACCAGGCGGCCATGACCGGGGAGCCGTACCCGGTCGAAAAGCGCCCGGCGGGCCCCGAAGGGCCGGGCGACGACGAACTGCTCATGGGATGCTCGGTCGTGAGCGGCTCGGGCCTGATGCGGGTCGAACGCACCGGCGCGCGCACCGCGCTGGGCAAGCTGTCCGGGGCGCTGTCCCGGCGTCCGCCGCCGAGCGCCTTCGAGGCCGGGACGCGCCGATTCGGCTTCCTGGTCATGCGGGTGACGCTGCTCATGGTGCTCTTCGTCCTGCTCGCGAGCACGGCCGCGCACCGGCCGCTGCTGGAGACCTTGCTGTTCGCGCTGGCGCTGGCGGTCGGGCTCACCCCCGAGCTGCTGCCGATGGTGCTGACCGTGACGCTGGCGCGCGGCGCGATGCGCCTGGCGGGCCGGGGCGTCATCGTCAAGCGGCTCGCCGCCCTGCACGACCTGGGCACCATGGACGTGCTGTGCACCGACAAGACGGGCACCCTCACGCGCGCGCGCATCCGCCTCGAGCGCAGCGTCGATGCGGCGGGGCGCGACGAGCCCGGCGTGTTCGAACTGGCCTGGCTCAACAGCCGCTTCGAAACCGGCATCCGCAACACCCTGGATGAGGCGATCCTGGACGCGCCTGCGCCGCCGGCGGGGTCGTGGCGCAAGATCGACGAGCTGCCGTTCGACTTCGAGCGCAAGCGGGTGTCCGTGCTGCTCGACGACGGGCAACGGCGGCTGCTCATCGTCAAGGGCGCCCCGGAGGACGTCCTCGCGCTGTGCGCCACCGGGACCCGGGGAGGGGAGGGTGCGATGCCCTGGGACGAGGCGGCGCGCGCGCTCGCCGAGGGCACGCGCCGCGCGCTCGAAGGCGCCGGCTTTCGCGTGCTGGCCGTGGCCTGCCGCAGCCTGCCGCGCACGCACGAACGCGCCCGCCCCGATGACGAGTCGGGACTGGCGTTGCGCGGCTTCCTTGCCTTCCTCGATCCGCCCAAGGCGACGGCGGGCGAGGCGGTGGCGCTGCTGCGCGAGGGCGGCGTCGAACTCAAGATCCTGACCGGCGACAGCGACCAGGTCACGCGCCACCTGTGCGGGCAGCTCGGCATCCCGGTGGCGGGCGTGCTTACCGGGCGCGACATCGACGCCATGGGGGACGATGCGCTGGCGGCCGCGGCCGCCGGGGCCAACCTGTTCTGCCGCGTCACGCCCGCGCAGAAGAACCGCATCATCCTCGCGCTCAAGGGCCGGCGGCGCGTGGTGGGCTACCTGGGCGACGGGATCAACGACGCCCCGGCCCTGCATTCGGCCGATGTCGGCCTGTCGGTCGACGACGCGGCGGACGTGGCCAGGGAAGCGGCCGACCTGATCCTCACCCGCGGCGACCTGCGCGTCGTGCACGAGGGCGTCCTCGAGGGCCGGCGCACCTTCGCCAACGTGCGCAAGTACGTGATGATGGTCACCAGCTCCAACTTCGGCAACATGTTCAGCATGGCGGCGGCCGTCACGTTCCTGCCGTTCCTGCCGATGCTGCCGCTGCAGGTGCTGCTCAACAACGTGCTCTACGACCTGTCCGAACTGGCCCTGCCGCTCGACCGCGTCGATGCCGAGGATGTCCGGCAGCCGCAGGCCTGGGACCTGCGCCAGGTGTCGGGTTTCATGCTGGTCATGGGGCTGGCGAGCTCGCTGTTCGACTTCCTGACGTTTTTCGTGATGCTCCACCTGCTGCATCTGCCCGAGGCGCTGTTCCAGACCGGCTGGTTCGTCGAATCCCTCGCGACCCAGGTGCTCGTGGTGTTCGTGATCCGCACGCGGCGCAGCCCGTTCGCAAGCCGTCCCGCCCCGGCGCTCGCGGCCGCATGTCTGGGCGTGGTCGCGTTCGCCTGCCTGCTACCCTGGCTGCCCTGGTCCGCCGCCTTCGGCTTCGCGCCGTTGCCGGTCAGCCTGTGCCTCGCCATCGCCGCCCTGGTGGCGGCCTACCTCGGGGTCGCGGAATTCGCCAAGCGCCTGTTCTATCGGCGGTCGTCGCGTCGGCCGCCGGGCGTGTCCGCCGGTTGACGTGGATCAACCCCTGTCCGGGGCGAATGGGATGAAATGGGTCCATTACGCAACCGACGCCCGGCCGATGGCCGCGGCACCGCAAGGAGGACGCATGCGCAGGATCCTGTTGCCGGTGGACGGATCGCTTGAATCGCTGGGGGCCGTGAACCAGGCGATCCTGGAGGCGCGCGCGCCGGAAGGCGTCGAGGTGCACCTGATCAACGTCCAGCCGCGCACCATCCCGGAGGAATCGATGGTGGCCATCCCGGCGGAGGACGTGGATACCTACTATTACCGGCGCAGCGTGGCGGCGCTCGAATGCGCCGAGCGCTGCCTGCATGACGCCGGCGTGAATTTCGTGTCCCACCACGTCGTCGGGCCGGTGGCCGAGCGCATCCTCGAGAAGCAGCGCGAGCTCGGCTGCGACTCGATCCTCATGAGCACCCACGGGCACGGCCGCGTGGCCAACGCCTTGCTCGGCTCCGTCTCGGCCCGCGTCATGCGCACGGCAAGGGTGCCCGTGGTGCTCGTCAAGGCGCGCGAGGTCCCGGACTTCACGGGACGCCTGGGCGCGACCTGAGGCCGCGCCGGCCGGATCGAGGTGAAGTACGGGGGGCGACGAGTGCCTGGCACGGGTCCGGTGGACGCGCTGACGCCCCCGCAGCACGACGCCCCGTGATGTTCGCCGACCGCCTCGATGCCGCCCGTCGCCTGGCGGCCGCGCTCGCCGCCTATCGCGGGCGCCATCCGCTGGTGCTCGCGGTCCCGCGCGGCGCGGTGGGCATGGGCAGGGTCATTGCACAGGCGCTCGGCGGCGAGCTCGATGTCGTCCTGGTCCGCAAGCTGCGATCGGCCTGGAACCCGGAGTTCGCCATCGGCGCGATCGACGAATCGGGCTGGACGCACGTGAACGCCGGGGCCGGGGGCGCGGGTGCGGACGCGCGCCACCTGGACGCGGAGAAACGCGCGCAGCTCGAGACGCTGCGGCGGCGGCGCGAGCGCTATACGCCTTCGCGCACGCCGGCTGATCCGGCGGGGCGCATCGTGATCGTCGTCGACGACGGCCTCGCCACCGGGGCCAGCATGGTCGCCGCGCTGCATGCGGTGCGCGCCCGCCACCCCGCGCGCCTGGTCTGCGCGGTGCCCGTGGCCGCCCCCGAGGGCCTGGAAAGGGTGCGGACGCTTGCGGACGAGGTGGTCTGCCTCGAGGCGCCGGCGGCGTTCCACGCGGTCGGCCAGTTCTATCGCGAATTTCCCCAGGTCGAGGACGAGGAAGTGGTCGCGGCGCTGGCGCCACCCGGCGCATTGACCTGAATCAAGGCGGCGTGGCCGCGCGTTCCCATACTGCAACCAGCGCCCGGGGCGTTTCCCGGGGCGACCAACGGCGAAGGAGCCTTCCATGTACAAGCACATCCTGGCGGCAACGGACGGATCGAGGCTGTCCGACAAGGCGATCAACACGGCGATCGAGCTGGCCCGCACCCTGGGTGCGAAGCTCACCGTCTTCCATGCCACCGAGCCGTATCCGGTGGGCATGTATTCCGAGTACGCCATGCTGAGCGACGCGGCAACCCCGGGCGCGTGGGCGAAGACCCAGAAAAAGCGCGCCGATGCCATCCTCGAGAAGGTCCGCGCGAAGGCCGCGAAGGCGGGCGTGGACGTCGCCGGCGCCACGTCGGAAACCATGGATCCCTACGACGCGATCCTGGCGACGGCGAAGAACAAGCGCTGCGACCTCATCGTCATGTCCTCGCATGGCCGCCGCGGCCTGGAGGGCATGATCCTGGGCAGCGAGACGCACAAGGTGCTCACCCACGGCAGGCTGCCGGTGCTCGTATGCCGCTAGGGCAAGCCCGCCGGGGCGGCGCGGTCCTGGTGACCGTGAACCTGGTGGTGAGCGGCTGCGCCACCGAAGCGGACCTGCGCAACGTGGGCGGCGCGCTCCGATGCATCCGCGGGGTCGCCAGTGCCGAGCCGGCGGCCGACGGCGGGCATGTCACGGTGGCCTACGATGCCGACAAGGTCATCCCGGTGCAGCTCGAGCGGGCGGTGCGCGCGATGGGCGGCTGCCTGGATCGCATCGAGCTGCACGGAAACTCGCCGCGGGCGGACACCGGGCCGCGCGGCTGAGCCGTCCATCCGTGCGCGCGCTGTGCTTCGCCGGCGCAGCCGTGCTTACGATGCGGTGAGGTGCCGCTCGAAAGCCTGCTGGCAGTCGAGGCAGCGGGTGGCTGCGGGCGCGTTCATGAGCCTGCGCAGGGCAATGGGCTGGCCGCAATCCGCGCACGTCCCGTACTCGCCCTTGTCCATGCGCGTGAGCGCCTGCTGGATGG
>DASZQJ010000093.1:0-1916 GCA_035549715.1 Burkholderiales bacterium
AAGAACTGACCGCAACGACAGTGCTAAGGACTGAGTGCTGCGTACTGCGTGCTGAGTTCTGCGTACTGCGTCAAGGCAATGGCGCTTTAGGGCTTTTCGAACTTGCGCAGCACCCAGCACGCAGCACCCAGCACCCAGCACCCAGTACGCTTGTTGCCGTCCCCAGTCCTGCTTCTTACGGTTTCAGCTGCCCCCTCACTTCCCCGCCCTTGTTCTTGTCGGTGTGGACGTTGACGTAAAGGTGGCCGGCCTTGAAGGCTTTCATCTGGGCGTCGTTGAGTTTCGCGCCCGCGGGCACCGCCCACTCGTTGTCGCCCTTCTTTTCCAGCGGGATCACCACGCCGCCGTTCTTGCCGGGCGGGGCTTCGTGGATGTGCGCCATGGTGCCGGGCACCCCGGTCGTCTTCACGCCGCCGCTCACCGAGCCGTCGTCGCCGACCGTGATGGTGCCGCTGCCCGAGCCGCTCGTGGTCACGGGCGGGACTTCCTGGTCGCCCGAGAGCCTGACCTGCACCGGCCCCGCGAACGCAAGGCCCGCCGCCAGCACGCCCGCCGCGATGCCGCCGGCCTTCCAGAACTTCGTTGTCATGAGCTGTCTCCTCCGGTGGTTGGGGCGGCCCGGTTTCAGCCGCCGGATCCGTCAGACAGCCGCCCCCGTGGGGCGGTTCCAGAGGGCGGGAAGCCGTAGAATCAGGCTTTCGCCTCCCGGGATTGCCCAATGAAGATCGAAGTGAGCAGGCAGGACGCGGCCTGCGGCGCGCTGGTGCGCGGCGTCGACCTCTCGAAGCCGCTCCCGCCGGAGGCCGTCGGCCGCATCCGCGAGATCTGGCTCGAGCACCAGGTGGTCGCGTTTCCCGACCAGCCGATGCAGATCGCCGACATCGAGCGGTTCGCGACCTACATGGGACCGAACGGCGAGGATCCCTACATCGAGGCCATTCCCGGCCATCCGCGCGTGGTCCAGGTCAGGCGCGAAGCCGAGGAGAAGACACCGATTTTTGCCGAGACCTGGCATTCCGACTGGTCCTTCCTGAAGGCGCCGCCGGCGGCGACCGTCCTTTATGGCAACGTGATCCCGCCGCAGGGCGGCGATACGCTGTTCGCAAACCAGTATGCGGCGTGGGACGGGCTGCCCGCCGCGATGAAAACGGCGCTGCAGGACCGCAAGGCCGTGCACTCGGCGCGCAAGGGCTATGCAAGGGACGGCATGTACGGCGAGAAGGACAAGGGCCGCTCGATGGCGATCCGGTTCGGCGACTCGGCGCTGCGCACCCAGCTGCATCCGGTGGCCCGGCCGCATTCCGAAACCGGCCGCCTGGCGCTGTTCGTGAGCCCCGGCTACACCATCGGCATCGAGGGCATCCCGGACGACGAGGCCAGGGACATCCTCCTGGAGCTTTATCGCCACCAGGCGAAGCCCGAGTTCGTCTACCGCCACAAGTGGTCGCCCGGCATGCTGATCATGTGGGACAACCGCTGCGTGATCCACGCGGCGACCGGCGGCTACGAGGGGCATCGCCGCCTGCTGCACCGGATCACCGTCGCGGACAGGACGTTGCAATAGGGCGACACCCCTGGCGCATCCCTGCGCGAACGGGAACTACGCTGTGCAGGGGAGGACAAAGCGTCAGGGCCGGGTTACGGGGACCCGCTCTCACCAAGGAGATCGCATGAGCAACCGGCTCCATGTCGCAATCGCAATGGTCATCGCCTGCGCCGGCTTCGGCATGGGCGCCTTTCCTGCCACGGCCGCCGACCGGCTCGAGAACATCCCGCTCGAATGGAAGCCCACTTCGCCGATGTCGGAGCGCGGGCCGCTGGACCTGAAGGGGATCGAAGGCGCGAAGCTGCAGATCGAACCCTTTGTCGACACCCGCGAGAACCCGGGCTTCATCGGCCAGAACCGCGACCGGATC
>DASZQJ010000094.1:0-42683 GCA_035549715.1 Burkholderiales bacterium
CGGCTCGATCATGACCTTCGGCATCAAGGGTGGCATGGCCGCGGGCGTGAAGTTCATCGAGTCGCTGCAGTTCTTCTCGCACCTCGCGAACGTCGGTGACGCCAAGACGCTGGTGATCCACCCGGCCTCGACCACCCACCGGCAGCTTTCCGAGGAAGACCAGGTCAAGGCGGGCGTGGGCCCGGACATGATCCGGCTCTCCATCGGCATCGAGGACATCGACGACATCCTGTGGGACCTCGACCAGGCGCTTTCCCAGTCCAAGGCCTGAACGGCTGGTGGAACCACAGAGGCACAGAGGACACAGAGAATACGAAGAACGAGATTGAGCCTGGCCGTCGGGTGGGCAGCAACGACAGCCACTGCGGCAGATTTTCACTCGGCCCTTTTTCTCTGTGCCCTCTGTGTCTCTGTGTTGACAAGGCTTAGAGAATGAAAGGGGTCGTGTGGCCGCTGGTCGTCACCACGGCGATCCAGGCGCTGGCGTCGATGGCGATCTTCTCGCCGCCGGTGCTCGCGCCGGCCGCGCATGGCGACATCGGCTATCCCGCGAGCTGGGTGGGCCTGGTCACCGCCCTGACCTTCGCCTCGGCCACCCTGGGTGCCCTGTTCTCCGGCGGGGTGATCGCCCGCGTCGGCGCGCTGCGCATGAGCCAGTTGTCCCTGCTGGCGTGCGGCGCCGGCATCTCGCTCGTGGCCCTCGGCCATGCCGCCACGGTCATCCTCGGCGCCATCGTCATGGGGCTGGGCTACGGTCCCGTCACCCCGTCGAGCTCCGCGATCCTCGCCGAGCGCACGCCCGAGCGCATCCGCAACCTCGTGTTCTCGCTCAAGCAGACCGGCGTGCCGATCGGCGGCGCGCTGGCGGGCGCGATCGTGCCGCTGCTGATCCTGGCGCTCGGCTGGCGCAACGGCGCCTTCGCCGCCGGCCTCGCGTGCCTCGCCATGGCGATCGCCATCCAGCCCTACCGGCGCAGCGTGGACCTTGCCGCCCACGCATCGCGGCCCGCGCGCCCGGCGAGCGTGCTCGAGCCGCTGCGGCTGGTCCTGGGCCATCCGCGACTGCGCGAGATGGGCTTCGCATCCGCCGCCTTTTCCGGCAGCCAGGCCTGCCTGAGCACCTTCCTCGTCGTCTACCTCGCTCAGCGCATCGGGTTCAGCCTGCAGGGCGCGGGCGCGGCGCTGTCAACGGCAATGACCGCCGGGATCATCGGCCGCATCGTCTGGGGAATCGTGGCCGACCGCGGCGGCAAGCCGCGCACCATGCTGGGCCTGATCGGCATGGGCATGTCGCTGGCGGCCGCGCTGACGGCGGCCTTCGCGCCCACCTGGCCGCTCGCGGCGATTTTCGTGGTGGCCTTCGCGTACGGGCTGACGGCGACCGGCTGGAACGGCATCTACCTGTCCGAAGTCGCGCGCATCGCCCCGCCCGGCCGGGCCGCCGCCGCCACCGGCGCTTCGCTGGCGATGACCTATGCAGGCGTGGTCGTGCTGCCGATGGTGTTCTGGGCGATCGTGGGAATCAGCGACAGCTATGCGGCCGCTTACGTCCTCGTGGGCGGCCTTACGCTCTGGCGGTCTTTGTTTTTCTTCCGTCGTGCATAAGCGGAAACCCCACCACAGAGGCACGGAGGGCACAGAGGAAAGGCAACGGCGGAGGAAGGCGAAGTAATGTTATGCCCTGAAAGGGGTAATGAAGGTCGGTATCACAGCAACCCGCATCCTGCAATTATGGGTTTCCCCGTTATTGTTTTCCTCTGTGCCCTCCGTGCCTCTGTGTTGGGATTTGCAGCCGCTAGTAGAAAAAAGATTCGATGGAGCGGGCGAAGGCCGCGGGCTGGTCGTGGTGCATCATGTGGCCCGCGCCGGGGAGGGTCTCCTCGATCAGCGACGCGTAGCTGGCGCGGTAGCGGTCGAGCACCGAACCGTTGTCGTCCTTCAGCCATTTCCTGACCCATTCGCCGTCGCCCCAGATCCAGAGCACCGGCGCGCAGATGCGCCGCCAGCAGGCCATCGCTTCCTCGGCCCGGTAGAGCACCGGGTTGACCATCTTGTGGTGCGGATCGGCCAGCAGCCGGATGACACCGTCGGGATCGCGCTGCGCCCAGTGCGGCGCGAGGAATCGGGCCCGCTCGTCCGTCAGGCGCGGATTCGTCTTCTGCAGCCGCGCGGCCACCTCGTCGAAGCTCGCATAGGTCTTGAGCGCCGGCTCGCCGCGGCTTTCCTCGAGCCACTGCGCGTAGCGCTCCGGCGCCTTCTCCGGCGTCGTGGGCGGCAGGCCGAAGCCTTCCGCCAGCACCAGCTTGCCGACCCGTTGCGGGCGGATGCCCGCGTACAGGTTCGCCACGTTGCCACCCATGCTGTGGCCGACGATGTAGGCGGGCGATTCGGGCTGGTAGTGCTGCAGCAGGGCGTCGAGGTCCGCGATGTAGTCGGGGAACCAGTAGCTCGTGTTGGTGCGCTCCGACAGCCCGAAGCCGCGCCAGTCCGGCGCGATCACCTCCCAGTCGTGGCGCAACTCGTCGACCACGAACTGGAACGAGGCGGAGACGTCCATCCACCCGTGCAGCAGGAACAGCATCGGCGCGCCGGGCCGGCCCCAGCGGCGCACGTGGTAGCGCAGCCCGCGGATGTCGAGGAATTCCGACCGGCTTTCCTTCATTTCAAACCTTATTCACCACAGAGGCACAGAGGACACGGAGGAAAGGCCAATTGGGGAGCGGATTGGCAACGATATCACGATGGATTTGAGTGCCGGGCAATGATGAGTACCGGTAGTTTCCCGTCCAACTGTCTTGCTCTTCTCTGTGTCCTCTGTGCCTCTGTGGTGACACTAGCTCTTTGATTTGCGCTGGATGCCCGCGGGCAGGTTCATGGCGCGATCGAACTCGGGGCCGGTGACGCACGAGGGATCGGCGAGGTAGTCGAGCAGCATCGCGCCGGCGTCGAAGCCCCAGAAGGCAATGCCGTCGGCGACGAAGGTCGGCACGCCCCACACCCGTGCGGCCAGGGCTTCGTCGGTGTTGGCCTTGAGCTTCGCCTTCACGGCGGGGTCGCCGATCCGCGCCTCCGCGTCCTCGACGCCGAGCGATCCTGCGAGCTGCGCGAACTCGGCGGGATCGGAAGCGTCGCGCCCCTCGGCCCAGATGAACTCGTAGATGCGGCGCACGACGTTCATCGGCGGGCCGAGGGCCACGGCCAGCCGCAGGGCGGGCAGGGGATTGAAGGGATGGCGCGGCGGGGCCTTGAGCGTCACCCCGTTGCGGCGCGCCAGCCACATGACCTGGCGGAACGTGTGCTCCCGCTTGCCGGGCACTTCCGCCGGGCCCAGGGTGCCCGAATTGTCGAGCAGCGCGCCGAACAGCACGGGCTTGATCCGCACCTGCGTGCCCGCCGGCAGCGCGGGAAAGCACATGCATTGCAGGTAGGCGTAAGGCGAGATGAAGTCGAAGTACCAGTCCAGTGTCTTCGCCATGTTCTCCATCATGCGGCTTCCATCATCCCGAATTTCCTATTCCTGCCCGGTCATCGGTTCCGCTTCCTCGTGGCGCCGGATGCTGAGGTAGGACAACAGCGCCAGCGCCAGGCCGATGAGCAGCATGCCGGCGAGCTCCCAGCGGCCGGGCTCCTCGCCGAGCTGGATCCAGGACGACAGGATGGCGATGACCGGGATGCCCAGCGAAGACAGGCTGGTCGTGCCCGCGGGCAGGCGGTGCAGGATGTACAGCCAGGCGAGCCAGCCCAGGCCGGTGGCGACGATGCCGTTGAACAGCGTGACGATGATGAACGTGTTCGTCCAGGCGATCGGCGGGCGGTCGATGAAGGCCTGGCAAAGCAGCACGGGCACCAGGCCGACGAGCATCTGCCAGAACGTGAAGGCGAGCGGCTCCACCCGGGTCTGGTTGTGCAGCTGCTTGGCGTAGACCACGCCGATGGCCCAGCACATGCCGGCGATGACCGCGAGCGTCTTGCTGAACATCGACGTGTGCATCTGCCAGGGCTCGAGCACGCAGACGAGGCCGGCGACGGCCAGCACGACGGCGATCCACTGCAGGCCGTGGATGCGCTCGTGCAGGATGGGCCACGCGAACACCAGCACCCAGAAGGGCATGGTGAACACCAGCACCGAGGTCTTGCCGGGGCCGCCCTCGGACAGCGCCCAGGTGTTGAGCAGCAGGAAGGCGCCGGTCTGGATCAGGCCGATGATGAGCAGCGCCTTCCAGTGCCGGGGCTTGAGCGAGCGCCGCGTCCAGAGCAGGCCCGCAAACAGCGTCATCAGGCCCAGGGAAAGCCGCAGTGACACCACGTCGATGGAGCTGGCGTAATCCAGGCCGATCTTGGAGGTGATCCAGCTGTAGCCCCACATCGCGACGAGCAGCACCAGGACGACGACCGCCCGCCGGGTTTCGCGCGCTGAACTCATGCGCGATTCGCGTTCATGCCGTCCGATGCTCCGGCTGGAGGTCCCCGTCGAGCGACACGCGCTCGTCGAACACGAAGCAGCGCCCCTCGTAATGCGCGGCGCCGCAGTCCTCGAAGTACTGCAGGATGCCGCCTTCGAGCTGGTAGACGTCGCGGAAGCCGCGCGCGAGGAGCAGCGGGGCGGCCTTCTCGCAGCGGATGCCGCCGGTGCAGAACGTGACGATGGTCTTGTCCCGGAGTTCGGGCTCGAGGGCGTCGACCGCCCGCGGGAACTGCCCGAACGAGGCCAGGCCCAGGTGGCGGGCCTTGCGGAAGCTTCCGGCCTCGACTTCGAAGGCGTTGCGGGTATCGAGCAGCACCACGTCGCGGCCCTCGTCGAGCCAGCGCTTCAGCTGCGCGGGGGCAAGCGCCGGCGCCGGCCGGGTGGCGGGATCGAGCCCGGGCACGCGCAGCGTGATGATCTCTGCCTTGATCTTCACGAGCATGCGGCGAAACGGCCGGGCCTGCGAGAGGCTTTGCTTGAAGCGCAGGCCCGCGAGGCGCTCGTCCGCGCCCAGCCCTTCCCGGAACGCTTCGATCGCCGCGGCCGATCCCGCCAGGAAAGCGTTGATCCCCTCGGGACTTAGCAGGATGGTGCCCTTCAGCCCGAGCGCGAGGCAGCGCTCCCTCAGGGCGTCGCGCAGCGCCGGCAGCCCGTCGAGGCGGACGAACTTGTAGCCGGCGAGATTGACGATTTGCATGACGGGCGGGAGGCAGGCGCGGAGCGCAATTCTACCAACACCGCCTGCTGCGAACCGCAAAGGCGCCAAGGCGCAAAGGAAACGCGAAGAAAAGCAAGAGAATACGCAGGGATTCGCACGTGACGTGGCGGACGCATGCCCCGGATGCCGGTTCCGCCTCCGTGTGTTTCCCCTTTGCACCCTGGCGCCTTTGCGGTGGGCTTTAGGATTTGGCCGGGCGTAAAATGCGGCCCATGCAACCGAAGTTCATCCACCTGCGCCTGCACAGCGAATACTCGATCGTCGACGGGATCGTGCGCATCGACGACGCGGTGGAAAAGGCGGCGGCGGACGGCATGCCCGCGCTGGCCCTGACGGACGTGTCCAACCTCTTCGGCATGGTCAAGTTCTACCAGGCGGCGCGCGGCAAGGGGATCAAGCCGCTCATCGGTTGCGATGTCTGGATCTGCAACGACGCCGACCGCGACAAGGCGAGCCGCGCGCTGCTGCTGTGCGCCTCGCGCGAAGGCTACCTGCGCCTGTGCGAATGGCTCACCCGGGCGTTCCGCGGCAACCAGCATCGCGGCCGGGCGGAGATCCGCCAGGAATGGATGCGCGAAACCGGCACCGGCGGCCTCATCGCCCTGTCGGGCGCGCAACTGGGCGACGTCGGCCAGGCCCTGCTGGCGGACAACCAGGCGCAGGCGCGCAAGCTGGCCACCGCCTGGGCCGAGCTGTTCCCGGGGCGCTATTACCTCGAGATCCAGCGCACGGGACAATCCCAGGCCGAGCAGCACGTGCGCCGCGCCGTGCAGCTTGCCGCGGCGCTGAAGCTGCCGGTGGTCGCCACGCATCCGGTGCAGTTCGTCAAGCGCGAGGACTTCCTCGCGCACGAAGCGCGCGTCTGCATCGCCGAGGGTTACGTGCTCGCCGACCAGCGCCGGCCGCGGCCCTTTACCGAGGAGCAGTACCTCAAGACCCAGGACGAGATGGCGCAGCTGTTCGCGGACCTGCCGCAGGCCCTGGAGAACGCGGTGGAGATCGCGCGCCGCTGCAGCCTGGTCCTCGAGCTGGGCAAGTCGCGCCTGCCGCTGTTCCCGACGCCGGACGGCCAGGGCCTGGACCAGTACCTGCGCGAGCGCTCCCTGGCCGGGCTCGAGGGGCGGCTGGCACAGCTCCATCCGGAGCCGGCCGCACGCGAGGCGAAGCGCCCGGCCTACCTGGAGCGCCTGGACTTCGAGATCAAGACCATCGTGCAGATGGGCTTTCCGGGCTACTTCCTCATCGTCGCCGACTTCATCAACTGGGCCAAGGCCAATGGCGTGCCTGTGGGCCCGGGCCGCGGCTCGGGGGCCGGCTCCCTGGTCGCCTACTCCCTGGGCATCACCGACCTCGATCCCCTGAAGTACAACCTGCTGTTCGAACGCTTCCTCAATCCCGAACGGGTGTCCATGCCCGACTTCGACGTCGACTTCTGCCAGGACGGCCGTGACCGGGTCATCGGCTACGTGAGGCGCAAGTACGGCGAGGATTCGGTCTCGCAGATCGCGACCTTCGGCACCATGGCGGCCAAGGCGGTGGTGCGCGACGTCGGCCGGGTCATGGAGTGGAACTACAACCGCACCGACGAGCTCGCCAAGCTCATCCCGTTCCAGCCCGGCAAGCTGATCACGCTGCAGATGGCGCGCGAGATGGAGCCGCGGCTGCGCGAGCGCGAGGAGGCGGAGGAGGAGACGCGCGAGTTGCTGGCGCTGGCCGGGCAGCTCGAGGGCCTCAGCCGCAACGTCGGCATGCACGCGGGCGGCGTGCTGATCGCGCCCGGCAAGCTGACCGATTTCTGCCCGCTCTATACCGCGTCCGGCTCCGAGAGCCCGGTCTCGCAGCTCGACAAGGACGACGTCGAGGCCATCGGCCTGGTGAAGTTCGACTTCCTCGGCCTCACCACGCTGACCATCCTCGACTGGACGCTGCGCTTCCTCAGGCGGCTCGATCCGGCGAGCGACATCAGGCTCGAGCAGCTCCCGCTCGACGACCCCGCGGCCTACAAGGTGTTCGCCAGCGCCAACACCAGCGCCGTGTTCCAGTTCGAATCGCGCGGCATGCGCGACCTGCTCAAGCAGGCGCGCCCGGACCGCTTCGAGGACATCATCGCCCTGGTGGCCCTGTACCGGCCCGGGCCGATGGAGCTGATCCCGGACTTCATCGACCGCAAGCACGGCAAGCGCTTCGAATACCCAGATCCGCGCGTGGAGCCGATCCTCTCGGAGACCTACGGCATCATGGTCTACCAGGAGCAGGTCATGCAGATGGCGCAGGTGATCGGCGGCTACAGCCTGGGCGGGGCCGACCTGCTGCGCCGCGCGATGGGCAAGAAAAAGCCCGAGGAGATGGCCAAGCACCGCGACGTCTTCAAGGAAGGCGCGGTGAAGAACGGCCTGACCGCCGCCAAGGCCGACGAGCTGTTCGACCTGATGGAGAAGTTCGCGGGCTACGGCTTCAACAAGTCGCACGCGGCCGCCTACGCGCTGGTTGCCTACCAGACCGCCTGGTTCAAGGCCCATCACCCGGCCGCCTTCATGGCCGCCAACCTGTCGGCCGTCATGGACGACACGGACAAGGTCCAGCAGCTCTGCGAGGACGCCATCGCCAATGGCCTCAAGGTCCTGCCGCCCGACATCCACGAGAGCGAGTACCGCTTCGTGCCGGTGGACGGGCAGGGCATCCGCTACGGCCTGGGCGGGGTGAAGGGCACGGGCGAGTCCGCCATCGGACACATCATCGAGGTGCGCGGACAGGGGCCGTTCAAGAGCCTGTTCGACTTCTGCCGCCGGGTCGACCGGCGCATCGTCAACCGCCGCGTGATCGAGGCCCTGGTGCGCGCGGGGGCCTTCGACGCGATGAACGACCATCGCGCCAGCCTGCTCGCCTCGGTCGGCATCGCCATGGAAGCCGCGGAGCAGGAAAGCCGGGCGGCCTCCCAGGTAAGCCTGTTCGGGGAAGGCTCCGCGCCGACCGCCGAGACGCGGCTGCTGGAAACGCCGCGCTGGGACGACCGCGAGCGCCTGCAGAACGAGAAGCTGGCGCTGGGCTACTACTACAGCGGCCACCCGTTCAAGTTCTACCAGGAGGAGTTCGGTTCGGTGGTGCGCACGCCGCTCGCGAAGCTGCTGCCGCCGGCGCCCGAGGAGGGCTTCCGCCAGCAGATGATCGCCGGCGTGATCGAGTCGGTGCGCATGCAGAAGACCGGCAGCGGCCGGATGATGGTGATGATGGTGTCCGACGGCACCGCGCGCCAGGAGGTCGTCGTCTACGACGAGGTGCTCGATCGCCACCGCAACCTGGTGAAGGAGGATTCCGTGGTGCTCATCGAGGCCCGCGTGCGCTCCTTCCGGCGCGGCGGGGACGAAGGCCAGGACAACGTCGTCATGCGCATCTCCGCCGAGAAGATCCACGACCTTGCCGGCGTGCGCGCCCGCTTCGGCCGCGTCCTGCGCTTGTCGATGAACGGCCAGGCGGATGCCAGGAAGCTGAAGACATGCCTCGAGCCGTACCGAAACGGCAGCCTGCGGGTGACGGTTTCGTATACGAACGGCCAGGCGGAAGTTGAACTTCCCCTGGGCGACGACTGGAAGGTCCGGCCCGACGACGCCCTGATCGCCGAGCTGGGTCGCTGGCTCGAACCGCGCAACGTCCAGGTGGTCTACCAATGAAATCCTGAACCACGGAGGACACGGAGAGCACGGAGGAAAGCAAGGCATAAGGGAATCTGCCCGGGTCGACAATCGGTCACTCGCCCGGTCGGAAACGTCGAGTACGGTCCCGAGCCTCGAACTTCTTTTCCTCCGTGCTCTCCGTGTCCTCCGTGATTCAAGACCTGGAGAATTTCGTTTGAACGTTCTTGAAGGTTTTCACCCGGCGGTAGCGGCCTGGTTCCGCGGCGCGCATCCGGCGCCGACCGAACCGCAGGTCCGGGCGTGGCCCGCGATCGCCTCCGGGCGCCATGCGCTCATCGCCGCGCCCACCGGTTCCGGCAAGACGCTCGCGGCCTTCCTCGCGGCGATCGATGGCCTGGTGCGCCTGGGCGTGCGCGGCGAGCTGCGCGACGAGACCCACGTGGTCTATGTCTCGCCGCTCAAGGCCCTGTCGAACGACATCCAGAAGAACCTGGAGGAGCCGCTCGCCGGCATCCGCCGCGAGCTGTTCGAGTCCGGCCAGCCGGACGTGGAGATCCGCACGCTGGTGCGCACCGGGGACACGCCCCAGGCGGACCGGGAGAAGATGCGCCGCAAGCCGCCGCACATCCTGGTCACCACCCCCGAATCGCTCTACATCCTGCTCACCAGCGAATCCGGCCGCAGGATGCTCGCCCATGCGCGCACGGTGATCGTCGACGAAATCCACGCGCTGGCACAGAACAAGCGCGGCGTGCACCTGACGCTGAGCCTGGAGCGCCTGCAGCACCTGACGGGCGGGCGCCTCACCCGCGTCGGCCTGTCTGCAACCCAGAAGCCGATCGGGGAGATCGCGCGCTTCCTCGTGGGCGGCGGACAGGCGGGCGAGCTGTTCGGCCCCGGCGAATGCACCATCGTGGACACCGGCCACGTGCGCAGCCGCGACCTGGCACTCGACGTGCCCTCCGCGCCGCTCGAAGCGGTGATGTCGGGGGAGGTCTGGGGCGAGGTCTACGACCGGCTCGCCGCGCTGGTCCGCGGGCACCGCTCGACGCTGGTGTTCGTCAACACCCGGCGCATGGCCGAGCGCGTGGCGCGGGCGCTCACGGAGCGGCTCGGCGAGGACGCCGTCACCTCGCACCACGGCAGCCTCGCGCGCGAGCAGCGGCTCGATGCCGAGCAGAAGCTCAAGCGCGGCGAGTTGAAGGCGCTGGTGGCCACCGCGTCGCTGGAGCTCGGCATCGACATCGGCCACGTCGACCTCGTCTGCCAGATCTCGACGCCGCGCTCCATCGCGGCGCTGCTGCAGCGGGTCGGACGCTCGGGGCACGCGGTGGGCGGCCTGCCCAAGGGGCGCCTGTTCCCGGTCTCGCGCGACGACCTGGTGGAATGCGCGGCCCTGCTGGATTCCGTGCGCCGCGGGGAACTGGACCGGGTCCGCATCCCGCCCAAGCCGCTCGACGTGCTCGCCCAGCAGATCGCCGCCGAAGTCGCCAACGGCGAATGGGAGGAGGATGCGCTGTTCGACCTGGCGAAGCGGGCGTGGCCCTACCGGGACCTTGCCCGCGAGGAATTCAACGGCGTGGTGAGAATGCTATCCGAGGGCTACTCGACCCGGCGGGGACGCAGCAAGGCCCTGCTGCACCGGGACGCGGTGAACAGGCAGTTGCGCCCGCGCCCGGGATTGCGCCTGACGGCCGTGACCTCGGGCGGCACGATCCCCGACACCGCCGATTACAACGTGGTGCTCTCGCCGCAGGACATCGTGATCGGCACCGTGAACGAGGACTTCGCCGTTGAAAGCCTGGCGGGCGACGTGTTCCAGCTCGGCAACGTCTCCTACCGCATCCTGCGGGTGGAGGCGGGGCGGGTGCGCGTGGAGGACGCGCGGGGCATGCCGCCCAACATTCCGTTCTGGCTGGGCGAGGCGCCTGCGCGTACGGATGAAGTCTCGGCCTCGGTGTCACGCCTGCACGCCGAGATGGATGCGCGGCTGCCGGATACCGTGGCGGCGCTCGCCTACCTGACCGACGAGGTCGGCATCGGGCCGGAGGCGGCCAGCCAGATCGTGGACTACCTGCACCAGGCCAGGGCGGTCCTTGGCCGGCTGCCGACGCAGCAGCGCCTGGTGTTCGAGCGCTTTTTCGACGAGAGCGGCGGCACCCAGCTCGTGATCCATTCGCCTTACGGCAGCCGCATCAACCGGGCCTGGGGCCTGGCGCTGCGCAAGCGCTTTTGCCGCAAGTTCAACTTCGAGCTGCAGGCGGCCGCGACCGAGGACGCCATCATCCTGTCGCTCACCGCCACGCACAGTTTCCCGCTCGAGGAAGTCACGCGCTACCTGCATTCGAACACCGCGCGCGATGTGCTGGTCCAGGCGCTGCTCGATGCGCCGATGTTCATGACCCGCTGGCGCTGGGACGCGACCATTGCCCTGGCCCTGCTGCGTTTCCGCGGCGGCACCAGGACCCCGCCGCAACTGCAGCGCATGGCGGCGGAGGACCTGGTGGCGGCGATCTTCCCCGACCAGCTCGCCTGCCAGGAAAACATCGTCGGCGACCGCGAGGTGCCCGACCATCCGCTGGTCAACCAGACGCTGTGGGACTGCCTGCACGAAGCCATGGACATCGACGGCTTCGAGACGCTGCTGCGAGCCCTGGAAAGCGGCGCGGTGCAGGTCGAGACGCGGGACCTGGTGGAGCCTTCGCCGCTGTCGGCGGCCATCCTCACCGCGCGGCCGTACGCCTTCCTCGACGACGCGCCGCTCGAGGAGCGCCGCACCCAGGCGGTGGTCACGCGCCGCTGGCTGGACCCGGAGACCGCGGCGGACATCGGCCGGCTCGACGCGCAGGCCATCGCCCGCGTGCGCGAGGAAGCCTGGCCGGACGCCGGGACGGCCGACGAGCTGCACGATGCACTGGCCTGGCTCGGGCTGCTCACCGAAGCGGAGGTCGCCGCGCAACCGTCCTGGCCGCCGCTGCTCGAGCGCCTCGCCGCCGATCACCGCGTCACGAAGCTGCTGCCGGCCGGCGCCGGCGGGTTCTACATCACTGCCGAGCGCCTGCCCGAGTTCGAGGCCGTGCACCCGCAGGCGGCCCGGGCGCCGGAGGTCGGCGTGCCCGCGGACTGCGCGAAGGACTGGACCCGCGAGCAGGCCCTGGTGGAAATCGTGCGCGGCCGCCTCGAAGGCCTGGGGCCGGTGACCGCGCAATCGCTGGCGCAGGCCGTCGGCGTGCCTGTGTCCGACGTGGACGCCGCGCTGCTGTCGCTGGAAAGCGAAGGCTTCGTGATGCGCGGCAGCTTCACCGCCGCCGACGCCATGGAATGGTGCGAGCGCCGGTTGCTGGCGCGCATCACCCGCTACACGGTCAAGCGCCTGCGCCAGGAGATCGAGCCGGTCCCGCCGGCGGATTTCATGCGCTTCCTGCTCGACTGGCAGCGGGTGACCGACCGCATGGAGGGGCCGGACGCGGTGGCCGCCATCGTCTCCCAGCTCGAAGGCTTCGAGGCGGCGGCCGCGGCCTGGGAGACCGAGATCCTTCCCGCGCGCGTGGGCGGCTACGAGCCGGACTGGCTCGACGACCTGTGCCGCGCGGGCCGCGTGGTCTGGACCCGGCTGGATGTGCCGGCATTCGATCCGGATCGCGCGCGGGGCCCGAGCCCGGTGCGCAGCACGCCGGTGACCCTCATCGGCCGCCGCAGCCTGCCGGTATGGATGACGCTGGCGAAAGTCGCCAAGGAGCCGCCCAACCTCAGCACCCGGGCCCAGGCGGTTTGCGACTACCTGGCCGAGCACGGCGCCTCGTTCTTCGACGACATCGCCGACGGCCTGGACCAGCCCCGCACCTTCATCGAGGACGCGCTGCGCGAGCTGACGGCGGCGGGTGTGGTGAATTCCGACGGCTTCAGCGGCCTGCGCGCCCTGCTGATCCCGGCCGAGCGGCGCAAGCCGGTGGGCGGGGGGCGCCGCCGGCGCACCGCGGCCTTCGGGGTGGAGGACGCCGGGCGCTGGGCGCTCATCCGGCGCAAGGCGCCGGCGCCGCAGTCGGCGACCGAGGCACGCGACACGCTGGAGCAGATCGCCCGCGCGCTGCTCAAGCGCTACGGCGTGGTGTTCTGGCGCCTGCTCGCGCGCGAGGCCGACTGGCTGCCGCCCTGGCGCGACCTGCTGATGGCCTGCCGGCGCCTGGAAACGCGGGGCGAGATCCGGGGCGGGCGTTTCGTCGCGGGTTTCTCCGGCGAGCAGTTCGCGCTGCCGGAGGCGGTGACCGCCCTGCGCAACGTCCGCAACGCGCAGAAAGCGGGAAGGATTGCGACCGTGAGCGGCGTGGACCCGCTCAACCTCGCCGGCATCCTGCTGCCGGGCCCGCGCGTGCCGGCGATCTACAGCAACCGCCTCCTGTTGCGCGACGGGGTGCCGGTCGCGGCGCTGGTCTCGGGCGAGGTGCAGTATTACGAGGACGTCGACCCCGCGAAGGCGTGGGAGCTGAAGAACCTGCTGTTGCGCACGCCCGCGCCGGCGGGGCTCGCGGCACTCATGTAACTGCCGTGACGGAAGGGACGTGACGATCGTGACGTCGTGACGGCGTCCGACCTACAGCGTCGGCCTCTTTTCGAAGGTGACGAGTGCGTGTTCCTCGTCCGCCGCCTCGACCTCCACCACCTCCACGCGCGCCGCGGGCGGGCCCTCCCGGGCCCAGTCGATCAGGCGTTCGATCGCAGCGACCTCTCCCTGCAGTACCGCTTCCACCGACCCGTCGGCACGATTGCGCACCCAGCCGGCGACCTTCAGCCCGGCGGCCTGCTGGCGCATGGATTCGCGGTAGAACACCCCTTGCACCAGCCCGCGGATGCGCAGCCTGCGCGAGATCATGCGGCAGGGGTTGCCGCCAGCTCCCGCGCGCGGGCCAGGGCGGCCGGCATGTCGCGCACCACGTTGGCCTCGCCCATCGCCGCGAGGTACCCGGAACGCCGGATGATGGAGGCCGGCTGCTCGTTGAGGCCGGAGATGACCAGGTGGCGGCCCTCCTCGTGCAGCCCGCGGCGCAGGTTCTCGAGGAAATCGAGGCCCGTGCTGTCGAGGTTGATGACCTGGTGCATCTCGAGGACCAGCACCTTGAGCCGGTCGCGCTTCTGGTCCATCAGCGTCTCGAGCTTGCCGACGGCGCCGAAGAACAGCGAGCCGAACAGCTTGTAGGCGGCGATGCCCTCCCATGCGGCACCGTCGGCGCGCTCCAGGGCGCCGAGGGGCTCCAGCGGGATGGGCTCGATGCGGGTGATGTCCGATATCCGGTAGATGAACAGCAGGCTCGCCAGCACCAGGCCGACTTCGACGGCCACCGTCAGATCGAAGATCACGGTGAGCAGGAAGGTGGACAGCATCACGATCCGGTAGTTGATCGAGAAATGGCGCAGGCGCCGGAACTCGCCCCAGTCGCCCATGTTGTAGGCGACGAATATCAGGATCGCGGCCAGGGCCGCCAGCGGGATGTGGGCGGCGAGGGGTGCTGCGGCCAGCACGATCACCAGCAGGGTCGCCGCGTGCACGATGCCGGCGATCGGGGTGCGTGCGCCGGCGCGGACGTTGGTCGAGGTGCGCGCGATGGTGCCGGTCGCCGGGATGCCGCCGAACAGCGGGCTCGCCAGGTTGGCGATGCCCTGGGCCATGAGCTCCTGGTTGGGGTCGTGGCGGTCGTTGATCATGCCGTCGGCCACGCGCGCGCACAGCAGCGATTCGATGGCGCCGAGCAGGGCGATGGTGATGGTCGGCGCCACCAGCTGGCGGGCGGTGCTCCAGTTGAAATCCGGGAGGGCAAAGGCGGGCAGCGACTGCGGGATGCCACCGAAGCGGGTCCCGATGGTCTGCACCGGCAGGTCGAGCAGGACCACCGCCAGCGTCGCGACGGCCAGCGCCGCGATGGTGCCGGGAATGCGGCCGACCAGCGCGGCGCGCCCGGGCAGGTTCTTCATGCCTGCGCGCCCGACGAGCGCCGCCACCCTGGGCCACATCGAGACGATGACCAGCGAGCCGAGCCCGACCGCGAGGGAGGCCCAGTCCAGGGTGTGCAGGTGCCGGGCGAGGATGGAAATCTGGGAGAAGAAATCCGCCGGCATGTCCTCGATCGCGAGCCCGAGGAAGTCCTTCACCTGAGAGAGCGCGATCAGCACGGCGATGCCGCTGGTGAAGCCGATGACCACGGCCACGGGGATGAAGCGGATCAGGGCTCCCACGCCGGTCAGCCCCATGGCGAGCAGCAGCACGCCCGCCATCATGGTGGCGATCAGCAGGTTGGCCAGACCGTAATGCTGGACGATGCCGTAGATGATGACGATGAAGGCGCCGGCCGGGCCGCCGATCTGCACGCGGGAGCCGCCCAGCGCGGAGATCAGGAAGCCGGCGATGATGGCCGTGAAGATGCCGTTCTCGGGCTTGACGCCGCTGGCGATGCCGAACGCGATGGCCAGCGGCAGCGCGACCAGGCCGACGGTGACGCCGGCGCCGACGTCCGCCGCCAGCTTTGCGCTGTCGTAGCCGCGCAGCTCACGGAGCAGGCGCGGTCGGAAGCGCGTCAGCTTCACGGCCTTATTTCACCTTCATGCCGGGCTGGGCGCCTTCATCCGGCGCGATCAGGAAAATGCCCGGACCTTCGCCGCTGGCGGCGAGCACCATGCCCTGGGATTCGCCGAAGCGCATCTTGCGCGGCGCCAGGTTGGCCACCATGACCGTGTAGCGGCCGACGAGCTGCGCCGGGTCGTAGGCCGACTTGATGCCGGCGAAGACCTGGCGCGTCTCCGTGCCGATGTCGAGCTGCAGCCTGAGCAGCTTCTCGGCGCCCTCCACGTGCTCCGCGCCCACGATCCTGGCGACGCGCAGGTCGACCTTCATGAACTCGTCGATGCTGATGGTGCTCGGGGCGGCGGCGGTTTCCACTTTTTTCTCCGGGGCTTTCTTCGGCTGCGCCGGGGCGGCCGGCTGCAGGGTTTCCTTGTTGGCTTCGACCAGCGCGGCGACCTGCTTCGGGTCGACGCGGGTCATGAGGTGGTCGTACTTGCCGATGCGGTGGCCGGTGGCAAATCCGCGCTGGTGCGACGACCAGTCCTGGGCCGGGAGGCCCAGGAACTGCTCGGCCTTGCGGGCCACTTCGGGCAGCACCGGCTTCAGGTACACGGTCAGCACCCGGAAGGCCTCCAGGGCGGCGCTGCACACCAGGTGCAGCCGGTCGCGCTGGCCGGGGTCCTTGGCGAGTTCCCAGGGCTTGTTCTGGTCGACATACTGGTTGACGAGGTCGGTGAGCCGCATGATCTCGCGCACCGCCTGGCTGAATTCCCTCTGGTCGTAGGCCTGGCGGATGTCCGCTTCCGCAGCCCGCAGTTTCATGAGCAAGCCAGTCTCGACGCTCGCGGACGCGGCGCCTTGACCTAGGTCAAGGGTGCGCACGGTTCCCTGGAATTCGCGGGCGATGAACCCGGCCGCCCGGCTGGCGATGTTCACGTACTTGCCGATCAGGTCGCTGTTGACCCGCGCCACGAAGTCGTCGAGGTTGAGGTCGATGTCCTCCATGGTCGCGTTGAGCTTGGCGGCATAGTAATAGCGCAGCCATTCGGGGTTGAGCCCCTGCGCGAGGTAGCTCTCCGCGGTGATGAAGGTGCCGCGCGACTTGGACATCTTCTGCCCGTCCACGGTGAGGAAGCCGTGGGCGAACACCCGGGTCGGCACCCGGTAGCCCGCGAACTGCAGCATGGCGGGCCAGAACAGGGCATGGAAGTACAGGATGTCCTTGCCGATGAAGTGGACCATCTCGGTGCCGCCGCCCGGGCGCAGGAACTCGTCGATCTCGCCCTGCGAGCGCCCGGCCTTCTCGAAATAGTGGCGAAAGCTGCCGAAGTAGCCCACCGGGGCGTCCAGCCAGACGTAGAAGAACTTCCGGTTGTCCGTCCCGGGGATGGGGAAGCCGAAGTAGGGCGCGTCCCGGGAGATGTCCCAGTCGGCGAGCTTGTTCTCGCCCGGCTCGCCCAGCCACTCCTTCATCTTGTTGGCGGCCTCGGGTTGCAGGCGCTCCCCGGTCTGCGTGAACTCGCGCAGGAAGTCCTCGCAGCGCGGGTCCGAGAGGCTGAAGAAATGGTGCTCGGAGGCCCTGCGCTGCGGCCTGGCGCCGGACACCACGGAATAGGGCTCGATCAGGTCGGTCGGGCTGTAGGTCTTGCCGCAGACCTCGCAGGAGTCGCCGTACTGGTCCTTCGAGTGGCAGTTGGGGCACTCGCCCTTGATGAACCGGTCGGGCAGGAACATCTGCTTGACCGGATCGTAGAACTGCTCCACGGACCGGCGCGCGATCAGGCCCTGCGCGTCCAGCTGCCGGTAAATGTCCTCGCAGAAGGCGCGGTTTTCCGGCGAATTGGTCGTGTAGTAGTTGTCGAAGCCGACGTGGAAGCCGGCGAAGTCCCGGGTGTGCTCGCCATAGACGCGCTCGACCAGCTTCTCCGGGGAGATGCCCTCCTTGTCGGCGCGCAGCATGATCGGCGTGCCGTGGGTGTCGTCGGCGCAGACGTAGTGGACCTCGTGGCCCTGCATCTTCTGGAAGCGCACCCAGATGTCGGTCTGGATGTATTCGACGAGGTGGCCGAGGTGGATGCTGCCATTGGCGTAGGGCAGCGCCGAGGTGACGAGGATGCGCCGCTTCATTTCAGCTTCGGTTTCGCGTCGTGGCGGAGGGAAGCCGGAATTCTAGCAAATGGGCCTCCAAAACCCTTTACCTGCGGGAAAATCGGCATAAAATTCGCCCCTCCGAATCCAGCGGCGGCCCCGGGAAATCAGGCAGTGGCAATCAGCGAAGAGCAGGTCAAGGCGGCGCTCCAGACCTTCACCGACCCGGTGACCGGGAAGGACTACGTCGCCGGCGGGCAGGCCCGCAACATCCGCATCGACGGCGCCGACGTCGGCCTCGAGATCCAGCTGGGTTACCCGGCGAAGAGCGTCCTGGAGGACATCCGCCACGGGGTGGCCGCCCGCCTCAGGACCCTGCCCGGCGTCGGGAAGGTCTCCGTCGACGTGCAGGTGAAGATCGTCGCCCACGCGGTGCAGCGGGGCCTGAAGCTGCTGCCGGGCGTCAAGAACGTCATCGCGGTGGCTTCGGGCAAGGGCGGGGTGGGCAAGTCCACCACCGCGGTCAACCTCGCCCTGGCGCTTGCGGCCGAGGGCGCCTCGGTCGGCATCCTCGATGCCGACATCTACGGCCCTTCCCAGCAGGTGATGATGGGCCTGGAGGGCAAGCCCCTGTCGAAGGATGGCAAGACCCTGGAGCCCATGGTCAACCACGGCGTCCAGGCCATGTCCATCGGCGTGCTGATCGACGTGGACACCCCGATGGTCTGGCGCGGCCCGATGGTCACCCAGGCGCTGGAGCAGCTCCTGCGCGACACCCAGTGGAAGGACGTCGACTACCTCGTGGTCGACCTGCCGCCCGGCACCGGCGACATCCAGCTCACGCTGTCGCAAAAGGTGCCGGTGACCGGCGCCGTCATCGTCACCACGCCGCAGGACATCGCGCTGATCGACGCCCGCAAGGGCCTCAAGATGTTCGAGAAGGTCGGGGTGCCGATCCTGGGGCTGGTGGAGAACATGAGCACCCACGTCTGCTCGAACTGCGGCCACGAGGAGCCCATCTTCGGCAGGGGCGGGGCCGAGGCGATGAGCCGCGACTACGGCGTCGACGTGCTGGGCAGCCTGCCGCTCGACATGAGCATCCGCCTGCAGGCCGATGCGGGCAAGCCGACCGTCGCCTCGCATCCCGACAGCCGGCCGGCGCGCATCTACCGGGAAATCGCGCGCAAGGTCGCCGCGAAGGTCGACGAGCTGGCGAAGGACCGCAGCGCGGCGTTCCCCAAGATCGTGATCCAGAACACGTGAGCCCCGTTAACCGCAAAGGCGCGAAGACGCAAAGGGAGCGCAAAGAAAAGCAATGACTGGACTGAATGCCACGCCCTCTGCACGCGCTCCGTCACCGGACGCCCGCGCCGACATGAGATCCGTCCGCCTGATTGGTTTCCTTTGCGGTCCTTCTTCGCGCCTTCGCGCCTTTGCGGTTCAGGGTCAAGAGGTCTTGGGATGTCGATAAAATCGGACAGGTGGATCCGCCGCATGGCGCAGGAGCACGGCATGATCGAGCCGTTCGAGCCGGGCCAGGTGCGCTCGGTCAACGGAAGCCGCATCGTCTCCTACGGCACCTCGAGCTACGGCTACGACATCCGCTGCTCGAAGGACTTCAAGATCTTCACCAACATCAACTCGACCATGGTCGATCCCAAGAACTTCGACGAGAAGTCCTTCGTCGACTTCACGGGCGACGTGTGCATCATCCCGCCGAACTCCTTCGCGCTGGCGCGCACGGTCGAGTACTTCCGCATCCCGCGCAACGTGCTGACGATCTGCCTGGGCAAGTCGACCTACGCGCGCTGCGGGATCATCGTCAACGTGACGCCCTTCGAGCCGGAATGGGAGGGGTACGTGACGCTGGAGTTCTCCAACACGACGCCGCTGCCCGCCAAGATCTACGCCAACGAGGGCGTGGCGCAGGTCGTGTTCTTCGAGTCCGACCCCGACGACGTCTGCGAGACCTCCTACCGCGACCGCGGCGGGAAGTACCAGGGCCAGCAGGGCGTCACCCTGCCCAAGATCTAGCGTCGGACCGCCCGTCCCCGCGCCACAAGTGGCCAAGCCACCCCCTGCAAGCATCCCACCCCGACGGCCCGCGCCGGCGGCGGCCCCCCACTGGAGGAGCGCATGAAATTCCGTTTCCCGATCGTCATCATCGACGAGGATTTCCGTTCCGAGAACGCCAGCGGCCTGGGCATCCGGGCGCTCGCCAAGGCCATCGAGGACGAGGGCATGGAGGTGCTGGGCGTCACGAGCTACGGCGACCTGTCGCAGTTCGCCCAGCAGCAGAGCCGGGCCTCGGCCTTCGTGCTGTCGATCGACGACGAGGAGTTCGCCGACCCGGCGATGGCGGACGAGGCGCGGCCGGTGCTCAAGACCCTGCGCGCCTTCGTCAAGGAGATCCGCTTCCGCAACGCGCAGATCCCGATCTACCTGTACGGCGAGACCCGCACCTCGCGCCACATCCCCAATGACATCCTGCGCGAGCTGCACGGCTTCATCCACATGTTCGAGGACACGCCGGAGTTCGTGGCGCGGCACATCATCCGCGAGGCGCGCTCCTACCTCGACAGCCTGGCCCCACCCTTCTTCCGGGCGCTGACCCACTACGCGCAGGACGGCTCGTACTCGTGGCACTGCCCGGGGCACTCGGGCGGGGTCGCCTTCCTGAAGAGCCCGGTCGGGCAGATGTTCCACCAGTTCTTCGGGGAGAACATGCTGCGCGCGGACGTCTGCAATGCCGTGGACGAGCTCGGGCAGCTGCTCGACCACACCGGCCCGGTGGCGGCCTCGGAGCGCAACGCGGCGCGCATCTTCAATGCCGACCACTGCTTCTTCGTGACCAACGGCACGTCGACGTCGAACAAGATGGTGTGGCACGCCAACGTGGCACCCGACGACATCGTCGTGGTCGACCGCAACTGCCACAAGTCGATCCTGCATGCGATCACCATGACGGGGGCGATCCCGGTGTTCCTGACCCCGACCCGCAACCACCTGGGCATCATCGGACCCATCCCGCTCGACGAGTTCCGCCCCGAGAACATCCAGAAGAAGATCGAGGCCAATCCCTTCGCGCGCAACGCAAAGCGCAAGAAGCCGCGCATCCTGACGATCACGCAAAGCACCTACGACGGCGTGGTCTACAACGTGGAAACCCTCAAGGAGACGCTGAACTCGTCGATCGACACGCTGCACTTCGACGAGGCCTGGCTGCCGCACGCGACGTTCCACGAGTTCTACAAGGACATGCACGCGATCGGCAAGGACCGGCCGCGTCCCAAGGACGCGATCATCTACGCCACTCACTCGACCCACAAGCTGCTGGCCGGCATCTCGCAGGCCTCGCAGATCCTGGTACAGGAGTCGCAGACCCGCAAGCTCGACCGCCACGTGTTCAACGAGGCCTACCTGATGCACACCTCCACCTCGCCGCAGTACGCGATCATCGCGTCCTGCGACGTGGCGGCGGCGATGATGGAGCCGCCCGGCGGCACGGCGCTGGTGGAGGAATCCATCGCCGAGGCGCTCGACTTCCGCCGCGCCATGCGCAAGGTGGACGCCGAGTTCGGCAAGGACTGGTGGTTCAAGGTGTGGGGGCCGGAGAAGATCGCCGCCGAGGGCATCGGCTCGCGCGAGGAATGGATCCTCAAGGCCAACGAGAAATGGCACGGCTTCGGCGACCTCGCGACCGGCTTCAACATGCTGGACCCGATCAAGTCCACGGTCATCACGCCCGGCCTGGACGTCTCCGGCAAGTTCGCCAGGACCGGCATTCCCGCCTCCATCGTGACCAAGTACCTCGCCGAGCACGGGGTCATCGTCGAGAAGACCGGCCTGTACTCGTTCTTCATCATGTTCACCATCGGCATCACCAAGGGCCGCTGGAACACCCTGGTGACCGCGCTGCAGCAGTTCAAGGACGATTACGACCGCAACCAGCCGATGTGGCGCATCCTGCCCGAGTTCTGCCAGGCGCACCCGCGCTACGAGCGCATGGGCCTGCGCGACCTGTGCAGCCAGATCCACGACATGTACAAGGCCAACGACGTGGCCCGCCTGACCACGGAGATGTACCTGTCGGACATGCAGCCGGCGATGAAGCCCTCCGACGCCTTTGCCGCCATGGCGCACCGGGACATCGACCGGGTGGAAATCGACCGCCTGGAAGGCCGCGTGACCAGCGTGCTGCTGACGCCTTATCCCCCCGGCATCCCCCTGCTCGTGCCCGGCGAACGCTTCAACAGGACCATCGTCCGCTACCTGCAGTTCGCCCGCGATTTCAACCGCAAGTTCCCGGGCTTCGACACCGACATCCACGGCCTGGTGGAGGAGCAGGTCGGGGGCGAGGCCCAGTACTTCGTGGACTGCGTGCGCCAGGCCCAGTAGCCGGGCCGCAAGCCGGCGGGGCCGTTCCGTCCGATTGCGCGCCCCGGCGCCGGCCGCGGGCGGTGAATTTGCGTCCGCCCCCCCCGGCAAGCGTTGACGCCCGGACGACACTTCGGTAATGTGGGGCGCAATAAAAAGCCTTTCAAAGTCGTGATTTACCAATAGCAAGCGCGACACGCGGCACCAGCCAGGGGGATTCCATGACGCAAGCCAGAAAGCGGGCGCTCGTTCCGGCGCTCCTGTTTGTCATATCGCTGGCCGCATCCGCGGCGGACGATCTGGTCATCAAGGCCAAGCAGCAGCTCGACGGCGGCGATGCGCAGGGGGCGTACAACCTGCTCATCCCCCTGGAATCGGAGCGTGCGGGCGACCCTGACTTCGACTATGTCCTCGGCAGCGCGGCGCTTGCCCTGGGCAGGAATACCGAGGCGGTCTTCGCGCTCGAGCGGGTGCTCGCGGTGCAGCCCAACAGTGCCCCGGCGCGCGAGGCCATCGCCCGTGCCTATTTCAACCTGAAGGAGACGGATGCCGCCAAGCGCGAGTTCGAGAACGTCCAGAAGCAGGACGTGCCGCCGGAGATCGCCGACCGCATCGACCGCTTCATGGATGCGATCTCCCGCATCGAGGAGTCCCAGCGCACCACGATCCGCGGTTTCGTCGAAATCGGCATCGGCTTCGACACCAACGTCAACAGCGCGACCTCCGACAGCCAGGTCGCCGTCCCGGCCGCCGGCGGATTGATCTTCACGCTCGATCCTTCGGCGCAAAAGCAGGAGGACGCCTTTGTCACCTTCGGCGGCGGCGTGAACTTCATTCACCCGTTCTCCAAGCGCCTGTCGCTCTTCGGTGGGCTGGCCTACCAGAACAAGTCGAACGTCAACGAGACCGATTTCTCGACCTATTACTACGACGCGAACCTCGGGCTTGCGTACCGGCGCGACCGTGACACCTTCACCCTGGCCGGCTCGTTCAATGCGTTCTTCGTCGACAACCCGCGGCTCTATCGCGACTCGTACCGCAATGCCACCGGCCTTACCGCGCAATGGCAGCACGACTTCGATTCCCGCAACCAGGTCAGCGTGTTCGGCCAGTACAGCTTCCTCGAATACCCGGGGCAGGAGATCCGCAACGCCGACCGGTACGTGGCTGGCGCGGGATATGCACATGCCTTCGGGCGCGGGGCCTTGATCACCTACGTCGGCCTATACGGCGGGGCGGAGGCCGAAAAAGAGGAAGGTGTGCCGCAATTCGGCCACGAGCTCTATGGCGCCCGCCTGGGCATGCAGTGGAACGTGGTGGAGAAATTCGCCCTGTTCCTCAATGCGAGCGGCGAACACCGCAAGTACGGGGGGCCGGACCCCTCCTTCAATGTGGACCGCGAGGACGACCAGTACAACGCGTCCGCCGGCATGATCTTCGTGCCGAAGAAGGGCCTGCGCCTCACGCCGCAGGTGAGCTGGACCGACAACGGCTCGAACATCAGCATTTACGAATTCGACCGCCTCGTGTACCAGGTATTGCTGCGCTACGACATGTAATCGGATTGGATGCGAACCGGACTGAATCTGGGGAACTAGGGAGCCTGAGATGTCGACTCGACACTTGAAACTGAACAGCAGTGCGGCGCTGATGATGGCCATCGCGGCCGCGTACCCGGTGGTCGCCCACGCGGCGCCGGCGGCCAGGGTGGACTTCACCAGCGGCAACGTCACGGCGGTCAGCGCCGGCGGCCAGAGCCGCACCCTCGCCAAGGGCGGCCAGGTCGAGCAGGGCGACACCATCAACACCAACACCGGTCGTGTGCAATTGCGTTTCACGGACGGCGCCTACGTGTCGCTGCAGCCGGAATCGCAGTTCCGCATCGACCAGTACCGCTACGACGGCAAGCAGGATGGCAGCGAGAAGGGCTTCTTCAGCCTGGTGAAGGGCGGGTTGCGCACCATCACCGGCCTGGTCGGCCGCAGCAACAAGAACAATTACCAGGTCACCACCTCGGTGGCCACCATCGGCATCCGCGGCACCGAATACACCATCCAGTACGGCCAGTCGATCACCGGGACGGTGGGCGACGGCGAGATCCAGGTGTGCAACGGGGCGGGCTGCCTGGATGTCACCAATGGCGAGTCCTACTATGTCCAGAGCGAAGGCGTGAAGCCGGTGCTGACCAACAAGCGCACCGACCTGCCGCCACCGCCGCCGCAAAACCCGCCGCCGCAGTTCAAGGAAAGCGAGAACGTCAACGATGTCGGCGTCAGCTGCATCATCGCCAGCTGTGGCGGCACCACGGCCAGGACCATCAATCTCGCGAATGTGAGCGTGATCACGCGTTACGAAGATACCGGCGGCGAGGGCTTTTTCAACTACTGGCCCAGCAACGTGACGGAAACCACGGCGCAACTGTCGGGCGGCGGGTTGTCCAGTTATGAGTGGCCGGGCTATTCGCCCGCGGTGACCATCATCAATCCCGTGACGGCCGGAGACGACGGCATCATCGCCTGGGGGACGGCCACGTCGGTGTCGGGCGGGGAGTTCGGCGCGTTCGGCTCGGGCTATGTGTTCGGCACCACCCATTGGGTGGCGGGCGACGCGACCACCAACATGGGATCCCTGTCCACCATGACGGGGACCTACACGCTGCTTGGCGCAACCGCGCCCACCAATGTCCAGACGGGCGCAGCGGGCGGTTCGCTGAACAGCATGAGCATGACGGCGAACTTCATGAGCAGCAGCGTGACCGGCACGATGGGCTGGACCCTGGGCGGCCAGGCACTTTCGGCCAACTTCAGCGGCTCCATCAGCGGCTCGGCGCTGAACGCCTTCGGGTCGACAAGCTTCAGCTGTGGCTCGGTGAATCTGCGGGGTTTCTTTGCGGGAGCGAATGCGGTCCGGGCCGGCGTGACTTACTCCGTCAGCGACTTTGGCATCTCCGGAGGCGATACGTTCATCGGCGCCGCCGCGCTGAAGCAGACCAGCCTGGCCCCAGCCAACCCGTAGCGGGACCTGCGCCGGGCAGGCATGGAAAGTTGAACCGCATCCGCTCGGCGATCGGCGGCATCGAGTGGCCTGCCATCCCCGGCAACACCGGCAGTTCGATGCTGGCGACCCTGTTCCAGCTCGAGCGCAGCCAGTGGCTTCCAGCGGCGGAAATCTGGCCGCACCAGCGCCGGCAGTTGCGCGCGCTCCTGCGCCATGCGGCGGCCACCGTGCCTTACTACCGCGACCGCATTGCCGGGCAGGTCGGCGCGCTCGCGGATGATTTTTCCATCGAGGACTTCGCCCGGTTGCCGAAGCTGACCCGGTCGGACCTGCAGCAATCCTTCGACGCGCTTTGCGCGCAGCGGCTGCCTCCCGGGCACGGGAACGCCATGGCCGGCACCACCTCGGGATCCACCGGCGAGCCGGTGCGTTATCTGGCCACGCATGTCTCGAACTACTTCTGGCAGGCATTCATGTTGCGCGAGCATCTCTGGCACCGGCGCGACATGGACGCGAAGATGCTCGTCATCCGGGTGGAGAAGGAGCCCAGGGTGTCCGACAACTGGTTCGGGAACGTGGGCCGGGAACTGCTCGACACCGGGCCCCTCGTCCTCCTGCCGGCCGCCTGGACCTTCGACCGCCAGCTGGACCGGCTGCTCGAGGAAAAGCCCGCGTACCTGCTGGGCTACGCCAACAACGTGCTCGAAATCTTCCGCGCGGCGGAGCGCCGCGGAGGGGCGATGCCCTGGCTGCGGGAGGCACGTGTCTTCGGAGAAGCGGTTTCCGAGGACATGCGCACCTACATCCGCGACCGCTGGAACCTGCCGCTGAGCGATGTCTACACCGCGCGGGAAACCGGATACATGGCCATCCAGTGCAAGGAGCATGGCGCCTACCATGTCCAGGCCGAGAGCGCGTTCGTGGAAGTGCTTGGGGAAGATGGGCAACCCTGCGGGCCGGGGGGGGTCGGCAGGGTCGTCGTGACGCCCCTGCACGGTTTCGCCCTGCCCCTGATCCGCTACGAGATCGGCGACTATGCCGAGGTCGGGGAGCCTTGCCCGTGCGGACGGGGGCTGCCGGCGCTGCGACGCATCCACGGCAGGAGGCGCAATGCCCTCACCCTTCCCGACGGCAGCAAGCGCTGGCCCACCATCGGAACAACCCGTCTGCTGGACATCGCGCCGATCCGGCGCTTCAAGGTCGTGCAGAAGTCGCTGTCCGACATCGAGGTGCGGCTCATCGTCGCGCGGCCGCTGCTCGAATCCGAGACCGCCGCCCTCAGGGCCCACCTGACCGACCAGTTCGGACATCCGTTCAACTGGCACTTCGTGTTCCTCGACGAGTTTCCCCCGCAGCCAGGCGACAAGTTCGAGGATTTCATTTCCGAAGTCTCCTGAGAGCCGCTTGCGTGGCGGGACTGGCCTCGAAAGACGAGCTCGACCTGGCCGCCCGGGCCGTCATGCAAGGCGACCCCGGCGGCGAATCCCGCCTGCTTGCCCTGTGCGAGCGCCACCCGGAAGATCCGCGCGCCCATTTTCTGCTCGGCGCCATGCGCGACCGCCTCGGTCGGGATGAATCGTCCCTGCAGGCGTTCAGCCGGGCGCTGGACCTGGACGCGGGCCACGTCCAGGCACTGAGCGCCAAGGCTGCCGTGCTGCTTCGCCTCGGGCGCGCCGCGCAAGCGCGCGAGCTCCTCGAAGCGGCCGTGGCACGCCAGCCGGCCGTGTCGCAGTTGTGGTTCAACCTCGGCGCAGTCCTGGAGTCGCTGGCCGAATGGCAGGCGGCGCTTGCGGCATACGACCGCGTCCTGGCGCTGCCCGGTGTGCCGCTCCCGGCTCGCATGAACCGGGGTTATGTGCTGACCCGGCTGGGACGCCTCGAGGAAGCCCTGGAGAACAACAGGCAACTGGCCGCGATCGCGCCCGCCAGCGCCGACGCCCATTTCAACCTCGCGGAGGTGCTGCTTGCGCTGCGGCGGCCCGACGAGGCATTGCCGGCATGCGAGCAGGCTCTGCGACTCGCACCCGCCCATTCCAGGGCACGGATAGCGTCCGGCCTGGCCCTTTCGCAGCTGGGAAGGCTGGAGGAAGCCCGCGCGGTGTTCGGGCGCGTGCGCCGCGAGGACCCGGGCGCGATTGCCACCTACGTGAACGCCTTCGACCCCAAGCCCGCCCACTCGGGAGATCGCTTCGATCCCGAGTTGATCCACTTGGCTGACGCCTACGAGCGGCTGCACGACTGCGACTGGTCGCAGCTTGATTCCCTGGTCTCGACGCTGCGCCGAGTCGTGGAGGAGCGGGCGGCGGCGGGAGGATCCGCGGGGGATCCAGGGCTGGCCTACAACGTCCTCACGCTGCCTCTGCCGGCGCAGTTGCGCATGGCCGTTGCACGGGACACGGCCGCGCATTTCGAGCAACGGGCGGGCCCGCCGGCCCCGCTGCCGGTGCGCGACCTTGCCCCCGAAAGACGACTGCGCATCGGCTACCTGTCCCCCGATTTTCGTGAGCATCTGAACGCCTACCTGTTGTTGCCCCTGCTGCGCCTGCATGACCGCGGGCAGTTCGAGGTGGCCTGCTATTCGGTGGGGCCACGGGATGCGAGCGCGATCCGCCAGCGGGTGCAGGCGGCGGCCGACCGTTTCGTGGACGTGCCGACCCTCGATGACGAGGCAATCGCGCGGGCGATCCGGGAGGACGGCATTGACATCCTGGTCGACGTGGGCGGATACACCACGTGGTCGCGTCCGGGCGTCGTGGCGCGCCGACCTGCGCCCGTACAGGCGGGATATCTTGCCTTCCCGGGGACCCAGGCCATGGCCGCCGTACCCTGGCGCATCGTCGACCACGTTGCGAGCCCGCCGGCCCAGCGTGGCGACTGGACGGAGGCGCTCATCCGCCTTCCCGACACGTTCTACCTGTACGACGGCGCCGAGCCGCTTCCCCGGCCCGCGCTATCGCGCGCCGAGTACGGCTTGCCCGCGGATGCGTTCGTCTTCTGCGGCTTCCACAACTACTACAAGATCCAGCCGGGCGTATTCTCGGTGTGGATGGAGATCCTGCGCGAGGTGCCGGGCAGCGTGCTGTGGCTTCCAGGGCGAAACGCCGCCGCGGTCGACAACCTGCGCCGGGAAGCCGGCCTGCGCGGCGTGCAAGGCGGCCGGCTCGTGTTCGCTCCCCACGATCCGCGGGAGCGCTACCGCGCGCGCTTCGCGCTGGCAGACCTCTTCCTGGACACCTTCACGTTCAATGCGATGACCACCGCGTGCGATGCGCTCGCGGCGGGGTTGCCGCTGCTGACGGCGCCAGGAGAGGCCTTTGCCTCGCGGGTCGCTGCAAGCCTGCTCGGCGCCGCCGGTTTCCGCGAGGGCATCGTGGAATCGGTCGACGCGTACCGCAGCCGCGCCATCGAGTGGGGGCGCAATCCGGCCGTGCTGCGCGACCTGCGCCAGCGGCGGCTGTCGGCGCCTTTGTCCACCCCGCTTTTCGATACCCGGAGCCGGGTGCGGCAACTGGAGCAGGCGTTTCGTGAAATGTGGCGGCGCCATTGCCTTGGACTGGCGCCGGAATCCTTCGACGTCGTGCGGACGGGGGCCTGGCGCAATCCCTGGCACTAGGGGGAATCAGGTCCTTCGGTCCAGGACCCTGTTCCGGTAGGTCAGTCCGCTCGCGTCGTCGCGCAGGGCCTCGTCGCCGGTCTGCTGCCAGCGGCCGGGATCGAGGGCGGGGAACGCGACGTCCCCCTCGAAATCCCGATCGATTTCCGTGAGGTAGATCCGGTCCGCCATCGCAAGTGCATCGCGGAACACCTGTTCGCCGCCGATCACGAAGATTTCCGGGTCGTCGCCGGCCTTGGCGATGGCGTCCGCCAGGCTGCGGGCGACCAGCACTCCCTCCGCTTTCCATCCTGGATTGCGCGTCACCACCACGCTGGTGCGGCCCGGCAGCACGCGGCCGATGGACTCGAAGGTCTTGCGCCCCATCACGATGTGGTGCCCCATGGTCAGCGCCTTGAAGCGCTTCAGGTCCGCGGGCAGGTGCCAGGGCAGGGCGTTGTCCGCGCCGATGACGCGGTTCTTCGCCATCGCCACGATGATGCAGATGCGCGGCCTTGCCGGCTTCGTGTCACTCGCCACTCGTCATGCCTCGCCCGCCGCCGCTACACGGCGACCGGCGCCTTGATCGCGGGGTGCGGGTCGTAGGCCTCGAGCGTGAAATCCCCGTACTTGAAGTCGAAGAGGCTCGTGACCGCCGGATTGAGCCTCATGACCGGCAGCTTGCGCGGCTGGCGGGTGAGCTGCTCGCGCGCCTGCTCGAGGTGGTTGAGGTAGAGGTGGGTGTCGCCGAGCGCGTGGACGAACTCGCCGGGCTTCAGTCCGCAGACCTGGGCCACCATCATCGTCAGCAGCGCGTAGGAGGCGATGTTGAAGGGCACGCCGAGGAACAGGTCGGCACTGCGCTGGTAGAGCTGGCAGGAAAGCCTCCCGTCCGCGACGTAGAACTGGAAAAAGGCATGGCAGGGCATGAGCGCCATCCTGTCCAGGTCGGACACGTTCCAGGCCGAGACGATGAGGCGCCGCGAGTCCGGCGTGCGGCGGATGTCGTCGATGACGCGGGCGATCTGGTCGATGTGGCGGCCGTCCGGCGCCGGCCAGGACCGCCACTGGTAGCCGTAGACCGGGCCGAGTTCGCCGTTCTCGTCCGCCCATTCGTCCCAGATGGAGACGCCGTTGTCCTTGAGGTAGCGGATGTTGGTCTCGCCCTTCAGGAACCACAGCAGCTCGTGGATGATCGACTTGAGGTGGACCTTCTTGGTGGTGAGCAGCGGGAAGCCGGCCTGCAGGTCGAAGCGCAGCTGGGGTCCGAAAACGCTGAGGGTGCCTGTCCCGGTGCGATCGCCCTTGCGGGTCCCCTTCTCGAGGATGTGGCGCATCAGGTCCAGGTACTGTTGCATCGGCGCGGCTTGTCGGGTGGCGGCAGGGGGAACCCGGATTCTAATGCACCGGGCGGCGTGCTGCAGCCGTGGGCGCGATGCGCGCGGCGGGGCCGGGGAGCAGGTGCAGCAGCTCGGCGGCGGGCAGGGGACGGCTGAACAGGAAGCCCTGGCCGCGCTGGCAGCCGAGCCCGCGCAGGAAGGCGAGCTGCTCGGCGGTCTCGATGCCTTCGGCGATGAGCGTCAGGCGCAGGCTGTGACCCATGGCGATGATGGCGCTCGCGATCGCGGCGTCGTTTTCGTCGTTGGGGATGTCGCGCACGAAGGACTGGTCGACCTTGAGCGCGTCGATCGGGAAGCGCTTGAGCTGCGAAAGCGACGAATACCCGGTGCCGAAGTCGTCGATGGACAGGTGCACGCCCATCTCCTTGAGCGAGTTCAGGGTGCGCACCGCGACCTCCGCGTCCTGCATCACGCTGCTTTCCGTGACCTCGAGTTCGATCATGTCGGGGGTCACGCGCGCCGCCGCCATGGTATCGGCGATGGCCTGCGCGAGGTCCTGGCGGCGGAACTGCCGGGCGGACAGGTTCACCGCTACGCGCAGTCCGCGGTGCCCCAGGTCGGCTAGCTGGCGCGCCTGCTGGCAGGCGGCCCGCAGCACCCAGTCGCCGATGGGGACGATCAGGCCCGATTCCTCCGCCATGGGAATGAAGGTGGCCGGCGCGACCATGCCGCGCTCCGGGTGGTTCCAGCGCACCAGCGATTCCATGCCCACGATGGCCCCGCTTTCCAGGTCGACGATGGGCTGGAAGTGCAGCTGGAACTCCTCGCGCTCCAGGGCGCGGCGCAGGCTGCTTTCGAGCTGCAGCCGCTCCAGCGTGGCCGCGGTGGCCTCGCTGGAGTAGAACTCGAAGGTGTTGCGGCCGAGGTCCTTGGACCGGTACATGGCGATGTCGGCGTTGCGCAGCAGCGTGGTGGCGTCCTGGCCGTCCTCCGGGAAGAGGCTGATGCCGATGCTCGCGCCGAGGAAGAGTTCCTGCCCCTGGACCTGGAATGGCTGCGCGAAGGTGCCGAGCAGGCGCTGCGCCGAGGCCGCGGCCTGCGCCGGCCCCTCGATGTTCTCGAGCACGACGGTGAACTCGTCGCCGCCGAGGCGGGCCAGCGTGTCCGTGGCGCGCAGGGTTTCCCGGAACCGGTCGGCCACGGCCACGAGCAGCATGTCGCCGCTCTCGTGGCCGAGCGTGTCGTTGACGTTCTTGAAGCGGTCGAGGTCGATGAACATCAGCGCGGCGCGGTGGCCGTAGCGCGAGGCCCGCCCCAGGGCCTCCTGCAGCTTCTGCGAGAACTGGTTGCGATTGGGCAGCCGGGTGAGCTGGTCGTGATTGGCGAGGAACTGCAGCAGGGCTTCGCTGCGCTTGCGCTCGGTGATGTCGTGCAGGATGCCGAAATGGCCCAGCACGGTGCCGTCGTCCCCGATCTGCGGCAGGTAGTGCACCTCGAAGTGGCGCGCGCGGCCGTCTTCGCCCAGCCGCTCGCGCTCGTACTTGACCTCCTGCCCGGCCATCACCTGGTCCATGTAGGGCTTGATGCTGTCGAACAGCGGCTTGCCGATCACGTCCCAGGTGTGGCGGCCGATGACTTGCTCGCGCCGCTGGTTGAAGAACTCCTCGAAGCGCCGGTTGACGGCCACGTAGCGCAGGTTGCGGTCGGCGTAGGCGATGGAGAAGGGCATGGCATCCATCACCATCTGCAGGCGCTCGTGCCGGGTCCGCAGCGCCTGCATGGCGCGGTCGCGCTCGATCGCGATGCCCGCGATGTGCCGGCCGGTTTCCAGCAGGGCCATTTCCTCCGGATGCGGCATGCGCGGCACCGAGTAGTAGGCGGCGAAGGAGCCGACCACCTCCCCCGATGCCGCCACCACCGGCACCGACCAGCATGCCCGCAGGCCGTACGGGAGGGCGAGGTCGCGGTAGTCCTCCCAGAGGGGATCGGCGGCGATGTCGAAGGTGATGACCGGGCGGCGCCGGAACATGGCGGTGCCGCAGGAACCCGCCTTGGGGCCGATGGCGGATCCCTTGAGCGCCGCGCCGAAAGGCGCCGGCACGCGGGGCGCCGTCACGCTCCTGACATGGATGCCGTCATCGTCGAGCAGGAGCACCGTGCAGAGCATGCCGGGATTGAGCGCCTCGATCTCGGCGACGAGGGCATCGAGCACCTCGCCCAGCGGCTGGCCGCGGGAAATCATTTCCATCACGCGGTTCTCGGCGGCAAGGCGAAGCTGCGCCGTCTGCGCCTCGGTGACGTCCTGCGCGCTGAACAGCACCGCCTGCTGGCCGCTCACCGGGTCGGGAAGCATCTGCAGCTCGACGTCGAACCAGCGCTGGCCCTCGCGGGTGTCGAGGCGCGCGCGCCTGCGCACCTGGCGGTCCTGCGCGAGCGCCCGCCGGGCCTCGTCGGCGGCGGCCGCGCCCCCGAGCTGTTGCGCGAGATCGTCATGGCCCGCTTCCTCGTCGAGCGGGCCGAAGAAGCGGATGGCGGAGGGATTGCGGATCACCGCCGCGCCGTCGGGACGGTGCAGGGAAATCGGCGAGGGCGCGTGGCGGTAGCTTTCGACGCGGCGCCGCAGCTCCGCGGAGAACTCCCGCTCGTCGGTGAGGCGCGCCTGCACCAGCAGGCCGAGGCGGCCGTCGGGCAGGCTGATGCCGTCGAACCGGCCTTCGAAGGTGACGGGGGTGCCGCCGGGATGGACCGTCCAGTAGTCCGTCACCGAGCGTCCGTTGCCCACCATTTCCAGCAGCGCGCCCAGGCGTTCCCGGCTCGCCGCGGACGCCCCGGAATGGTCGCCGGCGCGCAGCGCCTCGACGGAGCCGGCATTCCAGAGCGCGAGGCCGGCCTCGTTGGCCCAGACGTTGCGGCCCTGCTCGACGTCCACCACCCAGGCGGGCGAGGCGATCGCCGACAGGGCATCGAGCGCATCCCAGCGCAGGCGGGGCTTGCTCACGCGGGCTGACCGGCGTGGCGCGAATGTTCCGATGCGGGCTGCACGGCTTTGATCATCATCAGGCCCTTTGCGGCGGGGTGCATCGACCTGCCGATCCACGGAGGCGGGCGGCATCGCTATGTTACACTCCGGGCCCTTCGGGGGCGTTTTCGACCATGTCCGGCAATACCATCGGCAGGCTCTTCTGCGTGACATCCTTCGGGGAAAGCCATGGGCCGGCCATCGGCTGCGTCGTGGACGGCTGCCCGCCCGGCATGGCGCTGTCGGAAGCCGACATCCAGGCGGACCTCGACCGCCGCAAGCCCGGCACGTCGCGCCACGTGACCCAGCGCCGCGAGCCGGACACCGTCGAGATCCTTTCCGGGGTGTTCGAGGGACGCACTACCGGCACACCGATCGCCCTGTTGATCCGCAACGAGGACCAGCGCAGCAAGGACTACGGCAGCATCGCCGAAACCTTCCGCCCCGGGCACGCCGACTACACCTACTGGCAGAAGTACGGCATCCGCGATTTTCGCGGGGGCGGGCGCCAGTCGGCGCGCGAAACCGCGGTGCGTGTGGCCGCCGCGGCCATCGCGCGCAAGTGGCTGCGCGAGAAGCACGGCATCGTGGTCCGCGGCTACATGTCCCAGCTCGGCACCCTGCCCATTGCCTTCAAGACCTGGGATTCGGTGAACCGGAACCCGTTTTTCTCGCCGGATCCGGACATCGTGCCGCAGCTCGAGGCGTTCATGGACAAGCTGCGCAAGTCGGGCGAGTCCTGCGGCGCGAAGATCACGGCCGTCGCCGAGAACGTGCCGGTGGGCTGGGGCGAGCCGGTCTACGAAAAGCTCGACGCCGACATCGCCTGCGCCATGATGGGCATCAATGCGGTCAAGGGCGTGGAGATCGGCGCAGGCTTCGCCTCGGTGTCGCAGAAGGGCACCGAGCACGGCGACGAGATGACGCCGGAGGGATTCCTTTCCAACAACGCCGGGGGCATCCTCGGCGGCATTTCCACCGGCCAGGACATCGTGGTCAACATCGCGGTGAAGCCCACGTCGAGCATCCGCCTGCCCCGGCGCTCCATCGACAAGTCGGGCAATCCGGTCGTGGTCGAGACCACGGGCCGCCATGATCCGTGCGTGGGCATTCGCGCCACCCCGATCGCGGAAGCCATGCTGGCGCTGGTGCTCATGGACCACGCGTTGCGCCACCGCGCCCAGAATGCCGACGTCAAGGTCGCCACACCGCGGATCGCGGCGCAGGCGCCCGGCCCGGCCGCGGGCGGAAGACGCGGCGGCGCCGCCAACGACCCCGAACCCGACGAGGCCTGACCCGCCCCATCGTGTCCTGGCGCGATCGGATCGTCGAAGTCAGCGGGCAGCAGTGGCATCCGGTCTCGAGCGCCGGGTTCCTCGGCGCGACCGTCGCGGTCGCCGTCATGGCCTGGCTCGCCAACACCGGCGAGCGTTGGGTCCACATCCTCGACAGCGCGAACCTGGCCTTCCACGAGGCGGGCCATCCGCTGGCCGGCCTGCTGTTCGGCGCGGACTTCGCTGTCTACGGCGGCACGCTCGGGCAGCTCGTGTTCCCCGTGGTCGTGGCGGGCTCGTTCTGGTGGCGGCGCCAGACGCTGTCCTTCGCGCTGGCCATCGCGTGGCTGCTCGAGAACTTCTGGAACATCGCCCGCTACATGGCCGATGCCCGGGCGAGGCAGCTGCCGCTCGTGGGCGGCGGCGAGCATGACTGGACGGAGATTTTCTCGCGCTGGAATGCGCTGCAGAGCGATACCCGCATCGCCGCGTTCGTGACGGTGACGGCGTGGCTCGGGGTGCTCGCCACCTGGGCGTGGCTCACCTGGCGCTGGCGCCAGGACGGCCAGGCGCGGTGAAAAGCCGAAAGGGGAAAGCCGAAAGGAAAAAGCAGGGGCTGGACCAGGCTTCGGGCCGTTACTTTTCCCTTTAACCTTTCTCCTTTGCGCTTTGCTTCGTCCCCATGTACCGCGGATCGTTCTATCTCCGGCTCTCCAGCTTCTATTTCTGGTACTTCGCGTTCATCGGCGCGTTCGCGCCTTACTTCGCGCTGTACCTCAAGTCCCTCGGGTTCTCGGCCTCGCAGATCGGCGTGCTGCTCGCGGTCAATCCGGTGGCGCGCATCTTCGGCCCGAACATCTGGGGCTGGCTGTCGGACCACTATCGCGCGCGCAGCCTGCTGATTCGCGTCACCGCGGTCGGGACGGCGGCCGTCTTCGTCGCGGTGTTCGTCAGCAGCCGGATGGGCTGGATGTTTGCGTCGCTGATGCTGCTCAATGTGTTCTGGTGCGGGGTGCTGCCGCTGGTCGAGTCGGCCACGCTGAGCCTGGTGGGCTCGAAGGTCGGCGTGTACGGCCGCATCCGCCTGTGGGGGTCGGTGGGGTTCGTGGGCGTGGTGATCGCGGGCGGCTACCTGCTCGACTTCCTGGGCATCGAGGCGCTGGGGCCGATGATCCTGCTGCTGCTGGTGCTGATGGCGGCCAGCACCTTCCCGCTGCCGCGCGACCGCGAGCCCTCGCGGCACCTGGAGCATTCGCCGATCCTCAGCATCGTGCGCCGGCCCGAAGTCCTGGCCCTCATGGCGGGATTCTTCCTCATGCAGGTGGCCCACGGTCCCTACAACGCCTTCTACTCCATCCACCTGGTCGAGGCGGGTTACTCCAAGAAGGCCGTGGGCTGGCTCTGGGCCCTGGGCGTCGTGGCGGAGATCGCCCTGTTCCTGTGGCTGCCGCGCCTGATGCGGGCCTGGAGCCTGCGCCAGATCCTGCTCGCGAGCTTCGGCACGGCCTTCGTGCGGTTCCTGATGATCGCGTGGGGCGTGCAGTCCCTGGCGGTGCTGTTCGTCGCGCAACTCATGCACGCCATCACGTTCGGTGCCTATCACTCCGCCGGGGTGGCGCTGATGCACCAGATCTTCCGCGGCCGCAACCAGGCGCGCGGCCAGGCCATCTACACCAGCCTCGGCTACGGCCTGGGGGGGACCGCCGGGACGCTCATGGCCGGGTTCGTCTGGGACCACGGCGGCGCCCAGGCCACGTTCACCATCGCCGCGGGCGCGGCACTGGCTGCGCTGGCCGTCGTGGCCTGGAAAGGGCCGCTTTCACCTGCATCTGCGAAGCCTTAGGGCGTCCAGGCGGGGCGGTATGCCATAATTCCGGTCCGATTCGACGGGCGAACCCCCGGTTTTTGCGCAGTTTCCGACCATGATTCCGCAGACTTTGTACGACAAGCTCTGGGCCAGCCACCTCGTCCGCCAGGAGGCGGACGGCACGGCGCTGATCTACATCGACCGCCACCTCGTCCACGAGGTGACGAGCCCGCAGGCCTTCGAGGGCCTGAAGCTCGCCGGCCGCAAGCCCTGGCGCATCGATTCGGTGGTCGCCACGGCGGACCACAACACGCCCACGCGCGACTGGGACCAGGGCATCAGAGATCCGATCTCGCGCCTGCAGGTCGAGACCCTGGACGCCAACATCCGCGAATTCGGCGCCAAGGTGTACTTCCCCTTCCTCGACAGGCGCCAGGGCATCGTGCACGTGATCGGGCCGGAGCAGGGCGCGACCCTGCCGGGGATGACCGTGGTGTGCGGCGATTCGCACACCAGCACCCATGGCGCCTTTGCCTGCCTCGCCCACGGCATCGGCACCTCCGAGGTCGAGCACGTCCTGGCCACCCAGTGCCTGGTGCAGAAGAAGATGAAGGCCATGCTGATCCAGGTCGACGGGCCGCCGGGACGCGGCGTCACCGCCAAGGACATCGCGCTGGCGATCATCGGCCGCATCGGCACCGCCGGGGGCACCGGCCATGCCGTCGAGTTCGGCGGCAGCGCCATTCGTGCGTTGTCGATGGAAGGCCGCATGACCCTGTGCAACATGGCGATCGAGGCGGGTGCGCGCGCCGGCATGGTGGCCGTCGACGACACGACCATCGAGTACCTGCGCGGCCGGACCTTCTCGCCCAGGGGCGAGTTGTGGGACAAGGCCGTGGCGTACTGGCGGACCCTGAAGAGCGACGAGAATGCGCGGTTCGACCTGGTCGTGAAGCTCGACGCCCGCGACATCAAGCCCCAGGTCACCTGGGGCACCTCGCCGGAGATGGTCGTGCCGGTGGACGGCCGCGTGCCGGACCCGGACAAGGAAAAGGACGAAGTGAAGCGCGAGGGTATGGAGCGTGCGCTCACCTACATGGGCCTCAAGCCCAACACCGCGATCACCGACATCAAGGTCGACAAGGTGTTCATCGGCTCCTGTACCAACTCGCGCATCGAGGACCTGCGCGCCGCGGCGCAGGTGGTGCGCGGCAAGCGCGTCGCCTCGAACGTGCGCCTGGCGATGGTCGTGCCGGGCTCCGGGCTGGTGAAGGACCAGGCCGAGAAGGAGGGCCTGGACAAGGTGTTCCGCGACGCGGGGTTCGAATGGCGCCAGCCGGGCTGCTCCATGTGCCTGGCGATGAACGACGACCGGCTCGAGCCGGGCGAGCGCTGCGCCTCGACCTCGAACCGCAATTTCGAGGGACGCCAGGGCGCGGGCGGCCGCACCCACCTGGTGAGCCCCGCCATGGCGGCGGGCGCGGCCATCGCCGGCCATTTCGTCGACGTGCGGGGTCACTGACATGCAGAAATTCACCCGCCTGGACGGACTCGTGGCGCCCCTCGACCGGGCCAACGTCGACACCGACGCCATCATCCCGAAGCAGTTCCTGAAGTCCATCAAGCGCTCGGGCTTCGGCGTGAACCTGTTCGACGAGTGGCGCTACAAGGACCACGGCGAGCCGGGCATGGACAACGCGAAGCGCCCGCTCAACCCCGACTTCGTGCTCAACCAGCCGCGTTACAAGGGCGCCAGCGTGCTGCTCGCGCGCAAGAATTTCGGTTGCGGCTCCTCGCGCGAGCATGCGCCCTGGGCGCTCGGCGACTACGGCTTCCGCGCCCTGATCGCGCCGAGCTACGCCGACATCTTCTACAACAACTGCTTCAAGAACGGGCTGCTGCCCATCGTGCTGCCGGAAGCGCAGGTCGACCGCCTGTTCCACGACGTGATGGCCTTTCCGGGCTTTCGCGTGGTGGTCGACCTGGCGGCCCAGACGGTGTCGTATCCTGACGGCAGCCAGACTTTCGCCTTCGAGGTCGACACCTTCCGCAAGCACTGCCTGCTCAACGGGCTGGACGACATCGGGCTCACGCTGCAGCATGTCGACGAGATCAAGGCGTTCGAGGCCAAACGCAAAGCCGAGCAACCCTGGCTGTTCACGTAAACGCGGCACGTTTCGAGACACAGACCGGGGCAAGGATGCCCCGGTCTTTTTTTGAGGAAGACGGACATGAAAATCGCAGTGCTTCCCGGTGACGGGATCGGAACCGAGATCGTCGCGCAGGCCACCCGGGTGCTGGAGGCGCTGCGCCGCGACGGCCTGAAGATCGAGATCGAGCAGGCCGCCATCGGCGGCGCGGGCTACGAGGCGGCACAGGACCCGCTGCCGGCGAAGACGCTCGACCTGGCACGCCAGGCCGATGCGGTGCTGCTGGGCGCCGTCGGCGGGCCGAAGTACGACATCCTGCCCCGCCCGATGCGCCCGGAGCAGGGGCTGCTGCGCATCCGCAAGGAGCTCGGCCTGTTCGCGAACCTGCGCCCGGCGATCCTGTACGAGGAGCTCGCCAACGCCTCCACGCTGAAGAACGAGGTGGTCGCGGGCCTGGACATCATGATCCTGCGCGAGCTCACCGGGGACATCTACTTCGGCCAGCCGCGCGGGCAGCGCAGGACGGACGAAGGCAGTCGCGAGGGCTTTGACACGATGAAGTACAGCGAGCCGGAAATCCGTCGCATCGCCCACGTCGGCTTTGCCATCGCCCGCAAGCGCGGCAGGAAGCTGTGCTCGGTGGACAAGGCCAACGTGCTGGACACGAGCATCCTGTGGCGCGAGGTCGTCAACGAGGTGGCGAAGGACTATCCTGACGTGGCGCTGTCGCACATGTACGTGGACAACGCCGCGATGCAGCTGGTGCGCGCGCCCAGGCAGTTCGACGTGATCCTCACCGGCAACATGTTCGGGGACATCCTGTCGGACGAGGCCTCGATGCTCACGGGGTCGATCGGCATGCTCCCGTCCGCGTCGCTCGATGCGAAGAACAAGGGCTTGTACGAGCCCATCCACGGCTCTGCGCCCGACATCGCCGGCAAGGACGTCGCCAACCCGCTGGCAACGATCCTGTCGCTGGCGATGATGATGCGCTACACCTTCGCCGAGGAGGCTGCGGCCGCCCGCATCGAGGCGGCGGTCAAACGGGTGCTCAAGCAGGGCTACCGCACGGGTGACATCTTCGAGGCGGGCATGAAGAAGGTCGGCACCGTGCAAATGGGCGACGCGGTCGTGGCCGCGTTGCATGCGTGATTTCGGGCGGCGTGATTCCAGGGGCAAGGCAATGAGAAGAGTCGGACTGGTGGGTTGGCGCGGGATGGTGGGGTCGGTGCTGATGCAGCGCATGCAGCAGGAGGGGGACTTCGACCTCATCGACCCGGTGTTCTTCAGCACGTCGCAGGCAGGCGGCAAGGGCCCGTCGATCGGCAAGGACGTGCCCGCGCTCAAGAGCGCGGGGGACCTGAACGAGCTCAAGGCGATGGAAGTGGTCATCTCCTGCCAGGGCGGGGATTACACCAACGAGGTCTTCCCCAGGCTGCGCGCCGCGGGCTGGACCGGCTACTGGATCGACGCGGCCTCGGCGCTGCGCATGCAAGAGGACGCCGTGATCATCCTCGACCCGGTGAACCTCGAGGTCATCAGGTCGGCGCTTTCCAGGGGCGTGAAGAACTACATCGGCGGCAACTGCACCGTGAGCCTGATGCTCATGGGCATGCACGGGCTGTTCAAGGCGGGCCTGGTGGAATGGGTCACCGCCATGACCTACCAGGCGGCCTCGGGCGCCGGGGCGCAGAACATGCGCGAGCTGCTCTCGCAGATGGGCCACCTCCATGGCGTGGCGCGCAGGCAGCTGGAGGATCCCGCCTCGTCCATCCTCGACATCGACCGCGACGTGGCCGAGGCGTTGCGTTCGGCCGCGTATCCGACCGAGCATTTCGGCGTCCCGCTGGCGGGCAGCCTGATCCCGTGGATCGACAAGGACCTTGGCAACGGCCAGAGCCGGGAGGAATGGAAGGCGCAGGCCGAGGGCAACAAGATCCTGGGCCGGGAAGCCAACCCGATCCCCATCGACGGGGTGTGCGTGCGCGTGGGCGCGATGCGCTGCCACAGCCAGGCGCTCACCATCAAGCTCACGCGCGACGTGCCCGTGGCCGACGTGGAAGCGATGCTGGCGGCGGCGAATCCCTGGGCGAAGGTCGTTCCCAACCAGCGCGAGGCCTCGATCCGGGAGTTGACGCCGGCTGCCGTGACCGGCACCCTCAGCGTACCCATTGGCCGGCTGCGCAAGCTGCCGATGGGCGGCAGCTACCTGACCGCCTTCACGGTCGGCGACCAGCTCCTCTGGGGCGCCGCCGAACCCCTGCGCCGCATGTTGCGCATCCTGCTGGAGGCCTGAAGACCGTCCCGGAAAGGGGTCCGGAAATGGTTTGAAAAGTCTCGGGTTAGGGGGGGATGTGAGACAGAAGTTGAGCTTGCATCCCTAAATCCATGATGTTATTTTAATTACCCTAATAAACTAACGATAAGGGTGGGCGCCTTGGGGATCTCGTCTCTTCGCGCATTCTTACTCGCCGCATCGCTGCTGTCGGTCTCTGCCGTAGCACATGCAGCTGGATTGGGCAGGATCAACGTCACGTCGGCGCTGGGCGAGCCGCTCAAGGCGGAAGTCGAGCTGGTCGCCGAGAAGAAAGAGATCCCTTCCCTCGCGGCGCGCCTTGCCAGCCCCGAGGCATTCGCGCGTGCCGGGCTCAGCTATGCCGGCGTCCTTTCCGACGTCACCGTCAGCATCGAGAAGCGAGGCGACGGCGAGCCCTACATCCGGCTTTCCTCCAAGCAACCGATCAACGAGCCTTTCCTCGACCTGATGCTGGAGTTGTCCTGGTCCTCGGGCCGGGTCACCCGCCAGTTCACCGCGTTGCTGGATCCGCCGTCCCTGATCGCCGAACGCGAGCGCCAGCGGGCGGAGGAAGCCAAGGTCCGGGCCGCACCGCCGGCACCCGAGGCCCAGCCGGTTCCCGTTCCCGAGTCCGCGCCCACGCCGCCCGCCGACCAGGTGGCGGCACCGTCCGACCAGGCCACCCCGACGCAGCCCGCAGACGTTTCGACGGCACCCGCCCCGGAGCCCGCCGCGCCGGTCGAGACCATTGGCGGCACGGCGCCCACCCTGCTCGAACCCGGCCCGGCGACCGCCGCTGACGCCTACGGCCCCATCAAGAGCGGGGATACCCTGGCCAAGGTCGCCCGCGCCACCAAGCCTGCGGAAGTGAGCCTCGACCAGATGCTCGTACTGCTCTTCCGTGCCAACCCGGACGCCTTCGCCGGCAAGAACATGAACCGCCTGAAGACCGGGAGGATCCTGCAGCTGCCGTCGGCCGACCAGTACGCCTCGCTGCCGGCCGCCGATGCCCGCAGGGAAGTCGTGGCCCAGGCCCGCGACTGGCAGGCCTACCGCGACCAGCTTGCCGCCGCTGCCGGCCAGGCGCCGGCCGCCGCGCCCGAACCCGCCCAGCAGACGGCCGCCGGCAAGGTCGCGCCCACGGTCGAAGACAAGGGTGCCCAGGGCAAGGAAGCGCCCAAGGAAGTCCTCAAGCTGTCCAAGAACGAACCTGCGGCCGCCACGGGCAGCCCGGCCGCCGGCGGTGACGCCAAGGCCCAAGCCCGCGTCCATGCGCTCGAAGAGGAGCTGGTGGCCCGCGACAAGGCAGTGAAGGAGGCCAACGACCGGGTCGCCAGGCTGGAGAAGACGGTCAAGGACCTGCAGGCGCTGCTCGAAATCAAGAACAAGGGAATGGCGGACCTGCAGAAGCCGGCGACGCCGGCCACGCCGCCCGCTGCGCCGGCACCCCCGGCCGCGCCTGCGAAGCCTGAGGCGCATCCCGCCCCGGCGACGCCCGCCGCCCCGCCGGCCGCCCAAGCCAAGCCGGCCACGCCGGAAGCGTCCGCCACGCCGGCGACCCCGGCCGCGCCCAAGCCAGCGCCCGAAACGGCGCCTCCGGCCGCCCAACCCGCACCACCGCAACCCAAGCCCGCGCCACCGAAGCCGGTCGCGCCGCCGCCCCCGCCGGCTCCCGAGCCCAGCCTGGTGGATCGCGTGCTGGAGCAGCCCGCCTACCTGGGCGCGGGCGTGCTGGCCATCGTCCTCATCGGCGCGTTGGCCGTGCGCGCGGTCAAGCGCCGCCGGGAATCGAAGGCCGACTCCGACGACTCTGGCCCTGCGATCGTTGTCGCGGCTCCGGCCGCAGCGGCGGCCCATGCCGGCGAAAGTGCTGCGGCCGCCCCGGCAGCCGACGGCGAGGTCGACCCCGTCAAGGAAGCCGAGATCTTCCTGGCCTACGGCCGCGATGCCCAGGCCGAGGAACTGCTGAAGGAAGCGCTGGGCGCCAATCCCAACCGGCAGGAAGTCCGCGTGATGCTTCTGCAGATTTACGCGAAGCGCAAGGACACGAAGAGCTTCGAGCAGGTGGCGCGCGAGCTGCAGCAGGCCACCGGCAGCGCGGGCCCGCTCTGGGACCAGGCCGTCGTGCTCGGTTACCAGGTGGATCCCGACAATGCCCGCTATGCGGCGGGTGCCACCGCCGCCGCTGCGGCCGCCGCCGCTGCCGGCGCGGCGGCCCAGGAGAACGTCGACTTCAACATCGGTGGCGAGGAGGATCAGTCCACCACCACCGACATCGACCTTGGCGAGGGCGGGGCCGGCCTGGCCCATGCGGAGGTGATCGACCTGGGGCAGGAAGCGGCGCCTTCGCTCGATGACACCGCGGCGATCGAAGC
>DASZQJ010000095.1:0-2540 GCA_035549715.1 Burkholderiales bacterium
AGCCGCCGCGTTCGCGTCCCGACTACGGCGACCTGGAACGCCTTGCCATCGTGCAACGCCTGGACGTCGGCGCGGCGCGGCGCGACGTGGAGTACGTGGGCAAGGTGCTGGGCATCACCCGGTCGACGCGCTACCTCGCCGTCCTCGACCTCGGCATCGACTGGGAAAAGGACAGCGGCGAACCGGCGCAGGTGGGGCCCACGCTGCGCCTGGAACTGCCGCTGTTCGACCAGGGACAGGCGAGGATCGCCCGCTACGAGGCGTTGTTCCGCGGCGCCGCCGAACGACTCTCCCAGGTCGCGACCGATGCCCGGTCCGAAGCGCGCGAGAAGCAGGGCGACCTGCAGGCCGCCTGGGAGATCTCGCGCCAGCACGCCGAGGCGCTCGTGCCCCTGCGCAGCAGGATCCTCGCCCAGACCCAGCTCTTCTACAACGGCATGCTGGAGGGCGTCTACGAGTTGCTCGCCGACTACCGCGAGAGCGCTTCCGCCGCGCAGGCCCTCGTGGAGGCGCAGCGCGACTACTGGATCGCGCTCGCCGAACTGGAGCGCGCGGTCGGGGGGAGGCTCCCGGCGCCCGCTGCAGCCGCCGCTGAAACCCCGCCTCCCGCAGGCCGCGATGGCTTCGACGCGAAGAAGCCTTCCGCCCACGACCATCACTGAGGACCCAACCATGGATCGCAGAACCTTTTTCAAGTCGGGAACCGCCGCGCTCGCGGGGGCGACGATGCTCGGGCATCGCCTGACGTTCGCCCAGGCCGCCGCCGCGGAATCCTCCACCGCCACGCACCCGCCGCTGCATCCCGACCACGGCCCGGACTACAACCCCGTGGTGACGCTCAACGGCCGCTCGCTGCCCTGGGAATGGAAGAACGGCGTCAAGGAATTCCACCTGGTCGCCGAACCCGTGAAGCGCGAGTTCGCGCCGGGCATGGTGGTGAACTGCTGGGGCTACAACGGCACTTCGCCCGGCCCGACCATCGAGGTGGTCGAGGGCGATCGCGTCCGCATCCTGGTGACGAACAAGCTGCCCGAGCACACCACCATCCACTGGCACGGCGTGCTGCTGCCCAACGGCATGGACGGCGTGGGCGGGCTCACGCAGCCGCAGATTCCACCGGGGGCCACGTATGTCTACGAGTGGACCGTGCGCGGCAGTGGCACCCACATGTACCACCCCCACGCGGACGAGATGGTGCAGATGGCGATGGGGATGATGGGCCTGTTCATCATCCATCCGCGGGATCCGGGCTTCCGGCGCGTGGATCGGGACTTCGCCTTCCTGCTCTCCTCGTTCCTGGTCGAGCCGGGGACTTACACGCCCAATACCGCAGAGATGACGGAGTTCAACCTCTGGACGTTCAACAGCCGGGTGTTCCCCGGCATCGACCCGCTGGTGGTCCGCAGCGGCGACCGGGTGCGCATCCGCGTGGGCAACCTCACGATGACCAACCACCCCATCCACCTGCACGGCCACAAGTTCCGCATCGGCGGCACCGACGGCGGCTGGATCCCGGAGGCCGCGCAATGGCCGGAAGTCAGCGCCGACATCCCGGTGGGCGCCATGCGCAACCTCGAGTTCGTGGCCGACAACCCCGGGGACTGGGCCCTGCATTGCCACAAGTCGCACCACACCATGGGGCCGATGGGGCACCGGATCCCCAACATGCTCGGCGTGGACCAGTCCGGCGTCGCGGACAGGATCGGCGCGCTGATGCCCGACTACATGTTCATGGGCATGGGCGAGAAGGGCATGGCCGAAATGCAGGAGATGGCCGCCATGGGCATGAAGCTGCCGGAGAACACCCTGCCGATGATGACGGGCGAGGGCCCGTTCGGGCCCATCGAGATGGGCGGCATGTTCACCCTGCTCAAGGTGAGGGACGACCAGAAGCCCGGCGACTACGCCGATCCCGGCTGGTACCGGCATCCCCCCGGCACGGTGGCATGGCGCCTCGAGCAGGGCGGGGATCCCGCGCCCGCGACCGAGCCCTCGCAACCTGAGCACCAGCATTGACCGGGAGGCCGCATGAAAAGGCTGATTGCAACGATCCTGCTGCTTGCCAGCCTCGCCGTCGCGGCGGGGGCGCTGGTCCGGCTTGGCGCATTCAACGTGGCCGCGGACGAGCCGCACTCGGCTCCGGTGAACTGGCTGCTGGAGTCCGTCCGGACGCGATCCATCGCCGCTCGTTCGTCCGGCGTGACGGTGCCGGCCCTGGACGACCCGGCGCTGGTGCGTTCAGGCGCGGAACACTACGCGCAGATGTGCACGGGTTGCCACCTCGCGCCTGGCATGCGCGAATCGGAGCTGCGCGAGGGCATGTACCCGAAGCCGCCGGACCTCACCGCGCATGCGCATGCCAGTCCGGCGCAGATGTTCTGGGTCATCAAGCACGGCATCAAGATGAGCGGCATGCCCGCCTGGGGCCGGACCCACGACGACGCGAGCATCTGGGGCCTGGTCGCCTTTGTCCAGGTGCTGCCGGAGCTTTCGCCGGAGGACTACAGGAAGATGGTGCCATTGCCGGCGCACGGCGCGGG
>DASZQJ010000096.1:0-69871 GCA_035549715.1 Burkholderiales bacterium
CCGCACCCACGCCGGACGCCGGCGACCTGACCGTCGACGCGAGCGGCGCCGGCGCCTACTCGCTGCCCGCCCCCGGACTCGACGCAGCCCAGCTCGAGACCTTCGCCAACGGGCGCCAGGAGTTCCACCAGCACTGGGTCGTGCTGCCGGTCATCGGCGGCAAGTGGGGCCGGGGGCCGACCTCCAACGGCGAGGAGTGCAGCGGCTGCCACGCCGGCAACGGGCGCGGGCGCGCGCCCGGCGACGGGGATGAAGCCCTGGTCTCGATGGTGGTGCGGCTGTCCGTGCCCGGGGAGGACGAGCACGGCGGCCCGGCCCCGCACCCCGCGTATGGCGACCAGTTGCAGGAACAGGGCGAGCTGGGCCGCGTACCCGCGGAAGGCGAGGCTTCCATCGCCTGGACCGAGCGGGAAGAGGTGCTGGCGGACGGCACGCGCGTGGCACTGCGCGCGCCGAAAGTTGCGTTTCGCAAGCTCGCGTTCGGCCCGATGGGCGACGACGCGCTGGTTTCGCCACGCATCGCCCCGCCCGTCATCGGCGCGGGACTGCTGGACGCGGTGCCGGACTCGCAGCTGCTCGCCATCGCCGCCTCGCAGCGCGCGCTGGGCTTCAACGGCCGCCCGAACCGCGTCTGGGACGCGCAATCGCAGACGCTCCGCATCGGCCGCTTCGGCTGGAAGGCAAACCAGCCCAGCCTGCGCCAGCAGGTGGCCTCCGCCTACCTCGCCGACCTGGGCGTGACAACCGAGCTGTATCCGTCGGACAACTGCCCGGCGGTGCAAACCGCGTGCCGCAAGCGCCCCGGCGGCACGGTGCCCGAGCAGACCTGGCGGCCGTTCGAGGAGATCCTGTTCTACCTCAGGGCGCTCGGCGTGCCGCAGCGGCGGGATCCGGATGCGCCCGCCGTGCAACGGGGGGCGTGGATTTTCGAGCAGGTCCAATGCGCCGCCTGCCACGTGCCCGAGCTGAGGACGGGCGAGTACCCCGCCTTCCCCCGCCTGTCGAACCAGATGATCCGCCCCTACACCGACCTGCTGCTGCACGACATGGGCGAAGGGCTCGCGGACGGCCGCCCGGATTTTCGCGCCGGCGGGCGCGACTGGCGCACCCCGCCGCTCTGGGGGCTGGGGCTGCGCGAGCAGGTCAACGGCAATGGCGCATTGCTGCACGACGGCCGGGCGCGTACGCTGGCGGAAGCCGTGCTCTGGCACGGCGGAGAGGCCGCGGGCGCGCGCGAGGGGTTCCGGCAGTTGCCGGCGCGGGATCGCGCCGCCCTGTTTGCCTTCCTCGAATCGCTTTGAACGGAGACGACCAAGTCATGCGCCTCACCTGCCTGCTTCTCGCCTTGCTGCCACTGTCCGCGGCGGCGGAAGTCGTCTGCCCCGATTCGCTGGACGTGCAACAACAGGCGGCCGCGCCCTCGGCCGAATGGGCGGTGAGCTATAGCGACCCGCCCTTCAAGCACATCGGCGTGACGGTGTACGACGGTCCGCCTTCGCAGAACCGGCGCGTCAGGCCGGCCACCACCCGCAGCACGGCCGGGGAGCTGCGCGTGGCGTGGCGCCTGCCCGAATCGCGCCGCAGCTATTACCTGTCCTGCAGCTACGAGCGGACCAGCGCGCGCCTGACGATCGCCCTGCCCCCGGGCGTCAACGGCTGCAACGCCGTGTTCGATCGCCGCGTCTCCTATGGCGCCGACGGCATGGCGGTCAAGCGCGTGGTGTGCAATTGACGGCCCGGGAGGCGTGAGGAGAGAGGCGTGAGGCGAAAAGCATGAGCGAACCGGCAACCGATCCCCTTCTCATCGACGTCATTTCGGACGTGGTGTGCCCGTGGTGCTTCATCGGCAAGCGCAACCTCGAGGCCGCGCTTGCGGCCTGGGGACGGCAGCATCCCGGCGATCCGGCGCCCCGGGTGCGCTGGCATCCCTTCCAGCTCAATCCCGGGTTGCCCGCGGAAGGCGTCGCGCGCGAGCGCTATGTCGCGGAGAAGTTCGGCGGACCGGAGCGTGCGAAGGAAATCTATGCACGCGTGGCGCGCGCCGGCGAACAGGCGGGGCTTGCCTTGCGCTTCGACGCGATCGAGCGCCAGCCGAACACCGTCGATGCGCACCGCCTGATCCACCTGGCGGACCAGAAGGGCCGGCAGGACGCGATGGTGGAGGCGCTGTTCCGCGCCTATTTCCTCGACGCCGTGGACCTCACGCGCCGCGACAACCTCGCCGATCTCGCCGCAGGCGCGGGGCTGGACCGCGCAGAGGCGGCCGCCTATCTCGCGGGCGAGCAGGACCGGCTGTTCATCGAGAACGAGGACCACCGCGCGCGCACGATGGGCGTGCAAGGGGTGCCCTTTTTCATCTTCGAACAAAAATACGCCCTGTCGGGCGCCCATCCGCCCGAGACGCTCCTCGAGGTCATGCGCAAGGTCCGCGAGGATCTTGTTGCAGCGCCGCAGTAAAAGGTCCTTGCGGCCATTGATCCCCCGTGCCCCCGGGGCTAGGATGGCTGCGGTCCAACGTCCCCGAAGAGGATCGCCGGATCCGTGTGACCCCAACTCGATTCGAAGGAGGCGCACCATGTGTTTCGAATTCGAAGCGTTGTACTGGGCCAAGCTGGCCGAGGAAGAAGAAAAGGAAAAGATCCGACGCGCGCAGGAGCAGAAACAGGCTTCCGCCCCACCGCGCGGCGAACTGCAGGACGAGGTCGTGCCCGCCTGACACCCGCGATACTGCCCGCCCCGTGACGAACCCCGCGCCCGCGGGGTTTTTCATTCTGTCATCCGGCGCCGGGACCCCCGGCACCGTCCTTCCGGGAATTTGCACTGCAAGCCGAGGATCATGGCGGGTTGTTCCAGCCATGCCGCGCGGCCGGGAACAAGAGCACGTTCGCCCGGGCGCACGCCGGCCGCGGAGCGCGATGGCGGCCGGATGTGCGGCCGCCGGGCAAGGCAGGGCCGTGACCCGCGCACCGGGGCGTCGTGAGTTCCGGCGGACCGATGCGGGCAGGCGCGGTGAGATAATCCCGGTCGCGGCGGGCGCACCTGCCGCCACGATAACTCCAGCCACTCGACAAGGACGTCCACATGGATACGAACGCTTCCACCCCCCGGCGCGAATTCCTGGGAAACCTGGCCGCGGCAACGGCCGCATTGGGCATCGGCGCCAGCATCGCCCCCGCTGTCCAGGCCGCACCGTCAGGCGAACGCACGGCGTTCGAGGCCTGGCTCGACGGCATCGGCGGCAAACATCGCCAGGTGTACGATGCGCCCGCCCCGAACAACGGATTCGCCCTGATCTGGTCGCACGTCTTCCTCATGACGGGCGCCCAGGGCTACAACGTGCCGGAGAGCGAGCTGGGCGTCGTCGTCGTGTTGCGCCATTCGGCCATCCCGATCGCCTTCGCCGATGCGGCGTGGGAAAAGTACGCGCTGGGCGAATATTTCAAGATCAACGATCCGGCCACCCGGGCCCCCGCCACCCGCAATCCCTTTGCCAACATCCGGCCCGGCGACCTGCCCCTGCCGGAAGCCGCGCTGGAGAAGCTGGTCGCGCGCGGGGTGCGCTTCGGCGTCTGCAATGCCGCCATCCACCACCAGAGCGCGCGCGTGGCGAAACAGGCCGGCCTCGCCCACGAGACCGTGCGCAACGACTGGCTTGCGGCGGTCCTGCCGGGCGTCGAAGTGGTGCCTTCCGGCGTTCTCGCGGTCAACGGGGCGCAGTCGAAGGGCTGCACCTACTGCTTTGCCGGTTGACCGATGACGCGGCACACAGGCCCATCGCCGGCGGCGCAGCTGCTCGCGTGCTGCGCCCTGGCGCTTTGCGCGGTCGCCGCCCGCGGCGGCGAGTCCGATTTTCCGGGCTGGCGCGACGCGCCGCTGCCCGCGGGCCCGATGGGAGAAGCGATCGCGCTGGGACAGCGCCTGCTTGGCCGGACGCGCGAGGCGGCCCCGACGTACGCGGGCAATGCGCTCAACTGCACCAGCTGCCACCTCGACGGCGGACGCACCCCGTGGGCCGCGCCCTGGGTGGGCCTGTGGGGGGTGTTCCCCGAATACCGCAGCCGCAATGCGCGCATCAACACGCTGGCCGACCGGGTCAACGACTGCTTCGTGCGCTCGCTCAACGGACGGCCGCTGCCCGTCGAAAGCGACGAAATGGCCGCGATCCTCGCCTACATGCAGTGGGTGTCCCGCGAAGTGCCCACCGGCGCGAGCGTGCCCGGCCGCGGATTCCGGCGCATTGCAAGCCCGTCCCCTCCCGACCCGGATCGCGGCGAACGGATCTACCGGGACAAGTGCAGCCTCTGCCACGGGCCGCAGGGACAGGGCAGCGCCGTCTATCCGCCCCTGTGGGGCCCGCAATCGTTCAACATCGGCGCAGGCATGGCGCGGCTGAACACGGCCGCGGCATTCGTGAAGGCCAACATGCCGTTCGGCCAGGGCGGCACCCTGTCGGACCAGGAAGCCTTCGATGTTGCCGCTTTCTTCACCCGGCAGGCGAGGCCGGACTTCGCCGCGAAGGCGCTGGACTGGCCCGCCGGCGGCAAGCCCGCCGATGCGCGGTACTGAGAGGCGCGGCGGCGGCGAGCGCCCATGCGCCTGCTGACCTGGAACGTGCAGTGGTGCCGCGGAATCGATGGCAACGTCGATCCTTCACGCATCGCCGTCACGGCACGGCGCATGGCGGACTTCGACGTCCTGTGCCTGCAGGAGGTCGCCGTGAATTTCGCGTCCCTGCCGGGAAGCCGCGGCGAAGACCAGGTGCGGGCGCTGGCCGCGCTCTTCCCGGGTTATGACGCGCACTACGGGGCGGCGACGGACATCGCCGGCCCGGCGAACACCCGCAGCCAGTTCGGCAACCTCATCCTCTCCCGCCTGCCCGTGCACCAGGTGTTCCGCCACCTGTTGCCCTGGCCGGCCGATGCCGCGTCGCCCAGCATGCAAAGGCTGGCGCTCGAAGTGGTGGTCCAGGCGGCCTGGGGCCCGGTGCGCATCACGACCACCCATCTCGAGTACTACTCCGCCACGCAGCGCAACGCCCAGATCGAGGCCCTGCGCCGCCTCCACCGGGAGGCGTGCGCGCATGCGCGCACGCCGCGCGCCGCGGGCGAAGGCCCGTTCGCGCCGCGTCCGCGTCCGGCTGCCGCCATTTTCACCGGGGACTTCAACCTCGGACCCGGCAGCGCCGGCCACGCGCGCATGTGCGCCGGCTTCGAGGACGGCACCGCGCCCCTGCGCGACGCCTGGGAGGTGGCGCATCCCGGCCGCCCCCACGCGCCGACGGTCGGGATCCACGAGAACAGTTTCTCCGACCGGCCGGACTGCTTCGATTTCATCTTCCTGACGCCGGACCTTGCCTGCCGCGTGAGCGAGGTCGCGGTCGACGGCGGGACGCGCGCCTCCGACCACCAGCCGGTGCTCCTGGCGCTGCGCGACTGAAGGGCGGAACTAGCGCTGGCCGGAGAGCCAGCGGTCCATGACCTGCACGGGGGCCAGGGTCAGGCCGCGCCTGGCCAGCGCCGCCTCGAGCGGCCCGAGGATCGCGGGAAGGGAAATCCGCGAGGGATCGAAGGCGAGCGCCACGGCAGCGGGCTCGACGGACACGCGCACGCTGCCCTTGTCGACGCCCCGCAGGGATTCGGCCGTGGTGACCACCGTCCGCTTCGTGACTTCCCCGGAGGTCACCGGGCCCTGCAGCGCGAAGAATGCGACCTTGTGGCGGCGCTCCAGCGCCTCCTTGACGACGGCGTGGTCATACACGGCCGCGACCCTGTCCTCGATGCAATGGCCGCACGCCGCCACCCATGCCGCATGCGCGGCAAGGGCCAGGGCGCCGGCGCCGAGCGCAATGGCCTTCAATGCGCGCCCTCTGAATGGACGGCGCCGGGCGCCTGGGCGTCGATCCAGTGGAAATACCGGATGTAGCCCGAAATCTCCCTGTCGCTCAGGCTCTGGTTCGGCATCGGGATATTGTTGTACTTCCTGAGCATCGCCTTGGCATCGGCGTCGGACTGCAGCATTTTCTCCGGGTCCTTCAGCCAGCGGGCCAGCCATGCATCGCTGCGCCGGCGCGTGACGCCCGCAAGGTCCGGCCCCAGCTTGTCGCCCTTGCCGACCGAGTGGCAGGCGAGGCATTTGCTCTCGAAGTCCAGCTTCGCCTGGACGGTCTCGGGATCCCTGGGCGTGGCCGTCGCGGGGATGTTGTGGTGCTCGATGTCGGCGGGCCGGGCCTGGACCTCGGTGGAAATCAGGCCGATGGCGCCCTGCGAAGCATTGGCGAAATGGTGATCCACCATGATGTACGAGCCCGCCTCCGGGATCACGAACTCCACGATCGCGCTGTTCGAGGACCCGAGCAGCACCGTCTGCATGCCGCGAAACTGGTTGTCCGGGTTTCCCTCGAACCAGACCCTGTCGAATATCGTGCCGACGACGTGGAAGCTCGACGTCTTGCTGGGCCCCACATTGAGCACGTACAGCCGGACCCGCTCGCCGGGCTTGGCCGCCAGCGGCTGCCGGACCATGCCGTTGTGCACGCCGTTGAAGACGATGTGCGTGGGCTGCGATGCGCGCAGGCGGTCGCCGTCGAGGACGTAAAGCGGCGAACCCTCCACTTTGCGCCCGGCCGGATCGGGCTTGGCGTAGAACTCGCTCTGCACGACGACGTACTCGCGGTCGACCTTCGTGGGATAGCCGTCGCGGGGCTCGACGACCACGGTCCCGTACATCCCCGAGGCGATGTGTTCGAGGATCATGGGGGTGCCGCAGTGGTACATGAACACGCCGGGATAGTTGGGCGTGAACTCGAACTCGATGGTCTGCCCCGGGGCGATGGAACGGTACTTATCCTGGGGCGACACCATGGCCGCGTGGAAATCCATCGAGTGCATCATGGGTGCGGCCGTCAGCTGCACTCCCGGCACCGGTTCATCGCTGCGATTGGTCATGCTGAACCGGACCTTGTCGCCCACCCGCATGCGCACCGTCGGGCCGGGCACCTGGTCGCCGAAGGTCCAGCCGCTGAATTTCACGCCGGGCGCGATCTCGATGATCTTGTGGGTGGTGTCGAGGCGCACGGTCTTGACCGCGGACCCGTCCAGCGGCTTGAGTTCCGCGGTCATGCTGAGTGCGCCGCCCTCGGCGAACGCCCCCTGGTGCCGCTCGTTGGAGACCTTCGCCGGCGCCGGCTTCAGGTCCATCCTGGACGGATCGTAGGGATCCCCCCGATCGCAGGATGCCAGCGCAAGGCAAAGGGACGCGCTGGTCAAGAGGAATGCGAATCGCGTTTCGACGGCCATGAACCCTCCTCCGATGCTGCCCGCCGGCGGTGCCCACGGCCTCCGCCGGACAGGTCAGATGTCTCACTTATTCCCTGAGCATATCCGAACTCGGGCGCCCCCGCATGGGCCGCGCGTCCGGTGGCGGGTCCGCGCAAGGCTCCCGCGGCGTGGCGATGCGCATGGCGCCCTTGCTCCCCTGCCCGTGGCGCGGGCCGGGTCGACGGCCTGCCCGGTCAACCGTCGAGCGGCTGCGCGGGCGTCGCCAGGACGAGCTGGTAGAACGCAAGGTCCAGCCAGCGGCCGAACTTGAAGCCGGCATGCCGGATCGTGCCGGCGTGCTCGAAGCCCAGTTTCTCGTGCAGCGCGACGCTTGCCCGGTTGGACTGGTCGATGCCGCCGACCATCACGTGGAAGTCCTGCTTTTCCGCGAGCGTGATGAGCCGCTGCATCAGGGCGGTCCCCAGGCCTTCGCCGCGGTGCCGGTGGTGGACGTAGACCGAATGCTCGACGGTGTACTTGTAAGCGGGCCGGTCGCGAAAGCGGCCGTAGGTGGCGAAGCCGGCCAGTTCGCCCTCCGGACCCTCCGCGCCGATCACCGGATAGCGGCCGGCCTCCCTGGCCTGGAACCAGTCCGCCATGGAGTCCATGGTGCGGGGGCGATAGTCATACAGCGCCGTGGAGTGGAGGATCGCCTCGTTGAGGATGTCGAGGATCGCCGCGCCGTGTCGCTCGTACGTGCAGGAGACGATGTTGCAGGGCGCCATGGCGGGCGCCTGGCCGGCCGGCGGCGCAGCGCGCTCATGCGCCATCCTGCCCTGCCAGCACGTGGTCGATCGTCTTCTGGAGGACCGTGTGCCAGGCCGCCGCCAGTTCGTCCCCGAACGCCGGGTCGAACTCCTCGATGGCGCGCAGGAAAGCGGCCTTCCAGAACGGATACAAGCGCGGCGGCACGCCCATCCGGCCGGGGGCATGCGACGCGCGGATGCGCTCGATGCCGATCCTGCCGATCGGATTGCCGGCGGCGAACAGGATGGCGAGGCTGATGCTCTGCTCCAGCAGGCGCTTCTGCGCCGGGAAGTCGGTGCGCTCGAACCAGGGCGCGATCTCGGGGTCGCTCGCCATGAACAGGTCGTAGAAGCGCTGGATCACGTCGCCCCTGCGCAGGCAGCGCTCGAAGCTCTGGGTGACCGCCGAGTAATCCGTCATGGGCGCCCGGGTCGTGGCTGGTGAGTCAGGACTGCAGGAATCCCCTCAGCCGGCCGCCTCCTCGGACTCGCCGGACCTGACCAGGTAGCCCCCCGACTTCTCGTCGTGCTCCAGGCGCAGCAGCCCGCGGATGGCCGCCTCCTCGAGCAGGGAATTGAAGCTGCGAAAGCCGTGGTAGGTCTCGTTGAAGCCCGGGTTGCGGCGCTTGAGCGCCTGCTTGATCATCGAGCCCCAGATCTTCTCCTCCCCGCCCCGCTCCGCGTTCAGTGCATCGAAGGTATTGACCACGAGGTCGAGCGCCTTTTGCGCCTTGTCGTCCGACATCGCGCCGTCCTCCGCCTCCACGGGCTCGGCCGCCGGGGCCCGCGCCGCGGCGGCCGGCCGGGAAGCCTTGCGCGCCCGCGGCGGCCGCTTCGGCGGCGGCGCCTTGCGCACCAGGTCGTCGTAGAAGATGAACTCGTCGCAGTTGGCGATCAGGAGGTCCGACGTGGAGTGCTTCACGCCCACGCCGATCACCTGCTTGTTGTTCTCGCGCAGCTTGGACACCAGGGGCGAGAAATCCGAATCCCCGCTGAGGATGACGAAGGTATCCACGTGCTCCTTGGTGTAGCACAGGTCCAGCGCATCCACGACCATGCGGATGTCGGCCGAGTTCTTGCCGGACTGGCGCACGTGCGGGATCTCGATCATCTCGAAGGCCGCCTCGTGCATCGGCGCCTTGAACTCCTTGTAGCGCTCCCAGTCGCAGTAGGCCTTCTTGACGACGATGCTGCCCTTCACCAGCAGGCGCTCGAGCACCTTTTTCATGTCGAAGCGGTCGTACTTCGCCTCGCGCACGCCCAGGGCGAGGTTTTCGAAGTCGCAAAACACCGCCATGCTGCGGGTATCGGTGGGATTGGGCATTGGGTTCCTTGATGGGCCAGGGGCTGGGGGCTAGAGGCTAGAGGCTAGAGGCTAGAGGCTAGAGGCCAGGGAAGTGTACTTGTCACTTGTCACTTGTCACTCGTCACTGGTCACTCATCACGTCCCTCAGGCCGCCTTGGCGGTGCTGGAGAAAAAATCCTTGACCGCGCCGACGAAGCGGTCGACGTCCTGGCGGTCGACGTCGAGGTGGGTGACGAGGCGGATGCTGCCCTGGCCGCTGATCAGGATGCCGCGCTCCTTGAGGAATTCGCGCATGCGGGCCGAGCGTTGGGGCTCCACGTTCATGTAGACCATGTTGGTCTGCGCCGGGTTGACGCTGACGCCGTCGATGCCGGACAGCCCCGCGGCCAGCGCCTTCGCGTTCTCGTGGTCGCCCGCCAGGCGCTCGACGTTGTTCTCCAGCGCGTAGATGCCGGCCGCCGCGAGCAGGCCCGCCTGGCGCATGCCGCCGCCGACGACCTTGCGCCAGCGGCGGGCCCTGGCGATCAGGTCCCGGGCGCCGCACAGCACCGAGCCCACCGGCGCGCCCAGTCCCTTCGAAAGGCACACCGATACCGAGTCGAAGTGCTTGCTGATCTCGGTCACCGGCACGCCGAGGTGCACGGCGGCGTTGAAGATCCGCGCCCCGTCCAGGTGCAATCCCAGGCCGCGCGAGCGCGTGAACCGGTGCGCCCGCTCCAGGTAGTCGAGCGACAGGACCTTGCCCGCCTGGGTGTTCTCCAGGCACAGCAGCCGCGTCACCGCGAAATGCGGGTCGTCCGGCTTGATGGCACCCTCCACCCGCGCCAAGTCGAGCGAGCCGTCCGCCTCGTAGTCGAGCGGCTGCGGCTGGATGCTGCCCAGTACCGCGGCGCCGCCGCCTTCGTACTTGTACGTGTGGCCCTGCTGGCCGACGATGTACTCGTCGCCGCGCTCGCAATGCGACAGCAGGGCGAGCAGGTTGCTCTGCGTGCCGCTGCAGACGTAGATGGCCGCTTCCTTGCCCAGCTTTTGCGCGGCGAGCGCCTCGAGGCGGTTGACGGTGGGATCCTCGCCATAGACGTCGTCACCCACCTCGGCGGCCGCCATCGCGGCGCGCATGGCTTCGCTGGGCTTGGTGACGGTGTCGCTGCGCAGGTCGATGACTTTCATGATTCGATCCCCCTGGGGGCTGGCTCCGGAAACGGACCACGGCGCACATGCGCCACGGGCTGGTCCAGCGCGATGTTACACCACCCGTTCCCCGCCGCGTTTGCGGGGGGCCGTCCGGGGCGTTATGCTGGGAACCTGCGCGGCAAGTCATCGCCGCGACCCGGGAAACGAATGCGCGCTCGGCTGTCGGGCGTCCTGGCCGGGTGGCTGTGCCTCGCCCTGGCGGATTCCGTCGCCGCGGCCCAGGGCACCGTCATCTGGAAAAACCAGGACTGCTCCTATTTCATCCTCCAGACCCCGAAGGGCTACACCCTGTTCGAGTGGGAGTCCGGCGCCGCGCCGCAGGATGGCGACGTGCTGGACGGCGAGCTCAACGCGCGCGGCTCGGTGCAGCTGCACAACCGCACGGCGGACATGCCCTTGACGGCCTACGCCGCCGCCCGGTCGACGAGAAAAAGCGACATCGAAAAACACGTCCCGTCACGCTGCCGCTAGGGCCGCGGGCAACGGGGTGATGACAAGAGGAGCTGGAATGTTTGCACGCCGTATGCTGGCGGCCCTGTTCGCGGCCGCGATCCATGCCTGTCCGGCCATTGCCGCCGACACGGCCGCCGCCGAGAAAGGCACCCTCATCTGGCGGGACGACACCTGCTTTTTCTTCGTGCTCAAGTTCGATGGCGGCACCGGCTTCGGGCTCTACGAATTCCTCGGCGGCCCGAGCCCGATGGTGGGACATGCCTTCGAGGGAAACCTCAGGACCTTCGGCACCCGCAAGATCATGAACGCGACGGAAAACAAGCCCACCATGGCCTACTCCGAGACGTTCACCGACACCAAGGCGCAAATGGAAAGGAAGATCCCGCGCCAGTGCCGCAAGAAAAAGTCGTTCGAGGAACTCAGCGTCGATTGATCAGGGCGGCAGGCGCTCCAGCAGCGCCAGCAGCGTCGCGGTGCGCAGGCTGTCGGGGTGGCTCGCCCGGTAGTCCCCGGCAAGCGCCCTCGCCTTGCGCGCGTAGCCCGCGCGCGCGCCGCCGCTGGCCGCCAGCGCGGCCTGCATGTAGTGGATGGCGACGATGAAGCGGGCCTCCTCGTTGCCCGAATGGTGCGGATGCCGCCGCAGGTAATCCTCGCCCAGGCGGATCTGTTCCCCGATCTGCCCGGCCGCCAGCCCCTCGGGTTGCAGGGGGTCCTCCGAGAAGGCATCCCAGAATCCGCCCTGCAGCAACCGGAACGACGCTTCGGCGTGGGTCGCTTCGTCGTGGGGAAGCCGCAATGCCTCGCGGTAGTAGGCCAGGTTGGCGGTGAAACGATTGCGCGACGCGGACCAGGCCAGGGCATCGCCGCGCGCCCGCAACTCGCCCATCAGGAAATTCGACGGCAGGCCCTGGACCTTGCCATGGGCCTCGATGTCGCGATTGAACAGGTCGCGGATCCCGTCGAGCATCTGCCCGAGTTCGACGCTGGCCGCAGCCCTGGCCTGGCCGCTGCCCTGCGAGGCCGCCTGGCGCAATTGCTGCTGCCTGGCGAGGTAGCCCTGCGCCGCCTCGGCCGTCACGAGGTCGTGCGCCGCCGCGGGTACGGCCAGCAGCAGCCCCGCCAGCCACGCCCCGCCCTTCATTGCGGCGGCTCGACCACCTCGCCGCGGGCAAAGGCGGCCGCGCCGGGATGCACGGGAAGCTCGCCCGGTTCGGCGACCCGGATGCCGAGCGCCGCGCCATGCGCCATCAGGGTCGCGACGATGAGATAGCCGTGGTGCAGCGGAACGTCCTCGCGGCACACCAGGCCGTGCGCCTCGGTCCGCACCATCGCCTGCAGCGCAAACGGTCCGTGGTCGGCGAACGGCGGCTCGCCGCGCGCGAGCGCGACGGCCGTGCCGTGCTCCAGGACGGCGATGTTCGCCTGGTCGGTGGTCATCAGGCTTGCGATGCGCTGCAGGTCGATGGCCCGGCTCACCATCGCCCGGCTCTCGGGCAGCTCTTGCAGCAGGACCTCGGCGAACCGGTCCCCGAGGGCGTCGCCCCGGGGATCGGTCCGGCTGGTGGTGATGAGCAGGTGGCGCTGGCGAAACACCCGCCACTGCCGGTAGGGCGTGTGCGCGGTCGCGGGCGGCGCCGCGCCGAGCAGGGGCGCGGCCAGCGCCGACGCCAGCAGGAAGCGGCGACGGTCCATGCGGCCTACTTGCGGAAGATCTCCAGCGGGCAGATGGTGGACACCGCGTAGTTCGGCAGGTCGACCACGTTGCCGATGCGCAGGTCGCAGGCCACGCTCGTGATGACGTAGGCCTGGTCCTTCGTGTAACCCCTGGTCTTCACCAGCCAGTCGATCATCTCGATCAGCGAGTGCCGCGCGGCCTGGGTCAGGTCCTCGGACAGGTTGGTGAGCGGCGCGATCTTCTTGCTGTCGAGGTAGGTCGAGTACGGCGGCACCTCGCCGGCGTTTTTCAGCGGGTAGCCCACGGTGGCGTAGAACTGGTCGGGGGCGAGCTGCTTCATCTGCGAGCCGCCCTCGAAGTGCGGCGTCTTCACCACCGAGGCCATGCCCTTGCGGATCTCGGTGCGCACCGTGACCCTGGCGCCCATCTCGATTGCCGTGCCGGACACCTCGCCGTCGCCCTGCGCATAGTGCACGTCGCCGACGAACAGGCCGCAACCGTCGATGAAGCACGGCAGCAGCAGGGTCGTGCCCACCACCATCTGCTTCACGTCCATGTTGCCGCCGTTCTCGCGCGGCGGGATGGTGCGCAGGCACTTGTCCTTCGCGCTGCCGTTGGGCCCGCAGACCTCCGCCGGATGCGCGCCCGTGGGTTGCGGCGGCAGCGCGATGCCGCCCGCCTCGCCCAGCTGGGTCTCGCGCTTCAACCAGGCCTCGACCTCCGGCAGCCCCGGCATGACCCCGACGGTGCCCATGAAGCCGTTGAACGGGATGCGCACCCCCGGCACCTGGTCGGACACCGCTTCCATGCGGTTGAGCTTCCAGTTGGCGATGTAGGGCTTGGGGTACAGGTCGCGCAGGAACCCGAAGCCCGGCACCACGGTGGTGTAGCCGTACTCGTCGGGCTCGACGTCGATGAGCGTGACCGCGAGCACGTCGCCGCGCTTCGCGCCCTCGATGTGCACCGGCCCGGTGATCGGATGCACCAGGTTGAGGTCGACCGCCGAGAGATCCTTCGGCTCGGATTGCAGGTTCAGGTTCGAATCCAGGGCATCCCGGGTCTCGAACCGGATGAGCTGCCCGGTTTTGGCGCGCGCGACCGGCTTGATGGCCGGGTGGTAGCGGTTGAAGCAGTTGGGATCGTCCGGGCAGTGGGCTCCCTGCTTCCTGACTTCCACCCATGACTGGCTCTTGACGTCCGTGGTATCGGCGAGGACCGCCGTGGACATGCCGGCAAACGCCAGCACTGGCAACAACTTGAACGACGTATTCATCCCGCCTCCTGGAAGTGGTTGAACGAGCCGACGGCCGGTATTCCGGCGTCATCCAGCATCCGCGTGAGCAAAATTCGTGTCAACGCCGCCGGATGTATCAAGTTGTGACTATCTTAGGATGTTCAGGACCCCGAGTATGAAGGCGTAGGTGAAGGCGATCTCCTTGAGGTAGTCGTAACGGCCGGATGCCCCGCCATGGCCGGCCTCCATGTTGGTCTTCAGGAGCAGCGGGTTGGCGTCGGTCTTGAGGGTGCGCAGCCTGGCCACGTACTTGGCGGGCTCCCAGTACATCACCTGGCTGTCGTTGAGCGAGGTCTCGACCAGCATCGCCGGGTAGGGCCCGGGCTTGAGGTTGTCATAAGGCGAGTACGAAAGCATGTAGTCGTAGTGCGCCCGGTTGTTGGGGTTGCCCCATTCCTCGTACTCGCCCGTGGTGAGCGGCAGCGTGTCGTCGAGCATGGTGTTGACCACGTCGAGGAAGGGCACTTCGGAAACGACCCCGCGGAACAGGTCCGGCCTCAGGTTCGTCACCGCGCCCATCAGCAGCCCGCCCGCGCTTCCCCCCTCGATCACCAGGCGGTCCGGCGCCGTGCATGCCTTGCGGACCAGGTGCTCCGCGCAGGCGATGAAGTCGGTGAAGGTGTTCATCTTGTCCATCATGCGGCCCTGGTCGTGCCAGCGCTTGCCCATCTCGCCGCCGCCGCGCACGTGGGCGGTGGCGAAGATCACGCCACGGTCGAGCAGGGACAGCCGCGCGGAGCTGAAATCCACGTCCATCGGCAGCCCGTACGAGCCGTAGCCGTAGAGCAGCAGCGGCTGCGGGCCGTCGCGGCGCCGGTCGCGCCGGAAGACCATCGACACGGGGATGCGCGTGCCGTCGGGCGCCGGCGCATGGACCAGCTCGGAAGCGTACTGCGCGGCGTCGTAGCCGCGCACCTCGCGCTGCTTGAGCAGCCTGCGGGCGCGCGTGTCGAGGTCGTACTCGAACTCGGAGTCCGGCGTCACGTACGAGTCGTACTGGAAGCGGAAGGTCCTCGTGTCGAACTCGGCGTTGGCGCTGCCGCCCACCGAATACACCGGCTCGGGCATGGAGATCTCGTGCGTGTCGCCGTCGGCGAGGCGGATCACCGCGAGGCGGGGGAAGCCCCCGGCCCGCTCCTGCACCACGAGGTGGCGCGAGAACACGTCCACGCCCTCGATCATCACGTCCTCCCGGTGCGCGATGCGCTCCTCCCAATGGTCCTCGCCCGGATCGCCGACCGGCGCGGTCGCCAGGCGGAAATTGCGGCCGCGGTCGTTGGTGACGATGTAGAACAGGCCGTGCCCGTGGTCCAGGTAGTACTCGTGGTCCTGGCGTCGCGGCGCGACGAGGCGCGGCGCCGCTTCCGGCGTGCGCGCCGGGACGCAGCGCACCTCGGAGGTGGTCGCGCTGCTCGAGGTGAGGAAGATCCATTCCTCGCTGCGGGACAGGGACACGGAGATCGAGAAGCGGGGGTCGGTTTCCTCGAACACGAGCTCGTCGTGCGCCTGCCCGAGCCGGTGCCGGTACAGCCGGCAGGCGCGCTTGGCGTCGTCCTCGAGCACGTAGAACAGCGTGCGGTTGTCGAGCGCCCAGGCGGCCGAGCGCGACCGGGCGATGCGCTCCCCGAGCAGCGTCCCGTCGCGCAGGTCCTTGACCTGCAGGGTGTACTCGCGGAATCCGGTCGTGTCGGTCGAGAACGCCAGCAGGTTGCCGTCGGGGCTCACGTCGAACAGCCCGAGGGCGAAGAACTTGTGCCCCTTCGCCTCCCGGTTGGCGTCGAGGATGACCTGCTCCGGGGCATCGAGGCTACCTGCCTTGCGGCAATGGATGCGGTACTGCTTGCCCTTCTGCGTGCGCGAATAGTAGTAGTAGCCGTTTTCGCGGTAGGGCACGTCGACGTCCGTTTCCTTGATGCGGCGGAGCATCTCGCGGTAAAGCGCCTTCTGCAGCGGCAGGGAGGGTTTCATCATCGCGGCCGTGTAGGCGTTCTCCGCCTCGAGGTAGGCGCGCACCGCGGCGTCTTCCTTGTGGCGCAGCCAGTGGTAGTCGTCGCGGCGGTCCTGGCCGTGGACCTGGCTGGCATGCGGGATGACGCGGGCGACGGGCGGGACGGGGACAACGGGCACGCTGGGCTCCTGGGGGGGGATGAATGACGCCGGCGCGAGCCGGGCTTACCCGGCCGGCGGCGCTACGGGTAGAATCGGCGCCGGCCCAACCGACGCGCGACGACCATGAAAACCTACGAATCCGAGATCACCAAGTTTATCCGCGATTTCCTGGACAAGCACCCGGAGGTCGTGGAAAAGCAGAAAAAGGCGCGCGCCACGTGGTGGGACCGGCCGCAGAGCCTCGAGGAACGCAGGGCGCTGGAGCAGGCGCAGGTCCCGAAGAAAGCCTACGAGTACTACAACCTCGACAAGGAAACCTGAGCGCCGCGGCCGGCCGCCGTTCACCACTGGTACCCCAGGGTGAACAGCAGCGTCCGGTCGGTCGGCACGCGCCCGGGCGTGGGGTTGTTCTCCCAGTCCACGTTGTACTGCAGGGTGCCCGTGATGCGGTGGATCAGGGGAAAGCGCAGGCCGGTCTGCGAGCGCACGAAGGCGCTGTCGCTGTCCGCAACGGCCGCATAGACCTCGTCGGCGTGGAAGAACTGGTTGCGCGTCCCGAACAGGTAATGGTCAAAGCGCAGCGCCGAGCGCAGCGCCGGATAGCGCTCATCCTGCCCCGCGATGAAATCCGTGTTCACGTACGTCAGGCCGGCCTCCAGCGCGAGGTTGGTCTTGTCCCCCTCGATGAACTGGTAACCGCTCCCGCCGCCGGCGGTGCTGCGCAGGCGGATGTCCTTGAACTGGTCGTTCTCGACGTTGGCGTTGGCGTAGGTGTACCACTTGCGCGTCAGGAAATGGTCCCACTTCAGGCCGACGAGCCAGTTGGATTCCGATTCCGAATCGTGGTCGGTCGAACGGCGCGTCTTGCCCCCCGCGGTGAATCGGTCGTAGCGCATGCGCGCGATCGCCTCGGCGTCGACGTAGAGCGTCTCGATCTCGGAGTTGCCGCGGGAGGCCGAATAGCCCAGGTTGATGCGCCCGAGGGACTTCACGCCCTCGCCCGACACGTCCGGCGCGGGATTGATGAACACGACGCGCCTGAGCTCCACGGGCGCCCCCGGCGGCTCCACGCCCGTATGGACCACCAGGGTGCCGTCGGTCACCGTCTCCAGGGTCCCGCGCGCCATGGTGCCGTCGTCGAGGTGGATCTTCACGTCCTTGTCGGTGAAGATCCGCGTCACGTCGGCCCAGCGCAGCTTGACCTCGCCCAGGTCGGGCATGGCCAGGACCAGGAACTCCGTTTCCTTGCCGACCACCGTGCCCGACAGGCGATCGCCGTTGGCCAGGGTGACCTGGTCCGCCGCGGCCGCGCCGACCCGCGCGAGGACGCAGGCCGCCACCAGCAGGCGCCATCCCCGCATCCCGATCACTTCCGGGTCCCCTTCGTTCCATGTCCCCGGCCTCCCCTCCGGCCGGCCGGGATGGCGACGCGTGTCATCGGCATCAGAGCAATGAGTTCCGCCCTGCGGCGGAGTTCCCTGGGCGGCCGGAAATCCGGCAAAACCCCATGTCGCACAAGCCCTTTTTTTCCCGGCAGGGAGACAGTGGCCTTTCTGGCAGAATGTCGCGCTCCACTCGTCGCCCGACCTCCGGAACCCCGAACATGAACATTCGCCGTCGCGCCGCCCGCCTGCCCGCGCTCCTTGCCCTGCCCTGCGCCGCCACTTTTGCCGCGGCCGCCCTGGCCCAGGCCGAGCCCGTCGACATTTCGCAGGAGCCGCGCCACCGCCTGAAATTCGAGAACGAGCACGTGCGCTTTTTCGACGTGCAGCTCGAGCCGGGCTACCAGGCCCTCTACCACTGGCACCGCAACGACGGCCTGTTCATCAACCTGTACGTGGCCCCCACCATCGCCCAGGACGTCGGACAGGCACCGGTCGAGCGCGGCGGGCGCGCCATCGGCGAGGCCTATTTCATCAACTACGCCGCCCGGCCCAAGGCGCACCGGGTCTCGAATCCCGGCAAGTCCGAGTACCGCGTCACGGACACGGAGATCCTGCAGGGCTGCGGCGCGCAGGGCGACATGGCCGAGGGGCCCAACCAGACGCTGGTCGTGGACAACGAGCGGGTTTTCGTGACCCGCATCCTGCTGCACCCGGGCGAGTCGTCCGAATTGCGCGCGCCCTGCGGCATGTTCGTCTCGGTCTCCGGCGGCAACGTCACCTTCGAAGGCCCGCAGGGCACCGAGAGCCTGGCGATGCCGATTGCCGGCTTCAAGTGGCGCAAGACGGACGAAACCATCCGCCTCACCAACGCCGGCAACACCGTGTTCCACGCCGTCGACATCCGCATCAAGTAGGGCGCCGCATGTCGACGCGACGAGGCAAGGTCCTGGCGCTGGCCGCGTGCCAGGCGCTGCTGGTGACGAACAACGCGATGATGATCTCGATCGGCACGCTCGCCGCCGATACGCTGGCCAGGAACAAGTTCCTCGTGACCCTGCCCGCCACCGCGTACATCGTCGGCGGCGGGCTCACCACCCTGCCGGTCTCCCTGTTCATGAAGCGCCACGGCCGGCGCGCGGGCTTCATCCTCGGCGCGAGCTTCGGCATCGCGGGCGCCGCGCTCGCCGCCGCCGCGATGGCCCTGCACAACTTCTGGCTCCTCGCCCTCGCGGCCCTGGTCTCCGGCGTCTACACCGGCTCGGGCGGGTTCTACCGCTTCGCCGCGGCGGATGCCGTGACCTCCGACTGGCGCAGCAAGGCCATCTCGCTGGTGCTGGCGGGGGGCATCGTCGGCGGCATCTTCGGCCCGGAAAGCAGCAAGCTCACGCGCCACCTGCTCGAGACCGCCTACCTCGGCTCCTTCCTTTCGCTGGTCGTGCTGGCGTCGATCGCCATCCTGGTGCTGCGCCGCATGGACCTGCCCGCGCCCTCGGCCGAGGAGCAGCATGGCGCGTCGCGGCCGCTGCGCGCCATCGCCAGGCAGCCGGCCTTCATCGTCGCCGCGCTCGGCGCGATCACCGCGTACGGGGTGATGAACCTGCTGATGGCGGCGACCCCGCTGGCGATGCAGATGTGCAGCCACCCCTACGACGCCGCCATGCTGGTGATCGAGTGGCACATCATCGCCATGTTCGCGCCCGCCTTCGGCACGGGCTGGCTGATTTCGCGCATCGGCGTGCTGCCGGTGATGTTCCTGGGCGTGGTGCTCAAGCTCGCCGCGATTGCCATCGCGGTGTCCAGCGTCACGGTCACCGCCTTCTGGCTGTCGATGGTGCTGATCGGGGTGGGCTGGTGCTTCCTGTTCGTCGGCGGCACGACGCTGCTGACCGAGACCTACCGTCCGGCGGAAAAGGCCAAGACGCAGGGCTTCAACGACCTGCTGATCTACTTCACGATGGGCGCCACCTCGCTGACCTCGGGCGCCGTCCTTTACGGCTTCGGCTGGAACGTGCTCAATGCGAGCGCCCTGCCGATGCTGGCGGTCACCGCCATCGCGATCCTCTGGCTCGGGGCGCTGCGGCGCGGCGCAGCACCCGCCTCCCAGGCGGCAAAGTAGGTCCCGGCCTTGTTGCGCCTCGGCATCCTCGACCAGTCGCCCATCGTGAGCGGATGCACGCCGACCGACGCGCTGCATGCGACGATCGAGCTGGCGCGCCGCGCCGAGGCCCTGGGCTACCACCGCTACTGGCTGGCCGAGCACCACAACATGCGGGGGCTGGCGGACCCCAGCCCGGAGATCCTCCTGGGCCAGGTCGCCGCGGCCACCAGGCGCATGCGCGTGGGCACCGGCGGCGTGCTGCTGCCCTACTACAGCCCGCTGAAGGTCGCCGAGGTCTTCCGCATGTACGAGAACCTCTTCCCGGGGCGCATCGACCTGGGGATCGGCCGGGCGCCGGGCGGGGACCGGATGACCGCGGACGCCCTGAACGCCTCGGCCTTCGCGGACATGGATGCGTTCCCGCGCCAGGTCATGGACGTCGTGGGCTGGCTCGACCGCACGCTGCCCGAAGAGCATCCCTACGCGCTCGTGCAAGCGATGCCGACGGGCGTCTCGTCGCCCGAAGTCTGGCTGCTCGGCTCGTCCGACTACAGCGGCGCGCTCGCCGCCTACCTGGGGCTGCGCTTCGCCTTCGCGCACTTCATCAATGCACAGGGCGGCGACCTCGTCAGCCAGGCCTACCGGCGCGATTTCCGGCCGTCGGGCCGCGAATCCGCGCCGGCGTCCATGGCCTGCGTCTTCGCCCTGTGCGCCGAGACGGCGGACGAGGCGCAGCGCCTTGCCGCCTCCATCGACCTGCGGCGGCTGCAGATGGCCACGGGGCGCGAATCGGTCATCGCCACGGCCGCGGAAGCACTGGCCTACCCCTACACCGAGCGCGACCGGCAGATCATCCAGCGCGAGCGGGCGCGAGCGGTGATCGGCACGCCGGCCCAGGTCAAGGCGCGGCTCATCGAGATCGCAGAAGCCTTCGCCGCCGACGAGCTGATGGTGATCACGATCACCGGCGATTACGCCTCGCGCCTGCGCTCCTACGAGTTGCTGGCCGCGGAGTTCGGGCTTGCCCGTGGCTGAGCACCCCCACGACCGCCGCGCGGAGCGCCGGCTGGTCGGCGTGCTCGCGGCCGTGCAGTTCACGCACATCATGGATTTCATGATCGTGATGCCGCTCGGGCCGCAGCTGATGCGGGTCCTGCACATCACGCCGCAGCAGTTCGGATTGCTGGTGTCGATCTACACCATCGCCGCGGCGGTGACCTCCCTGGCGGCGGCCTTTTTCACCGACCGATTCGACCGCCGCCACACGCTGCTGCTGCTCTACGGCGGGTTCATCGTCTCCACCCTGCTGTGCGGCCTGGCCCCGGGCATCCTTTCGCTGATCGCCGCGCGCGCCATGGCCGGCGCCTTCGGCGGCGTTGCCGGGGCCACCGTGCACTCCATCGTCGGGGACGCGGTGCCGGAGGTGCGGCGTGGCCAGGCGACCGGCGTGCTGATGTCGGCCTTCGCCCTGTCCTCGATCCTCGGCGTGCCTGTCGGACTGGTGCTCGCCGCCCACTACTCCTGGCGGGCGCCGTTCGTGTTCCTGGCGGTGGTTTCGGTGCTGGTCCTGGTCGCCACCTGGAAACTCGTGCCGCCGGTGCGCGGCCACATGGTCGCCGGGGAATCACACCGGCCGCTGCAGCGGATGAAGGCGGTACTGGGGGAAGCCAACCACCGCCGCGCCTTCCTGTTCATGTTCACCCTGATGTTCGCGGGCTTTTCGGTCATCCCGTTCATCAGCCCCTACATGGTGGCCAACGTCGGGCTCCAGGAAACCGACCTGCCCTACCTGTACTTCTTCGGCGGGCTCGCCACGGCCTTTTCCTCGCGCTTCATCGGCAAGCTCGCCGACCGCCGCGGCAAGCGCCAGGTGTTCACCGCCGTCGGCCTGCTCTCGATCGCCCCGCTGCTCATCACGACCAACCTGCCGCCGGTGCCCGTGTGGCTCGCCATCTGCGCCTCCGTGGTGTTCATGGTGCTCGTGTCGGGACGCTTCGTGCCCGCGATGGCGCTGGTGATCTCCAGCGTGGCACCGCGCATGCGCGGCGGCTTCATGAACATCAACGGCGCCATCCAGCAGGCCGGCATGGGCATCGCCTCGTACCTCGCCGGCACGATCATCGGCCACGCGGCCGACGGCACCATGGCACGTTACTGGGTGGTGGGATTGATCGCGGTGGGGGCGACGCTGCTGGCGATCCTGCTCGCGTGGCGGGTACGTCTGGTATCGTAAAACCAGGCGCGAGGCACGAGGCGCGAGGCGCGAGAGCCTGATCTCTAGAACCTCGTGCTTCGCACCTCGCGCCTCGTGCCTAGTTTTTATTGTCCGGCTCGAAAAAACACCACTGCACGGCCGGAAAGGCCTGGCGCAGGTCCGCCTCGACGCGGTTCACCGCCTCGATCAGGGCAGCGGCCGTGCCCGTTTCCCGCATGCGCGCCTTGACGGCCAGCATCACCCCGTCGCCGAGCTGGAAGGTCAGCACGTTGTAAGTCTCGACGATCTCCGGCCGGTCCTTGAGGAAGGCCCGGATGCCTTCCCGCAACTCGGACTCGGCGCTTTCACCGATGATCATGGACTTGATCTCGATGGATAGCAGCACCGCCACCACCACGAGCAGGACGCCGACCGCCATGCTGCCAAGGGCGTCGTAGAGCGGATTGCCCGTGGCCACCGCCACCAGCACCGCCACCAGGGCGAATGCGAGCCCCGCCAGGGCGGCGATGTCCTCGCCGAGCACGACGATGAGCTCGCTGTTGCGGGAAGTGCGGAAGAACTTCCAGAGCGAGCGCCCGCCGGCGACCTTGCGGATCTCGCGGATGCAGCCCGCCAGGGAAAACCCCTCGAGCACCACCGCGACGACCAGCACGGCGATGGCGATGCCCGGGCTGCGCATGGGCTCGGCCGCCTGCAGCTTGTGCAAGCCCTCGTAGATCGAGAACAGCCCGCCCAGGGTGAAGAGCAGGACGGCCACGAGGAACGCCCAGAAATAGACGGCGCGCCCGTAGCCCAGCGGGTGGCGCTCATCGGCCGGCCGCCTCGCGTCCCGCATGCCGAACAGCAGCAGCACCTGGTTGCCGCAGTCCGCCGCGGAATGGATGGCTTCGGCCAGCATGGCGCTGGAGCCCGTGACGGCGGCGGCCGTCCCTTTGGCGACCAGGATGCCGGTGTTGGCGCCGAGCGCGTAGAGCACCGCGCGCAGCGAGGAAGCCTGCGACATGAAATCTCCAGCGGGAGGTTTCCGCGGAGTTTACCCGTCGTAGACGCGAGGTACTAGGGAGAGGTACTAGGCACGAGGCACGAGGCACGAGGCACGAGGTACGAGGCACGAGAGTTCGAACTCTAGAGCCTCGTGCCTCGCGCCTCGCATTCGGCGCCTCGCGCCTCGGACCTATGCCGCTTTCAGCCGCTCGGCGATGGCGAGGACGCGGTACATCGACCGGACCACCGGCAGCTCGATGAGCTCGCCGTCGACCACCACCAGCCCGGTCGTGTCCTGCTCGAAGGCGGCGCAGACCTTGCGCGCCTTCTCGACCGTCTTCGCGTCCGGGGTGAAGGCCGCGTGAATGATCGGAATCTGGCCGGGATGGATCGCGGCCTTCCCGGTGAAGCCGAGCCTGGCGCAGCCGGTGGCTTCCTTGCGCAGGCCCTCCGGGTCGTCCAGGTTCAGATAAGGCACGTCGAGCAGGTCGATGCCCGCCGAAGCGGCGGCATGGACCAGGCGCGAACGCGCATACAGCAGGGGCTCCCAGGACTTCTCGCAGCGCAGGTCGGCGGACATGTCCACCGCCCCCAGGATCATGGAATCGATGCGCGACGAGCACCTGGCGATTTCCACCGCGCGCTCCAGCGCCTGGTTGGTCTCGACGATGACGCAAAAGCGGATGGACCGCGCCGGGCCCGCCGACAACAGCGTTTCCAGGATCTGGATCTCCTCCGCCGATCGCACCTTGGGGATCATGATCGCCGGGGGCGGAGACGCCGATTCGAGGATCGCCGTCAGGTCCTTCAGGCCGTCGGGCGTCGAAAGGGCGTTGATGCGCGCCATTTGCTCGACGTGGGGATGCGAGCGGCTCGCGAACAGCGGCAGCGTCAGGGCCCTGCCTTCGTCCTTGCGGTTGCGCGCGACGGCGTCTTCCATGTCGACGCAAACGATGTCGGCGCCGCTGTTGAGGGCCTTGGGAAACATGTCCGGACGCAGTCCCGGGACGAACAGCAGGCTGCGGCGCGGGCGGACGGCATGGCTGGTTTGCATCGTGGACACCAGGCTGAAGCGGAGGAAAGACGGCATGCTAGCCTCATGCGGACCATTCGCCAAGGACGCGGCCGCAGCGGCATTGGCGGCAGGCGGCCGAAGCAAGCACGCCGGAAAGCGGGCGGGCGGACACGACGCCACGCCTCAGGCGCGCACCGCGAGCGCCTTTTCGCGCACGGCGACGACCACGAAGCGCAGCGGCCCGCCCGGCACCGGGCTGTCGAACGGGAAGCAGGTCACGAGGGTGAGGCGGTCATCGCCCGCGTCCATCAGCACGCGCACGTCGCGGCGATGCACCACCTCGGTGGCGCGCACCCGATAGCGCACCACGCCACCCTTGCCCGCCTGGACCAGGAGCGTGTCGCCCCGGTGCAACCGGCGCAGGAAGGCGAAGTGGGTGTCGCGATGGCCGCTGACCACGGAATTGCCGGGCTGGTTGGGCAGCGGCGTGCCCTCCACATGGCCTGGTCCGAAGGCGAGCGTGCGGCCGCTCGCACCCGCCAGCACCATCACGGACTCGCCCTGCCGGGGCGCCTCGATGCGCGCCACGGGATACGTGTCGGCCCACGGCCAGGGCCGCACCGCACCGCCCCGGTCGCGCGCCTGGTCCCAGGCCGACGCAATGAGCTTTTGCGCGAGCCAGGCCTTGGCGTAGAGGTAGGCCGCTTCCCCCGCCTGCCAGGCGGAAACCGAAATCAGTCCGAGCACGAGCATGTTCCGGATCCCCCCTTTCATGACGCCCTCCGGGCGCGGTGGACGACGAAGGCAAGCGCGGCGGCCAGCAGCGCGAAAATGAAGTGCAGCATCCCCGGCGTCGCGGTCCTGGGCAGCGCGCCGAAATAGCCGGACTGGCTGCCGCCATCCGGCAGGTTCGTCGGCACCGCCTGCGAATCGAGGCCGGCGCCTTCGGGACGCACGGGCGTCACATCCACGGCGACCAGGCTGGTGTGCCGGGTGACGATGTGGTGGCGCAGGGCCAGCGCCACGATCTGCTCGCGCACCCGCTCGCGATCCGCGCCTTCGTGGAGCGAATCGGTCAGCGCGTCGACCTTGCGCCGGGCCCAGAGGACCCCCATGCCCCTGCCGTCGTGGGCGCCGCCGAGGTCGTACTCCGCGGTCCAGGTCGCGCCGCTCGCCCGGCCGCTGACCCTGATTTTTCCCGCCACGGGCCCCTGCACGCGCGCGCTCAGGACGAGCGGCTCGCCGAGGTACAAATCGGGCAGCTTCTCCGGGCTGGCCTCGGCCTGCAGTTCGGCGGGCCATTCCACCGCGATGTCGGAAAGCACCGGATGCTCGAGCCGGGCGAACAGCTCGCCCATTTTTTCGCCCACTTCCCCGACCTCGCCGATGTAGGTGAAGCTGCCGCGGCCGAGCTGGGCCGCCTTGGTCATGAAGTGGCCATTGGGCGCGGCGCCGATGCCGACCGTGAACAGGCGGCCGCGGCCGAGCTTGCGCTGCAGGAGGCCGAACAGCGGGTCCTCGTTGCCCACGGCGCCGTCGGTGATGAAGATCACCTGGCGCAGGTACCCTTCCTTCTCCGGGACGTCGAGCGCGGCCTGCATGGCCGGCATCATCTCCGTGCCGCCGCCGGCCTTGAGGCGGTCGACGTAGCGCCGCGCCGCGGCCAGGTTGGCCACGCTCGCCTGCCGCGACGCCGGGAACAGCAGCTCGGTGGTGGAGTTGAACTGGATGACATTGAACCGGTCTTCCGGCGCCATCTGTCCCAGCGCCATGCGCAGGGCGGCACGCGCCTGCCTGATCGACGTGCCCTCCATCGAACCGGACGTATCGATGACGTAAATGACCTCGCGCGGCAGGCGCTTGTCGTCCGCTTTCGCCCCATGGGGCGGGAACAGGGTCAGCAGCAGGTGGGTTTCGCCGGCGCCCGATTCGCGGAACAGCGCGCCGCGCGGCTGCGTGCCGGGCAGCGGCGTCCAGTAGAGCTCGAAATCGCGGTCGGCGGCGAACGGCCCGGCCGCCAGCGACACTTCGTAGCGGCTGTCGTCGCGCTTCTCGACCTTGACCTCGTGGTAGCGGCTGCGCACCTGGTCGACCGGGAAACCGGCGTCCAGCTCGACCTGGACCGTCACCGGGTTGCGCAGCGCCTCGCCTTCGGCGGCCACCGGTGGCGTGATCCGCGAGGCATCCTTCACCGTCGCCGTGTCCCGCGCCCAGCCCTTGCCGGAAGGCCGCCCCTCGGTTTCGGGCCTGCCGGGGATGTAGCGGGGCGCGACGACCGTCGGGAAGCGCAGGCTCACGGCGCCTTCCAGGTAGCGCAGCGTCTGCTGGTACTCGATCTCGACGCTCAGCGTCTGCCCCGGCCCGAGGTTGGCCACGTTGCTGGTGAAGACGTTGGGACGCTCCTGCTCGACCAGGGAGGCCAGGCTGCCCTGCTCGCGGGCTGCCTCGTACTCGGCGCGCGCCTGCTGGCGCTCGCGGATCTGGCCTTCGATCAGGCGGTCGCCGACGTGCATCGTCAGCCGGTCCACGGCGGCCGTTTCCGGCAGCGGGAAAACGTAGACGCCCTCGATCCAGTCCTGCGTGTCGTTGCGGAACTGCTGCGTGACCCGGGCGCGGGCCACGGTGCCGCTCACCTTGAACTTCACTTCGGTGGACAGCACCGGCGCGCGCACGTACTGCCCGCCCGGCATCACCCGCACCAGGAAACTGCCGCTGGTCTGGTCGCCGGGCCGGTCCGAGGCGGCTCCGGACGGCGCCACGGACGGCGCGCCCGAGGCCTCGGCCGCCTGGGGCGCGACCAGCGTGAGGCCGAGGATGGCCAGGGCCAGCAGAAGGGCAAACCCGGTACCGGCCACGACGGCGGTCACCAGGAACCGCAGGAGGTCCCGGGTGACGGATTCGCCCGGGGCCTGCATGCCGACAAGATCGCGATGCCAGGACAGCTTCATGACTTTCTCCTTGGGGATGGGGGGCTGCACGGCGGACATTGAAGCGCCGCGCGCGGGCAACAGCGGGCCGGAGAAAGGCAAAGGCGCGGGCGAAAGGTGGCGAAAAAAAGGCTTTTGGCGCACGCGGGGCGCGCCGCGGCGGCGCTCGGGTATAGTGCTTCGCGTCAATCGACGTCCCCATGGCCCGGCGCATAGCAATCATCGAAGACGATGCCGCGATCCGCGAGAACTACGCGGACGTGCTGCGCCGCCAGGGCTACGAGGTCGCCACCTATCCGGACCGCCCGCAGGCCATGAAGGCGCTGGGCGTGCGGCTGCCGGACCTGGCCCTCATCGACATCGGCCTGGCCGGCGAGGTGGAGGGCGGCTTCGCGCTGTGCCGCGACCTGCGTGCGGCCTCCCCGGCCCTGCCGATCATCTTCCTCACCGCGCGCGACGGGGACCTCGACACGGTTTGCGGCCTGCGCATGGGCGCGGACGACTACCTCACCAAGGACATCAGCCTGCCCCACCTGCTGGCGCGCATCGCCGCGCTGTTCCGGCGCATCGAGGTGATGGGCGCGCCCGCCGCCGTGGAGGACGTGGTGGAGCGCGGCCGGCTGCGCCTGCACCTCAAACGCATGGAGGCGCATTGGGCGGAGCAGCCGGTGCAGCTCACGCTCACCGAGTTCTGGATCGTGCATGCGCTCGCCAAGCATCCCGGCCACGTCAAGGACCGCGACGCGCTGATGCGCGACGCGAGCCTGACCGTCGATGACAGCACGATCACCTCCCACGTCAAGCGCATCCGCCGCAAGTTCGCCGCGATCGACCCGGGCTTCAATTCCATCCAGAGCGTCTACGGGCTGGGCTACCGCTGGCATGCCGACCGCTGAGCGACGTCCGGGGCTGAAGGCCGGGCTGCGCCTGAAGCTGCTGCTCGCCGCCAGCATCCTGCTGCTGATCCCGCTGCTGGGCTTCCTCTACGTGCGCGAGCTGGAGCACCTGCTGCTGCGGGTGCAGGAACAGGGGATCATCTCCACTTCGCGCGCGGTCGGCACGGCGCTCAACGACCGCCCGAGCCTGTTCGTCAGCGGCGAGGTCTATCCCTTCGCGCTGGCGCGGGAAAGCGACCTCAAGGTCGACAACCTCCCCGCCCCGGTTGCGGTCGACGGCCTGGCGGACGACTGGGAGAAGCTGCCGGTGGCACCGCACCCCGTCGGCGCGGGCGCCGGGGGGCCCGAATCGCGGGCCTTTTCCGCGCGCTATCGCATCGGCCGCTACGGCAATGCGATCTACGCGCTGTTCGAAGTCTCCGATCCGAAGGTCGTGCTGCGCAACCCCGATCAGGACGGCCTGCAGACCTCGGACCGGCTCGAGGTCGCGGTGGTGACACCCGACGACGAGTTCCTGCGCTTCACCCTGGACGCGCGCGGCAGCGGGCGCGCCGCCGTCCACCTGCTCGTGTCCGATGACGAGCAGGTTCCCGACGCCCGCGTCCAAGGGGTCTTTCGCCTGGTGCCGGGCGGCTATGTCGTCGAGCTGCGCCTGCCGCGTTCCCTGGTCGGCCCCCGGCTGGGATTCGCCTTGTACGACGTCGACGACCCGGTGGCGAGGACCACCGTCGCCACCATCGGCACCTCCGACACGTCCGGCAAGCAGGCGCTGGGCGCGGTGCTGGTGCCCTCCCCCGAAGTGAGCGAGCTGGTGAGCCGCCTGGGCCGCGCCCGCGCGCGCATCTGGGTGCTCGACGTCAACCACCGCGTCATTGCCCAGGCCGGGTCGCTGCGCGCCCCACCCGCCACCGGGGACCCGGACAAGGGATGGGTGATGCGCTTCTGGGAGGCTGCCGCGGACCTCATGGTGCGTCCGATCCTGCGGCTCGCCATGTCGGAGCCGAACGAGGACTTCCAGGACATCGCGCCGGGCACCTACCGGCTCGAAGGCCGGGAGATCGACGAAGCGCTCGCCGGGAAGACGGGGACCCGGCGCCGCCTCACCCCGGATTCGCGTGCGGTGGTGCTCTCCGCCGCGCACCCGGTCTGGCAGGAGGACCGCGTGGTCGGCGCGGTGCTGGTGGAGGAAACGACCAACGACGTGCTGGCGCTGCGCAACCGCGCCTTCGAGAAGCTGTTCGCGGCGCTGCTGGTGGTCTACCTCGGCGGCACCGCGGCGCTGCTGGTGTTCGCCACGCGCCTGTCCCTGCGCATCCGCCGGCTGCGCAACGAGGCGGAGTCGGCGATCGACCCGCACGGGCGCGTGCTCGGCTCCGTGGGCGGGTCGGGCGACGGCGACGAGCTGGGCGACCTGTCGCGCAGCTTCGCCGACATCCTGAAACGGCTGCAGCAGTACACCGGCTACCTGGAATCCCTCGCCGGCCGGCTGTCCCACGAGCTGCGCACGCCGGTCGCGGTGGTGCGCTCGTCCCTCGACAACCTCGAGCAGCTGGAACTGTCGCAGGAGGCGCGCGTCTACGTGCAGCGCGCCGCGCAGGGCCTCGCCCGCCTGTCGACCATCTTCGCGCGCATGAGCGAGGCCACGCGCCTGGAGCAATCCCTGGCCGGGGCGGACAAGGAGCGCTTCGACCTGGCCGAAGTCGCGCAGGGCTGCGTCGAAGGCTACCGGCTGGCGCACGGCAATCGCAGGTTCCTCGTCGAGGCGGAACCCGGCCCCTGGCCCGTCGTGGGCTCGCCCGACCTCGTCGCTCAGATGCTGGACAAGCTCGCCGTGAACGCCGTCGAGTTCAGCGCCCCCGGCCGGCCGATCCGGTTCGGCTTGCGGCGCGAGGGCGGGCTTGCGCGGCTCACCGTCTTCAACGAGGGGCCGCCGCTGCCCCCGGGCATGCACGACCGGCTGTTCGAATCCATGGTGTCGGTGCGCGACCGGTCGCAGGACGACGATCCGCACCTGGGCCTGGGGCTCTACATCGTCCGGCTGATCGCCGGGTTCCATGGCGGTCGTGCGAGCGCCCGCAATTGCGCCGATCCCGCGGGCGTGGAATTCCGCGTGGACCTGCCGCTGGCACCCGGCGCGCCCTAGGGGCGGTGCGCCTGCGCGGGACGGCAACCGCTACTCGCCGACGGCGATCGCCTCCCTGGCCGGGCCCGGCAGTCGCGTGCGGCCGATGAACAGCAGCAGTGGCAAGGCCGCGGCGGCGACCAGCGCGAACAGCCAGAAATCCCCGGTGAAGCCGACGATGGCGGCCTGGCGGCTGATCTCCCGCTCCAGGTGCATCAGGTCCTGGGGGGTGGCGATGCTCCAGCCGTGCGGCGCCTGCAACGCCCTGTTGTAAGGCGTGGCATGGTTGACGAGTTCCGAGTGGGTGATGCTGCTGGTTCGCACGTACAGGGCGAGCGCGCCGGACACGCCGATGCTCGCGCCGATGCTGCGCACCAGGTTGTAGACGGCGGTGGCCTCCGTGCGCCGGTGCGGCTCGAGCGCGGGGAACGCCACCACCTGGATCGGCACCAGGATGATGCCCCCGCCGATGCCCTGCAGGAAATTGGTCCACACGAGCGGCCATACCCCCACCTCCCCGGTCCAGGTGGACATCTCCCAGCTCGAGAACACCAGGCAGACCAGTCCCACGGCGATGAGCGTGCGCGGGTCCACGCGCCCCGTGAGCCGGCCTCCCAGCACCATGGCGGCGAACAGCCCCACGCCCCGCGGCGCCTGCAGCAGGCCGATGGTGTCGATGGGATAACCGCGCACCTGGTCGAGGAAGGACGGCATGAGCACCATGGGTGGCGTGGTGACGAAGCCGTAGATGAACGCGAACACCAGGCCGAGGAAAAAGCGCCGGTTGGCGAGCAGCCTGGGGTCCAGGAAGGGCTGGCGGGCGGTGAGGCAGTGCACGTTGAACAGGTAGAAGCCCAGCGCCGCCAGGCAGGCCTCGACGATGATCTCCCAGGATTCGAACCAGTCGAGCTGGCCGCCGCGGTCCAGCATGAGCTGCAGCGCGCCCACGCCCAGCGCCAGGCTGAGGAAGCCGAACGCGTCGAAGGGACGCCTGGGGTCCACGCGGGTCTCGGGCACGAACAGCGCGACGCCGGCCAGCGCCAGCAGGCCGAAGGGCACGTTGATGTAGAAAATGTAGCGCCAGCTCAGGTATTCGGTGACGTAGCCGCCCACCGTGGGGCCGACGAAGGAGCCCATGACCGAAGCCATGCCCCACAACGCCATGGCCTTGCCCTGCTCCTCGGGCGGATAGGTATCGAGGATGATCGCGTGCGACAGCGGAATCAGGAAGGCGCCGCCCAGGCCCTGGAGGACGCGCGCGAAGACCTCGAACGCCAGCGAGCCGGCCGCGCCGCACATGACGGAAGCGGCCATGAACACGGTGACCGCCCAGAGGAAGACGCGCTTGCGGCCGAAGCGCAGGCTGAGCCAGCCGGCGCAGGGGATCGAGATCGCGGAGGCGACGATGTAGGACGTGATGACCCAGGCGATCTGATCCTGCGTGGCCGAGAACGTGCCCTGCATGTGCGGCAGCGCGACCGCGGCGATGGTCCAGTCCACCGAGTAAAGGAAGCTCGCCAGCCCCACCGAGGCGGTGATCAGGGCCGGATGCTTCGCCACGCCGTTCATGGCCGGGGACTCACGAAGGGTTGATCAGGGCCGCGCGACCGGCCTGGCCGCGGCGGGCATTTCAGCGCCCGCCCTCGGCGATGGCGGAGGCGGGTTCGAGGAAACGCGGCAGCCAGCCGTTGTCGACCAGCTTCTTGACCGGACGCGGCAGGCCGCGCGGATGGCCGGTGTCGACGTCCACGGTGACGGTCATGCCGGCGCGCAGCTGCTGCGGGCCCGGTGCGTGCTCGACCTTGATGCGCACGGGGATGCGCTGCACCACCTTCACCCAGTTGCCGGTGGCGTTCTGCGGCGGCAGCACGGCGAACTCGGCGCCGCTGGCCGGGGCGATCGTCTCGACCACGGCGGGCCACTGCCGGTCCGGATAGGCATCCGCGACGACCACCGCGCGCTGGCCGGGCGCCATGTACGTGAGCTGGGTCTCCTTGAAGTTGGCCTCCACCCAGAGCGGCCCGCTTTCGATCAGGCTGAACATGGGCGCGCCCTTCTCCACGTACTCGCCGACCTGCAGCTTCATGTTGCTCACGATGCCCGCCACCGGCGCCTTGATCTCGGCCCGGCGCAGGTCGAGCATCGCCGCGTCGTACGCGGCGCGCGCCTCCTGGAAGCGCGGCAGGCGCTCGGCCGGCAGCGCCGGATCGCCCAGCAGCGCGGCGAGCACGCGGTTGGATTTCTCGCTGATGCTGTCCAGGCGCCGGCGCGCGGCCTCGACGTTGTGGCGGGCTTCGTCGTACGTGTCGCCGCGCGTCATGCCCTTTTCCTTCAGGTACTGTTGGCGCTCGAACTGGCGCACCAGGAAATCGATGCGGCTGCGCATTTCCGCGGCCTCCTGCAGCGTCTCGCGGTACTCGGCGCGCAGTTGCTGCGCGTCGGAACGCACCACGTCCATCTGGGCGCGCGCGCCGTCGATGGCGATCCGGTAGGGCTCGGGGTCGAGCCGGAACAGCACGTCGCCGCGTGCCACCGGCTGGTTGTCCTCAACGACGACCTCGATCACCCGGCCCGTCACCGCCGAGCTGATGGCCACGATGTTCGCCTTCACGTACGCGTTGTCCGTCTCGACCTCCTGTCCGCCCGTGGCATAGACGTACAGGCCGGCCAGCGCCGCCGCCAGCGGGAGGACGAACAACAGCAGCACGCGCACCAGGCGGTGCACGGCGATCACGGCGCGGCCGGGGCTCCCGTCCATGTCAGCGCTTGCGCCTCCCGTTGCCGGCGGCAGCGCCGTTGTCGCCGCGGTTGCCGTCCAGGCGCGCGAGGTTGGCCTTGATGGACAGCAGCGCATCCACGAACTGGTCCTGCTGCGCCACGGCCAGGCCGGCGACGGCTTCGCGCCGGATCTCCGCGGCCGCGGCCCGCATCGCCTTGAGGGCCGGCTCCACCTCCTCGGTCAGGAAGACGCGCTTGGCGCGCCGGTCGCCGGCATGTCCCTCGCGGCGCACCCAGCCCTTTTGCTCCATGCGGTCGAGCAGGCGCCCGAGGGTCGCCTTTTTCACTTCCAGGATCTCGGCGAGCTCGGACTGCGTGACGCCGTCGTTGCGGAACAGGTGGTTGAGCACCCACCACTGCGAGCGGGTGAACCCCAGGGCCTTCACCCGGCGGTCGAACGTCGTGCGCATGAGCCGCGCCACGTCGTTGAGGAGGAAGCCGAAATTGCGGGACAGGTCTTCGCGGAACATGGGTCTTCCCGGGATGCAGGCCGGGCATTCTACCGCGAATTAGTTGCCTGGCTTACCATATGCCAGGCAACCAACGGCGGCCGCTGCTAGAATTCTGCTCCAGGAGGAACTGCCCGCAATGAAAATAACGGCCGTCGAAACCCTCAACCTCGCCGAATTCCCCAACGTCCTCTGGGTGCAGATCCACACCGACGCCGGCATCGTCGGCCTCGGCGAGACTTTCTATGCCGTCGCCCCGGTCGCCGAGCACATCCACCAGACCGGCGCCGACTACCTGCTCGGCAAGAACCCGCTGGAGATCGACAAGCACAGCCGCTATTTCCTGAACTCCTACCTGGGGTTCAACAGCGTCGGCGTGGAAATGCGCGCGGCCTCCGCGATCGACATCGCGCTCTGGGACCTGTTCGGCCAGGCCACCGGCCAGCCGATCTACCAGCTCCTCGGCGGCGCTTCCCACGACAAGGTGCGCGTCTACAACACCTGCGCCGGCTACCAGTACGTGCGCGCCAGGCCGGTCCAGGGCACGGCGAATTTCGGCCTGCCGGCAAAAGCGGACAGGAAAAAACCCTACGAAGACCTGATGGCCTTCAAGACCGACGCCGGGACGCTCGCGAAATCCCTGCTCGACATGGGCATCACCGGCATGAAGATCTGGCCCTTCGACGAGGCCGCGGAAGCCTCCAACGGCACCTACATCTCCAACGCCGACCTGAAGAAGTGCCTCAAGCCTTTCGAGCAGATCCGCAAGGCCGTGGGCGACAGGATGGACATCCATGTGGAATTCCACTCGATGTGGAACCTGCCCACCGCCATCCGCATCGCCGAGGCACTCGAACCGTTCGACCCGTTCTGGTACGAAGACCCGATCAAGATGAACAACCTCGATGCGCTCGCCGACTACGCGCATCGGACCAACGTCTGGGTCACGGCCTCGGAAACGCTGGGCACGCGCTGGGGCTTTCGCGAGCTGTTCCAGAAGCAGGCCGTCTCCGTGTGCATGCTCGACGTGGGCTGGACCGGCGGCCTGTCGGAATCGAAGAAAATCGCCACCATGGCCGAGGCGCATGCCCTGCCCGTGGCCCCGCACGACTGCACCGGCCCGATCCTGCTGACGGCCTCGGTGCACCTGTCGATGAACTGCCCGAACACCCTGGTGCAGGAAATGGTGCGCGCCTTTTACTACGACTGGTACCCGCAGCTGGTGACCCAGCTGCCGCCCGTGAAGGACGGCTACATCACCGCCCCGAAGGGGCCGGGCCTGGGCACGAAGCTGCAGCCTTCGGTGTTCAAGCGCAAGGACCTCACCCGCCGCATCAGCCGGCTGAAGAAATAGGAATCGACATGACCGCAACCACCGATCCCCGCGTCCTGATCCTCGCCCCCGACGACAACGTCGCCATCGCCAAGTCCGACCTCGCCGCCGGCACGCCCCTGACGGTCATGGGCCGGCCGGTCACCCTCAAGGCGAAGGCGCTGGTCGGCCACAAGTTCGCGTTCAAGCCGGTGAAAAAGGGCGAAACCATCGTCAAGTACGGCGCGCCGATCGGCATCGCCACGGCCGACATCGCCCCCGGTGACCCGATGCACATCCACAACGTCACCAGCGACTACATCCCCACCTACACCCTCGACGAGGGCCACCAGTTCTTCAAGGAAGGGCACTGAGATGATCAACGCATACCTGCGCGCGGACGGCCGCAAGGGCATCCGCAACACCCTGGTCGTGGCCTACCTGGTCGAGTGCGCCCACCACGTGTCGCGCGAGATCTACCATCCGTTCCGGGACAAGGGGGTGCACCTGATCGGTTTCCCGGGCTGCTTCCCGAACGTGTACTCGCACAAGATGATGGAACGCCTGTGCACCCACCCGAACGTCGGCGGCGCGCTGCTGGTGTCGCTGGGCTGCGAAGGCTTCAACAAGGGCAAGCTGCAGGAAACCATCCGCAAGTCGGGCCGGCCGGTGAAGCTGCTCGAGATCCAGGGTACCGGCGGCACGCGCAAGACCATCGCCGAGGGTTCGGCGTGGATCGAACAGACGCTGAAGCAGCTCGAAGACACCCCGCGCACGGCCATGGGCCTCGACGAACTGATCGTCGGCACCATCTGCGGCGGCTCGGACGCGACCAGCGGGCTCACCGCCAACCCGGCCATGGGCCGCGCCTTCGACTTCCTGGTCGAGAAGGACGCCACCTGCATTTTCGAGGAAACCGGCGAGCTGATCGGGATGGAGCACTGGATGGCCCGGCGCGCCGAGAACCCGGTGCTGGGCGAGGAGATCGTCAAGACCGTCGCCAAGGCCGCGAAGTATTACGCGACCTACGGCCACGCCAGCATCGGGCCGGGCAATGCGGACGGCGGCCTCACCACGATCGAGGAAAAATCCCTCGGTGCCTATGCCAAGTCCGGGCAGTCGGTCATCTCCGGCATCATCAAGCCGGGCGACGTCCCCATCAAGGGCGGCCTGTACCTGCTCGACGTCGTCCCGGACGGCGAGCCCCTGTTCGGCTTTCCCAACATCAGCGATAACGCCGAGATCGCCGAGCTCATGGCCTGCGGGAGCCACCTGAGCCTGTTCTCCACGGGGCGCGGCTCGGTGGTGGGCTCGGCCATCGCCCCCGTGATCAAGGTCTGCGCCAACCCGGAAACCTACAAGCGCATGTCCGACGACATGGACGTCGACGCCGGCCGCATCCTCGAAGGCCGCGCGACGCTGGATGAAGTCGGCCGCGAGATCTATGACCTGATCCTGCGCGTGGCCAACGGCGAGCAGACCCGGTCGGAAGCCCTGGGCCACCAGGAATTCATCCTGACCTACAAGAGCTTCGAGCCCATCGGGCCGGCCTGTTTCCCCTCGGCGGCGTAGGCGCGAAAAGGCCGGGGAGGCGCAGGCCTCCCCGGAAGATGGCGCGAGGACCCGGGAGAGAGTCGCGGAATGCGCCTGAAGCCTTCGATCAGCGGGCGCCGCCGGAGGCGGTGATCCTTTCGCCCGTCAGCCAGCGGGAATCATCCGAAGCCAGGAAGACGGCCACCTGGGCAATGTCATCCGGCTGGCCATGGCGGCCGAGCGGTGTGGTGGCGACGACCTGCTTCTGGAAGTCGCTGCCGATGATCCCGGCGCTGTGGACACCTTCGGTTTCCACCAGCCCGGGGGCGATGGTATTGACGCGGATCCTGCGCGCGCCCAGTTCCGCGGAGAGCACGCGCGTGACGCTGTCGACCGCGCTCTTGGTCGCGGAATAGACGACCGAATTGGGCAGGTTCGCCTGGCTTGCGACCGAGCCGATGTTGATCACGCTGCCGCCGTTCGGGTTGAAGTGCCCCAGGGCCTCCTGGGTCGCAAGGAGGGTGCCCAGGACGTTGGTGTCGAACTGGCGGCGGAACTCCGCCTCCGTCACGGCTTCCACGGGCTCGAACTTGTAGATGCCGGCGTTGTTCACCAGCACGTCGACGTTGCCGAAGGCCTTCTTCGTTTCCTCGAACAGTTTTTTCACGTCCGCGGGGCGCGACACGTCGCCCTGCACGGCCACTGCCTTGCCGCCCTGCTTCGAAATCTCGGCGACGACCTTGTCCGCGCCCTCGCGGCTGGACGAGTAATTCACCACCACCGCGGCGCCTTCGGCCGCGAGGCTTTTCGCGATGCCCGCGCCGATGCCCTTGGACGCCCCGGTCACGACGGCCACTTTCCCGGCAAGCTTGCCCATGTTGCCCTCCATTGATGAGTTGACGTCATTGTTCGACGTTTCGATAATCATCGAACTATAGGAGGCGCCTGTCAAGGGGTCTTGCAGTCCGATCCGGTCAGATGCTGGAAAGGCGGTCCAGGTAGGCCCGCAGGACGTCGCGCAACAACACGATATTCATGTACTTGCCTTCCTTTTCCGTATGGATCAGGCCGGCGTTCTCCAGCTCCTTGATGTGGTGCGACAGGGTCGCCGGGCTGATGTCGTTGCTCTCGCGGATGGTGCTGCACGCGAGCGTGCCGTCGGCCGCGCCGATCTGCCGGAGGATCTCGTAGCGGCGCGGCTCGGCCAGTGCCCGTGAGATGCGGGCGAACTGCTTGTCGGTGAGGCGGATGTCCTTTGGGGAAGCCATGCCGTTTCGCCCAATCGCGGCGGGGAAGATGCCGCCATTATGCCTGCGCCCCCCGGAGCAGGCCGAAGAACACGTAGCATACCGCGGCCCCGACGAAGCACATCGCGATCCCCCACGCGAGCATCTGGTTGAACAGGCGCTTGCGGTCGACTTCCGGCGCGGCGTTGGAGATGCACAAGGCCCCCAGCGTCGACAGCGGCGACACGTCGACGAGGTGGGCGCCGACGTTGATCGAGGAGGCGATGGCGAGCGCGTCGCCCCCGCCGAGCTTTTCGATCAGCCCCGGGATCGTGGGCAGGAAGGCCGGCAGGACCACGCCGGAAGAACTGCTGTAGACGGAGATCACGCCGGTCACCAGGGCGATCACCGCGGTGATGCTCTGCGGACCGGACAGCGACGACAGCAGCGAGGTCAGCAATGCCATGCCGCCCGTCTTTTCCGCGACGCCGATCAGCACCGTGACGCCGCAGACCATCAGGGTCACGCTCCACGGCATGTCCTTCAGCGCCCGCTTCTCGTCGGCGGCACGGGCCAGGGAAACGACCGCCGCGCCGACGAAGGCGCCGATGGTGATGTCGACCTTGAAGACCAGGACCGCGGCGATGAGCAGGCCGATCACCGCGAGGGTGAGCCTCTGCCGCCAGTCGAGCGGCGCAAGCTCCGGCTCCAGGCCCTCGAGCGCCACCGGCGCCCTGCCCTCGCGCAGCAGGCGCGTCCCGCCCAGCAGGAAATAGCCGCCGAAGCCCACGAAGGCCTGTGAGAACAGCAGGCCGAGGTAGTTGCTCCACTGCGCGTCGGGGATGCCGATCCTGGCCATCAGGCCGTTGGCGATGATGCCCGTGGGGGCGAACGGCGACAGCGCCCCGGCGTTCGCGCCGCAGCACACCATCAACGCCATGAGGAAAGCCGGGATGCGCGCACGCCCGGCAGCCGCCATGGCCACGGGCGCCAGCAGGGCCGTCGAGGCGATATTGCCCGGCCCGATGGACGCGAACACCAGCGCGAGCAGGAAGAACACGACGGGAATCATGCCGGGCCGCCCGCGGGCATGGCGGACCGCCATCGCCGAGATCCGCTCGAGCGTGCCGTTCGCCCTTGCCTGCGAGAACAGCAGGGTCACGCCGACCAGCGTCAGGAACAGTCCGGCGGGGAATCCGGCGACCACGGCGCCCATCTTCATGCCCGCGAAGGGGATGCCGATCAGGAAGGCCGCGGCGATGGCGAGCACCCCGACATTGACGGGCAGGAAGCTGCCGGCGATGACGACGGCGGCGAGGGCAAGCAGGGAAATGACGGAAAGGTCCATGGACGTTCTTGTTATCCGGGGTCCGCGTGCCGCGATGTTAGACTTTCGCGCACCCGTGATCCACACATTCCGGACCATGAAAACCGTCGACTACTATTTTTCCCCGATGTCCCCCTGGACCTACCTCGGCCACGCGCGCCTGGTCGAGATCGCGAAACGCCATGGCGCGGCCATCCGCGTCAAGCCGGTGGATTTCGGCCGGGTCTTTCCCGCCTCCGGCGGCCTGCCACTCGCCAAACGCGCACCCCAGCGCCAGGCTTACAGGCTCGTCGAGCTCAAGCGCTGGCAGACGCACCTGGGCGTGCCGCTGACGATCCAGCCGAAGTTCTTTCCCTACGACGCAACGCTGGCCTCCCACCTGATCCTGGCCGCGGACGCGAAGGATCCGAAGGCATCGCTGGACCTCGCCGGCGCGATCCTCAAGGGCTGCTGGGCGGAGGAGCGCAACATGGCCGACGAGGCCGAACTCGCCCGCGTTTGCCGGGCACAGGGGCTCGATGCCGACGGCCTCCTGGCCACGGCCCGGTCCGCCGAGGGACAGAAGCGCTACGCAGAACTGACGGAGGAAGCGATTGCCCTGCAGGTCTTCGGCGCGCCGACCTACGTGTACGAGGCGGAACTGTTCTGGGGCCAGGACCGGCTCGATTTCCTCGATCGCGCGCTCGCGGGGTAGGACATCCGCTTCCGCGGTTTGGTCACGCCGCCAGGATCGTCACGCGTCACGGGCCTTCAATCGCTGTCGTGGCGGCGCGCCTGGAAGCCCGCCGCTTCCAGCGCCGCGATGATCTGGCGCACGTGCTCGTGGCCGCGCGTCTGCAGCACGAAATCCACTTCCGCGGTCTGCACCGGCAGGCGCGTGAACGCGCGCTCGTGGTGGACTTCCTCGATGTTGGCGTTGGCCTGCGCCAGGCAGGCCGTCACCCGGGCCAGCGCCCCCGGCAGGTCGCGGAGCTGGACCTGCAGCCGCGTCAATCGTCCGGTGCGCACCATGCCGCGCTCGATGATGTCGGCCAGCGTGAGCGGGTCGATGTTTCCGCCCGACAATACGAGCCCCACGTTCCTGCCCGCGTAGCGGTCGCGGTGCCTGAGCAGGCCGGCCAGCGCCACCGCGCCGGCACCCTCGACCACCGTCTTCTCGATCTCGAGCAGCAGCAGCATCGCCTCCTCGATGTCGCCCTCGCCCACGAGCAGGACGTCGTCGACGCAGCGGCGCACGATCTCCAGCGTCAGCTCGCCGGGCTGCTTCACCGCGATGCCCTCGGCGATGGTGGTCGCGCCGAACTCGGGCGTCTTCCCCTTCACCGCGCAGTACATGGACGGGAAGCGTTCGGTCTGCACGCCGACGACCTGGATGCCGGGCTTGACGCCCTTGGCGCCGATGGCGATGCCGGAGACGAGGCCGCCGCCCCCCAGGGGCACCAGCAGCACATCGAGGTTGGGCACCGCAGCGATCATCTCGAGGCCGATCGTGCCCTGGCCCGCGATCACCATCGGGTCGTCGTACGGATGCACCAGCGTCAGCCCGCGCGCGGCCATGACTTCGAATGCGTGCGCCTTGGCTTCGTCGAAATTCTCGCCGTGCAGGATGACTTCCGCGCCGAAGGCCCGGGTCTGTTCCACTTTCACGTTGGGCGTGAAGCGGGGCATGACGATCACCGAGGGCATGCCCAGCCGGCTGGCATGGTAGGCCACGCCCTGCGCGTGGTTGCCCGCGGAAACCGCGATGACGCCCGCTTCGCGCGCAGCGGCCTCCAGGCGAAGCAGCTTGTTGAGGGCGCCCCGCTCCTTGAAGGAGGCCGTGAACTGGTGGTTCTCGAACTTGAGCCAGACCCGGGCTCCGGCAATGGACGACAGCGTGCGCGACAGCAGGCACGGCGTCTCGATCACCGCGCCGGACAGGGCGCTTGCTGCACTGCGAATATCCTGGAGGGAGACGGGCATGCTGATGGGGACCGAAAGCTGTCGCCGGCAGGCAACAAAAAACCCGCCGCAGCGGGTCTCTTGCCGGCGGGCCGCAGGCTCAGGCGGCCTGGATGTTGGAGGCCTGCTTGCCCTTGGGGCCCGTGGTGACCTCGAAGGATACCTTCTGGCCTTCCTTCAGGGTCTTGAATCCTTGCATATTGATGGCGGAGAAGTGCGCGAACAGGTCATCTCCCCCGCCGTCCGGGGTGATGAAGCCGTAGCCCTTGGAATCGTTGAACCATTTCACAGTGCCGGTAGCCATGTCGAACTCCTCGATCTGGTTGAAGTGACGGGACGCACCCGATGTTGGAGTCACAAGTAAAGCGCGTATGGCATGACCCGATACCGAACACTTGCACTCGCGGCCGGCCTCGTCGGCCCGGCCTGGCAACACGCGCCCAATCATACGCCAACGGAAAAAAAAAGTGCTCGGGCGATCCCCCCGTCATGCGTTGCGTATTGTCACCGCACCGCGGCCGGCAAGGCCGCTAGAATGGCCGGGACGTGACCACAGGCTCCCCCCCCAATTCCCTGCTGCAGCGCCTCGTGCAAGTCCGCCGCGAGGAACTCGCGGCCATGCTGTGGTCCTTCGCCTATTTCTTCTGCCTCCTGTGCGGGTACTACATCCTGCGCCCGGTGCGCGACGAGATGGGCATCCAGGGCGGCGTGGAGAACCTCGCCGAAACCTTCACGGCCACGTTCGTCGTGATGCTGGCCGCCGTGCCCGCCTTCGGCTGGCTGTCCGCGCGCTTTCCCCGCCGCCGCCTGCTGCCGATCGTCTACCTGTTCTTCGCGGCGAACCTGCTCGTCTTCTACGGGCTGTTCACGGCGCATGTGGCGCCGGCCATGGTGGCGCGCGGCTTCTTCGTCTGGGTCAGCGTCTACAACCTGTTCGTGGTGTCGGTGTTCTGGAGCTTCATGGCCGACCTGTTCCGCGACGAGCAGGCGCGGCGGCTCTACGGGTTCATTTCCGCGGGCGGCACGCTCGGCGCCCTGGCGGGCCCGGCCCTCACCGCCCACCTGGCGGCGGACATCGGCCCCGCGAACCTCCTGCCCATTTCGGCCGGGATGATGCTGCTCGCGACGGTCTGCGTGGCCCGCCTCGGCCGCTGGGCAAGGACCGTGAGCCGGCGCAGCGCGGGGGGGGAGGCCCTGGGGGGCGGCGTCCTCGCGGGCGTGACGCTTGCGCTGAAGTCGCCCTACCTCATGGGCATCGCGCTCTACGTGTTCCTGGGCACGGTGCTCGGGACCTTCCTCTACTTCCAGCAGGCCTACATCGTCGCGGCCGAGATCCCGGCCTCCGGCAGCCGCACCGAGCTGTTCGCGAAGGTCGACCTCACGGTCAACGCGCTTACGCTGCTCTGCCAGCTGCTCGTGATCAACCGGGTGATCGGCCGCTTCGGGCTGGGTGCAGCGCTGATGATCCTGCCGGCCATCGGCGCGCTCGGCTTTTTTGCCATCGGGCTCTTCCCGACGCTCGTGGTGCTGGTGGCCTTCCAGGTGCTGCGCCGTGCGGGCGAGTACGCCATCGCCCGCCCCGCCCGCGAAATCCTGTTCACCGTGCTGAACCGCGAGGAGAAGTACAAATCCAAGAATTTCATCGACACGGTCGTGTTTCGCGGCGGCGACGCCGTCAGCGGCTGGCTGTTCGAAGGCTTGCGCATGCTGGGACTGGGTTTCGCCGGCATCGCCTTTGCCGGCGTGCCGCTGGCGCTGCTCTGGGCCGGCACCGGCTGGATGCTCTCCCGCTCCCAGGACGAGGCGCGCCGCCATCTCGAATACCTGAGGAGGAAAAATGAACAGGACATCGCACAGGCCGCAGCGGCGGTCGATGCTCAGGATGCTCGCAGCGGCGCCGCTGCTGGCGGCGATGCCGGCGCTCGCTGAAGGCGCGGCCCCCGTGACGAAGCGGGCCATTCCCCGCAGCGGCGAGATGCTTCCCGTCGTCGGCCTCGGCACCTACCAGTCGTTCGCCGTCGGCTCCGGCGCAGACGGGCGCGGTCCCTTGAAGGAAGTCCTGCGGCTGTTCGTCGAGCACGGCGGCAAGCTCGTGGACAGCTCGCCGATGTACGGTCCGTCCGAAGGCGTGGTGGGTGACCTGGCCGCGGAACTCGAACTCACCGACCGGCTGTTCATGGCCACCAAGGTCTGGACCAGCGGCCGCGAATCCGGCATCCGCCAGATGGAGGAATCCATGCGGCGCATGAAGGTCAGGCGCATGGACCTGATGCAGATCCACAACCTGCAGGACTGGAAGACCCACGCGAAGACCCTGCAGGAATGGAAGGCCGCCGGCAGGATCCGCTACACCGGCATCACCCACTATCACTCGGGCGCCTACGACGAGCTCGAGCGCCTGATGAAGACGAAACAGTTCGACTTCGTGCAGTTCAACTACTCGATCTCGGAGCGGGAGGCCGAAGACAGCGTGCTGCCGCTCGCGCAGGACACGGGCACCGCGGTCATCGTCAACCGCCCGTTCGCGCAGGCGGGCCTGTTCTCGCGGGTGCGGGGCAAGGAAGTGCCGGCATGGGCGGCCGAGTTCGATTGCCGCTCATGGGGACAATTCTTCCTCAAGTACATCCTGGCCCACCCGGCCGTGACCTGCGTGATCCCGGCCACCAGCAAGCCGAAGCATCTCGTGGACAACATGGGCGCAGGCGTCGGTCGATTTCCCGACCCGGCGATGCGCCGGCGGATGACGGCCTACATCGATGCCCTCTAGCGCTTGCCCGCGGGTGAAGGCTGGGCCGGGACCGACTCGAGGTCGGGATCGAGGCATGCCCAGGACGGCGCGCTCGCGCTCCAGATATTCGTGCCCGGCCGTATCGAAGACGGATCGTCGAGCGTGCCCACCCGCAGCACGATGAAACCCGGCCTCCCGGAAGAATCCGCGAACAGGTGGGACCCGCAGTCGGGACAGAAACGGCGCCTGACCTGGTTGCCGCTGTCCGCCGCCTTCACATGCTCGGCGGCAACCCCGGAAATCTCGAGGGCATCGCCGGGGAAGATGGCGTTCACGGTCCCGTTCGAGGCGATTCTCTGGCAATCGCGGCACCAGCAGATCCGCGCGACGACCGGTTCTCCCGCGATCCGGTAGCGGACCTTCCCGCACAGGCACCCCCCCGTCCTCATTGCCAGCCGTGCGGGACGGCCCGCGCCCACGCCCGCCGGGGGCCTGCCGGTGAAATGGCAACGCTTGCCGGCATCCTTACAACAACCTCCTCGCGGCAAGATTCCTCATGAGGTCCGCCACCCCGAAGGACCAGGGCTCGACCTTGTCGCAATGGTTCACGCGATTGACGAGCGTGCCGAGCGGGTCGGCCTGGATGCTGACCACGTCGCCCAGCTTGTGGGTGAAGCCCTTGCCCTTCTCGTCGCGGTCCTGCACCGGCGCGAACTGCGTGCCCAGGAACAGCATCGTGCCGTCGGGATACTGGTGGCTGCGGTTGACGGCCTGGCCGGCCAGGTCGAGCGGGTCGCGGCTGATGTTTTCGAGGCGGCTTTCGCCCTTCAGCAAATAGCCTTCCGCGCCCCGGACCTCGATGTGGATGTGGGTGCGGCGCAGGTCGCCGATGCCGTAGTGCCCGTCGAACAGCCGGATGAACGGACCGATGGCGCAACTGCCGTTGTTGTCCTTGGCCTTGCCCAGCAGCAGCGCGCTGCGGCCTTCGAAATCCCGCAGGTTGACATCGTTGCCCAGCGCGGCGCCGACGACCTTGCCGGCGCGATTGATGGCCAGCACCACTTCCGGCTCGGGATTGTTCCAGGACGAATCGGCGCGGATGCCGATCTCGGCGCCCACGCCCACCGCGGACAGCGGTTGCGACTTGTTGAACACTTCCGCGTCCGGGCCGATGCCCACTTCCAGGTACTGCGACCAGAGGTTGCGGCGGATCAGCGATTCCTTGAGCTTCATGGCATCGGGCGAGCCCGGCTTGACGCTGCGGATCTCCCCGCCGATCTCCTCGCCGATGGCGCGGCGGATTTCCTCGGCCTTGCGGGGGTCGCCTTTCGCATGCTCCTCGATGACCCGCTCCACCATGCTCGACACGAAGGTCACGCCGCAGGCGCGCACCGCCTGCAGGTCGCACGGCGCCAGCAGGTAGGGCTTCCTCGGGTCGCGGCGGTCGGCGTGGGCGTTGTGGATCAGGTCGGCCACGCCGCCGAGGGGCCGCGCCCAGTCGGACGCGACGGCTTCGCGCACGAGCTTCAGCGGCTCCCGGCTATTGGTGAGCTCCGAGGTGGTGGCGACGACGCGCGACACGTCGTAGGCCGTGCCCTGCACGACCGCGACCGGGCTCGGTCCGCCCGGCTGGCCCGCCACGGCGGGAATCCAGGCACGCCCGACGAGGGTGGCGCGTTCGAAGTCCTTCGGGAGCACCTGCGCGGCGGTGAATTGCATGGGATCTCCGGGCCTAGTCGGCTTTTTCGATGAGGAACATGTTCTCCGTCGCGCAGGCGGGCGTGCACAGCACGACCCAGCCGTCACGCTCCGAGCGGAAGCCATAGTAGGCGTCGAGCTCGTGGCCCAGGTCGTTGATGGCCACCAGCTGGAGCATGCGCGCAGGCGGGGCGGTGTCAGGATAGGTGGGCAGTTCCGCGGCGAATTGCTCGTGGCGGGCGCGGATCTGCTCCGCATTCAACTCGCGGGTCTCGAAGCGGGTGAAGAACCGCGCCCCGGCCTGCCCCTGCGATGCTTTCGGCGCATGGGCGGGGATGAAGGGCCGGTCGAAGAAGCTGCCGGGATAGCGCCAGTTCCAGACTCCGTTGGCGACAATCATGTGCATCGACGGCGTACACTGCAAAATCCCCGAAGCGGCGATCTCCGCGGGCAGTTCGGTGGCCACCTTCGGCCCGGGATGCTCGCAATCGATGAGCGCATAGCCGCCGGTTGCGTCGGATTCGGAATGGGCGACGGCAAGTCCTGCTGCGCCGCACATCAGCAGCGCGCCGCCCAGGCGGGACAGCCAGCGGCGAGGCGCCAGGAAACGATTTGACACGATGAACCCTCCCCTCAAGTTATCTGCCGGACGGCCTTTGCGCGGGGATTATACAGAGCGCCTCCGGTGCCCCGTCGAACCGAAGCGGGCGCCGCGATGATCGATCGTCCGCTGGTCTTCCTCGACCTGGAAACCACCGGCGCCTCCCCGGGATCGGATCGCATCACGGAAATCGGCCTGCTGGAGGTGGAGCACGGCGAGCTGCAGGGCGAATGGAGCACGCTGGTCAACCCGGGCCGTGCCATCCCCTTCAACATCCAGGCGCTCACCGGCATCACCGATGCCATGGTGGCGCAGGCGCCTCGCTTCGGTGAGATCGCCGAGGCCCTCTTCCGCCGGCTGCAGGGCAGGGTGCTGGTGGCCCACAACGCCCGCTTCGACCATGGGTTCCTGTGTGCGGAATTCCGCCGGCTGGGCCTGCGCTACGAGCCGGACATCCTGTGCACGGTGCGGCTCTCCCGCAGGCTTTTCCCCGAGCATCCACGCCACAACCTCGACAGCCTGATCGAGCGCCACGGACTGTCTTGCGAGAATCGCCACCGGGCTTTGGGCGACGCGAAAGTGCTCTGGGCGTTCACCCGCGAGATCCTCGCCGACCCCGGTCCGGAACGGGTTCGCGAAGCCGTCGACGAATTGCTGCGCAAGCCGATGCTCCCCGCGGCGCTGCCGCCGGGCATCCTGGAGGACATCCCGGAGGGCCCCGGGGTGTACGTGTTCCATGCCGGCGACGAGTCGCCGCTCTACGCAGGCCGTTCGACGAACCTCGCCAGCCGCGTGCGGGCGCACTTCAGCGGCGATTCCCGCTCGCAGCGCGATCGCCGCATCGCCGCCGACACGGCACGGATCGAATGGACGGCCACCGCGGGCGAACTGGGGGCGATCTTTCGCCAGGCCCAGCTCATCGAGCGGCTGTCTCCGGTGTTCAACAGGAAGCGCCCGGCGCGGGAGGTTCCCTGCGCCTGGCATTGGGACCCGGTCGACGGGCCCGTCGTGCCCGAATTCGTCGACCTGGACGACCTCGAATCCGCCGCCCGTACCCCCTTGTACGGCATGTTCCGCACCCGGCGCGTGGCCCGCAATGCCCTGCGCGACCTGGCCGATGCGCACGAGCTGTGCCATATCGCCGTCGGACTCGAGCAAGGCCAGGGACCGTGCCTGGGCCATCGCCTGAAGCGTTGCCGCGGGGCGTGCATCGGCGCGGAAAGCGTGCTCGCCCACGCCATGCGCATGACCCAGGCGCTGCATTCGCTGCGCTTGCCCGACTGGCCCTTTCCGGGACCGATCGGCCTGCGCGAGCACGACCCGGCGAGCGGCCGCAGCGAGATCCACGCCTTCGACCGCTGGCGCCATCTGGGCAGCTTCGCAGACGAGGCGGAACTGGCGGAAGGGCTGCGCGCGCGCCGCGACGGCGCGTTCGACTACGAGACGTGGCAGCTGCTGCGGCGCTGCCTCGACGATCCGCCGGTGCACGTGGAGTTCGTGCCGCTCCCGCACGCGCGGGACGCCGGGCGCCTCACTGCCTGCCGAGGAATGCAGCCAGCGCCCGATTGAACGCCTGGGGCTGCTCGAGGTTGGACAGGTGCGAGGCCGAGGGGATGACCACGAGCTCCGAGCCCGGAATCGCATCGTGGATCGCCTGTGACATCGCCACGGGCGTGCCCGCGTCCTGGTCGCCCACGATGACTTGCACCGGCACGCGGATCGCGCCGAGCCGGTCCGTGAGGTCGATCTTCGGAATGGCGTGGCAGCAGCCGACGTAGCCGTCCACGGGGGTTGCCCGGATCATGGCACCGACCCGCTGCATCATCGCCTTGTTCGACTGGTAGAAGGGTTCGGTGAACCAGCGCTGCAGGGTCGGCTCGACCAGCGGCTCCATGCCCCGGGCCTTCGCCGTCTGGATGCGTCCCTCCCACACCGGCGCCGCTTCCGGCGGCACCCGGCTGGTGGTATCGCACAGCACCAGGCTGCGCAGCCGCCCCGGATGCTTGAGTGCGAACGTCATGCCGATCATGCCGCCCATCGACAACCCGACGTAGTGAGCCTCGCGGATGCCCAGCCCGTCGAGCAGGCCCAGCAAGTCGTCGGCAAGCATGTCCAGGGAGTAGGCGCCGGCCGGCGCATCGGTCGCCCCGTGGCCGCGCGTGTCGAAGCGCAACACCCGGAAGTCCCTGGCGAGCAGGGCAGCCTGCTCGTCCCACATCGACACGTTGCAGGCCAGCGAATGGCTCATCACCACCCAGGGGCCCTGCCCTTCGACCACGCAGTTGATCGAGATCCCGTTGCTGCTCGTCTTCATTCGCGCCTCCGTCCGAGCCGCAGAGTATAGGCCAGCCCCGCGCGGCCCGTTTCGCCGCGCCGGTTTCGTCGTACCATGGCGGCCACGAGCGGCTGCGGCCAGGGCCGCCGACCCAACCATGGAGGAGTCGCTTGAGATACGTCCAGTTCAAGGATCGCAACGGGGCCCGCAAGGTCGCCGCGGTGTCGCAGGACGGCGCGACGCTGCAGGTGCTTTCCGGCTATGAACGCATGTACGACCTCGCGCTCGCCGCCGCGCGCGCCAACACGTCGATCGACGCGCTGGCGGCCAAGGCCCCTGGCGGCGCCACCGAGCGCTACGAGGACGTCGCCTCCGCCGGACGCCTGCTGCCGCCGCTCGACCATCCCGACCCCCATCGCTGGTTGATCACGGGCACGGGCCTGTCCCACCTGGGCAGCGCCGCCGCACGGGATTCCATGCACGCCAAGATCCAGAAGGACGAGTCGGAGCTCACCGACTCGATGAAGATGTTCAAGTGGGGGGTGGAAGGCGGCAAACCCGCCCCCGGGAAGATCGGCACGCCGCCGGAGTGGTTCTACAAGGGTGACGGCCGCTGCGTGGTGCCTCCCGGCGCGCCGCTGGAGTTGCCGTGCTACGCGCTCGATGGCGGCGAGGAGGTCGAAGTCGTGGGCCTTTACGTCATCGGGGACGACGGCCAGGTGCTGCGCGTCGGGTTTGCCCTGGGCAACGAATATGCCGACCACGTCATGGAGCGCCAGAACTACCTGTACCTCGCGCACTCGAAGCTGCGCCAGTGCAGCTACGGTCCGGAGCTGCTGACGGGCGAGCTGCCGAGGTCGGTGACCGGCCGCGCCCGCCTGCTGCGAGACGGCAAGCAGATCTGGGCCGAGGACTGGCTCTCGGGCGACGACAACATGTGCCACTCGATCGCCAACCTCGAGCACCACCATTTCAAGTACCGGGATTTCCGCGGCCCCGGCGACGTGCACGTGCATTTCTTCGGCGCGGCCACGGGCAGCTTCACCAAGAAGGTGGAGACGAAGGTGGGCGACGTGTTCGAGATCGAGGCGCCGGCGTTCGGCCGGCCGCTGCGCAATCCGCTGGGCGCGGCGAAGGAGCGCAACGACCTCGTCAAGGTCAGGATGCTCTAGGCGCTTCCCGATGCAAATGAAAAGGGCCGCTTCGCGGCCCTTTTTCTTTCCGGAAGGATCGTCCTGCGACCGGCGCTTCTCGATCAGGGCGTAGGCCGAATGACAACACGCGCGTGCAACGCGCTTGTTGCGGTGGAGGCTAACCTTCAGGTTATGCCGGAACCAATATGGATGGATTCGAAGTTTTAGTTCCGGCGTAACGCGCCCGAGGGCGCATTAGCCTTCACTGAAACGTCGCATCCATCCATTGGCAGGACTACGCCCGGGATTTTTCAATCAGGGCGTAGGCCGAATGGTTATGGATGGATTCGAAGTTTTCCGATTCGACCACGTAGCCCTCGATGCGCTGGTCGCGATTGAGCACCGTGGCGACGTCGCGCACCAGGTCCTCGACGAACTTGGGGTTGTCGTAGGCACGCTCGGTGACGTACTTCTCGTCGGGCCGCTTGAGCAGGCCGTAGAGCTCGCAGGAGGCCTGTTCCTCGGCCATGCGCACGATCTCCTCGATCCACACATGGGCGTTGGTGTGCGCCGTGATGGTGACGTGGGAGCGCTGGTTGTGGGCGCCGTAGTCGGAGATTTTCTTCGAGCACGGGCACAGGCTCGTGACGGGCACCACCACTTTCATCGAGAAGGTGTAGCCGCCCTTGTCGATCTCGCCGACGAAGGTCACCTCATAGTCGAGCAGGCTCTTCACGCCCGAGACCGGGGCGGCCTTGTTGATGAAGTACGGGAAGGTCATCTCGATGTGGCCGAACTCGGCCTCCAGTCGCTTGACCATGTCGCGCAGCATCGACTCGAAGGATTCCACCGAGATCTCGCGCTCCTGCGAATTCAGGATCTCGACGAACCGCGACATGTGGGTGCCCTTGAAGTTATGCGGCAGGCCCACGTACATGTTGAAGGTGGCGATGGTGTGTTGCACGCCGCCATCCTTGTCGCCCACGCGCACGGGGTGGCGAATCGCCTTGATCCCGACCTTGTCGATGGCAAGGCGGCGGGTATCGGCGGAGCTTTGCACGTCCGGAATCACGAAGCTGTCCGGCGAATTCATGGGAGTTCCTAAGGCAGGTCAGGGCCGGATTATAGTCCGGCGCCAATAGCCGAGTAAACTACTCGACTATCAGGGTTTCTAGCGGTGCAGCGCCAGGATGGAGGCGTGGATGCCGTCGGCGTCCAGGCCACAGGCCTTGAGCAGTTTCGCCGGGTCGCCGTGGTCGATGAAAGTATCCGGCAGCCCGAGCTGCAGCACCTTTTTCGGAAGCTTCTGCTTTTCAAGGACTTCGAGCACGGCGCTGCCTGCGCCGCCCTGGATCGTATTCTCTTCCACCGTCACCAGCTGGTCATGGGTTTGCGCCAGCTCCAGGATCAAGGCTTCGTCGACCGGCTTGACGAAGCGCATGTTGGCCACCGTGGCATCGAGTTTCTCGGCGGCTTCCAGGCAGGGCCTGAGCAGGGCGCCGAAGGAAAGGATGGCGATGCCCCTGCCCCGCCGCCGGATCTCGCCCTTGCCCACCGGCAACGCGCGCATTTGCGCCTCCGGGACGACGCCCGGCCCGCTGCCGCGCGGGTAGCGCACCGCCACCGGGCCATCGACCTGGAAACCCGTATAGAGCATTTGCCGGCATTCGTTCTCGTCGGCGGGCGCCATCACCACCATGTTCGGCAGGCAGCGCAGGTAGGAGAGGTCGAAGCTGCCTGCGTGGGTGGGCCCGTCCGCGCCGACCAGGCCGGCGCGGTCGATGCCGAAAAGGACGGGCAGGTTCTGGATGCAGACGTCGTGGATGAGCTGGTCGTAAGCGCGTTGCAGGAACGTGGAATAGATCGCGACGACCGGCTTCAGCCCCTCGCAGGCAAGCCCCGCGGCAAACGTCACGGCGTGCTGCTCGGCGATGCCCACGTCGAAGTACCGATCGGGAAACTCCTGCGAAAAGCGCACGAGCCCGGAGCCTTCGCGCATCGCCGGTGTGATGCCCACCAACCGCGAGTCCTGCGCCGCCATGTCGCACAGCCAGTCGCCGAAGACCTGCGTGTAGGTCGGCTTGCCGCCCGGCCTGGCCAGGATGCCCGCGCCCGGATCGAACTTGCCCACGCCGTGGTACAGGATGGGATCGTCCTCGGCGCGCTCGTAGCCCTTGCCCTTTCGGGTGACCACGTGCAGGAACTGGGGTCCCTCGAGCTGCTTCAGGTTGCCCAGGGTGGCCACGAGCACGTCGATGTTGTGGCCGTCCACCGGACCGATGTAGTTGAACCCGAACTCCTCGAACAGCGTCCCTGGCGTGACCATGCCCTTGACGTGCTCCTCGGCGCGCTTTGCCAGTTCGAGTACCGGGGGCACCACCCCCAGCACCTTCTCGCCGGTGCGGCGTGCCGCGGCGTAAAAGCGCCCTGACATCAGCTTGGCGAGGTAGTTGTTCAGGGCCCCGACGTTCTCGGAGATGGACATGTCATTGTCGTTGAGCACCACGAGCAGGTTGGCGTCGGTGGCGCCGGCATTGTTCAGGGCCTCGAAGGCCATGCCGGCGGTCATTGCGCCGTCACCGATGACCGCGATCACCCTGCGGCTTTCGCCGCGCATGCGTGCCGCGACCGCCATGCCCAGCGCCGCGCTGATGGAAGTGCTCGAATGGGCGGTGCCGAACGTGTCGTATTCGCTCTCGTCCCGGCGCGGGAAGCCGGCAATGCCCCCCATCTGGCGCAGTGTCCCCATGCGGTCACGCCGGCCGGTGAGCACCTTGTGCGCGTAGGTCTGGTGGCCCACGTCCCACACCAGCCGGTCCTCCGGGGTATCGAAGACGTAATGCAGCGCGATGGTCAGCTCGACGGTGCCCAGGTTGGAGGACAGGTGGCCGCCGGTCGCGGACACGGATTCGAGCAGGTAGTCGCGCAGTTCGCGCGCCACTTCGTGCAGCCGCTTGCGGTCGAGTTGCCGCAGGTCGGCGGGCGAATCGATGGTCTTTAGCAGGTCGTACATCTCGTCGTTTCTGGTGGGGGCCGGCCGGCTCGCCGGCCCGGGAGTTTTACCGGCCTAGAATTTGCGCAACACGATGAAGTCGGCCAGTTCGCGCAGGTGTCCGCCACCCGCGGGCAGGTCGCGCAGGGCCGCCAGTGCATCATCCCTCAATTCGGCCGCGAGCACGCGCGCCCGCTCCAGGCCCAGCGCGCTGACGTAGGTGGGTTTGTTGCTCTGCGCGTCCTTTCCGGCGGTCTTGCCGAGCGTGGCCGTGCTGGAATCGGCGTCGAGGACGTCGTCGACGACCTGGAACGCCAGCCCGATGAACTTGCTGAAATGGTCGAGGGCGCCGAGCTGCGCGGGGTCCAGGCCACTGCCGCAACGGGCGCCCAGCGCCACGGCGGCCCGGATGAGCGCGCCGGTCTTGTGGATGTGCATGTGCTCGAGCTCGGGCACGCTGAGCGGCTTGCCGGTGGAGGCGAGGTCGATCGCCTGGCCGCCAGCCATGCCGCGCGAGCCGGCGGCAAGCGCCAGCAGGGAGATCATCTCCACCTGCCGCCGGGCATCGTCCGCGAGCGGCGCATCCGCGAGCACCTGGAAAGCCAGGCTTTGCAGGCTGTCGCCCACGAGCAGCGCGGTGGCCTCGTCGAACTCCACGTGCACCGTCGGCTTGCCACGGCGCAGGGAGTCGTTGTCCATCGGCGGCATGTCGTCATGCACGAGCGAGTACACGTGGATCATCTCGACCGCGCAGGCCACGCGATCCACGCGCGCCGGGTCGGCCCCCGCCAGCTCCCCGGCGCCGTACGCGAGCAGCGGCCGCACGCGCTTTCCGCCGCCGAGGGCGGCGTAGCGCATGGCGGCATGCAGGCGCCGGGGCGCGAGGTCCGCGGCCGGCAGCAGGGCATGCAGGACCTGCTCGATGCGGGACTGTCGGTCCAGCATCCAGTCCCGGAAATCACTCTTCGGCGTCGTCACCGGAAAAATTCTGCAGCGCGCCGGCCTCGAGGACCTTCACCTGCTGCTGTGCGTCGCGCAATTGCGCCTGGCAGTACTGCAACAGCTCGGCGCCCCGTTTGTATGCCGCCAGGGACTGCTCGAGGGGCAACTCGCCGCCTTCCATGGCCGCGACGATCTGCTCGATCTCGGCCAGGGCGGCCTCGAAGGACTGGGGTTTCTGGGGCTTGGGCTTGGTCACCGGTTCAGGCGCCGTTTGCGGGGAATCCGGCGCGTCGTAAAAAAGTTCGTAAAAATAGCCCATGACCGGAACCCGGGTCAACGAAACGGGTCCCAACCCGTTCGAAATCATGGGGATTGACGGTCGCAATGGCATTGCGCCAATGGGGGTTTTCAGGGACAATTCCCCATGGAATTCCGCCCCATTCAGCGCGTAGAGCCGGGGGCGGTTTTTTTATTCATGATGGCTTGCAGGGATACAGGCTGGTATGACGGATCTGGCTAACGTTTCTGCCCTGACCCGTACGCCGGTGCAGTTGCCGGTGGACTGGTACTTCGACCCGCGAATCGCGGCGCTCGAGCAAAAATTTCTGTTCGCGAAGGGCCCTGGCTACGTCGGCCACGAGCTCATGGTGCCGGAAGTCGGCAGCTATCGCAGCCTCGAATGGATGAACCACGCGAAGGCGCTGGTGCGCAACCAGAACGGCGTGGAACTGCTTTCCAACGTCTGCCGCCACCGGCAGTCGATCATGCTCAAGGGCAGCGGCACCACGGCGAACATCGTATGCCCGCTGCACCGCTGGACCTACGACATGTCGGGCAGGCTGCTCGGCGCGCCGCATTTTCCCGGCAACCCCTGCCTCGACCTCGCCAGGACGCCGCTGAAATCCTGGAACGGCCTGCTGTTCGCCGGCGAGCGCAACCCCGGGATCGATTTCGCGAAGCTCGGCGTCCTGGCGGACCTGGATTTCTCCGGCTACATGCTGGACCGCACGACGATCGAGGAATACCCGATCAACTGGAAGACGTTCATCGAGGTCTACCTCGAGGACTACCACGTCATCCCCTTCCACCCGGGCCTCGGCCAGTTCGTCGACACCGACGACCTCAAGTGGGAGTTCGGCGAGTGGTACAGCGTACAGACGGTCGGCATCCACCAGGCGCTGGGCAAGCCCGGGACCGAGGCCTACGGCAAGTGGCAGGAGGCGGTCCTGCGCTACAACAACGGCCAGATGCCCAAGCAGGGCGCGATCTGGCTCACCTACTACCCGAACGTGATGGTGGAGTGGTATCCCAACGTGCTGGTGATCAGCACGATCGTGCCGAACGGCCCCGAGCGCTGCGCCAACGTGGTCGAGTTCTACTACCCGGAGGACATCGTGCTGTTCGAGCGCGAGTTCATCGAGGCGGAGCAGGCGGCGTACGCGGAAACCGCGCGCGAGGACGAGGAAATCTGCGTGCGCATGACCGAAGGCCGCCGCGCCCTGTACCTTCAGGGCAGGAATGAATTCGGGCCGTACCAGTCGCCCATGGAAGACGGCATGATCCATTTCCACGAGTTCCTGCGCGCCCACATCGACCCGCACCTGTGATGGGCGGGCCACCCGCAAGCCCCGGCACGCCGGGGCTTTTGTTTTTGCAGCCCGGCCCGGCGGCCCCTATCATCCCCGTTCTGCCTTCCACCTCACGCGGACCCCAATGAACCACACGACCCTCATCTCCGTCGCCGACCTTGCGAACAACCTGCAGGACCCGTCGCTGGTCGTCTTCGATTGCCGCCACGAACTCACGAATCCCGCCTTCGGGACCCTGGCCTATGCCGAATCGCACATCCCCGGCGCGCGCTTCGCGAACGTGGACCAGGACCTCTCCGGGCCCTTGACCGGCAGCAATGGCCGCCATCCCCTGCCCGATCCGGACAAGCTCATCGACTGGCTGGGGCGCATGGGCGTGTCGAAGACCTCGCAGGTGGTGGGCTACGACCAGGCTGGCGGGGCCTATGGCGCCCGCCTCTGGTGGCTGCTGCGCTGGGTCGGCCACGGGAAGGTGGCCGTACTGGACGGCGGCTGGCAGGCCTGGCTCGCGGCGGGCCACCCCGTGACCCAGGCGGTGCCGTCGCCGCGTGCGGCAAGCTTCACCGGCACGCCGGACGACAGCGCCCGCGTCGACGCGAAGTACGTGCAGGACCGCCTGAATTCGGCCGACATGGTGCTCGTCGACGCCCGCGCCAACGACCGCTACCACGGCCAGAACGAGACCATCGACCCGGTCGCCGGGCACATCCCCGGCGCGGTCAACCGCTTCTTCAAGGACAACCTGGACGCCCAGGGCCGGTTCCGCAAGCCGGAGGAATTGCGGGCGGCGTTTGCCCCGCTGGTGGGCAACCTGCCCGCCGCGAAGGTCGTTCACCAGTGCGGCTCCGGGATCACCGCCTGCCACAACCTGTTCGCCATGGAAGTGGCGGGCATCCACGGCAGCAAGCTTTACCCCGGCTCCTGGAGCGAGTGGATCGCGGATCCTTCCCGCCCCGTCGCGAAGTAGCCCGCGCTGGCTCAGGCCAGCATGTCGTTCCAGATGTTGCGGCCCCAGGACTCCGCGAATCGGCCCTCCTGCTCGCTCGCGGCGGCGGAAACGCCGCTCGCACCGGGCAGGATCTCCATGGTCTTCTTCTCGCCGTTGTAGCCGTGCACGGATGCGACGTGGATCACCTCCTTGTCGCTCACGAAGCTGTAGCAGGTGTTCGTCAGCATCGGCTGCGGGTTCACCTTGTCCCCGTGCAGCAGCGCAATGATTGCCGCCGCGCAGACCTTGGCGTGCTGGTTCGCCATGTGGCCCGATTTGGGCATCTGGGGGGCGGCCATGATTGCATCGCCGAGCACGTGGACGTTGGGCACTGCCGTTGACTCGTAGGTGAGGAAGTCCACGCCGCACCAGCGGTTGTTCGCGTTGACGAGGCCGGCTTCCAGGGCGATCCCGCCCGCGCGCTGCGGCGGGACGACATTCAGGACGTCCGCCTTGACATCTTCGAAGGCGAGCCTGGCGGTCAGGCTCTGGCCGTCGACGGCGGTCAGCTCGCTGTTCGGGTGGTACTCGACGATGCCCGGGTAACGCTCGGTCCAGGCCTTGGTGAACAACCCCTTCTTGGAGACGACATCCTCGTTCGCGTCGAGGATCAGCACCTTGGATCGCGGCTTGTGCCGGCTGAAGTACCAGGCCACCTGGCAGGCGCGTTCATACGGGCCCGGCGGGCACCGGTAAGGCGCCCTGGGGATCGTGATGGCATATACCCCGCCATCGGGCATCGCTTCGAGCTGCTTGCGCAGGTACGTCGTCTGCAGCCCGGCCTTCCAGGCATGCAGGATACGGTCGGACGCCTCGGAAAGACCCGGTACCTCCCCGGGCAGGAGATCCACGCCCGGCGCGACGACGAGGCGGTCATAGGCGAGCGTGCCGCCGCCGGCGAGGCTCACCTTCTTCTTCGCGGCATCGATCGAAACGGCCTCGTCGCGAACGACCTTCACGCCGTGCTTTGCGTGCAACTTGCCGTAGCCGCGGGTGAGCTCCTTGAGCTGCACGACGCCCGCCAGCACCCGGTTCGACAGCGGGCACGAGATGAATTCCTCGTCCCGCTCCACGAGCGTAACCTCGATGTCCGGGCTCCACATGCGGATGTACTTGGCCGCAGTGGCACCGGCAAAGCCGCCGCCGATGACCACGACGCGTCCCGCAGGCGCGCCGCGGGCGGGAGCGGCCGCCGTCACGGCGGCCGATGCGGACAGCCAGCCGAGGAACTTCCTGCGCGATACGCCCATGTCCTTCCCTCCTCAATCCAGCTTTTGCGCGGCAAAGAACTCGGCGATGCGTTCGATCTGCTCGTCCGAGTAGCCCTTCGCATGCTGGTGCATGACAGTCGCATCGCGCGTGCCGCCCTTGAATTCGCGCATGGCATTGGCGATGTACGCCTTCTGCAGGCCCGCCAGGGACGGAATGGCGCCCTCGCTGCGGCCGTTGGTGCCGTGGCAGCCGGTACAGGTGGCCGCCAGGCTGCGGCCCGTGGTGGCATCCGCCGCGGCCGCCGGAATGGCGGCTGCGAGCAAAATCGCCGCGATCGTCGTGTTCATCCGTTGACTCCCCTCGAGTGCCCCATTCTATGCCGGCGCGGGCGAAAAAAAACCGGACGCGAAGTCCGGCTCTTTCCATGCCTGCAAGGCCGCTAGGCGACGGTTTCTTCCTTGACCTCGTCCTTGTTGTCCTTCGCGGACGATTCGAACGCGAGGCGGGTCTTGCCCTGCTCGTCGACATCCACGGTCACCTTGCCGCCGCCGGCAAGCCGACCGAACAACAGTTCGTCCGCCAGTGCGCTGCGGATCGTGTCCTGGATCAGGCGCGACATCGGGCGCGCGCCCATCAGCGGATCGAAGCCGTTCTTGGCCAGGTAATCCTTGAGCGCCTCGGTAAACGCCACCTCCACCTTCTTCTCGTGCAGCTGCTCCTCGAGCTGCATGAGGAACTTGTCGACCACCCGCAGGATGACGTCGGTGGACAGCGGCGCGAAGGAAATCGTCGCGTCCAGCCTGTTGCGGAACTCCGGCGTGAACATGCGCTTGATCTCGGCCATCTCGTCGCCGGCCGCCCGCTGCTGCGTGAAGCCCATCGTGGTCTTCGACAGTTCGGCGGCGCCCGCGTTGGTGGTCATGATGATCACCGTGTTGCGGAAATCGGCCTTGCGCCCGTTGTTGTCCGTGAGCGTACCGTGGTCCATCACCTGCAGCAGGATGTTGAAAATGTCGGGATGCGCCTTCTCGATCTCGTCGAGCAGCAGCACCGAGTACGGATGCTTGGTGATCGCCTCGGTCAGCAGCCCGCCCTGGTCGAAGCCGACGTAGCCAGGGGGCGCGCCGATGAGCCGTGACACGGCGTGGCGCTCCATGTACTCGGACATGTCGAAGCGGATCAGCTCCACGCCCATGGTGTACGCGAGCTGCCGCGCGACCTCGGTCTTGCCCACGCCGGTGGGTCCGCTGAACAGGAAGCAGCCGATCGGCTTCTGCGGATTGCCCAGGCCGCTGCGCGACATCTTGATGGAAGCCGCAAGCGCGTCGATGGCCCTGTCCTGGCCGAACACGACGGCCTTCAGGTCGCGATCCAGGGTCTGCAGCTTGTTGCGGTCGGTCGACGACACGCTTTGCGGCGGGATGCGCGCGATCTTGGCGATGATCTCCTCGATCTCGTGCTTGCTGATGACGCGCTTTTGCCTGGACTTGGGCAGGATGCGCTGCGCCGCGCCGGCCTCGTCGATCACGTCGATCGCCTTGTCCGGCAAGTGGCGGTCGTTGATGAAGCGCGCCGACAGCTCCGCCGCGGAAGTCAGGGCCGAAGCCGTGTACTTGACGCCGTGGTGCGCCTCGAACCGGGTCTTGAGCCCGCGCAGGATCTCCACCGTCTCCGCGACGGAGGGCTCGGTGACGTCGATCTTCTGGAAGCGCCGCGAGAGCGCGTGGTCCTTCTCGAAGATGCCACGGTATTCCGTGTACGTCGTGGCGCCGATGCACTTGAGGTTGCCGGAGGACAGCGCGGGCTTGAGCAGGTTCGATGCGTCCAGCGTGCCGCCCGAGGCCGCGCCCGCGCCGATCAGCGTATGGATCTCGTCGATGAACAGGATCGCGTTGGGATTGTCGGTGAGTTGCTTGAGCACCGCCTTGAGCCGTTGCTCGAAATCGCCCCGGTACTTGGTGCCGGCCAGCAGCGCGCCCATGTCCAGCGCATACACCTGGCAGCGCGACAGGATCTCGGGCACGTTGCCCTCGATCACGCGGCGGGCCAGGCCCTCGGCGATCGCGGTCTTGCCCACGCCGGCTTCGCCGACCAGCAGCGGATTGTTCTTGCGCCGGCGGCACAGCGTCTGGATCACGCGCTCGAGCTCGCGCTCGCGGCCGATGAGCGGATCGATCTTTCCGGATATGGCCAGGGCGTTCAGGTTGAGCGTGTAGCTCTCGAGCGCGCCGCCGGTGGACTGTTCCTGCTCGGCCTCGGCATCGGCCTCCTGCTGCGGCTTCGCGGGCGCGGCCTGCGGCACCTTGGTGATGCCGTGCGAGATGAAGTTCACCACGTCCAGCCGCGTCACGCCCTTCTGGTGCAGGAAATAGACGGCGTGGGAGTCCTTTTCCCCGAAAATCGCCACCAGGACGTTGGCGCCCGTGACTTCCTTCTTGCCGGAAGACTGGACGTGCAGGATGGCGCGCTGGATCACGCGCTGGAAGCCCAGGGTGGGCTGGGTGTCGACTTCCTCGCCGCTCACCACCGGCGTGTGCTCGTTGATGAAATCGTTGAGAAGCTTGCGCAGTTCCTCGACGTTCGCAGCGCACGCACGCAGGACTTCCGCCGCCGAAGGGTTGTCCAGCATGGCAAGCAGCAGGTGCTCCACCGTGATGAACTCGTGGCGCTTCTGCCGCGCTTCCATGAACGCCATGTGCAGACTGACTTCGAGTTCCTGCGCAATCATGTTTCCTCCATCACGCACTGAAGCGGATGTTGATACTGCTTTGCAAACGCGATGACCTGGTCCACCTTGGTCGCGGCGACGTCGCGTGGATACACGCCGCAGACCCCCATGCCCTCCCTGTGAACTTTGAGCATGATCTGCGTCGCCTGTTCACGATTCATCGAAAAAAAGGTCTGCAGGACGGACACGACGAAGTCCATGGGCGTGTAATCGTCGTTGAGCAGCAAGACCTTGAACAGGGGCGGAGGCTTGACCTTGCTTTTCTCGGCCTCCAGAAGTGTTCCGTCGCGAGTTCCCGATGCCATTTTGACCTGCTTGTCTCGCTTTCCCGGCCCTTGCTCAAGGCTTCATTTTGCGCATAACAGCGGAAAATACAAGTGGCGGGAATCCATGCTCGCCGGGGGCCTGGGGATGCCTTAAAACCGCGCTGCAACAAACGCTTGCGCGCTCCGGAGCGGCTTGACTTCCCAAAATAAATCACCTACAAAGAGCATTGGTGTTTGGCTTCAAGGTAACTGCAGCACCGGTTTTGCCGAGAACGCGGTCTTGAGACAAACAGTCGGCGGGTATCCGGCCCGCGTACTTCAAAGGGGAAGGGTGTTGTATGGCACAAGGCACGGTTAAGTGGTTCAACGATGCGAAGGGCTACGGGTTCATCACGCCCGACGACGGCAGCGAGGATCTGTTCGCGCACTTTTCGGCGATCCAGATGAACGGATTCAAGACGCTGAAGGAAGGCCAGAAGGTGAGCTTCGAAGTCACCCAGGGACCGAAGGGGAAGCAGGCATCGAATATCCAGGCGGCCTGACGGCTGCCGGCGCGGCAGGCCCCAGAGCCGGCGCGACAGATACTCCAAATTCAGAGCCCGCAGCGAATGCTGCGGGCTTTTGTTTTCGAATGCGGCCCGCAGGCGGGCCTCAGCGCTTCATGCGCTCGATCATTGCATTGCCGAAGCCGGAGCAGGACACCTGCTTCGCACCGGTCATCAGGCGCGCGAAGTCGTAAGTGACGACCTTGTCGTTGATGGCCGCCTCCATGGACTTCACGATCAGCTGCGCCGCTTCCACCCAGCCCATGTGGGTGAGCATCATTTCCGCCGAGAGGATGAGCGAACCCGGGTTCACGTAGTCCTTGCCCGCGTACTTGGGCGCCGTGCCGTGGGTGGCTTCGAACATCGCGACCGAATCGCTGGTGTTGGCACCCGGGGCAATGCCGATGCCGCCGACCTGGGCTGCCAGCGCGTCCGAGATATAGTCGCCGTTCAGGTTGAGGGTGGCGATCACGTCGTACTCGTCGGGGCGCAGCAGGATCTGCTGCAGGAAGGCATCGGCGATCACGTCCTTGATGACGATGCCATTGGGCAGCTTCATCCACGGGCCGCCGTCGACGAGTTCGGCGCCGAACTCCCGCCTGGCGAGCGCATAGCCCCAGTCGCGGAACGCACCCTCGGTGAACTTCATGATGTTGCCCTTGTGCACCAGGGTCACCGAGCGGCGCTTGTTCGCGATCGCATACTGGATCGCCTTGCGCACCAGGCGCTCCGTGCCTTCCCTCGAGACCGGCTTGATGCCGATGCCGGAAGTGGCCGGGAAGCGGATCTTCTTCACGCCCATTTCCTTGATGAGGAAGTCCACCACCTTGCGCGCATGGTCCGATTCGGCCGCCCACTCGATGCCCGCGTAGATGTCCTCGGAGTTCTCCCGGAAGATGACCATGTCGGTCTTCTCCGGCTGCTTAAGCGGGCTGGGCACGCCCTTGAAGTAGCGCACGGGGCGCAGGCAGACATACAGGTCCAGCTCCTGGCGCAGTGCGACGTTGATGGAACGGATGCCACCGCCGACGGGCGTCGTCAGCGGTCCCTTGATGGACACCACGAACTCCCTGCTCGCCTGCAGCGTCTCGTCCGGGAGCCAGACATTCTCGCCGTACACCTTGCACGACTTCTCTCCGGCGTACATCTCCATCCACACGATCTTGCGCTTGCCGCCGTAGGCCGCGGCCACCGCGGCATCGACCACCTTGATCATCACCGGGGTGATGTCCACGCCCGTGCCGTCGCCCTCGATGTAGGGAATGATCGGTTGGTCGGGTACGTTCAGCGTGAAGTCCTTGTTGACCGTGATCTTCGCGCCGGAAGTGGGCACCTTGATGTGCTGATACATGGAGTCTGCCTCGGGATGTCTCTGGATGATGGGGGGAAAGGATGTCTTTGAATTGCAAGCGTTCTGGAAGGAACGAGCACCGGTCATTGTAAAGCAACGCATGTTCCCGCCAAAGCCGGGACGGCATTCCCCACCGCGACGGGGGATGACGGGCGACGCTCGCCGCCCAACCGCGCGGTCCTTCGCCGACAAAGCTGAAACTTCATCTTGCATCGCAAAATCGCCTGCCTGATTTTTTCCTGCCATATTGTTTTAATTAACTTTTAGGCCCTCCGATAGGCATGTTGCAACGCAAATAAAAGACCTCTAGCTTGGCGTGACCAGCGTCGCGTCGACCACCCCCGGCAAGGCGCCTTCACCGAAGCCGCGACGACCCATGCGGCTTCTTGCGGCTCGCCAGATCCGATCTCTGGCGTCCCGGGTATGGCACGCCCCCAACGGCGCGCCCGCATCAGGGATCGGATGTCCCGCCTCGCCACGCGCGGCGGGCGACACCACCTGCCTCGCCAGCCGCGGCCACCCGCGTCGGCCAAACCACGTACCGAAGGAGACCGAAACATGTCACGCGAACAGCAGATCGCAGAACTGCAGAAGCAGTGGATGGAGAACCCGCGCTGGAAAAACGTCCGGCGTCCCTACGACGCCGCTGCGGTCCACCGCCTGCGGGGCACAGTGCAAATCGAGCACACACTGGCCCGGCGCGGCGCCGAGAAGCTCTGGAAGCTGCTCCATGAGCAGCCGTTCGTCCATGCCCTGGGCGCCCTCACCGGCAACCAGGCCATGCAGCAGGTCAAGGCCGGCCTGAAGGCCATCTACCTGTCCGGCTGGCAGGTTGCCGCGGACGCCAATCTCGCCGGAGAAATGTATCCCGACCAGTCCCTCTACCCCGCCAACAGCGTCCCGGCCATCGTCCGGCGCATCAACGGCACCTTCATCCGTGCCGACCAGATCCACCACGCCGAGGGCAAGGACGACATCGATTGGTTCGCGCCCATCGTCGCCGACGCCGAGGCCGGCTTCGGCGGCGTGCTCAACGCTTTCGAGCTCATGAAGGCGATGATCGAGGCCGGCGCCGCCGGCGTGCATTTCGAGGATCAACTCGCCTCGGCGAAAAAATGCGGCCACATGGGCGGCAAGGTCCTGGTGCCCACGCAGGAAGCCGTGCAGAAGCTGGCCGCGGCCCGGCTCGCCGCCGACGTGATGGGTGTGCCGACCGTGCTGTTCGCGCGCACCGACGCGGAAGCCGCGAACCTGCTGACCTCCGACGTGGACGAGAACGACAGACCCTTCTGCACCGGCGAGCGCACGTCCGAGGGCTACTACCGCGTGATGAACGGCATCCAGCAGGCCATCTCGCGCGGGCTGGCCTACGCCCCCTACGCCGACCTGATCTGGTGCGAGACCGGCAAGCCGGACCTCGCCTTCGCGCGCCAGTTCGCGGAAGCCATCCACAGGCAATTCCCAGGCAAGCTGCTTTCGTACAATTGCTCGCCGTCGTTCAACTGGAAGAAGAACCTCGACGACGCGACCATCGCGAAGTTCCAGCGCGAGCTGGGCGCCATGGGCTACAAATTCCAGTTCATCACGCTCGCGGGCTTCCATGCGCTCAACTACAGCATGTTCGACCTGGCGCGCGGCTATGCGACCGAGAACATGACCGCCTACGTGAAGCTCCAGCAGGCCGAGTTCGCCGCCGAGTCCCAGGGGTACACTGCGACAAGGCACCAGCGCGAGGTCGGCACCGGCTATTTCGACGCGGTGACCCAGGCCGTCCAGGCCGGCAAATCCTCGGTGACCGCGCTCACAGGCTCCACCGAAGAAGAGCAGTTCGCATAGGCGGCACCACCCCGGCGGCCGGCCGCGGCAAGGCAAGCCTCGCTTGTCCCCGCGGCGGTTGCCATTTATCATTTAGCGAAACCAGTTTTCACAATGTAAAATTCAAACCGGAGGCGCGCAGTGAGCAATCCCCCCCTTCCCGCCGGCATGCAGGTTGCCGCCCGCATCACCCCGGAGTTCGCCCAGATCCTTACGCCCGCCGCCCTGGAGTTTCTGGCCAGGTTGCACCGCGGGTTCAACGCCCGGCGCCTCGAACTGCTCGACCGTCGCGCCCAGCGCCAGAAGCTCATCGACCAGGGGCAGCTGCCCGACTTCCTGCCGGAGACCAAGGCCATCCGCGAGGCCGAGTGGCAGGTCGCACCGGTACCGAAGGACCTGGAGGACCGCCGCGTGGAGATCACCGGCCCCACCGACCGCAAAATGGTGATCAACGCGCTCAATTCGGGGGCGAGCATGTTCATGGCCGACTTCGAGGACTCCTCGACGCCCACCTGGGAAAACCAGCTGAACGGCCAGATCAACATGCGCGACGCCATCGACCGCTCCATCAGCTTCACCAGCCCGGAAGGCAAGCAGTACAAGCTGGCGGACAAGACGGCGACCCTGCTTGTGAGGCCCCGCGGCTGGCACCTGAACGAGAAGCACCTCCTGGTGGACGGCCAGCCGATGTCCGGCTCGCTGTTCGACTTCGGACTGTACTTCTTCCACAACGCCAGGACCCGTGTGAAGCAGGGATCCGGGGTGTACCTCTACCTGCCGAAGATGGAATCCCACCTGGAGGCCCGCCTGTGGAACGACGTGTTCGTGTTCGCCCAGAAGGAGCTCGGCGTGCCGCAGGGTACGGTCAAGGCGACCGTCCTCATCGAGACCATCCTCGCGACTTTCGAGATGGAAGAGATCCTCTACGAACTGCGCGAGCATTCCGCCGGCCTCAACTGCGGGCGCTGGGACTATATCTTCAGCTGCATCAAGAAATTCCGGAACCAGAAGGATTTCATCCTCGCCGACCGCGGGCTGGTCACCATGACGAGCCCGTTCATGCGCGCCTACTCCCTGCTGCTCATCAAGACCTGCCACAAGCGCGGCGCCTTTGCGATGGGCGGCATGGCGGCGCAGATTCCCATCAAGAACGATCCGGCCGCCAACGACGCCGCGCTCGCCAAGGTGCGCGCGGACAAGGAGCGGGAGGCCAATGACGGCCACGACGGCACCTGGGTCGCGCATCCGGGCCTGGTGTCCATCGCCAGGGAGGCCTTCGACAAGGTGATGAAGACCCCCAACCAGATCCAGAAAAAACGCGATGACGTGAATGTCAGTGCCAGGGACCTGCTGAACTTCCTGCCGAAGGGCCCGATCACCGAGCAGGGCTTGCGCACCAACATCAACATCGGCATCCAGTACATGGGTGCCTGGCTCGCCGGCACGGGCTGCGTGCCCATCTTCAATCTCATGGAGGATGCCGCAACTGCCGAAATTTCCCGCGCCCAGATCTGGCACTGGATCCGCAGCCCGCAGGGCGTGCTCGACGACGGCCGGAAGGTCACCAGGGAGATGTTCAGCGCGCTGGTGCCCCAGGAACTGGCCAAGGTGAAGGAGATGCTGGGGGACAAGGGCTATGCCGCCGGCAAGTACCCGGAAGGCGCGAAGATGTTCGAGGAACTCACGCTCAGCGAGGATTTCGTCGAGTTCCTGACGCTGCCCGCCTACGACCACGTCACGGCACACGAGCACCGCTGACGCCGGAGGCAGCCGTCGCACCTGCGCCAACCGGGCCCCGCACGCTGGCAGGAAGCCACGGCTTCCCATTGCGCCCGCCGCCCGCTGGTGCCCGGAGTTGCCGGTGACGATCGTCCTGTTCAACAAACCCTACGGCGTGCTTTGCCAGTTCAGCCCCCAGGAGGGCAAGGCCACGCTCAAGGACTACGTTCCCGTGCCAGGGGTGTATCCCGCCGGCCGGCTGGACAGCGACAGCGAAGGCCTGGTCGTCCTGACGGACGATGGCGCCCTCCAGCACGCCATCAGCCATCCGGACCGCAAGCTGCCGAAGGTCTATTGGGTCCAGGTCGACGGCCTGCCCGGCGAGGATGCCTTGGCGCAACTGCGCGCCGGAGTCCCCCTGGACGGCACGACGACCCGACCGTGCCTGGCCCGCGCCATCCCGGAACCGGACCTTTGGCCACGCAGCCCGCCGGTGCGCTACCGCAAGACAATCCCTACCGCGTGGCTCGAAATCGAACTCCGGGAGGGACGCAACCGGCAGATCCGCCGCATGACGGCGGCGGTCGGCCACCCCACGTTGCGCCTCGTGCGCACCCGGATCGGCGACTGGACGCTGCAAGGGCTGGCGCCCGGTCAGTTCCGCCTGGTCGAGCCTCCCGGACCGGACGGGAGCCGACTGTAACAGTTTGTGTCAACCTCGCCATGCCGGCAGCGTTATCGGCTCGACACGATGTGTGTCACCAACCCCTGAACCATATCCAAGAGGACACCATGAATAAGCTGATCGCTGCCATGATCGCCGCCCTGTTCGCTTCCGTGACCTTGTCCGCCGTCGCCGCCGACGAAGCCAAGCCGGCCGAGAAGCACGCCAAGGCAAAGAAGCGTCACAAGAAGGAAGAAATGAAGAAGGAAGAGGCCAAGAAGCCCGAGCCGGCCGCGCCCGCCAAGCAATAAGCCGGACTTGCGGACAGGGGGAGCAGGATCACCTGCCTCCCCTGGCCGCCCGCCAGCCACATCGCCGACCGGTTTGACGCTCGGCGGGGAAATCCCTTATTCTTCAGGGCAAATCCGCCTCCCGGACGCGGCGGATTCCAGAAACTCGAGGAGAACATTCCCATGAAGAAGCTCGCCATCTCCGCCCTTGCCGCGGTCGCCGCCACGTTCGCGATGTCGACGTTGGCCGGCGTGGCCCCGAATACCGGCTCGTCCGCAGCGCAGCAGTCGGGCGCCAAGATTGCAGCCCCCGCCAAGCCCGCCGCCGAAGAGAAAAAGGAACACCAGGAAGACACCAAGGAACAGGCCAGGTAAGCCGGCCTTCCCGCCAGCCACGAAAGGCAGGGCCGTTGCCCTGCCTTTTTTGTTTTTCGCCACCACATTGCGCTCATGAACGAGTGGGCCGACCTTTTCAAGCTGACCGTCGCACTGCTGGCCATCGTCGATCCGATCGCCGGCATTCCCGTTTTCATCAGCGCCACCGCGACCGACAACCGGGCCGCGCGGGGGCGCACCGCGCGGCTGGTCGCCCTCACCGTCTTCTGCGTCCTCGCCGTGTCCGCCCTGATCGGCACGGAGATCCTGCGCTTTTTCGGCATCAGCATTCCTTCGTTCCTGATCAGCGGCGGCATCCTGTTGCTGATGCTGGCCGTCTCCATGCTCCAGGCGCAGGAAAGCCGCATCCGGCAGACGCCGGATGAGGCCGTGGAGGCCGCCGAGAAGGATGCGGTGGCCGTGGTGCCGCTGGGAATCCCGCTGCTCGCGGGGCCGGGGGCAATCAGCACGATGATCATCGCCACCCACCAGTCACCCGGCTTTGCCCACCACCTGGCGCTCCTGATCCCCGCGGCGCTGATCGCACTGGCGGTGTGGGCGACCCTGGCGGCGGCGACCCGCATTTCGGAGCGCCTCGGCAGGACGGGCATGAACATCATCACCCGGGTCATGGGGCTCATCATCGCCGCCATCGCCATCGAGTACATCTACCGGGGCCTGGCCGAGTTGTTCCCGAAACTGGTGTGAGGATCGCTGCGTGACCTGGAAGCCCCACGTGACCGTCGCCGCGCTCGTCGAAAAGGACGGCCGCTACCTGCTCGTCGAGGAGCAGACCGACGAGGGCCTCAGGTTCAACCAGCCCGCCGGCCACCTGGAGCCCGGCGAGTCCCTGGTCGACGGCGCCCGCCGCGAGGCGCTCGAGGAAACGGCCTACGAATTCCATCCGACCCACCTGGTCGGCGTCTACAGCTGGCGCCATCCGGCACGCGGGACCACCTACCTGCGATTCGCCTTCGCCGGCACCCTGGGAGCGCACCACCCGGAACGCGCGCTCGATGCCGGCATCGTGTGTGCCGCCTGGCTCGAGCCCCGGGAAATCCTTGCCACGCGCGACCGGCATCGCAGCCCGCTGGTGTTGCGGTGCATGGAGGACCACCTGCGGGGTGTGCGCGCCCCCCTCGACCTGCTGGTGCATTACGAATGAGCAGGAAACGCGTGGTGGTCGGAATGTCGGGCGGCGTGGATTCGTCCGTCGCCGCCTGGTTGCTCAAGGAGCAGGGCTACGAGGTGGTCGGCCTTTTCATGAAGAACTGGGAGGACGATGACGACGAGGAGTACTGCACCTCGCGCGCGGACCTCATCGACGCCGTCTCCGTCGCCGACCTGATCGGCATCGACATCGAGGCCGTGAATTTTTCCGCCGAGTACAAGGACCGCGTTTTCAGCAATTTCCTGTCCGAGTACCGGGCGGGCCGCACGCCGAATCCCGACGTGCTTTGCAACGCGGAGATCAAGTTCAAGTCTTTCCTCGACCATGCCATGCAACTTGGCGCCGAGCGCATCGCCACGGGCCACTATGCCCAGGTCGACGAGCGCGACGGCCTGTACCGGCTGCTCAAGGCGGAGGACGGGACCAAGGACCAGAGCTATTTCCTGTACCGCCTCAACCAGGCGCAGCTGTCGAAAACCTTGTTTCCCCTGGGCGCCCTGTACAAGCGCGACGTGCGGGCGCTGGCGAAGAAGCTCGGCTTGCCCAACCACGACAAAAAGGACTCGACGGGAATCTGCTTCATCGGCGAACGGCCGTTTCGCGAGTTCCTCAACCGCTACCTGCCCACGCAGCCGGGCGACATGGTGCTGCCCGACGGAAAGGTCGTCGGACGCCACATGGGCCTGATGTACTACACGCTCGGCCAGCGACAGGGCCTGGGCATCGGCGGCAGCCGGGACGGCGGCGGCGAGCCCTGGTACGTGGCGGGCAAGGACATGTCCGGCAACCGGCTCATCGTAGTCCAGGGCCACGAGCACCCCGCGCTGCTGTCGAGCGCGCTGGTGGCGACCGATGTGAGCTGGATCGGCGGCACCGACCCGCACTGCCACTGGGTCTATGGCGCCAAGACCCGCTATCGGCAGAAGGATTCACCGTGCGAGGTCGAGTGGATCGATGCAGGACGTTTCGAGGTCCGATTCGCGGAGCCGCAATGGGCCGTGACGCCGGGGCAGTCGGCGGTCATCTACGAATCCCGGGTCTGCCTGGGCGGCGGCATCATCGAGCGCGCCCTTCCGGAACAGCAGGCGGCCCGGTAGCCGTCGCGGCGCGTCACCGCCGCGACGGACGGGTGTGGCTCCGAGCCTCGGGGTGCCCGGGGCGCCGCATGATAAAATCCGGTCTGCATGTCGAACGACCTTTCGATGCCTTCGTCCGCCCTCACGGCCCTCTCCCCCCTCGACGGCCGCTATCGCGACAAGGTCGCCAGCCTTTCCCCGTACTTCAGCGAGTTCGGCCTGATCCGTTATCGAATCAAGGTCGAGATCGAGTGGCTCAAGGCGCTTTGCGGCGCCGGGCTGCCCGACATCCCCGCCCTTGGCGCATCGGCGGCCACCCAGCTCGACCGCCTGGCGGCGGAGTTCTCGGTGGAGGACGGCATGGCGGTCAAGGCCATCGAGGCGCGCACCAATCACGACGTCAAGGCCATCGAGTACTTCCTGCGGGACAAGCTGGGGGAAAACGCCGGGGCGGCGGCGGCCACGCGCTTCATCCATTTCGCCTGCACGTCCGAAGACATCAACAACCTCTGCCACGCGCTCATGCTCAGGGAGTCGCGCGAGAGGGTGATGCTGCCGGCGGCCGACGCGATCGTACGGCGCCTTGCCGACATCGCCCATGCCACCGCGGAGCTGCCGATGCTGTCGCGCACCCATGGACAGCCCGCGACGCCCAGCACCATGGGCAAGGAAATGGCGAATGTGGTGCAGCGCTTGCGCCGCCAGCGCGACCGCATCGCCTCGGTTTCGCTGATGGCCAAGATCAACGGCGCCGTGGGCAATTACAACGCGCACATGGCCGCCTATCCGGGCTTCGATTGGGCAGGGTTCGGCCGGCGGTTCGTGGAAAACCTGGGTTTCGAGTTCAACGAATACACGACACAGATCGAGCCCCATGACTGCATCGCCGAGTTGTTCGATGCCTATGCCGGTTTCAATACCGTGCTGCTCGACCTCGACCGCGACATCTGGGGCTACATCTGCCTCGGCTACTTCCGCCAGAAGGTCAAGGAGGGCGAGGTCGGCTCCTCGACCATGCCGCACAAGGTCAACCCGATCGACTTCGAAAACGCCGAAGGCAACTTCGGCCTGGCCAACGCGCTGCTCGGCCACTTCGCCGAGAAGCTGCCGATCAGCCGCTGGCAGCGCGACCTCACCGACTCCACCGTGCTGCGCGCCCTCGGCACCGCCTTCGGCCACACGCTCGTGGCGCTGGAATCGCTGGCCAAGGGCCTGGGCAAACTGCAGGTCAACCCCGACCGCCTCGCCGCCGACCTCGACGCCAGCTGGGAAGTGCTCGCCGAAGCCGTGCAGACCGTGATGCGCCGCTACGGCCTGCCCGAGCCGTACGAACAGCTCAAGGCGCTGACCCGTGGCCAGGGCATCACGAAGAATTCGATGCGCGGCTTTATCGATGGCCTCGATTTGCCGGC